>NZ_JBBUTI010000001.1:0-653337 GCF_038066635.1 Ideonella margarita | reverse complement strand
GAGATCGTCCGCATCGATGTGGACTTCGACGGCACCATCGGCTGGAACGGCGAGATCGTGCCGACGCGCGCCGAGCTGCAAGCCAAGCTGTACCGCACGGCGCAGCTGCCGGATCAGCCGGAAGTGCACCTGCGGCCGAACAAGCTGGTGACGTACAAGTACGTTGCCATGGTGATGGCTGAGGCACAGCGCCTGGGCGTCACCAAGATCGGCATCGTGGGCAATGAGCAGTTCATGAACTGATCGCCCACAGCGGTTACAACCGGTTTACCCGGGTATAAATCGGGGATCGACCGTCATGGGTTCGATCCCCGATTGTTTTCAGCGCCACCCTTACCCAGAATTCGAGCTATGAACACCCTGCGCACCCTCTCCGCCGCCCTGTTGATGGCCGGTGTCCTGATGTCCGCCAACGCACAAAGCGTTCGCCCCGAAATCGGCAAGCCGCTGCAACAGGCCGGCGAACTGCTCAAGGCCGGCAAGGCCAAGGAGGCCCTGTCCAAGGTTCGCGAAGCCGATGCCGTGGGTGGCAAGTCTGCCCAGGAACAGCTGATGATCGACCGGATGCGCGGCGCAGCTGCACAGCGCGCAGGCGACAACGGCACCGCCATCCAGGCGTTTGAGGCAGTGTTCAACTCCGGCAAGCTGTCTGGCGCCGAGCAGGCGCAAGTCGCCGAGTCGCTGGCTTTTGCCTATTCGCAGACCAAGGACTTCGCCAAGTCCGGCCAATGGGCCCAGAAGGCCGTCGCGGCTGGCAGCAACAGCGCACAGCTGAAGCAACTGCAGGCCTATCTGCAATCCCAGAGCGGCGATTACTCTGCCATCGCGCGTGACTCGGCTGCCGCCGTGAGCGCCGCCGAGCAAGCCGGCAAGCGCCCGGACGAAGGCGACCTGCTGCGCTTGGCGGATGCCTACCAGCGCACCAACAACGGCGCCGGCCAAAGTGCCACCTTGGAAAAGCTGCTGGCCTACTACGGCAAGAAGGAATACTGGTCGGCCGCGCTGGGCCGCCTGCCGCGCAAGCCCGGTTTTTCAGACCGTTTCGCTCTCGACATCATGCGTCTGAAGCTGGCCACGGGCAACCTGACCAAGGCTGAGGAATACATGGAGATGACCCAGCTGGCACTGCAGGCCGGCTTGGCTGGCGAAGGCAAGTTGATCGTGGAAAAGGGCTTCACGGCGGGCGTGCTCGGCACCGGCGCACCGGCTGAAGCCGATCGCCACAAGCGCCTGCGTGACCTGGCCACCAAGCAAGATGCAGAAGTGCGCGCCAATGTCGACAAGATGGTGGGCGAAGCCAAGGATGGCAACGCGCTGGTGCAAGCCGGCGTGGTTCTGGCTTCCATCGGCCAGGCTGACAAGGGCATCGCCCTGATTGAACAAGGCATCGCCAAGGGCAACCTGAAGCGGCCGGAAGACGCCAAGCTGCGCCTGGGCCAGGCTCTGGCACATGCCGGCAAGTCCAAGGCCAAGGCACAGCAGGTGCTGCGCAGCGTTCAGGGCAACGACGGCGCTGCCGACATCGGCCGCCTGAGCGCACTGCTCGTCAACCAGTGACCCCCGCAAGCCGTCGATGAGCACCCCAGCCCTGCCCTCCTTCGTCACGGCGTTGGAGCACGGGCTCTACGCCATCGACACCGGCTTTCAGCGACCAGCCTTCGACGCCGCCTATCTGGTGGTCGACGCTGGTCGCTGTGCTTTCATAGACACCGGCACGCGCCTGGCCGTGCCGAGGCTGTTGGCGACCCTTCAGGCGCTTGAACTTGCGGCCGAGCAAGTGGACTGGATCATCCCGACCCACGTGCACCTGGACCATGCGGGTGGCGTCGGTGATCTGCTGACGCACCTGCCCAATGCCAAGGTGCTGGTGCACCCACGCGGGGCCCGTCACCTGCAAGATCCGACCATGCTCTGGCAAGGCGCTCTTGCGGTGTACGGCGAGACTGAGATGCAGCAGTCTTACGGCGGCATCACACCCGTTCCGGCTGACCGCTTGATGTCCAGCCATGACGGCCTTCAGATTCCCGTAGGCGCGCGTCAACTCAGTTTGATCGACACACCCGGCCACGCCCGGCATCACCACTGCATCTGGTGCCCTGTATCCCGCAGCTGGTTCACCGGTGACACCTTCGGCCTGTCGTACCGGGAATTTGATCTGAACGGACAGGCCTGGATCATTCCGACAACCACGCCCGTTCAGTTCGAACCCGACGCGTTGAAAGCCTCGATCACCCGGTTGCTGGCCGCTCAGCCAGATCATGTCTGCCTGACCCACTACGGCCAGCTCGGCGATGTGGCCCGACTGGGCGCCTCATTGCTGGGGCAGATCGATGAGCTGGTGGCGCAAGCCCACATCGTCAACAACACAGCCAAGGAAGACCGGCATCAGGCCCTGCGCGACATGCTGGCGCGCATCTGGTTGCGCCGCCTGCGTGAGCATGGGCACACCGCTGACGAGGCCACGCTGCTGCATCTGCTGGCCATGGACATCGAGCTGAATGCCCAAGGGCTCGGCATCTGGTTGGACCGGACTTGATCCAGCCCCTTCCCGAACAAGCATGAACATGTCCACCGCATCTGCACCCGCCTCTGCAACCGCAACCGCACCGCACTTCGGCATGGCCGGACGGACCTTCGTGATCACCGGCGCCGCCCAAGGCATCGGCGAGGCGTGCGCCAAGCGGCTGGCACGAGAGGGCTGCCATCTGGCGCTCTGGGACGTCGATGCAACCAAGCTTACCCAGCTCGCAGCAGCGTTGAACGCAGACGGCGCAACAGCCGTGGCCGTGCCATGTGATGTCAGCCTCGCCGCCAACGTGAACGCCGCGATGACCGCGACCGTGGCGCAACTGGGTGCCGTGCACGGCCTGCTCAACAACGCCGGCATTTTCCGCGCGGCTGACTTTCTCGACATCACCGAAGCCGATTGGGATGCGGTGATGAACGTGAACCTGAAGGGTAGTTTCCTGGTCGGGCAAGCGGTGGCCAGGCACATGGTGGCGCAGCACACGCCTGGCGCCATCGTCAACATGTCGTCGGTGAACGGCACCTTGGCCATCGCCAGCATTGCCAGCTACAACGCCAGCAAGGGCGGCATCAACCAGTTGACCCGTGCAATGGCTCTGGGCCTGGCAGATCACGGCATCCGCGTGAATGCGGTGGCGCCCGGCACCATTGCCACCGAACTGGCTGAGAAGGCGGTGCTGACCAGCCCGGAAGCCCGCCAGCGCATTCTTGGCCGCACGCCGATGAAGCGGCTGGGCACACCCGCGGAGGTGGCCGACGTGGTCGCCTTCCTGCTCAGCGACGCTGCCGCCTACATGACAGGCGAAATCGTCCACGTCGACGGCGGCCGCATGGCCCTCAACTACACCGTGCCCGTCTGAAGGCGGACCGAGGCGTTCTGCGGCCGGGCAAGGCAGAGGCGGTCAGAGCCGCCTCGAGCAGATCGCTCACCCTGAAACAGGTGCCTTGCGGCCACCTGCCAAGGTCCAACGACCATCAGTTGCGCTCTATGCGCGCCCAGGCCGAGTGGTTGTGGATGGACTCGAAGTTCTCGACATCCACCACATAGCGGCCGATACGCGCATCGGCATTCAGGCGCAGGGCCACATCGCGCACGAGGTCTTCCACGAACTTCGGGTTCTCGTAGGCGTGTTCGGTGATCCACTTTTCGTCGGCGCGCTTGAGCATCGGCCAGATTTCGCTGGAGGCCGACTCTTCCGCGAAGCGCACCAGTTCCTGCCACTCGATGGGTGCACCCAGCGGATCCTTCAATTCCACGCGGATCGTGACGAGCGAGCGTTGGTTGTGCGCACCGTAGTCAGAAATCTCCTTGGAGCACGGGCACAGGCTCTTCACCGGCACACCCACCTCGGCCCAGATCGACGTGCGACCAGCCTTGCGCTCGGCAACCCAGGCACCGCCGTAGTCGAGCAGGCTTTGCAGGCCTGACACCGGAGCGCGCTTGCGCAGGAAGAAGTTGAAACGCGCCTCGATGCGGCCTTCGTCGGCGTGCAGCTTTTCCAGCATCACGTCCAGTTCGCCACGCAGGTGCGCAGCATCCATCGGGGTGGACTGTGCATCCAGCCACGCCACGAAGCGCGACATGTGGGTGCCCTTCTTCTCGGCAGGCAGCGCCACGTCAAGGTTCCACAGCGCAGCGGTGGATTGCTCGACACCCGCCACGCGGAGCGTCAGCGGATAACGAACATCCTTGACGCCGACGCGCTGAATGGCCACGTGGCGCTCATCGCGTTCGTTTTGCGTGTCGGGAATGTGCAGGGCGTCGGTCAGGTGGTTCATGGGCAAAGGCAATACATCTCAGACCGACAGGATCGCAGCTATGGAATGCGCTGTGGTTGGAAAGGTTAAATGACGGCGATCAACAAATTTCAAGCCGCAGCCGGGCTGACCACGCTCAGCGGTACGCCGAAGCGCTTGAGCACCGACTGCTCGATGCCCGCTGCGTCGAGACCGCACAGCGCCATCAGCTTGCCATGATCGCCGTGCTCGATGAACTCATCGGGCAGGCCGAGCGTGAGCACCGGCACATTGAGACCATGCCGGGACAGGGCCTCCAGCACGGCACCACCGGCGCCGCCGGGCAGGCAACCATCCTCGACGGTAACGATGGCGTCGTGGCTACGAGCCAGGTCCAGCATCAAGGCTTCATCGAGCGGCTTCACGAAGCGCATGTTGGCCACGGTGGCATCGAGCTTTTCAGCCGCCTGCAGCGCCGGGTACAACAAGCTGCCGAAGGCCAGGATGGCAATGCGCTGGCCCTGGCGCCGCACCTCACCCTTGCCCCAAGGCAGCTCATCCAGTTCAGACACCACTGGCACACCCACGCCAGCGCCACGCGGATACCGCACGGCCACCGGATGCTGCTGTCGATAGGCGGACGTCAGCGCCCGGCGGCACTCGCGCTCATCAGCAGGCGCCAGCACGCTCATGTTCGGTACACAGCGCAGGTAGGCGATGTCGTAGGCACCGGCGTGCGTGGCACCGTCAGCGCCCACCAGGCCTGCGCGGTCCACCGCAAACACGACCGGCAGGTTCTGCAAGGCCACGTCGTGGATCAGCTGGTCATAGCCGCGCTGCAGGAAGGTCGAGTAGATCGCAACCACCGGCTTCAAGCCTTCGCAGGCCAGGCCCGCGGCGAAGGTCACCGCGTGCTGCTCGGCAATGCCCACGTCGTGATAACGCGTCGGGAACCGCTGCTCGAACTCCACCATGCCTGAGCCTTCACGCATGGCCGGCGTGATGCCGACCAGGCGGTTGTCAGCTTCAGCCATGTCGCACAACCATTGGCCAAAGACCTGCGTGAAGGTCTGCTTGGGTGCACTGGCGGGCTTCTTCAGGCCGACGGCGGGGTCGAACTTGCCGGGGCCGTGATAGTTGATCGGGTCAGCCTCGGCCAATTCATAGCCGTAGCCCTTCTTGGTCACCACGTGCAGGAACTGCGGCCCCTTGGCATTGCGCAGGTTCTCGAGCGTCGGCACCAGGGAATCGAGATCGTGGCCATCGATCGGGCCGACGTAGTTGAAGCCGAACTCCTCGAAGATCGTGCCGGGCACGACCATGCCCTTGGTGTGCTCTTCAAACCGCTTTGCGAACTCGTACAGCGGCGTATTGCGCAGCACCGACTTCGCGCCTTCGCGGGCGGTCGCGTAGAACTTGCCGCTCATCAAGCGGGCAAGGTAGCGGTTGAGCGCGCCCACGGGTGGCGAGATCGACATGTCGTTGTCGTTCAGGATCACCAGCATGTCGGGCAAGCCAGCGCCGCCCGCATAACCACCATGGTTCAGGGCTTCAAAAGCCATACCACCGGTCAAGGCGCCATCGCCGATCACGGCCACGGCCCTGCGGTTTTCGCCCTTCAGGCGAGCGCCGTGGGCCATGCCCAGCGCCGCGGAAATAGACGTCGACGAGTGACCGGTGCCAAACGTGTCGTACTGGCTCTCGGCGCGACGAGGAAAGCCGCTGATGCCACCCAGTTGCTTGAGCGTCGCCATGGCCTCGCGACGACCCGTCAGGATCTTGTGCGGATAGCTCTGATGGCCCACGTCCCAGACCACCCGGTCATATGGCGTGTTGAACACGTGGTGCAGGGCAATCGTCAGCTCGACCGTGCCGAGGTTCGACGACAGGTGACCGCCCGTGCGGCTCACCGATTCGAGCAGGAAACTGCGCAGCTCGTCGGCCAGCACCTTCAGCTGCGCACGGCTCAGCGGCCGCAGGTCTGCCGGGCTGTTGATGCTTTCGAGCAAGGCGCGCTGCACAGGCGCGCCGGTCTCCTCACCCCGATTGGCTTGGTGGCTCATGGTGTGTTCTCAGCTGTTGCGGTCGACCACCCGGTCAGCCAGCCAAGTCAGACAGGCCGTCCGGGACAGTTGTGCCGCTGCCAATGCGGCATGGGCCTCGCTGCGCAGACGGCAGGCGTAGGCACGTGATTCTTCCAGACCCAGCATGGAGACATAGGTCGGCTTGTTGTTGTCCTGGTCTTTGCCGGCCGTCTTGCCGAGCGTCTCGGAAGCTTCAGTCACGTCCAGGATGTCATCCACCACCTGGAAGGCCAGCCCCAGGGCCGCGCCGTAGCGGGACAGCTGCTGCCAGACCTCGGGCGTGGTGGCACCACAAGCGGCGCCCATCAGCACGCTGGCTTCCAGCAGGGCGCCGGTCTTGCGGCGATGCATGTCGCGCAGCGTGGCTTCATCGAGCGGACGCCCGACACTGGCCAAGTCGATGGCCTGGCCACCTGCCATGCCGGCATGGCCCGCCGAGCGCGCCAGCAAAGACACCAGCCGGGCCTGCAGGGCCGCCGGCATGCCTTCATCGGGCGTGAGCACATCGAAGGCCAGCGCCTGCATGGCATCACCGGCCAGCATGGCCTGCGCCTCGCCAAACTTCACATGTACCGTGGGCTTGCCCCGGCGAAGCGCGTCGTCATCCATGCAAGGCATGTCGTCGTGCACCAGGGAGTAGGCATGGATCAGCTCCACCGCCACCGCGGCGCGCATCGCAGCGGCCTCATCACCACCCACCGCTTCACAGGCCGCCATCACCAGCAAAGGCCGCAGGCGTTTGCCGCCGTCGAGCACGGCATAGCGCATCGCCAGGCCCAGGCCAGCCGGCGCATCGGCCGGCACCAAGGCCTCCAGGGCTGTTTCAACGGCCTTCAGTTGTGTTGCGACCCAATTGTCAAATTCACCAGCATTCATGCGTTGTTCGTCCAGGGCTTGAGCTGCCCTTCCTCCAGGACCTTCACTTGTTCTTCCACGCTCTGCAAACGGCCACGGCAAAACTCCAGCAACATGGCACCTCGACGATAACCACCGAGCAGTTGATCCAGCGGCAACTGCCCTGCTTCCATTTCCTGGACAAGCCGATCCAGTTCGGCCAGCGCTTCTTCGTAGCTGGCAGGTTCCTGGGCAACGTCGGTCCGTGAGGGCGCTCGGGGCATTTCAGATCATGGAAAGTTGATCGGGAATTGTAGTCAGGCTGTGGGCCGACTCACTGACTCACACCCCTAGTCGAGCAGGAATCAGATGGGAATTCGGCACAGTCGACGCATTCGCGGATGATTCACGGCCTGCAACCACCGTCTGCAGTCAATGCTGGTAGAATCCCGCCCTTCGCCCTCACACGGCGGCGCGTGATCTGCCCGCAGCAGCACATGCCGAAGTCAGGGTGTATCAACGTCAGGTTGACGCTCCGTGTGCGGCAACCAATTGTCAAGATCCCACCCGCGGGGCCACCGGGTGGGGGGTTAACAGACATGTTTTTTGGAGATCCTGGGGATCATGTCGGACCTGAGCATCACGCTGGAAGCTCTGGAGCGCGCGCGCTCTCAACTATCCGTTTCTACCTATTTTGATGAGGACTTGCTTCGAAGGGAGCAGGAACTCATCTTTCAGCACGGACCGCGCTATCTGGCGCATGAGTTGTCCGTTCCTGAACTTGGTGACTACCACGCCCTCGCGCATGAGGGCGAGGGTCGCATGCTCGTGCGTACCCGCAACGGCGTGGAACTGGTGTCCAACGTCTGCCGGCATCGCCAAGCCGTGATGCTGCGCGGGCGCGGCAACACCAAGAGCAGCATCGTCTGCCCGCTGCACCGCTGGACTTACGACCTGCAGGGCCAGCTCATCGGCGCGCCCCACTTCGACCACGACCCGTGCCTGCACCTGAACAACTACAAGGTGAAGACATGGAACGGGATGGTGTTCGAGGACAACGGCCGCGACATTGCCGGCGACCTGGCCAACCTGGGCCCGCGGGCTGACCTCGATTTCTCCGGCTACGTGCTGGACCACGTCGAGCGCCACACCTGCAACTACAACTGGAAGACCTTCATCGAGGTCTACCTTGAGGACTACCACGTCGGCCCGTTCCACCCAGGCCTCGGCCAGTTCGTGACCTGCGACGACCTGAAGTGGGAATTCGGCAAGCACCACTCGGTGCAGACCGTGGGCGTGCTGAACAACCTGGAGCGTGCCGGCTCGCCGGTCTATGAGCGCTGGCGCGATCAGGTGATGCGCGTGAACGGCGGCGTGCCGCCCAAGCAGGGCGCGGTGTGGCTGACCTACTACCCGAACATCATGATCGAGTGGTACCCGCACGTGCTGACCGTGTCGACGCTGTACCCGAAGGGGCCGCAGGAAACGCTGAACGTGGTGGAGTTCTACTACCCGGAAGAGATCGCTGCCTTCGAGCGTGAGTTCGTGGAGGCGCAGCGCGCGGCCTACATGGAAACCTGCATCGAGGACGACGAGATCGGTGAGCGCATGGACGCCGGCCGCAAGGCCCTGTTCGAGCGCGGCGACGACGAAGCCGGCCCGTATCAGAGCCCAATGGAAGACGGCATGAAGCACTTCCACCAGTGGTACCGCCAGACCATGGGCATGGACCGCTCGAACCGCTGAGCTGAGCTCAGCGTCGGGCTTCACTCAAGCAGCAGGCCCGCCCGTCTGGGTGGGAAACAGGCGCCGCCACAGCAGTACCAGACGTCCCGGGTGATGCAAGGTGTAGGCCTTGCGTGCGTACTTGGGCACGTGCCAGACGGCCGTGGTGCCTGCGTGGAACGTGGCGGTGTCACCGGGCTCGATCACGAATTGCCGGCCCAGGTAGGTCACTTCCACACGCCCTTCGAGCAGGTGCACGGTTTCGTCCAGGCCGAAGCGCCACTCGAAAGTCGTCGGGCCGTCGCAGGCCCACAAGCCGGTGATGGTGCGGCCGTCCGGTGAGCGCACGGTTTCCGTTGAGCGGAAGTTGGGTTGTCCGTCACGCACCCAGGCCGGGTCCACCGAAAACGCGGTGAGCGGCTTTTCAACCGCCATCAGCGAGGCCGCAGGGCTGGTGACCAGGTAATGGCCAGCCTCCCAGACCGTCACGGCCCCCAAGGCCAGTGCGGCGCCCAGCAGCCCGGCTTTCAACGACTTTTTCATGGGCCCGATTTTAAAGAGCCCCAACCGCTTTCCGCCGTCTGCCAAACCACATTGCAGACCCCAAGGTGCTGTGCGACGTGAGATTGACACGGGGCAAGTCCATCGCAATCCGACCGATCGGGCAAGCCTGCCCGGCGTATGCTGCCCGTCATCCGTTCAGCACTGAAGATTTCCAGCCGTGGACCAGCACTTCCTCACGCCGCTTTTTTCGCCTCGCTCCATCGTCGTCTTTGCGGGCGACCCCGACGCCGCCGCGCAGGCGCCGTCGCTGGCGCGGGCACTGATCGGCGAGTTGACACACAACGGCTTTGAAGGCCCGGTCACCTGGCTCGACACCGCCATGACCGGCACCTTGTCGGAGCTGGCCCATACCCGGGCTGATCTGGCCATCATCGCCTTGCCGCACGACCAGATCGAGTCTGCGCTGGAAATCGCCGGTCGCATTCGTTGCCGAGCCGGCCTGGTGCTGTCGGCCAACCTGCCGGCCACCGCCTGCGCGCGCCTGCACGCCATCGCCAGGCAATACGGCGTGCAGCTGCTGGGCCCCAACAGCCTGGGCTTTCAGCGTCCGCAACTCAAGCTCAACGCCAGCGCGGCCGGCCCGCTGGCAGCACCAGGCCCGCTCGCGCTGGTGTCGCAGTCTGGCGCGCTGACGGCGTCGATCCTCGACTGGGCCAAAGTCAACGGCGTCGGCTTCTCGGCGGTGGTTTCGCTCGGCGCCAACACGGCGGTCGACCTGGCCCAGGTGCTTGATTTCCTCGCCAACGATGGTTCGACCCAGAGCATCCTCGTCTACATGGAAGGCATCACGCACGCCCGGCGCTTCATGAGCGCCCTGCGGGCTGCCGCCTCCATCAAACCGGTGGTGGTGATGAAGGCCGGGCGCAAACCGGCGGGCAGCCATGCGGCACTGACGCACTCCGCCGCCATCGTCGGGGCAGACGACGTGTTCGAGGCCGCCCTGCGCCGCGCCGGCGTGGTGCGCGTGCGCTCGTTCACGCAGCTGTTCTCCGCGGCCAAATGCCTGGCCTCGCGCTACAAGCCGGTGGGCGAGCGGCTGGCCATCGTCACCAATGGCGGCGGCCCGGGTGTGCTGGCTGCCGACTGGGCGAACGAAATCGGCCTGGAAGTGGCACGCTTGACCGACGCCACCCGCGCCAGCCTGACGCCAAAGTTGTCGGCCCACGCCCAGTTGCACCAGGTGATCGACCTTGGCGAAGACGCCACCGCCGATCAATACCGCGCGGCCCTGGAGGCCTGCGGGCCTGATGCCAACGTCGACGGCGTGCTGGTCATCCATTCACCCAAGCCCTGCAGCGACCCGGGCGGTGACCCGGTCAGCATCGCCCAGGCCGTGGTGGACGGCACCGCCAAACTCGGCAAGCCCGTCGTGGCCTGCTGGATGGGCGATCAAACCGTGCGCGGCGCCCGCGAGGTGCTGGCCGCCCGCCCGGTGCCCAGCTTCCGCACCCCGGAAGCGGCGGTGGATGCCTTCGGCAACATTGCCAGCTTCTATCAGAACCAGCAGCTGCTGCAACAAACGCCGCCGCCGCTGTCGGCCCTGGCCACGCCCGACACCGAAGGCGCGCGCCTGTTGATCGAAGGCGTGCTGACCGAACGCCGCCGAGTGCTGACCGAGATGGAGTCCAAGGCCCTGCTGGCCGCTTTCCACATTCCGGTGACCCGCACGATGCTGGCGCGCTCACCGAACGAAGCCATGCTGATTGCCAGCCAGCTGGGTTACCCGGTGGCGCTGAAGATCGATTCGCCCGACATCAGCCACAAATCTGACGTGCAAGGCGTGGCCCTGAACGTGATGTCGGCCATGCAGGTGCGCGACACCTACAACGACATGCTGGCCAAGGTGGGCAAGGTCAAGCCGGGCGCGCGCATCAACGGCGTCACCATCCAGCCGATGAGCGGCAAGGCCCGGGGCCGTGAGCTCTACATTGGCTTGTCGACTGACGACCCGTTCGGCCCGGTGATCACCTTTGGCGCCGGCGGCACGATGATCGAGCTGATCGCCGACCGTGCGATGGAGCTGCCGCCGCTGAACCAGTTCCTGGCCCGTCGCCTGATCGAGCGCGCCCGCGTGGCCGAAACCCTTGACCACTGGCGCGGCGCACCACCGGTGCAGATGGAAGCGCTGGAGCAGGTGCTGCTACGCGTGTCGGAGATGGTGTGTGCCCTGCCGCAGCTGCGCGAGATGGACATCAACCCCATCATCGTCGACGAGGACGGTGCCGTGGCCGTGGACGCCCGCGTGGTGATTGAACACGCCGGACCACAAACCCAGGCGTACAGCCACCTGGCCATCCTGCCCTACCCGGCTGGCCTGGAGCGCGAATGGCCGATGAAGGGCGGTGACCTCTACACCATCCGCCCTGTTCAACCTGATGACGCCCAGATGCTGCAGAGCCTGGTGCGCGGCCTGTCGCCCGAGAGCCGCTACTTCCGCTTCGTGAGCTCGATGCAGGAGATGCCGGCGCGCATGCTGGCGCGCTACACGCTGATCGACTACGACCGCGAGATGGCCCTGGTGGCGGTGCACCGCACCCGGCAAGTGCAGGACGACGGCAGCTTCACCGAGACCGAACAGATCATCGGCGTCTCGCGCTACATCACCAACCCCGACCAGACGACCTGTGAGTTCTCGCTGGTGGTGGCCGATGCCTTCGGCGGCCAGGGACTGGGCTCGCGCCTGATGCTGTCGATCATGGACGTGGCGCGCAGCAAGGGCCTGCAAACCGTGGAAGGCCTGGTGCTGACGAACAACGACAGCATGCTGCGGCTGATGCGCAGCCTGGGCTTCAGCGTGGCTCCCTACACGGACGATCCAGATTTCCGGCTCTGTACCAAGCCGCTTTGAGGGTTCTCCCCCGCTGCCTGCGAGCCGGCAACGGGACTACGATCGGCCCGACGTGCAATTGCCGTTCGCGGAGGACCCCATGTTCGAAGAAATCGACGAAGGTGCTCGTGCAGGAATCTGGGTCCCGCTGGCCCTGCTCTCCCTGCTGCTGATTGGTGTGCTTGGCGGCCTGGCCGTGCAGAAACACTTCTCGAAAGCCGAGGCAGGCACCGGTGCAGCCCGAACGGCCGTGTCCACCACCGCTGCCAAAGCCCCCGCATCTCCCTGAAGCGCTGCTTGCGGGCAGAATCAAGGGCCCCATGAAGGCCACCTCCGGGTGGCCTTTTGGCGTTTCTGCGCCGGGCACTTCCCTTTCACCCAGAACCAGCAGCATCACGGCATGGCCGGCATCCACATCACCGACATCGAATCCGCCATCAACTGGTGGCGCCAGCGCCAACCGTCCACCGATGGGCTGACCGCCTGCCCCGAGGTGCGCGCGCTGGGAGAGGTGTACGCGCTGATGGTGTACTACCGCGAAACCGAAGCCGACCTGGACAGCATGCCGCCAGACGCCCGCGACGCCTGGCTGCGCTGGTACGACAGCACGCCCGACGCGCCCTGCATCGCCATCTGCTCCACCGCGCAGGGCGACCCGATCTGCAAGGGCTGCGGTCGCACCGAAGACGAAGTGCAGGACTGGCCGTTGTTCACGCCCGCCGAGAAGCGGCTGGTCTGGCGCCGCATCACGCTGGACGCCACCGCCTGGCGCTTCAACCGCTACGCCGAACGGGTGCGCGGGTCCGCCCACGGCCACACGCCTGACACCGGGACCGGCCGTTGAAGTCGCTGGTTCAGGACGCCCGGCGCATCTTGCCGCTGGCCTGGCCGGTGCTGTTCGGCCAGCTGGCGGTGCTGGCCTTCGGCACGGCTGATACCGTGCTGGTCGCCCGCCACTCTCAAGCCGATCTGGCCGCGTTCGCCGTGGGCGCAGCGGCTTACATCACCGTGTTCGTCGGCCTGATGGGCGTGGTGCTGGCGGTGTCGCCCAGCGTCGGGCAGTTTTTCGGCGCCAAGCGCCTGGAGGCGGCGGGCGAGCAGTTCCACCAGGGCTTGTGGCTGGCCGCCGGCCTGTCGGTGCTGGGCAGCACCTTGCTGATCTTTCCGCAGCCCTTCTTGTGGATGGCGCGCAGCACCCCCGACGTGGCCGCCGGTGTGCGTGGCTACCTGCTGGCCCTGGCGGTGTCGCTGCCGGCATCGCTGTTGTTCACGGCGTTCCGGGCCTTCAACACCGCCGTGTCTCGCCCGAAGGTGGTGATGTGGCTGCAAGTGGGTGGGCTGTGCGTGAAGGTGCCGTTGTCGATGGCCCTGGTGTCGGGTGTGCCGGCTTGGGGCATTCCTGAGCTCGGCGTCACGGGCTGCGGCGTGGCCACGGCCTGCGCCATGTGGGCGCAGTGGCTGTGCGCCATCGTGGTGCTGCGCAAGGACAGCTTCTACGAGAAGTTCCGGCTCTGGCATGCGGGTCTGCAGGCGCCACGGCGCGCTGCCTTGATGGACCTGCTTCGTCTGGGTATTCCGATGGGTGCCGCCATCCTGATCGAGGTCAGCGCGTTCAGCTTCATGGCGCTGTTCATCGCTCGCATCGGCACGGTCTCGGTGGCCGGCCACCAGATCGCCATGAACCTGGTCTCGATGATGTTCATGCTGCCGCTGGCCTTGGCCAATGCCACAAGCACGCTGGTGGCGCAGCGCATCGGCGCGAATGATCTGGCCGATGCGCGCCGGCTGGGCTGGCACGGTGTGTGGATCGGCACCGGCCTGGCCACGCTGGTGGCCACGGTGGTGGTGGCCGCCCGCGCGCCCATCATCGGGCTCTACACCCGAGACGCCGCCACGGCCGCCGCAGCGCTGCCGCTGCTGGCCTGGCTGGGCATCTTCCACGTCAGCGATGCGCTGCAAACCATCAGCGCCTTCGTGTTGCGCGCCTGGCGCATTGCCACCGTGCCCATGGTGATTTACGCGGGGGCCTTGTGGGGCGTTGGCCTGGGGGGTGGCTACTGGCTGGCCTTCAACGTGAGTGGGCAGGTGCCCGCTGCGCTGCAAGGGGCGCCCGGTTTCTGGGCCGCGGCCACGGCCGGCCTGCTGGTGGCCGGTGTGGGCCTGGCCGGCTTCAAGCGCTGGGTGCTGCGGCTGCCGGGCGTGTTGTCGGCAAGCTGATCACGAAGCAGCTGCCACCACCGGGCCGCTCTTCGCAGCGCACCTGCCCGCCGTGACGCTCGGCAATCTGGCGCACCAGCGCCAGGCCCAGGCCCACGCCGCCTTCACGCTCGGCATGGCCGGGCATCCGGTAAAACGGCTCGAAGATGCGTTCACGCTCGTCCACCGGCACACCGGGGCCTTGGTCGCAGATGCGCACCAGCACCTCACCGGCAGCACCGGTTGACACGCTGGCCTCGATGCCTTCGCCGGCATAGCGGCGGGCGTTCTCCAGCAGGTTGCGCACCGCGCGGCGCAGCAGGCGGTCACTGCCCTGCACCGTCAGCGCTTCGCCCTGGGCGGTGGCACCGACGCGCGACGCTTCTTCGGCCAGCAACCCCAGCAAATCCACCGGCTCGGACAACTCCATCGGCGCATCCGCCTGCAGGCGGCTCGACAACAGCACCTCTTCCACCAGCGCATCGAGCTCGGCGATGTTGGTGTTGATCTCCAGCTGCAACTTGGTCACCAACGCGGGCGGTGCGTCGTCCAGCATGGCCACGGCCATCTTCAGACGGGCCAGCGGCGAACGCAGCTCGTGACTGGCATTTGCCAACAAGGCCTGGTTGGACTGGATCAGTGCGGCAATGCGGTCAGCGGCCCGGTTGAAGCTGGCTGCCACTGCTGCCACCTCATCGCGCCCGGTAGCATCCACCCGGTGCTCCAGCACGCCCGAGCCAAATCGCTCGACGCCTTGCTTCAGCTTCTCCAGCCGCCGGGTGATGCCGCGCACAACCGGGTAGGCGCCACCAGCCACGGCCAGAAACAGCAAGACCAGCAAGGCCGCCAGGCCCAGGCCGGCCGGCCACTCGCGGGGGAACATCATGGGCCCCATCAAGGTCCGGGGTGGACGATCCATCCGGTCGAAGCGCTGCAGCTCTTCCGGACGGCCCGAGGCCCCGGGCGGGCGGTCCATCGGCCCACCACGGTCCACCGGCCCTCGGCCAGGTCCTGCGTCCGGGCCTGGGCGGCCATTCGGCCCGCCAGGCCCGCCCGGCCCGCCGCGGCCAAATTCATCATTGAAGCCCCGGCCGAATACCGGCCGCATCATCCACAGCACGCGGCCGTCACTCATCTTGAATGAAGTGGCGGTGGAGCCTTCGTCGGCCGTGTGCTCACGGCGCAGGTAGCTGTCGGACGCGGCCACGCGCTGGCCGATGTTGTTGTCGAGCGCCAGCGGCAAGCGCAGCCGGCGCGACCAATCCTGGATCGCCTTTGCCTGCACGTCTGCCGGCGCCTCGGCCTCCGGCAGCGAGTTCTGGATCAGATCACCCCAGCTCGACAACCGCTCCAGCAGCTGTGCCTCGGCCTGCGCCCGCTCTTCCTTGATGTGGCGCTCGACCACCCACCCCGTCACCGAAGCGAACAGGGCCAGGGCCACCACCACCGTGAGCCAGATGCGCAGGTAAAGTGATTTCACTCCACGTCCTGCTTGCGGGCAAACACATAGCCCGTGCCACGCACCGTCAGCACCCGCTTGGGGTTCTTCGGATCGTCTTCAATCACCGAGCGGATGCGCGAGATATGCACGTCGATCGAGCGATCGAAAGCATCCACCGGATGGCCCTTGAGCGCGTCCATGATCTGATCGCGGCTCAGCACCCGGCCGGGGCTTTGCGCCAGCACCACCAGCAATTCGAACTGGTGTCCGGTGAGGTCGCAACGCTGGCCATCCAGGCGGGCTTCACGCGCGCCCATGTCGATCTCCAGGCGGCCGAACTGCAGCACGTCATCACCGGCAGGCTCCGGCGCCGAGCGGCGCAGCAAGGCCTTCACACGGGCCAGCAATTCGCGGGGCTCAAACGGCTTGGGCAGGTAGTCATCGGCACCGATTTCAAGGCCGATGATGCGGTCCATCGGCTCGCCCCGGGCCGTCAGCATCAGCAGCGGCAGGCGGCGGGTGCGCGCGTCAGAGCGCAATTCACGGGTCAAGTCGAGCCCGTCGCCATCGGGCAGCATCAGGTCGAGCACCAGCGCGTCGTATTGCCCGGCGCGCAGGCGCTCACGGCCGCTGGCCAGTGAGCCTGCCGTGTCCACATCAAAACCGTGAGCCCGCAGGTAGTCGCCCACCATGCCGGTCAGGCGTGCATCGTCGTCAATCAGCAGGACTTTGGCTGGCAGCATCTCAACGGCGGCAGCGGCGCTGGCCACGGCCCAGCGCCCCATGCGGGCCCCTTGCGAGTAAATCGTCATCGTAACGTTCCTTCAGGTAGGCGTTGCGACATCGTCGGGGTCGCGCGTCAACTGGGCTTGGCGGCCCCGTAAAGTTATGTGAACGGCACCGCTGGGTGACGGACAATCGGGCCATGGCCAAACCTGCTCCCCGTCTCACCCCCGATCAAATCGCCCGGGTCATTGCCACCGCCTGGGATGACCGCCCGCCCTTCTACCAGGTCATGCTGCAGCACGGCGTGTCTCACGGCCAACTGGTTCAGCTGCTCAAGCGCGAACTCACGCCCAACGCCTTCAAGCTGTGGAAACAGCGCACCGAAGGCGGCCCTGCCGGCGCACCGGTGGCCAAGCGGCCGCGTGGGCGCTGACTGGCGCACCAGTCGATGCATTGAAGGATGTGGTGGCTGGGCGTTGAGCCCGGCAGCCACATCTGAACGGACAAAACAAAAAGCCCAAGCGATTGCTCGCTTGGGCTTTTTTCTGGCGGAGAGGGAGGGATTCGAACCCTCGGTACGGGGATACCGTACGCCTGATTTCGAGTCAGGTACATTCGACCACTCTGCCACCTCTCCTGAAAAGGTGCACCCGTGTGGTCACTGGGTGAAGCCTTGCATTCTAGCTTAAGTTTCCGGGGTTTTGTCAAACCTCTGCGCAACTTCTTGATCGTCACGCATCAAGGCCAGCAGTTCGGCGGCGGCGGGGGCCGGGCTGACGCCTGAATCATCCAGGATGCTGTCAGCCAGAGCACGCTTGTTCTGGTGCAGGCTCAGGATGCGTTCTTCCAGCGTGCCCTGGTGCACCAGCCGGTATACCGTGACTGGCCGCTGCTGGCCGATGCGGTGGGCGCGGCCGCTGGCCTGGTCTTCGGCCGCCGGGTTCCACCACGGGTCGGCAATCACCACATAGTCGGCCACGGTCAAGTTCAGGCCGAAACCACCCGCCTTCAAGCTGATCAGGAACAGGCTGCCCTCACCGTTCTGGAAAGCTTGCACGCGCCGCGTGCGCTCGGCTGCCGGCGTGCTGCCGTCGAGGTACTGGTAGGTGATGCCGGCGTCGTCCAGCGGCTCACGCAACAAACCAAGGAAGTCGACGAACTGGCTGAATACCAGCGCCTTGTGGCCGTTGGCCATCAGCTCGGCGGCCAGTTCACCAAAGGCCTGCACCTTCGCGCCCCGCTGCCCCAGCGCCGGGCTGACCAGACGCGGATCACATGCTGCCCGCCGCAAGCGGGTCAGACCGGCCAGGATGTTGAGGTGGGCCTGGCCCGGTGCGTCGCCCTTGAGCGAGCGCTCGGCGGCGATCAGCGCCTCGCGCCGCAGCGCTTCGTAGTGCGCGCGCTCGGACTCATCGCTTTGCACCTGCAGCACCAGCTCGGTTCGCGGCGGCAGGTCTTGCAGCACCTGCGCCTTGGTGCGGCGCAGGATGAACGGCGCGATCAGGCGGCGCAGTGTTCGCCGCGCCGTGCGGTCGTCCTGTCGCTCGATCAGCGCGGCAAAGCGTTCATTGAACCGCGGCAAGGTGCCCAGCAGACCGGGGTTGCAGGCCTGCATGATCGACCAGAGCTCGCCGAGGCGGTTCTCGATCGGCGTACCCGACAGCGCCAGCCGGAAATCTGCGTGCAGCTCAAACACCGCCTGGCTGCGCTTGGCAGCGGCGTTCTTGATGGCCTGCGCTTCGTCGAGCACCAGCGTGTGCCAGGTGCGCGAGGCAAACGCCGCCGCGTCGATCTGCAGCATCGGGTACGACACCAGCACCACATCGCCGGGGCCGAGGTGTTCCAGCGCAGCGGCCCGGTCACCAGGGCCACCCGCGTCGGCATACAGGGCCATGCGCAAGGACGGCGCGAAGCGGCCGCCCTCGGCCTGCCAGTTCCCCAGCAATGAAGTGGGCGCCACCACCAGCGTGGGGCCACCGGCCGCACGCGCCAGCATCACGGCCAGTGCCTGCAAGGTTTTGCCCAGGCCCATGTCGTCGGCCAGGCAGGCGCCCAGGCCAGCGTGGGCCAGGCGCATCGCCCACTCGAAACCTTCTTCCTGGTACGGCCGCAATTCGGCCTGCAAGGTCGACGGCAAGGCTGGCACCACGCGGCGCGCGCTGTCCAGGCGCTCCAGCCGCAGGGCGAAGCCTGCGTCGTGCTCCACCTGCGCGCCCTCACCCACCTGCTGCAGCCACGGCGCGGCCACACCGGGCAGCCGCAACTCGTCCAAGGTCTGGTTGGCCTTGCCGTGGGTGGCGGCCAGCGTCGAGATTTCAGCCAGCCGCTCGCGCAGCTCTTCGGTCAGGGCGACGAACCGGCCTTCGCCCAGCGGCATGAAGCGGCTGCCGCCCTTGCCGGCAAATTCCAGCAGCTGCTGCAAGCTGAGCACCAGCGACTCATCCACCTTCAACTCGCCCTGCAGGCCCAGCCAGTCTTGCTTGGTGCGCACCTTGAGCGTGAGGTCGCCCAGCGCGGCGCGCTCCACCCGCACGGGCCGGCCTTGCGGCCAATCGAGCGCGGCCACGGCGTGGTGCTGGTGCAGTACCTCCAGCAATGCCAGCGCCTCGTCGGGCGTGTCCACCAGCCATTCGCAGGGCGCCGCCGGGCCGCGCAGATCGAGCATCGGGCACAGCGCCAGCAGGTCGTCCACATGACGCCGCTCCAGGGCCAGGTCACGCTGCACCGACAGCAGCTCACCACCCAGCGTCATCACCAGATGCGCGCGGCCGTTGCCCGGCACCAGACGTGGCCCGTCGGTGGCGTGCTCAGCGCCGTAGGGTGCAGCCACCAGCCGCAGTTGCAGGCCGGCACCCACGGGCGCCAACTCGGCCCTCAGGCGATGCTCTGCAGGCACCTCACGGGCATGGCCCTGGCCGCCTGCGGCACCGGCTTCATCCGCCTGAATGCGGAACTGGCTGCCCAATGCGGCCAGCACCTGTTGCAGCTGCTCTGCGCCATGGCGCGGCACGGTCAGGCCTTCGGTGCCCAGCAGCTGGGCCACCTTGCGCTGCGCCGCGTTCAGGCGCACCAAGCGGGCCCGGCCGGCGCCTTCGCGCACCACGGTGATGGCACGCAGCGCGTCCAGCTCTTTCTGCTGCGCCGGGCTGGCGCCCCAGCGCGGCGTCGCGTCTTCGGCCGGCACGTGCATGGCGGGCACCATGCGCACGCGCAGCAGGCCGGCGTCGTCATGCACTTCCAGCTCAGGACCGGCTTCCTGCAAGTCGATGAATTGCTCCGGCGCATCAGCCATCACCAGACACGGGTGTGCCACCAGCGCGCCAATGGCTGCTGCCAGATCCAGCCGGGGCTGTCGGCCCAGGGTGTCTTGCCGGATGCAGCGCGCAACTGCGGCATCGGCCGCGGTCAGTGCTTCGGCAGTGCGCATCAAGCGTTGCAGCGGCACGGGCTTGGGCTTGCCCCAGCCGCGCGCGCCTTGCGTTTGTTCGGTGGCTTCGATCTCGTCCACGCCACCCCGGTCGTCCAGGCTCAGCACCCACACCAGGCGGGTCGGGTTCTGCGCAGTCGTGGCGGGTTGGGCTTCTTGCGCCACGGCGGCTTGCAGCGCGCTCAGCGCCACCTGCCAGCGCTCTTGCCGCGCCGGCACAAAGAAACCAGCCGGTGCGCCTTCGCCGGCCATCACCAGCATGGCGGCATCGAGCTGCGCAACCAGGCCGTCCAGGCCGGCAGCTTGCAGACTTTCTTTCAGGCGGCGGGCGTTGTCGGCGTCGTGGGCGCCCATCGGCTCGGGCAACACGCCTTCCTTGAGCCAGGCCCGCATCAGCCAGCGCCAGAAGTCCAGCGGCGACACCGTCTGGCGCCAGCCGCCCGGAGGCAGAAAGGGTTGTGGATCACGCGGCTTGTCGCCCAGGCGCTGCTGCACGGCCAGCGCCACAAAGCCCCACGGGCTGTCGAGCACCGGCTCACGCTTGCCACCTTCAGCCAGGCAGTACTTCAGCGCCTGCTGCCAGCGCCCCGGCTCGGGGCGCGCCAGGCTGCTCAAGGCATGCCACAGGGCGATGTTGTCGGGCAGCAGCCGGCGGCGCAAGCCGGTGGCCTTGCGCAGCGCTGGCAGGGCGGCGTCAAAGCCGGCATCGGCGGCGTCCCAATCGGCACGCCGGGCGCTGGCCGCGGCCAGAAAGGCCTGAATGCGCGACGGCCAGGCCACCGCGTCGTCAGGCGCATCGGCCTGCTGCGACAGGGGTTGCAGCGGCTCCAGCGTGGCGGCCACGCCGTCCACACGGTCCATCAACAGCAGCGCTTCGGCCCACAGCCAACGCAGCGGCGCGGAGGCGGCACTCACATCGGCGCGCAGGCGGTGTTCAACCAGCGCCAGCAGGGGCAAGCCCGGCGGCAAGCGCCAGCCCGCACACAACGCTGCCAGGCCCAGCTGCAGTTGCACGGTCTGCAAGGCCGGGTGCAGGCGCTCGAACAAGGCCTCGTCCAGCACGTCGCCGATGGCCAGATCAAGCAGTTCGTCAATGGGGGCCGATTGCCATGGCAGGCAGGTGGCCAGCCGCTGGATCTGCTCGGGCGATGCGCCGCCGAGGGCGTCCAGCCGCAGCCGCGCCAGCGCTGCTTCGTGGTGCGGCATCGGGCTGCCTTCGCGGTAGCCGTCGGCCTGCGCCAGGGCTTGTCGCAAGGCGGGCAAGGGATGGCGCGCGTGCAGGTCCAGCAGGGCTGCGGGCAACACGTGCGGGGCGATGCGCCAGTAGCCGGGGCGGCGCTCGGCCTCTTCCAGCCAGCCGGCCGCGTTCAGGCGGCCGAGAGCGTCACGCAGCAAGTCATGGCTGGGGCGCTGCTGGCCCGCAGGCAGCAATGCCGGGTGCAGCAGCAGGTCATGCAGCCAGCGCGTGGTGCGGTAGGTGCCGCCCAGCGCCAGCGCCGCCAGCAGCATGCGCTCATCAGGGCGCAGCGCGGCCAGCGGCAGGCCGCTCATGCCGGCGCTTGGCCGCGTTCCAGCAGCAGCATCACGGCATCGGCAGCCGCACGGCTGAGGTCATTGCACACCGTGGGGTCAGACAGGTCAGCACCCGCGTCGGCATCCACCTCACCGCCCAGCAGGGCGATGGGCACCAGCGCCGGGCCGATCTGTGCGTCGTCGAACAGCGGCGCCCAGGCCTCGGGGTCGAGGTCGGTTGCCTGCAGGAAGCCGGTGCACCAGTCGGATGCATCCGCCAGTTCTTCGTCGCCTTGCTCGGCCACGCTGAACACCGGCTGCCAGTCGTCCGGCGAATCGCGCAGCGTGCAGGCCAGCGCCTGCAGGTGGCGCAGCACCATCACGACCGTGCGCTTGCGCTTCTGGTTGCTGGCGAACGGCGCCGGGCCGTCGCCTTCCGGGTCACCACCCCAGATGGCGGGCAGCCAGTCGGCGGTCGGCAGGGTGTCGAGCACCTTGGACGGGCCGATCAGCAAGGCGGTGAGGTAGCCGTCCATGCCGTCCAGCGACATGGCGCCGTCCACCGGCAGACTGAGCAGCAGCTCGTCGAGCGCTTGCAGCTCGTCGTTGCTCAGCGGGGTGTTCGGGGATTGGCGGTCGAACTGAGGGTATTGCATGGGGTTCAGGCCTTCAGCAGCTCAAGGCCGCCCAGGTAGGGCCGCAGAGCGGCCGGAATGCGGATCGAGCCGTCAGGCTGCTGGTGGTTTTCGAGCACGGCCACCAGGGCGCGGCCCACGGCCAGGCCCGAACCGTTGAGGGTGTGGACCATCTCGGTCTTGCCCTGGGCGTTCTTGTAGCGGGTCAGCATGCGGCGGGCCTGGAAGGCCTCGCAGTTCGAGCACGAGCTGATCTCGCGGAAGGTGTTCTGTGCGGGCACCCACACTTCGAGGTCATAGGTCTTGGCAGCGCCAAAGCCCATGTCGCCGGTGCACAGGGTGAGGACGCGGTAAGGCAGCTCCAGCTTCTGCAGGATGGCCTCGGCGTGACCGACCATCTCTTCCAGCGCGGCGTCGCTTTGATCCGCCGCGACGATCTGCACCATCTCGACCTTGTCGAACTGGTGCTGGCGGATAAGACCGCGGGTGTCGCGGCCGGCCGAGCCCGCTTCCGAGCGGAAGCACGGGCTGTGCGCGGTGAGCTTGATCGGCAGCTGATCGGCAGCCAGGATCTGCTCACGCACGCTGTTGGTCAGCGAGATTTCCGAGGTGCTGATCAGGTACTGCTCAGCTTGCTGATCGTCACCGCCGCGCAGCACCCAGAACATGTCTTCCTTGAACTTCGGCAGCTGGCCCGTGCCTTCCAGCACTTCGCGGTTGACGATGTACGGCGTGTAGCACTCGGTGTAGCCGTGTTCGGTGGTCTGCACGTCAAGCATGAACTGCGCGAGCGCACGGTGCAGGCGGGCCGCCGGGCCCTTCATGAAGGTGAAGCGCGAGCCCGAGAGCTTCGCGCCGGTCTCGAAATCGAGACCCAGCGGAGTGCCCAGATCAACGTGGTCCTTCACGGTGAAGTCGAAGCTGCGCGGCGTGCCCCAGCGGCGCACTTCCACGTTGCCAGTTTCGTCGGCGCCCACGGGCACACCTTCCTGCGGCAGGTTGGGGATGCTCATCAGCATGCCGGCGAGTTCGCTCTGGATGGCTTCGAGGCGCTCAGCGCCGGCCTTCTGCGCGTCACCGATGCCGCCGACTTCCGCCATCTCGGCCGAAGCGTCTTCGCCCTTGCCCTTCTTCATGCCGATCTGCTTGGACAGGGCATTGCGCCGGGCCTGCAGCTCTTCGGTGCGCATCTGCAGCGCCTTGCGCTCGCCTTCCAGGGCCGTGAAGCGGTCCACGTCCAGGAATGGTTGGGGGTTCTTGCGGGTTTCAAGGCGTGCCACCACGGCGGCCAGGTCGCGACGCAGCAAGGTCAGATCCAGCATGCTCAACTTTCGAAAAATCAGTTCAGGAATTCAGCCCCGCGCACCAGCGGCGACCAGGGGCCATTCAGAGAGCGGCAGGGCTTGCACAGCCCTGCCGCGGGCCGTGACACTCAGCTGCCGGATCGGCGGGCGGCGAATTCAGCCATCGACTTGTCACCCAGGCCCATCGGCAGCGGGAACTCGATGGTCTCTTCCACACCCGGCATGCGGCGGATGCCCACGGCACCCAGCGCGCGCAGCCGCTCGATGACCTGCTGCACGAGCACGTCAGGGGCCGAGGCGCCGGCGGTCAGGCCCACGCGCGGGCGGCCTTCAAACCATTCGGCCTTCAGATCGTCGGCCGAATCGACCATCCACGACGGCGTGCCCAGGCGCTCCGCCAGTTCGCGCAGACGGTTGCTGTTCGAGCTGGTGGGGCTGCCCACCACGATGACCACGTCCACCTGCGGTGCCAGCACCTTGATGGCGTCCTGGCGGTTCTGGGTGGCGTAGCAGATGTCCTGCTTCTTCGGCTCACGAACCTGCGGGAAACGGGCCTTCACAGCCGTCAGGATTTCCGCGGCGTCGTCCACGCTGAGCGTGGTCTGCGTGACCACCGCCAGCCGGTCCGGGCGCGTCACCGGCGCGTGGGCCACATCGGCCACGTCTTCCACCAGGAAGATGCCCTCGTGGAGCTGGCCCATCGTGCCCTCCACTTCCGGGTGGCCCTTGTGGCCGATCATGATGAACTCATAACCCTCTTTCGAGAGCTTGGCCACTTCCACGTGCACCTTGGTGACCAGCGGACAGGTGGCATCAAAGACATTGAAGCCACGCTCTGCCGCCTCGGCCTGCACGGCCTTCGACACGCCATGCGCCGAGAAGATCAGCGTGGCGCCCGGCGGCACGTCGGAGAGCTCTTCGATGAAGATCGCGCCCTTGGACTTCAGGTCGTTGACGACGTACGTGTTGTGCACGATCTCGTGGCGCACGTAGATCGGCCGGCCGAACTTGACCAGCGCGCGCTCGACGATCTCGATGGCGCGGTCAACGCCGGCGCAAAAGCCGCGCGGCTCGGCCAGCAGAATTTCACCCTGGGCTTGAATGTCACTCATCACAGCACCCCGATCACCTGAACCTCGAAGGTCACCGGCTGGCCGGCCAACGGGTGGTTGAAATCAAACTCAAGCCAGCCATCGCCCACCGCACGCACCACACCGGCAAAGCGGCCAGCGCCGTCGGGCGTGGGGAACTCCACCACGTCGCCGACGTTGTATTCGGCCTCGCGGTCGCCCATCTGGTCGAGCACGCTGCGCTTCAGGCGCTGGATCATGTCCGGGTTGCGGTCACCAAACGCTTCGCCCGGTGCCAGGTCGAAGCTGGTGCGCACGCCCTCTTCCAGGCCCAGCAAACGGGCCTCGATGGCAGGGGCGAGCTGGCCCGCACCCAGGGTCAAGGTGGCGGGCTTGTCGTTGAAGGTGGTGACCACATCGGCCCCATCTGGACCGGCAAGGCGGTAGTGCAGGGTCAAGAAGGACCCCGTCTGAATGGTGTTCACAGAACGATGCCTAGGCTGCTACTCTGACCTTGATTTTACGGGTCGGCCCACGCAGGCCGGAGCACCAGCCGGTGCGCCACTCGAAATTCAGGGAGAAACATGAGCCTCAAAGACCTTCCGGCGGCCCTTCGGCCCCGGGAAAAGCTGTTGACGCACGGCCCCGCCGCCCTGGCGGACGCCGAATTGCTGGCCCTGCTGCTGCGGACCGGCATGAAGGGCAAAGGCGTGCTGGCCCTGGCCGACGAGCTGCTGACCCGGTTCCACGGTTATGCCGGACTGCTGCACCGGCAGGCCGATGACTTCCGGCAGATCAAGGGCCTGGGACCGGCCAAGCGGGCCGAGCTGGCCGCCGTGATCGAGATGGCCCGGCGCGCACTGGCCCAGCAGCTTGAGCGCGGTCCGGTGTTTGATTCCCCGGCGCGGGTGAAGGAATTCGTGGCGCTGCGCCTGGGCGGTCAGCAGCGCGAGGTGTTCGGCGTGATCTACCTCGACAGCCAGCACCGCATGCTGGAGTGGTGCGAGCTGTTCCACGGCACCCTGACGCAAACCAGCGTGTATCCGCGTGAGGTGGTGCGGCAGGCCATGGCGCTGAACGCGGGCGCGGTCATCCTGGCCCACAACCACCCATCCGGCCTGGCCGAGCCCTCCCGGGCCGACGAGCACCTGACGCAGGCCCTGAAGGGCGCATTGGCCATGGTCGATGTGCGGGTACTTGACCACCTGGTGGTAGGCGCCGGTTGCGTGGTGAGCCTGGCCGAGCGCGGCTTGATGTGAAGCGGCACAATCGGCGCCTTGCCGAGCCCGCCCGTGAAAAAGCCTCCCCTCCACAGCCTTGCCGATCTGGGCGCCCTGCGCGACGACATTCGCCGTCAGCAGGCGCTGGAAGCCGAGCGCCGTGCGCTGGCGGCGGCCGAAGCAGCCCGGCTGGCGCGTGAGCAGCAGCTGTTCAGCCTCACCGTCGGCGCAGTGCGACCCGTCAAGGTGGCGCCCATCGCCAACATCCAGCGCCCGCAGCCCACGCCCGAGCCGCGCCAGCGCATCGCTGATGAGCTGGCCGCACTGCACGAGGCGCTGTCAGACGAAGTTGATGTGGAATCGCTGCTGCTGACCGACGACGGCCTGAGTTTTCGCCGGCCCGAGGTGAGCCTGGATGTGGTGGCCAAGCTGCGCAAGGGTCATTGGTCGATCCAGCAACAGCTGGACCTGCACGGCCTGCGGCGCGATGAAGCGCGGGAGGCGCTCTCCGAGTTCATCCGCCTGACCCACCAGCAAGGCCAGCGTTGCCTGCGCGTGGTGCACGGCAAGGGCCACGGCTCGCCGGGCAAAGAGCCGGTGCTAAAAGCCAAGGTGCAGCGCTGGCTGGCGCAGCGGCAGGAAGTGATGGCGTTTGCCCAGGCGGCCGGGCCGCAAGGCGGCGCGGGCGCGCTGATCGTGCTGCTGGCGGGGCGCACGCGCTGAGGCGCCCTCAGCCCTCGTCCAGCCCCCGGCCACGGCCCTGACGGCCCGCCTTGCCCGGCCCGGCCGGTGGCAGCACCAGGTCGTCCGGCCACGGCGCCAAGCCCAGCAGGCTCCGCACATCGGCGCGCAGCAAGCCCACCAGCGGCTGAACATCAGGAATTTGGCCAGCGGCCAGCGCCCGTGCCGCCTCTGCAGCCAGCGCCACCTGCGGCAGATCACCAAACAGCAGCACCTCGGCCAGGGCTTCTTCCATCTGGCGGCCATCCGCCGCAGAAGCCGGCGTGAACGAGCCTGCCAGCGCGCGGCATGCGCCCAGCAAGGCGCGCAGACGCTCCTGCTTCTGGCGGGCTTCGGCCTGCCGGTCCCCGCGCAAGCGGTTGAGGGCCCAGAGCCGCACTGCCAGCACCACCAACGCCACGGTCAGCGACAGGCCGATCGTCACGCCCACGGTGGTTGGATCCAGTTCTTTCAACATGGGCGTTGAATGTAGGCCTTCAGCGCATTCACGAACACATCGGCCGAAGCCTGCCAGCTGAACTGGGCAGCCTGGGCCGGCCCGCGGGCCGCCAATTCACGCGCCAGGTCGGGCTCACGCAAGAGCCGCAGGATCTGCGTGGCGATGTCTGCCGGGCGGCTCGGGTCGGCCACCAGGGCCACATCACCCGCCACTTCGGCAAGCGCGGTGCCCGTGCTGGTGACCACCGGCACACCACTGGCCATCGCCTCGGCCACCGGCATGCCAAAGCCTTCAGCAAAGCTCGGGTACACCACGGCGCGGGCATGGCGCAACAACGCCGGCAAGGCCTGATCGCCCACCCGGTCGAGAAAGCGCACCTGCCCGTCCAGGCCAAGGCGCTGCACCTCGGCTTGCACTTGCTCGAAGACAGCGGCGTCGCGCTGGCCGACGATCACCAGCGGCAAGCGCTCGGCCGCCGGCAGCAAGGCATAGGCGCGCAGCAGGCCGAGGTGGTTCTTGCGCGGCTCGATGCGGCCCACGGTGAGCAGATAGCCGCCGGGCACCAGGCCCAGGGCCGCCAGCTCAGCTTCGCCGCCGGGCGCCGGGTGAAAGCGCTGCAGGTTCACGCCATTGCCGGTCACGGCCACGCGCTCGGCGGGCCAGTCGTAGTGGCGGGCAATTTCACTGCGCGAGAACTGGCTGACCGTGAACATCAGGCGCGATTGCCGCACGGTGCGGCGCGCCGTCCAGCGGGCCATGCGCACGAAGCCGGGCGTGAAGAACTGCGGGTGGGTTTCGTAGAGCGTGTCGTGGATCGTGCAGGCCAGCGGCCCGGCCGGCCACACCGGGCCACGATACTGCACGTGCAGCAAATCCAGCCGGTGGCTGCGCTGGGCCGCCGCCAACTGCCAGCCCAGGCGCCACAGGCCGTTGCGGTGCGGCATGGCCTCGCACTGCACATTGGGCGCGCGGAAGGCCTCGGCTTCGTTTCGCAGGGCTTCGGGGTTGGCAAGCAGAAAGACAAAATCCACCTCGGGCAGGCGCGGAATCACCTCCCGGTACAAGCCCAGCAGGTGGGATCGACTGCCCTGAAACA
Organism: Ideonella margarita; assembly: GCF_038066635.1. Classification (NCBI taxonomy): domain Bacteria; kingdom Pseudomonadati; phylum Pseudomonadota; class Betaproteobacteria; order Burkholderiales; family Sphaerotilaceae; genus Ideonella; species Ideonella margarita. The sequence goes on along the minus strand of NZ_JBBUTI010000001.1, from coordinate 625,233 downwards.
GGCCGTCGACGGTGTGGGCATCTACCCCGAGGCGAAAACGAGCGGGTGCGTTCATGCCGCGCCCGATGGCGGCTCTTCCGGCCGTGCCGATGGCGTCACCGGCCCGGCGCCATCCAGGATCACGCGTGGCCGCGCCCACATCACCAGCGCACCGTCCGGCACATCGAAGGTCACCAGCGCGCCAGGCCCCACCTTCACGCCGTTGCCCACCCGCACCGGGCCCAGCACGCGCGCGCCAAAAGCCAGGTTCACGTCGTCGCCCGACACTGAATAACCGGGGCCGCCGCCGATGTCCTCAGGCCCGAAGCCACCACCAAAGCCACCGCTGCCCTGGATGATCATGCGGGCGCCCACCTTGCCGAAGATGTAGACGCCCGTGGAGTGCGCAATCAAGGCCGAGTGGCCGATCTGCGAAGTGGGCGGCAGTTCAGCCCGCGTCAGGTACATCGCGAACAGGGCGATCAGCCGGGCGGCCCAGCGCCAGTTGTTCAACAGGCACCAGCGCGAAATGCGGTGCCAGAGCAACGCCTGGAAACCGGGCAGCAGCGAGAAGTAGACGCGGTGACTGAAGGAGTCCGGCCGCTGGAGGTGGCGGCAGAGACGGTCGAGGTCCGTGCGGATCAGCGCGCGGGTATCGCGCCAGCGGCGCTCGTCGTAGTGGCGGTCCAGCGATGACGCAGCGGTCTTGGCCGCCGGGGGTGCAGCGGGCTGTGAGGCTTCAGGATGGGAGGTGGTCATGGGATGAGTCTCCGGCCGTGGTCAGGTGGTGAGGATGCGCCAGGCGCGACGCATCAGGTCGCGGCTCGAATCGGCCTTGGTGCGCAGGCCGGGCTTCAGCCAGCCGCCGATGCCGAACAGGCACCAGCGCAGGCCGAAGCCGGCCCAGGTGACCAGGTCGTAGAGCGCCAGGCCGCGTCCGCCGCGCATCTGGCGATAAAACTGTCGCGGCCCCTTCAGCGACGAGAGCAGCACCTCGCCCTGCTGCTGCTTCATGCTCTCGCCCTGGAAGTGCACGATGGTGGCGCGCGGTGTGTAGATCACCGCGCCGCCGGCCATCTTCAGGCGGTGGCACAGCTCCATGTCTTCGCCGTACATGAAGTAATCGGGGTTGAAGAGCTTGCCCTGCAGCGCGCTGGCCCGCAGCATCATGCAGGCGCCACTGACCCAGTCGACCGCCATGTCGTCGGCCACGTCACGGTCAAGGTAGAGCGGCATCGGCCGCCAGCGGGCGGGCAGCAGGCGGTCAAGAAAGAAGTAGTGGTTCACCAGGTTGGCCAGGCGCGGGTAGGCGCCGCCAGTCCAGCGCTGCAGCGTGCCGTCGCCATTCAGCAGGCGGCAGCCCATCACGCTCACGCCGGGCTGCGCATCCATCAGCGTGCGCATGCGGGCCACGGCACCGTCCAGCACCAGCGTGTCGGGGTTGAGCAGCAGCACATGGCGGCCGGTGCACAGTGGCAAGGCCTGGTTGTTGGCGCGGCCAAAGCCCAGGTTGTCGGCATTGGCCAGCAAGGTGACCTCCGGGAACTCGGCGGCGACCATCGCGGCACTGCCGTCGGCCGAGGCGTTGTCGACGACGATGACCTGCATGCGTTCCGCAGGCATGCCGCTGGCATCACGCAGCGATTGCAGGCAGCCCCGCAGCAGCTCGCGCACGTTCCAGTTCACGATGATGATGGACACATCGATGGTCATCGTGTGGTCTCCCGGTGGTTGGGTGTAGGGGCAAGGGTCAGGGTGTTCATCTGCTGGCCAAGTGGCGCCCGTGGGGGCTGGCGGCCAGCAGTTCCTCGTAAAACGCTTCCTGGGCCGCGGCGGCGGAATCCCAGTTGTATCGACGGGCGTGCTCACGCATGGCATGGCCGCGCGCCACCAGGTCGTCGTCAGACCAGTGCTGCACATCGCGCAGCGCGGCCGCATAGGCGTCCACGTCGAACGGCGGCACCAGCGGGCAGCCGGGCGCGGCCACTTCGCTCATCGGCTGCTTGTTCCACAGCACCACGGGCTTGCCGGCTGCGTTGGCTTCAGAGATCGTCATGCCGAAGGTTTCGTAGCGCGACGGCATGGCCAGGCAGCGGCATTCATCCAGCAGCGCCAGCCGTTGCTCGGCGTTGTAGATGCCGTAAATGCGCACCTTGCCCACCAGGCCGGTGCGCTCCAGTTCGCGCTGCAGCGCCTCGGGCTCCTGCACCTTGCCGGCCAGCGTCAGGGGCTCACGTTCGGCTTCAGGCAAACGCGCCCAGGCTTGCAGCAGCAAATCGACGCCCTTCGCACCCACCTCGATGCGGCCCATGAACAAGATGCCGCGGCCGGCGCGTATCGGTTGCTCGAACAGTGCATCGTCCACCCCGTTCGGAATGACACGGGCCTTCACGCTGGCGTGCCGCTCTTCCATGAAGGCCTGCATCGACGGCGTCAGCACCACGAGGTTCTGGTACAGCCGCACGCCGTATTCCTCGCCCCAGTGGAAAGGCAGCTTCAGCCAGCGGGTGTATTCGCGGGCGCTGAACCACTGCACAGAGCCCACCATCGGCCGATCACGGCGGCGGAAAAGCGGTGTCAGCGTGGCGGAACACGGCGGCATGAAATCTTCGACCAGCAGGTCATGCGGGTAGCGGCGCACCGCCCAGGGCAGTGACGCCAGAAACGTCAGGTGATGCGAGGAGCCGTGGTCGCGCACCTTGCGGCCCAGGCGCACATAGCGGATGCCGTCGCGCCAGAGCTCCGGCGTGCTGCCCGGAAAGGTCGGTGTGAGCACGGTCACTTCATGGCGGCGCGCCAGGCGGCGGCAGATTTCCCAGGTGCGCACGGGCCCACCACCGGAAATCGGGTTGTCCATGTCGTCGGGGTCGAGGTGCAGGATGCGCATGGTGTTGGTTTTCAAGCCTGCCGACGACGAAGGGTGGTCCAGCCGGCGCGCCAGTCCTGCAGCAGTCCGCGGTGCACCAGCCCCACCACGGCGGCGGCCAGCAGCCAGGCACCGCAGCCCGCCAACGCCCGCCACACGACGCCCGTCGACCAGACCAGTTCCATCGCGAACACGCCGGCAGCCAGCGCAGCCAGCTGGCGCAAGTAGTCACGCCACAGCCCTCCCAGGCCCAGTGTGGCAGCGGCCCAGCGCAAGCGGTACGCCACGCGGATCATCGGCGTCAAGGTCACGGCGATGGCCACGCCGCGCGGGCCCCACAAGGGCACCAGCCAGAACAGGCCGATCACCAGCCAGACCAGCGACAGCGCCAGTGCACGGAAGTCATGGGCCTGGGCACGGGCTGCCAGCATGGTGGACGACAGCACCTGATCGGCCGTCATGAACACGGCACCGAAGATCAGCCAGCGCAGCACGTCACTGGCCGCCGACATGCCGGGCGCATACAGCACGCCGATGATCAGCTCGGAGCAGGCCGATACCACCAGCGCCACCAGCATGCCCACGCCCAGGCTGGCCCGCAGCGCGCCCGTGAGCAGGCGGCCGAACTGGTCGCGGTCGCTGGCAAACAGGCGGGCGAGTGCGGGCATCATCGTCAGGGCCGCCACCGTGGGCAGCATCAAGGCCGCGTCATACAGGCGCGAGGCCGCAGCGTAGATGGCCACCTCATGCAGGCCTTGCAGGCGCGACAACACGATCACGTCGAGTCGAGAGGTGAAGCCCGCGAGCAGGGCAATGCCCAGGTACATCGGCACCTCGTGCCAATGGCGGTACCAGATGGCGAGCTGGCAATCGCGCCAGCGCGGTCGGGGCAGCTCGGGCAGCAGCGCATAGGCGAGCCCCACGGCAAACCGCAGCAGCGTGATCACCGCAAAGATGCCCGTGAGACCGCCGCCCAATTGCAGCACCAGCAAGGCGCCGCCAAATCGCAGGAAGGCCTCGGCGCCCTGCACCCGCGCGATGTCGGCCATGCGTTCGCGACCAAGCAGCGTCACCTCGGCCACCTGGATCCACGCGGTGGGCAGCATGGCCAGCGCAATCAGCCAGAACGACGCGTGCAGCTCTTCACCGTAGGTCGTCTGGCCGATCACGCCGATGCCCAAGCCCAGCACCACCGCCACCGGCAGCGCAAACGCCACGCCGTTGCTGAGCTCGACCTGGATGTTTTCATGTTCGGCCGCAGCCCGGCGGATGAAGGCCGGCGCAAGCCCCAGCAGCGGCAGCAACTGCAGCAGCAGGAAGATGTTCATGAGCAGCGAGAAGCCGCCCAGGCTGTTGCTGTCGAGCCGGTGCGACAAGACCCAGAACAGACCGAAGTTCAGCGCGGCCATCGCCAGGCGCAAGCCCATCGCCGAGCCCAGCATGCCCATCAGGCTTTGCTGCTTCATGCGGCGCCCCCGCGCGGCACAGGCCGCTGCCGAAGCACCACTGCCTGCAGCACACCCGCCGTCAGCCACAGCATGAAGACACGGGTCTCGGCGTAGAAGTTGTCGGCCGTGAGGAACAGCAGCTGCCCGACCAGCGAGCCACTCAGGCCGATGGCCAGGGCCAGCGAAGCCGGATCACCACGCCAGCGGCGCAGTGGCCATGGCAAGGCAATCATGCAGGCCAGCAGACCGAGGAAAAAGAACATCGCCGGCACACCCAGCTCGGCGGCCAGCAGCAGGTAATGGTTGTGCACCACCAGCGTCCGCAGCTGCTTCTGGTAGTCCTCCGACACCTGTGCAAATTGCGGCCCGACAACCTGGCTGGACGCGCGGTTGTATTCACCGAAGCCCACGCCGAGCCAAGGGCGGTCGGTGATCATCGTCATCGCCTGGCCGTTGAGCAGCCCGCGCGACTCCAGCGAGCGATCATCCGGCGCGGTCAGCCGCAGCACGGCTTGCGGATACAGGATCACCACCATCACCACAGCCGCCACCGCGGCGGCCACCAGCCGCCACACGGCGCGCATCGGCATCAGCCGGCAGCGCACCAGGCCCGCCACCACCACCAGCCCGCCCACCACCAGCGCCACCCAGCCGCTGCGCGACAAGGTCAGCACCTGCATCACCCCGGCCACCAGCAGTGTTGCGACCGTGACCCACCAGACCCGCACAGGCAGCCAAGTGCGGCCGACCAGCGCCAGCGCCATCAAGGGCGGCAGCAGCAATGACAAATGATGTGCCAGCGAATTCGGGTGGCCAAAAAACCCGGTTGGCCGGAACGCCAGGCCCTCGCCGCCGAAGGTAAGCGCCGCCACTTCGGTCAGGCCCTTGGCGCCCGGCAAGGGCAAGGCCTGGCGGGTGAGCAACTGCGCCAGCACGTACACCGCTTCGATCAAGAGCACGGCCACGCTGGCCTGCAAGGCGATGCGCAAGGCGCCCGGGGCTTGCAAGGCATGCGAAGCGACGTAGAACCCCAGCACGGCCAGCGCGTAGGCCACGCCGCTGGCCACGGCCAGCTCACCCTGGGCGGAGCCAAGCGAGCGCAGCAGCAGGTAGCCGGCCCAGCTTAAAGCGGCCATGTCCAGCCCGGTCAACGGTGGCCAACGGCCCGCCACCAGGCGCCGACTGGCCGCCCACCAAAACGCCAGCAGCAGCAACACGGCGTGCGCAGGCGTGAGGTAAAGGCCGGGCGAGTAGTACTGCCCCTCCGGCGCCACGATGGCCTTGCTGATGTCCACCGGCGCCAGAAAGAACAGTCCGGCCACCAGCCAGAGCTGCACCTGGCGCGTCCACAGCACCCAGGCACCACCGGCCAGCGCCACCAACGCGGCGCCGAGCTGCAGCGTGCTGCCCCCGGCCACCGCCATGGCCACCGCCAGCGCACCGATGCACAGCATCGCTACCCCGATCAGCATGGCACCGGGCTGCAGGCCGCGGGGGGCGTCGTGCTCGGTGCGGGCGCTCATCGCGGGCGTGCTCATGGAAGGTGGCGGGGTTATGGGCAGCGGCAGAGGCAGGGGCATCAGGTGCCGCGCAGCCAGCCGGGCACGCTGGCCTGGCGGTTGAGCACCACACCGGCCACGCGCTCGGGCGCCACATTCGCCGCCTGCATGGCCTTCGACAGCGCACGGTCGGTGGTGCGCTGGCTGTTCACCACCAGCAAGATCTGATCAACCTGCGGCACCAGCGCGCCACACGCCGCCAAGCTCGGGCCATCCACCAGCACCAGCGCGCGGTGGGCACGCAGCGCCTGAACCGCCTGGGCCACCGCATCGATGCGGAACAGCGCAACGTCTGACGACGCCGCCAAGGCACCGCCTCCAGCTGCCAGTTCCCACAAGCCGTCGGTGTCGGTGCCGGCGGGCATCTGGCCGCTTTCCAGCAGCTCGCGCCAGCCCGGCCCGGCCGGTGCGCTCATCTCTGGCTGCAGGCTCACCAGGCCGACGCGTCCGGGCGTCTGCACGGCCAGGGCACGGGCCAGCGCGCGGGCCACCAGCGACTTACCTTCGCCGTCTGCAGCGCTGCTGACCAGCACCACGCAGGGCTCGTAACCCACACGCTCACGCAGGGCGAGCGCGGTGCGCTGGATCATCAAGGAGTCAAGCTTGGACATGGAGGTGGCCATTCGGGTTATCGGCTGCGCGCGCCCAGCAACTGCTGGCGTTCCGCATCACTCAATCGGGGCAGACTGCCCAGCACGGTCAGCCCGCCGGGCAGGCGCGCCAGCTCGATGGCACCGTGCAGGCGGCGGTCGGTCATCTCGCGCCAGCCGGCCACCAGCAGGCCCAGCAGCAGGCCGGCCAGCGGTGCGAGCATCGCGAGCGAGCCGCGCTTGCGGCCCTCTTCCGGCAGGGGCAGCTGCGGCGCATCAACCACCACACGGCTGTCGGCCTCGGTGGGGTTCAGCTTCAGGTACAGGTCGATCTGGTCGTACTTCTTCTGCAGCTCCACATAGCGGTCCTGGGCCAGTGCGCGCTCGCGCTCCAGGCGCGCCATCTGCGCCCCCACGCGCACGCCTTCGCGCACGCCCTGGCTCAAGCGCTGCCGCGCCTGGTTGAGCCGCTCGCGCAGGCTGCGCACGTTGTCGGCATCGTCGGTGTAGAGCTGGCGCATTTCTTCCAGGCGCGCCTGCATCTCCAGCGTCTGCGAGCGCAGCAGCGACACCGCCTGGCTGTGACCGGCCGTGCCGCCCTCCATGCCCAGGTCAATGCGCAGGCTGGCATTGCCGATCGGCGGGGTGATGTCGCGCGGCGCGGCTGACACACCGTCCAGCGCACCGGCCGTCAAGGCGCCCTGCCCGCTGGCCGACATCGCCAGATCGACCATGCGTTGCTCCACCTGGGCCAGCTCGGAGCGGGCGTCGGTGAGCTTGGTTTCGATCAGGTGCGAGGTGGATTCACCGAGGCGTCGGTTCTGCTGGGCGCCCACACGCAGGTAGTTTTCGAGCAGCGCGGCGAGCGCGCGCGGGGCCAGTTCACGGTCGGCGCATTCAAGGCGAAGCTCCAGCACGTTCGACGCGGTCTCGGCGGTCTTGGAGCGCTGCGGCGCCACGCTGACGCTCTCGAGGAAGATGTCGACCAGGGCATTCATGCGCACCGGGTCGGTGGGCAATGGTGCCCGGCCGAGCCAGCGGTTCAGCGTGGTGCGCACCTGGTTCATCGGCGTGCGTGCCAGCTGGTCTTCGGTGATGCTCAAACGCTCGATGACGGACGCGATGCTGGTGCGGGACAGCATCAGCTCCATCTCGGTCTCCATCTTGCGGTTCACCGGGTCCTGCAAGGGCGATTCGCGATAAGCCGTGATGCCCGACAGGAACGACGGCGTGCCTTGCTGTTCGGTTTGCACCCAGACCCGGGCGGCCGACGTGTAGAGCGGCACCTGGGCCTTGATGAAAGCCAGCGCCAGCACGGTGGTCAGGCCGGTGCAGGCCAGCACCCAGACGCCCTGGCGCCAGATCACGGCCGGCCAGTCGCGCGGCACAGCGGCCGATTCGCCGCTGAACAAGGGGGCTGCCTGGACAGCCTGTTGGTAGGAAACGGACATGCCGGGTCGACCTCAGTTGGTGGCGTTCGGGCGCAGGCTGTAGCCAAAGCCGACGGAGCTGTTTTTCAGCGGCGGGAACAGGTTGAACACATAGAGGTTCAGGCGGTCCGCCAGCGATGCCGGTTCACTCTTGGGCAGCAGCACCACGTCAAAGGGCTGCAGCACGATGTCGCGGTCAGGCGACTTCAGGTAGTCGTCGGCCAGCGCCGGGTGCAGCACCTGGGCGGTGTTGTCAGGCGCGCGGCGCAGCAGCACCAGCTGTCCCATGTCGCCCGTGGGCAGCTGGCCCCCGGCTTCCACCAGCGCCTGCAGCAGCGACATGCCGGGCCGGAACGGCAGCACGCCAGGCTTGCCCACCTCACCGCCCACGAACACCTGCTGCACCGCAAAGCCACGCGCCACCACCACCGGTTGCAACTGCGCCAGACCGGCGCGGCCCGTGCCGCCCGGCACCCGCACGTTCTGGGTGGTGACGCTGCGCACGATGACCGACAGATCAGGCTGCTTGAGGTAGCGGGCATAGCGCTGGCGCAACTGCCCCTGCAACTCTTCCGGGCTCAATCCCTGAGCCAGCAGGGTGCCCACCATCTGCACCTGGATGCGACCGTCCGGCCGCAGCTTCAGCACCTCATTGAGCTGCGGGTACCAGGGGAATTTCAGCTCGATTTCATCATTGGGCTGCAGCAGGTATTCGCGCTGGCCCGGTGCGCCGTCCAGCGCCTGCAGCCGCTCACGCAACTCGGCCTGCAGGTCATCGGGCGTACGGCCCTGCGCATGCACCGTGCCAACCAGCGCCAGGCTGATCTTGCCGTCGGGGCGCACCTTCAGGCTCTGGTCGAGCTGCGGTGCATCGGGCACGCGGATGTCGATTTCGTCGCCCACCGACAGGGTGTAGCGCAGGGGCTCAGGCGCCGGGTTGGGCACTGCGGCCGGTGCACTGGCTGCCACCGCTTGCGGCGGCAGGTTCAGCAAGGGCACGCTCTGGCTGGGCGGCTGGGCCGGTGCATGGCTGCACGCCACCAGCACGCCGGCCACGGTGCCGGCCCAGGCGGCCGTCCACAGCCCACGGGCCAAGCGTTGCAGCCCGGTGGCACGCGGGGTGCGGGCCTCCAGGGCAGCCCCCACGGCTGCCACCACATCAGCAGCCCGGTCTTGCACAACAGCTTGATTCACGAATCTGCCCCTTGGTTGCCTTCAGGCCGGCCAGTCCAGGCCGGCAGAGATACATGCGCCTGACCGATCGCCCGCGCATGCCAGGCCGCCAGCACCTGCTCGTAACTTTCCAGCACCCGCGGCCAGGCGAAGGTGGTGGCCGCCCGCTGGCGGTTGTGCGCAGCCAATTGCGCACGGCGGGCCGGATTGTTCAACAAATCATCGAGTTCTTCGGCCGCCTGCTCAGGGCCGTTGAAATACGCAGCGCCCTCGCCCACCACCCAGCGGTTGAAGCGATTGTCGTGGGCCAGCACGGCGTTGCCCGCACCCATCGCTTCCAGCAACGACGGGTTGGTGCCGCCCACGCGGTGGCCGTGCACATACAGCAGGCTGTGCAGCCGCAGGGCCGCCACGCGCTCGGGCTCATAGATGCCACCGACAAACTGCACCTCGTCGCTCGCCGCAGCCAGCACCTCGGCATGGAAGGGAATGACGTCCGGGTGGTAGTTGCCCAGCACCACCAGCTTCACTCCACGGCGGCGCGCGGAGAAGGCCTGCACGATGTCCAGCACCGAGTTTTCAGGCTCGGGGCGAGCGATCAAGGTGACATAGCCGCCGGGTTGCAGGCCGTAGGCAGACAGCACGCCCACATCACCGTCGTCGATGCGGTCGGTGCCATACGGAATCATGCTGATGCGCGACATCGACACCCGCGTCGACAGGTGTCGGGCGATGTGCGGATGGTCGGCCAGCAAGTGGTCGGCCAGCAGGCAGCCGCCCCAATCGTTGAGGTACAGCCAGGCGCGGGCGAGGCGGCCCCACTTGGCCCGCGACCACTCGATGCCGTCCATGTTGATGACCTGCTTGACGCCCGCCAGGCGCAGGCGGGCACCGAACAGCGCGGTGTTGTAGCCCAGGGTCAAGACCAGCGGCGCACGTTCCTTGATGACATGGCGGATGCAGGCCCAGTCGAAGCGCATGCTGTTGACCGCCGTGTCGGGGCCGACGCCGATGTGCACCAGGCGCACGCCCTGCCACCAGGTGACGTGCGGCTCGCCGATCTCGTCGACCTGGCAATACACGGTGATGTCCCAGCCGCGAGACACCAGCCACGGCGCCAGCCGGGCCGCGAAGGTCTCGAAGCCGCCGTGCGCCGCCGGAATGCCGCGGATGCCCAGCACCGACAACTGCCGGCGTCCGCTGCCCGCACGCCCGTCGGACGGTCGGTGTTGACTTCGTTGTTCATCGCGCATGGGTCACCACCACTGTCGTCATTGCATTGATGGCGCCGACACTGGCATGCCAGGGGGCGGACGTTCCAGGCCAGGGCGTGAAGCGCACAGTGCGCGCCATGCCCGGTGCCAGATGAAAACCTTCGACGGACGGGCTCCAGCCCTCCGCCTCGAAATACACCGCGCGTGCGGCTCCCCGACTGCCCACCGTGACCAGCCAGCTGCCGTCGTCTTGTGCCGCAGCCACCGCGTGCAGGCCCGGATCGCCCGCATGGCCCAGCGGCCTCGGCGCCTCGTCATCAGGCAGATCGATGAAGTGCACCCGCTCGGCGATCAGCTCGCCCGATTCGCCCAGCCACCGCAGATGCAGACCGTGCGCCGGTGGCGGGCCGAACCGGAAGGCCCAGTTCACATCCAGAAAACCGGGCAGCAGGCTGCTGACACCGAGGCTGATGCCGCCGCGTGCAGGCACGGACAAGGTCTGCCGCCCCTCCGCCACCGTCACGTCAGCATCGCGCCAGAGGCGCCATTGCAAGCTGCCGTGGCGGGGTTCGGCACCGTCGTTCACGGCGTGGATGTGAAGGCCGTTCATGCCCTCGTCCGTCACACCCAGGTGCTGCGGCTGGCACACATCGGCCAGCGCATGAAAGGCTTGCTTGGGATCACCGGCATCGTCGAGCAGGCCCCAGCCCGCACCGGGCCGCAAATCGCGCAGGAACCACACCAGCGCACCGCTGCAGGCCGAGCCAGGCCGGCGCCACTGTGAATAGCAGCGGGTGATGAGTTCCGCACCGACAGCGCGGCCGAGTTGCAGATGGCGCGCGGGCTGGCTGCGACGCAGGGCCTCGACTGATTCACCGTACAGGCGCTCCACATAGTGGTCGCGGATGTCGTCGAAATCCCATCCTGCGCCCAGGTCACGCGGCACGCCCGCCTTCCAGGCCGGGCTGTGCACCGGTGGTGTGGTGCCGCCGGCTGCGGCACGCAACCGCGCCATGCCGCGCTCACCCGGCACCTGCGCCAGGGCCAGGCATTCGGTCGCGAAGCGCAGCCCGCTCTGGGTGGCGTCGCGGGTGCCACGGCGGTAGGCGCCCACGCCGTAATACGACGTGGTGCCGGCAGACGGCTGGAACGGGTAGGCACCGCCGATGGAACTGCCGGGCCAATACGGCACGCCGGGCAATTCATGGGTGATGCGCTCGCGCAGTTGTTCATGGAACAAGGCCGGCTGCCAGAGGCTGGCATCAGCGCCCCACATGGCGGCCTGCTGCGCCACTTCGGAGTTGCCGCAGACAACAGCCAGGCAAGGCCGGCCGCGCCAGATGGACAACTGCGTATCGAGCTCTGCCGCCACCTGCGCCTGGAAGGACGCGTCCGTGGCGGGGTAGTCCATGTTGGCGAACATCAGGTCTTGCCAGACCATCACGCCGTGCGCATCACAGGCGTCAAAGAAGGCTTCACCCTCGTACAGCGTGGCGCCACTCAGGCGCAGCATGTTGATGCCAGCTTTACGCAAGCGCTGCAACTCGGCATCGAGCTGGGCGGGGCTGGCCTGCAGGCTGCGCGCATCCATCGGCGTCCAGCAGGCACCGCGGGCAAACACCGGCACGCCGTTGACTTCAATGGCGAAGCCATCCTCCTGCGTCAGCAAGGCCACACGCCGAAATCCGGTGTGCCCCAGCGGCGAATGCCGAAGCTCGCCACCGGCTGAACGCCAGGCAAGCGCCAGTGCGTAGCGCACCGGCTCGCCGTGGGTGTGGGGCCACCAGGCTTGGGCGCCGGGCACCTCGGTGCGCAGCAGCCACCGGCCCTGGTTGAGCGTCAGCGGGAACTGCCACTGCTCATCGCGGCCAGTCACCGACAAGTGCACTTCAGTGGCCCCCTCGGGCAAGTGGAGACCCAGCGACAGCTGCCCCACACCCGCCTCAGACAGACCGGCATCGAGCTGCAATGCGCTGGGCGCGTCGGCATCTGCAGGCGACAGCCACACCGGACCAGTCAAGCCCACCGGCGGCCAGGCCGGTGACCAGCCCGGCGTGCGGCCGAGCAAGCTCGTGCGCCACCAGCGCAGGCCCGCGTGCGCCACCATCGGGGCACGCCAGCGCGCCCGCGGTTTGCGCTGCTGCGCCAGCAGCGGCGACAAGGCCTCCACACGAATCAGCAGTTCATTGCCCGACGGGCGCCACTGCGTGGAGGCCACCACCCATTGGTGGCGCACGAACATGCTGCTGCTGCTCAGCTGCAGCTCACCGTTCAGCCAGACCGAGGCCTGGGTGGCCAGACCGTCCAGACCCAGGCGCAGGGCGCGGTCGAGTTCGGCAGGCGCCAGGTCGAAACGGCAGCGATACCACCAGGTCCGGCCGTCCAGGTCAGCCGCCACCGCGTCATCGGCAGGCAGCGCCAAGGCCTGCGCCACGGTGGCCGGCGCATCCAGCGCCTGCCAGTCGGCTGCAGCAGGCGCTTCACCTGACGCCAGACACCACCCGTCCGTCAGGAGACGTCCTTGTGAGCGGGGTGCTGGCAGCGGCGTGAAGTCGACCATGGGGCGTCGCGGTCAGGCGTCCGTCAAACGCGCCACGGCGGCCGTGATGGCCGAGATGCTGGCGAACACGGCTCGCGTCAGCATGTGGTCGGGAAACTCGACATCAAACTCGGCCTCCAGCGCCAGCATCACGTTGACGCTGGCGTGGGAGGTCATGCCGGCCTGGTAGAGGTCAGCGGCGTCATCGAGCGTCAGGGCGTCGTGCGACAGGCGGGCCTGCTGGGCCAGCACTTGGCGAACACGTTGGGCGATGTCTTGTGAATTGGTCATGGTCAAAGCAACCCTGCCGGCAAACATCGGCAGGTTTTGGTCAGTGGATGGAAGAGGCGCCCGCAGGCTCTGGCCTGGACCGGAGGACTGGCACCTTCTGACTGGCGCCGGGTGGGCGCCACAAAAACGTCATCAGGATTCAGCACGTTGAGGGTGGCAGTGTTCAAGCGTCGACCTTCGCGGCTGGTACAACCGGCGGCCCGTCGGGCTTGGCACATTTTCTTACAATTTGGCTCTCAATGAGTCAATGATAGGCACGCCCCGCCCACCTTGGCAGCCCCTAATTGACATTAGTGGCACACCGGCGACGCCCCTAGGAAAAATTGACGTCTTGCCGTTTCAAGGCGTTGGCCATGCGCTGCAAACGCCGCCAGACCACCAGCGGCAATTCATGGCCGCCATCAAACGGAAGCCAGTCACAACGCGCACCTTGCGCCGCGAGCCAGTCGCACAAGGCCTCGCCGGCGGCCGGGCTCGGCGCGACATCGTGGTTGCCGTGCGCCACCAGCACGGGCATGTCAGCCAGCAGGGGAACACGCGTCGGCCAGTCCGCCACCCCCACGCGAGAGCTGGACATCCAGGCCAGTGCATCGGGCCGTGGCGCCTCAGGCCAGTGCGCCAGCGCTTCCGCCAGCAACATGCCCCCCTGCGAGAAGCCCGCCACCATCCAGGGCAAGGTCTGGTCAGGGGCACCGAAGATGTCCCACCACAGCCGCAGGCTGGCCAAGGCAGCTGCACGCCCCTCGGGCTGGTGGCTTGCAAAGTCATCAACGGGCGTGCCCAGCTCGTCATAGGGCGGCCACCAGGAATGCCGCCCCTGGCCGTGCTGCACCGGTCCGGCAGGCACGCACCACAACACCGGCGCGCGCAAGGCCTGCAACAGCGGCACCACGTCTTCCGGCGCCATTTCGCGGCCATGCAGCCACAGCACTGCGCCTTTTGGCGCTACATCAGGTTCTACAAGCGCACATCCCCCCCAATTGGCAAGGCGGCTTTTGAGGGTGGTTATTGCGTCCATATGGGAAACTGAAAGTAACACGACGGACGTCGTTTCAAGACGCCCGTCCCTGTTCAGGTTTGAACATCACGATAGCGCAAGCCCCTGTCCGAGCAGCCCGATACAAGGCTCACAGGCAGGGCAAATGCAGCCAACGGACACCGCCATGGATACCGCCGCCACCCCCTTCCCCGTCATGCTCGACGGCGTCCGCCAGCTCGCCCGGGAGACGGCCGCCACCCATGCCGCCGACGTGGACCGCGAGGCCCGATTCCCGCAGGAAACCGTCGACGCGCTCCGCCGCGTGCGGGCGCTGTCAGCCCCGGTGCCGCGCCAGTACGGCGGGGCCGGCTGCACGATGGCCGAGCTGACGCAACTCGTCAGCCAGCTGTCCCAGCATTGCGGCGCCAGCGCCATGGTGCTGGCCATGCACTACATCCAGGTCGGCTGCATCACCCGCCACGGCAAAGACGACCCCTATTTCCAGGAGGTGATGCGCGAGCTGGTCGAGCGGCAACTGCTGCTGGGCTCGATGACCTCGGAGGTGGGCACCTGGGGCGACACCCGCAGCAGCATCTGCGCGCTCAAGCAGGCGGATGAACGCTTCGAGCTGCAGAAGGCCGCCACGACCGGCTCGTACTGCGCGCAGGCCGACGGCATCCTGGTCACCACCCGCCGCGCCGATGACGCTGCCGCGGGCGATCAATTGCTGGTGCTGGTGCGCCGCGAAGATTGCACGCTGACGCAGATGTCCACCTGGGACACGCTGGGCATGCGCGGCACCTGCAGTCCGGGCTTCGATCTGAAGGCCTCGGCCCATGTGCAGCAGGTGCTGCCGGAAGGCTACCCGGCCATCTCCGCGCTGACGATGGTGCCGTATTCGCACATCCTCTGGGCGTCGCTGTGGTGGGGCCTGGCCTTCGGGGCCTACGCGCAAGCCGCCGCCTATGTGCGCAGTCTGGCGCGCAAGTCGCCCGGCGTGGTGCCGCCGGTGGCCACCGACCTGGCCAAACTGAATGTGGAGCTGCAGACCATGCGTTACCACTGGCAGGGCCTGGCCCAGGAGTTTGATGCCCAGGTGGTGGCAGGCACCGATTCGGAAGCATTCACCCGCGTCGACTGGGCCCTGAAGATGAACAACCTGAAGACCGCCTGCTCCGAGGCTGCACCGCGCATCGTGCAGGGCGCCCTGCAGATCGTCGGCATCCAGGGCTACAAGAATGATTCGGCCTACAGCATGGGCCGCGCGCACCGAGACGCCATGTCGGCGTCGCTGATGATTTCAAACGGCCGCATCGCCGCCCGCAGCGCATCGCTGCTGCTGGTCCACAAGGCCGACTGAACCATGACGAACCACACCATTGACGCCTACGATCCGCACGCCTTCCATGATGAGCTGGCAGCGCACGGACTGATCCTGCCCACGGGCATCCGCGGCGCCTACGGCCGCGGGCCGGTGTTCGAGGACATCCTCGAACGCTTTGATGCCCTGGTCATGAACAGCGCGGCAGACGACGGCGCCGAAGCGATGACCTTCCCGCCCGTGGTGGCCCGCACCATGATCGAGAAGATGGGTTATCTCGACAACTTCCCGCAGCTCATCGGCAGCATCCACAGCTTCTTCGGCACGGGCCTGCAGGCACGCGAGATGGCCGACCAGGCACGCGCTGGCGAGCGCTGGGAGAGCTTTCTCGACATCACCGACCTGATGCTGCTGCCCGCGGCCTGCTATCCGGTCTACCCGATGTTCAGTGGCCTGCTGCCCGAGGGTGGCCGCCTGGTCACCACCCGCAACTGGTGCTTCCGGCATGAGCCGTCTGACGAGCCGACACGGCTGCAATCCTTCCGCATGCGTGAGTTCATTCGCGTGGGCGCACCGGACGCCGTGGAAGCCTGGCGCGACAGCTGGCTGGAGCGCGGGCTGGCCCTGCTGCGCAGCCTGGGGCTGCCGGCCGACAGCGACGTGGCGAACGACCCGTTCTTTGGCCGTGCCGGCAAGATGATGGCCACCAGCCAGCGCGAGCAACGCCTGAAGTTCGAGATCGTGGTGCCCGTGGTGTCAGCCACTGAGCCCACCGCCGTGTGCTCGTTCAACTGGCACCAGGAGCACTTCACCAGCAAGTTCGACATCAGCCGCGCTGACGGCAGCACGGCCCACACCGCCTGCCTCGGCTTTGGCCTGGAGCGCGTGGTGCTGGCCCTGCTCAAGACCCACGGCTGCGACGTGAACCAATGGCCCGCCGAGGTGCGTGCCCAACTCTGGTCATGAGCGGCGCGCCACCAGCCACCCCGCAGGCCGGGGTGGCCAGCGCATGGCCCGGCCCCAGCCCACTGCACCAGCTGCCGCATGCCCTGCATGCGAGCGGCGCCATCTGGCCCGAGAAAAATTGCTACACCGACCTGTGGATCGGTGTGCTGCACGGCCTGGCACTGGAGCCGCTGGCCGTGATGGGCGCCAGTGCCCTGGTGGATTTTGAAGGCGACCAGTGGACCTTCTTCAAGCCCTCGCATGACCTGCTGCGGGAGCGTCATGGCCTCGACGTGCAGGAGCTGACGATTTGGCGTCCGCTGCTGGACCACGCCCTGGAACACCTGGCCGCCGGCAAGCTGCTGAGCGTCGAAGCCGACGCCTTCTGGCTGCCGGACGTGGCGGGCACCGACTACCGGCAGAACCACACCAAGACCACGATCGTGCTGGTGTCCGTCGATGCCGCCGCCAAGCGCCTGGTTTACTTCCACAACGCCGGCTGCTTTGAGCTGACGGGTGAGGATTTTGACGGCACCTTCGGCCTGACGCCGCGGCCGGCCGATGCCGTGGCCCTGCCGCTGTTCGCCGAGTTCATCCGCCTCGACCGCACGCGCCAGCGGCCATCGGCCGAGCTGCATGCGCTGGCGCGTGCCGAGTTGCCCGGCCTGCTGGCGCGCCGCCCGGTGCACAACCCGGTGCAGCGCTTTGCTGAGCGCTTCCTGCAAGAGCTGCCCGCCCTGCGCGAACAAGGCCTGCCGCACTACCACGCGTGGGCCTTTGCAGGCACCCGCCAGATGGGCTCGGCCTTCGAGCTGGCGGCCCGCTGGATTGCCTGGTGGTCGGGCGATCAGCGGGACGAGGAACTGAGCCGCGCCATCGCCGCGTTTGAGCAGTTGTCGGCCCAGGCCAAGACTTTCATCCTGAAGGGCGCGCGCATGGTCAACAGCAGCCGTCCGGCTGATCCTGGCACGCTGTTTTCCGACATGGCGTCGGCGTGGGACGAAGGTTGGGGTGCGCTGGCGGCCTGGCAGCAGCGCCAGTAACCACCACAAAAGGTCGCGGCAACAGGGCCTCAATCGGCCCGGTTGCGCATCCAGTCGGCGGTGTCGAAGAACGACTTTTCCAGGCGTTCAGCCAGTGCGGGTTCCACCTCGCACTCGCGCATCGCCTGGTACATGCAGGCCAGCCACTGGTCACGCTCAACCCGGCCGATGGAAAACGGCAGGTGGCGGGCGCGCAGGCGCGGATGGCCAAAACGCTGCACGAAGTAGTCCGGGCCACCCAGCCAGCCGCACAGGAACCAGAACAGCTTGTCGCGGGCGTCGTCCAGCGTGCTGCCGTGCACTTCGCGCAGCACCGCCAGCGAAGGCTCCAGATCCATCAGGTCGTAGAACCGGTCCACCAGCGCGCGCACGCCGGGCTCACCGCCCATGCGCTCGAACGGGGTGGCAACGGGCTCGGCGGGGGCAGCGTCAGGGGTTGTGTGTTCGGTCATCAGCGGGTCACAGGCGGGCGGCCGCAGCCACCACAGCCTGGGCAGCCGCACTGCCCGGGAAGCAGTCGATCAGCAATTGTCGCCGCTTCACGGCATCGCGCACCGCGCTGTCCACCGGCACTTCGGCCACGAACTCCAGCTTGACCGGGCTGTCGAGCCCCGGGCTGACGTAGCGGTCGACCACTTGCTGCAACTGGCCACGAATGGTGCGGCCTTCGCCGGTGCGACTGGATTGATTGACGAGCAGGCGCAGGTCGCGTCGGCCCTGCGTCGTGGCCAGCACCTTGATGGTGGCGTAGGCGTCGGTCAGCGAAGTCGGCTCAGGCGTGGCCACGACCAGCACTTCATCGGCCAGCGACACGGTGTAGAGCACCACGTCTGAGATGCCGGCGCCGGTGTCCAGCAGGATGCGGTCGAACCGCGGCCGGACCTGTTCGATCACGCCCAGCAGCTGGTCGCGCACCTCGGGCGTCAGCCGCGAGTACTCGACCATGCCGGAGCCAGCCAGCAGCACCGAGAAGCCCCCGGGCGCCGGCAGGATGGCCTCTTCCAGCTTGTTCTTGCCGGTGAAGACGTCATGCAGGGTGATCTTGGGAAAGAGGTTCAGCACCACGTCGAGGTTGGCCAGGCCCAGGTCGGCATCCAGCACCAGCACACGCTCGCCTTGACGAGCCAATGCGGCAGCCAGATTGGCCGAGATGAAGGTCTTGCCAACGCCGCCCTTGCCGCTGGTGATGGCGGTGATGCGGGCTTGTTTGCTGGTAGCGGTGGCGTTCATTCGGAGTCCCCGGACAGGGTGTTGCCAAACAACAGCCCCTTTTCTTCGGCGCTGACCAACGAGACGGGCGTGGGCTCCAGGCAAGTGCGGTTGCGGCCTTCGGATTTGGCGCGATAGAGCTGCAGGTCGGCCCGCTCACACCACAAGCTGGGTGAGGAGCGAACCCATTGCGGCGCAAAGGCACCGCCCACGCTGACCGTCACACCCAGATGCTGGGTAGGCGTCAGCGAAATAATCTTTGATTCAATCTTGGCGCGGATGCGCTCGGCCACGGTCTGCCCGAACGCCGGCGGGCAATTCGGCAGGATCACGGCAAATTCTTCACCGCCGACGCGGGCCGGCAAGTCCATCGGACGCACGCAGTCGGCCAGGCCCTCGGCAACGATCCGGATGACCTGGTCACCCACGACGTGGCCGTAGGTGTCGTTCACTCGCTTGAAGTGGTCGATGTCGAGGATCAGCAGCAGCGCCGGCTCGCCGGAGCGCGCAACACGGTCGATTTCCCGGGCCAGCGCGGCCTCGAAGCTGCGGCGGTTCGCCAGGCCAGTCAGGGCGTCACGGCTGGAGAGGTCGCACAGGGCATCGATCAGCCCCTGCAGCCACGCCACGCTGCCGGGCGCACCCGGCGGCGGTTTGTGCCCGGATTGCACCAGCAATTGCAACGCCTGATCCAGCTTCAACGAAGCTGGATCTGATGGGCGGATGTCAAGTGAACGAGGCACGTTTTGCGACTTTTTTGGGTGTCGACGCAGTCTAGCAGTGCACCCCCGCCACCCATAGGCAGGAAAAGGCCAGGTTACGCCCCTCAACTTCAGTCGTGATCAATACGGCCGAAAAGGAAGATGGCGGACCAACGGCGCTGAATGCGCTTTCCGCTGTCTGTGCCCGTTGCCGCCACGAAAAACTCAACGATGAATCAACTTCTCGACCCCTCCTCGCGCGGCGCCTCCGCCGATGCGGAGACCATCGACCACGAATTCACGTTCGCTTCGGCAGACTTTGAGCGCGTGCGCCAATTGATCTACCAGCGTGCGGGCATCAGCCTGCACGAGGGCAAGCGCGCCATGGTGTACAGCCGCCTGTCGCGCCGCCTGCGGGAAACCGGACACCGCAGCTTCAAGGACTACCTGGCCTGGCTGGAGCGCGCCTCCGGCGCCGACGGCGACCAGGAGTGGCAGGAGTTCATCAACTGCCTGACCACCAACCTCACATCCTTCTTCCGCGAGGATCACCACTTCCACGCTCTGGCCGAAGCCCTGAAGGCGCCGGGAATGAGCAAATCGCCCCGCATCTGGTGCAACGCCGCCTCGACCGGTGAAGAGCCCTATTCGATCGTGATGGTGCTGGCCGAGGTGCTCGGGGAGCGCTCAGGCGCCAAGCTGATGGCCAGCGACATCGACACCAAGGTGCTGGCCACGGCGCGGCGCGGCGTGTATTCGGCTGACGCTCGCGGGCTGTCGCCGGAGCGGCTGCGCCGGCACTTCCTGCGCGGCACCGGCCCGAACTCGGGCAGCATCCGCGTCAAGCCCGAACTGGGCCAGATGGTCGACTTCAAGCCGTTCAACCTGATGACGCCGCATTGGTCGATGGGCGAGCCCTTCGACATGGTGTTCTGCCGCAACGTGATGATCTATTTCGATCACGACACCCAGCGCAAGGTGCTGGAGCGCATTCACGGCGTGATGAAGCCCGGCAGCCTGCTGTTTGTCGGTCACTCCGAGAACTTCACCGATTCGCGCGATTTGTTCCACCTGCGCGGCAAGACGATCTACCAGCGTGTCTGAGGCCTTCTGCCCAACCGCCCCCCTGACCGACACCGACCTCATTCCTGTTTGCGACTGACGGACACCCGCTCATGGCCACACTCTCTTCGACCCCGATCCCCGGCGCCCGCGGCAACCTGCCCCCGCCCGGACTCCTGGCGGCAGGCACCGGCAACCGGACAGCCCGCCTCGACAAATTGAAGGCCCAGCCCCGCAAGCCGGGCGAAGCGTCGTTCTTCTTCTACGACGCGCACTTCAAGAACGAAGCCGTGAAGATCCTGCCGGGCGAGTACTTCGTTGACAACGAAGACCTGCTGGTGATGACCACGCTGGGCTCGTGCATCGCCGCCTGCCTGTGGGACCGCCAGGCCAAGGTCGGAGGCATGAACCACTTCATGCTGCCCGAGGGCACCGGTGAATCCGGCCGCTACGGCACGTATGCGATGGAATTGCTGATCAACGAAATGATGAAGCGCGGCGCCTCGCGTCTGACGATGGAGGCCAAGATCTTCGGCGGTGGCGCCGTCATCAGCGGCATGAACACCATCAACGTCGGCGAACGCAACACCAAGTTCGTCACCGACTTCCTGGCCACGGAACGCATTCCCATCGTCTCCAAGGATGTGCTGGACATCTACCCGCGCAAGGTCTGTTTCCTGCCCTTCAGCGGCAAGGCCATGGTGAAGCGCTTGGCGCCGACCAATGCCGAGGCCCTGGTGGCACAAGACCGCGTGGCAGCCCAACGCGCTGCACCGGCTTCGACCGGTGGTGGTTCGGTGGACCTGTTCTGACGCACAAGACAATCGAGGAGACGTTTATGCCCAAGACCCGTGTGGTCGTGGTCGACGATTCGGCCCTGGTGCGCAGCCTGCTGGCCGAAATCATCAACCGACAAACCGACATGGAATGCATCGGCTCGGCGGCAGACCCCTACGCTGCGCGCGAGATGATCCGCAACCTGAACCCGGACGTCATCACGCTGGACGTGGAGATGCCGCGCATGGACGGCCTGGACTTCCTGGCCAAGCTGATGCGCCTGCGCCCGATGCCGGTGGTGATGGTGTCCACGCTGACCGAGCGCGGTGCCGAAGTCACGCTGAAGGCGCTGGAGCTGGGTGCGGTGGACTTTGTCGCCAAGCCCAAGATCGGCGTGGCGGACGGCCTGAAACAGCTGGCCGAAGAAATCACCGACAAGGTGCGCATCGCATCGAAGGCCCACATCAAGCGCACGCAGGCGCCCGCCCCGGCAGCGCCCGGTGCCGCGCCGGTGGCGCCGCGGCCGATGCTGGCCAGTGCGGGCCGACTGTCGACCGAGAAGATCATCTTCATCGGCGCCTCCACGGGCGGCACCGAAGCCACCAAGGAAGTGCTGATCAACCTGCCGCCGGACGCGCCGGCCGTGGTCATCACCCAGCACATGCCGCCGGGCTTCACGCGCAGCTATGCCGCCCGCCTGGACGGCCTGTGCAAGATCCGGGTGAAGGAAGCCACCGACGGTGAGCGCATCCTGCCCGGCCATGCCTACATCGCACCGGGTGGCCTGCACCTGAGCGTCGAGCGTTCGGGCGCCAACTACATAGCCCGTGTGCGTGACGGCGAACCGGTGAACCGCCACAAGCCGTCGGTGGAAGTGCTGTTCGAATCAGCGGCGCGTGTGGCCGGCCCGAATGCCTTCGGCATCATGCTCACCGGCATGGGCGCCGATGGGGCGAAAGCCATGAAGATCATGCGCGACGCCGGCAGCTACAACTACTGCCAGGACGAGGCCAGCTGCGTGGTATTCGGCATGCCGCGCGAGGCCATCAACCATGGCGCGGCCAATGAAGTGCTGCCGCTCGGGCAGATCGCGCCGCACCTGATGGACAAGCTGCGCCAGACCCACGGCGCCTCGCTCAACCGCGTCTGATCTTCAGAGGAAGATTTCCTGCAGATTGCTCAGGAAATCAAAGCCTCGCGCCGTGGGCCGCCAGACGCGGCCCATCGGCGCTTCCACGATCTTCAGCAGGCCCTTGTCCTGCGCCTCTTGCAGGCCCTGGGCCACGGCTGACGGCGGCAAGCCGGTGCGCTCGGCAAACAGCGCGGCTTCAATGCCGTCGCGCAGCCGCAGCGTGTTGAGCATGAACTCGAAGGGCAGCGCCTTGCGCGTCACCTCGTGCTCGTTCGACACGGCCTTGCCCGCCAGCGCCTCACGCATGTAGGCCGCCGGCTCGCGCCAGCGCACCTGCCGCACCACCCGGTGCGGGAAGCTCAGCTTGCCGTGTGCCCCGGCGCCAATGCCGAGGTAATCGCCAAACTGCCAGTAGTTCAGGTTGTGGGCGCAGCGGTGCCCGGGCCGCGCATAGGCCGACACCTCGTAGCGCTGCAAGCCGGCCTGCCCGGTCATGTCGGCCACCAGATCGAGCATGTCGGAGCCGGTGTCGTCATCAGGCACTTCAGGCGGGTTGTTCGCGAACGCGGTGTTGGGCTCGATCGTCAGGTGATAGAGCGACAGGTGCGGCGGCGAAAACGACAGCGCGGTGCGCAGGTCTTGCGCCAGCTCGTCGATGGTCTGCCCCGGCAGGGCGTACATCAGATCGAGGTTGAAGGTGTCGAAGCTGGCGGCGGCTTCCTGCACGGCGGCCAGCGCCTGCTCGCGGTCATGCACGCGGCCCAGTGCCTGCAGCTTGGCATCGTCAAAGCTTTGCACGCCGATGGACAGGCGCGTCACGCCCGCAGCCCGGTAGGCGCGGAAGCGGTCTTTCTCGAAGGTACCGGGGTTGGCCTCCATCGTGATCTCGCAGCCCGGCTGCATCGGCAGCAACTGACGCAGATCGCTGATGAGCCGGCCGATCGACTCGGGGGAAAACAGGCTGGGCGTGCCACCACCGATGAACACCGAATGCACGCTGCGGCCCCAGACCATGGGCAGGCTGGCTTCGAGGTCGGCGCGGAGGGCGTCCAGGTAGCGCTGCTCGGGCATCGCGCCCGCACCTTCGGCCACCAGCGGCGGCAGGCGGCCAGGGGCCGGCGCGTCGGCGGCTTCAGGCTGCCGCCACTCGTGCGAGTTGAAGTCGCAGTAAGGGCACTTCTTCAGGCACCAGGGCAGGTGCACATACACCGACAACGGTGGCGGCGCACCCAGTTGCAAGGTGCCCGGGCGAAGGTATCGGTCGGTCAGCGACATCGTCATCGGCAGGTGTCCGCGGCTCTCAACCCAGGTGCCAGGCGCTGCGCATCAACTGCAGCAGTTGCGCGGCGGCCAGCGCACGGTGGCTGTGTGCGTTCTTCACGTCCGGCGACAGACGGGCCACGCTGCTCTGCAGCGCGGGAATGAACATCAGCGGGTCATAGCCAAAACCGCCCTCACCGTCCGGTGCGGTCAGGATCTCGCCGTGCCAGCGACCGAAGGCGATCAAGGGTTCCGGGTCATCGGCTGAGCGCACGGCCACCAGGGCGCTGACAAAGCAGGCGCGGCGATCCATCGCGCCGCCCAGGCGCGCCAGCAGCAAGGCGTTGTTGGCAGCGTCCTGGCCCTGGCGTGCAGCTTCACGCTCAGCGCCAGCGGCGGGTGCGTAAGGCGCGTACACCGCACTCTGCACACCCGGGCGGCCACCCAGCGCTGACACGCACAGGCCGGAGTCATCAGACAAGGCCGGCAGGCCGGTGGCTTGCGCCGCGTGCCGGGCCTTGGCCAGGGCGTTCTCGACGAAGGTGATGTGCGGCTCTTCCGCTTCACCCACGCCCAGCGCGCCCTGGTTGACCAGCTCGATGTGAAGGGGCGACAACAAGGCCGTCAGCTCCTTCAGCTTCTTCGCGTTGTTCGACGCCAGCACCAGCTTCATCACTTGTCTCCAGCAGCGTGGGTACTCAGGCCGGCAGCGGTGCCGACAGCGCCGCCTTCTGCAGCGCCACCAGATCGGTGATGCCGTCGGTGGCCAGTTGCAGCAGCTGGTTCATCTCTTCGCGGCTGAAGGTCGCGCCTTCGGCCGTGCCCTGGATTTCGATGAAACCACCCGCGCCGGTCATCACGACGTTCATGTCGGTGTCGCAAGCCGAGTCTTCGATGTATTCAAGGTCCAGCAGCGGCGTGCCGTTGACGATGCCCACCGACACCGCAGCCACATGCTCGCGAATCGGCGAGGCCGCCAGCAGGCTCTTCGACAGCAGCACGTTGACGGCGTCCTGGGCCGCCACGAAGGCGCCGGTGATGGCCGCCGTGCGGGTGCCGCCGTCAGCTTGCAGCACGTCGCAGTCGAGGGTGATGGTGCGCTCGCCGAGTGCAGCCAAGTCAAACACCGCGCGCAGCGAGCGGCCGATCAGGCGCTGGATTTCCTGGGTGCGGCCGGTCTGCTTGCCCTTGGCGGCTTCACGGCCGCTGCGGGTGTGGGTGGCGCGCGGCAGCATGCCGTACTCGGCCGTCACCCAGCCTTCGCCGCTGCCCTTCTTGTGCGGCGGCACGCGCTCTTCCACGGAGGCGGTGCACAGCACGCGGGTTTCGCCAAACTCGATCAGGACCGAGCCTTCAGCATGGCGCGTGTAGCCGCGGGTGATGCGCACAGGGCGCAGGGCATTGGCGGCGCGGCCGCTGGAGCGTTCAAAAGTCGTCATGGTGGTGTTTCTTGGAAAAGGCGTTGAAAGTTGATGGACCGGGTGCACGGCGCTGGCAGATGGGCGCGTGGTGATGCCCGGCGGGCAAAACAGATGGCTGCGCTTGAAGCGCGGTTCGGCGACCGGTGCCCGGGCAGGCTGTGCGGTACGCGGCAAGGCCGCAGCGCCGGACGACGAAGCCGCCGCACCGCCCACTGCGCCCTCAGGTTCAGGGCCGCTTCTTGGACGAGCGCTGGATCGCCTCGTTGATTTCGCGGATCGATCGCTCGATCTCGGCTTCGTCCAGGTCGCCGGGCATGCCGTCCGCCAGACTGGCCTGGATGGTGGACGCAAACACGTCCTCACCCAGCGTGCGGGTGGAGATGCCCGTGGTGCTGTCGCGGTCTTCAGCGGCTTCCCATTCCACCGCCAGCACCGTGACGTTGTCACCGTGGCTGCCGCCGTTGCGCAGGGCCTGCTCAACCAGCTCGGGCACGGCGTCCGAGATCGGGCGCACGGCCAGCATCTCGATGATTTCGTCGTCCGACACCGTGCTCCACAAACCGTCCGAGCACACCACGATGCGGTCGCCCGATTGCAGCGCGATCGGACCAGCGGCATCGACCACCGGCTTTCCGGGGCTGCCTAGGCAGGTGAACAGCACCGAGCGGTTGAAGCGCGCGTCGATGGGCACCACGTGCGCCAGGGTTTCCTGGAGTTCGGTGTACGAGTGGTCGCGGGTGCGGGCAACCAGCTTGCCACCGCGCACGAGGTACAGGCGGGAATCGCCGCAATGCGCCCAGTAGGCCGTGCGGCCCTGGATGACGCAAGCCACGATGGTGGTGCGCGGCGTATCGACCAGCGATTTTTCCGTGGCGTAGCGCAGCAGCTGATGGTGGCCGGCCAGGATGGCGTCCTGCAAGAAGCGCTGCGGGCTCTTCAGCGCCGGCTTGGCTTCACGCTGGAAGGCCGCGGCCAGGCACTGCAGCGCGAGCTGCGCGGCCACTTCGCCCTCAGGGTGGCCACCCATGCCGTCGGCCAGGGCAAACAGGCCCGAATCCCGCGTGTAGCAATAGCCCATGCGGTCTTCGTTCTTTTCGCGGCCGCCCTTGCGGCTGACTTGGTAGACAGAGAACCTCATGATGTGCGTCGCTGCTGCTGCTTCGGGTCGGCGCTCAGGTGCGCGCCCCGGATTTCAGGTTTTCGATCTGCAACTTCAGGCGTTCAGTGAAGCTGAGGGAGGTGTAGCGGCGCTCGGTTTCACGCGAGAGCTCTTTCTGCAAGGCGAACACCGACTGCGGACGCGACAGCGGATCCAGCGACATGCACCACTCGGTCACCTCGATGAGGTTGTCGGAATAGGTGTTGCGCATGCGCGAGAGCGACAGCGGCAGGCGGTCCTTGTCGATGCGCTGCGGCGCGTCCGTGGGCGGATAGCCCTGCATGCAGGCGTAGATGCATGCGCCGATCGCGTAGATGTCGGTCCACGGCCCGAGCGAGCCGTCGCGGCGGTACATCTCGGGGGCCGCAAAACCCGGCGTGTACATCGGCCGGATGAAGTTGCCTTCCTTGGACAGCACTTCGCGCGCCGCACCGAAGTCGAGCATCACGGCCTTGTTTTCATTCGTGATGAAGATGTTGGCCGGCTTGATGTCGAGGTGCAGCATCTTGTGCTGGTGCACGATGCGCAAGCCGCGCAGGATCTCGTCGAACAGGCTGCGGATGGTGGACTCGCGGAAGACCTTTTCGCGCTTGAGATCGCGGGCCGTGACGATGAAGTCCTGCAGCGTGTCGCCCTGCAGGTAGTTCATCACCATGTAAACAGTTTCATTTTCCCGGAAGAAATTCAGCACCGACACCACACTCGGGTGGGCGATCTGGGCCAGCGAGCGGCCTTCTTCGAAAAAACTTTTCAGCCCGAGCCGGTACAGCGGCTGCTTCTCGGGCTTGACCCGCGGAATCAACTCTCCCGGGGCGCGTTCGGCGAGCGAAGCGGGGAGGTATTCCTTCAGGGCAACCAAGTGTCGGGTTTCGTCTTCAGCGAGGTAAACAACGCCGAATCCGCCGGCTGCCAGCTTCTTGATGATCTGGTAACCACCGACCACGGTGCCCGCGGGCAACGGGGCTGGTTTGGGCTTTGACATAATCGGGTTTTTGCTTCCTGCAAAAGCTTCATGCCAGTTTACAGCATGACCGGGTTCGCCAGCGCCAGCGCTGCCCCGGTCGCCCTCGGTGAAACCGCTCAGCCCGGCCTCACGTTCGAGTTCCGCTCGGTCAACAGCCGGTTCCTTGACATCGCCTTCCGTCTGCCCGACGAACTGCGCCACATGGAGCCCGCCGTGCGCGAGTTGCTGGTGGCCGGCCTGCGGCGCGGCAAAGTGGAGGTGCGCGCCTCGTTCAGCCGTGTGGTGGACGACACCGTGCCCCAGCCGACGTCCGAGCAGCTCAACCGCCTGGCCCGGCTCGAAGCCTCGATCAGCGGCTGGATGCCCAAGGCCCGGCCGCTCTCGGTCAACGAGGTGCTGCACTGGTGCAAGGGTGGCCAGGGCGCCGGCGCCACCAGCATGGACGAGCTGGCCCTGGAAGCCGCCCGCGAAGGCATCAACGGCCTGAAGGAAGCCCGGGCTCGCGAAGGCGACCGTCTGGTGCAGATCCTGATGGAGCGCGTGGTGGGCCTGCGTGCGCTGGCCGGCCAGGCCGCGCCGCTGGTGCCGGCCGTCGTGAAGAAACAGCAGCAGCGCTTCCTGGAACGCTGGAACGACGCGCTGGAGCAAGCCGGCGCAGGCGCCACGGTCTCGGCCGAGGCCGCCCGCGACCGCGCCCTCGGCGAAGCCGCGGCGTTTGCCATCCGCATCGATGTGGCCGAGGAGCTGTCGCGCCTCAGCGCTCACCTCGACGAGATCGAGCGCCTGCTCAAGAGCGGCGGCGAGCTGGGCAAGCGCCTGGATTTCCTGATCCAGGAACTGCACCGCGAAGCCAACACCCTGGGCTCGAAATCGGCAGCCCTGGAGCTGACGGGCATCTCGGTCGACATGAAGGTGTTGATCGAGCAGATGCGCGAGCAAGTGCAGAACCTCGAATAAGGCGAGCTGACGATGGAAACCCCAGGCAATCTGTTCGTGGTGGCCGCGCCGAGCGGCGCGGGCAAGTCCAGCCTCGTGAAGGCGCTGCTGGAGCTCGACTCGCACCTGCGCGTCTCGGTGTCGCACACCACCCGCGCACCCCGCGGGCAGGAGCAAAACGGCCGCGAATACCACTTTGTCGACCGCCCGGCCTTCGACGCGATGGTCGCGGCGAACGAGTTCTTCGAGTGGGCGGAAGTGCATGGCAACCGCTACGGCACCTCCCGCATCGGCATCGAAGCCCGGCTGATGGCCGGTGAAGACGTGGTGCTGGAGATCGACTGGCAAGGCGCACTGCAGATCAAGCAGCTGTTCCCCTACGCCGTGCTGATCTTCATCCTGCCGCCGAGCTGGCAGGAGCTGGAGCAGCGGCTGCGGCGCCGCGGCGAGGACGGCGAAGACGTCATTGCCGTGCGGATGCAGAACGCCCGCGAGGAGGTGGCACAGGCCCGCCACTTCGACTACGTTATAATCAACGGCTTGTTCGAGACGGCGCTGTTTGATCTGAAAACCGTCGTGCACTCGCAGCGGCTCAAGTACGCCGCTCAGCGCCGTGTCAAATCCACGGTCTTCCACGCGTTGGATCTGGCCTGACAGCCCCGTCCACTTCGAACGTTTTAAAGGATAGCCCCATGGCCCGCATCACCGTTGAAGACTGCCTGAACAAGATCCCCAACCGCTTCCAGCTGGTGTTGGCCGCTACCTACCGCGCCCGCATGCTGAGCCAGGGCCACACCCCGAAGGTGGAATCGAAGAACAAGCCGGGCGTGACCGCCCTGCGCGAAATCGCCGCTGGCGAAGTCGGCATCGAAATGCTGCGCAAGGTCCCGACGACCTGATCGCGCACCTGGCCGCAGCACGCTGCGGTCAAGTCACGGCAGCGGGCGCCCATGTGGCGCCCGTTTTCATTGGTGGCCCGCACCCCGGAGTATTTGCAGGGCCATCGGCATCATTGCCCGTTGCCCTTCCACTTCTTCGGCTAAATTCGAGTCATGGGTATTCGATCGTTTGCTGCCGAATTCATGCCTTCTGCGTTGCAGAGTCGGCCCCGTGCGCCCGCTGCGGGCGCCACCCTGAGCAGCCCCGAGGCCACCACATTTGCCGAGTTGGCCGACAAGCTCGGCTATCTGTCGAAGGCCGACCTCAAGACCATCCGCGACGCCTACAAGTTCGCCGATGAGGCCCATCTGGGCCAGTTCCGCGCCAGTGGCGAGCCCTACATCACCCACCCCATCGCCGTCGCGGGCCTGGTGGCTGACTGGCGCCTGGACGCCCAGGCCATCATGGCCGCGCTGATGCACGATGCGATGGAAGACTGCGGCATCACCAAAAGCGAGCTGATCGAGCGCTTCGGCGCCCCGACCGCCGAGCTGGTGGACGGCCTGACCAAGCTCGACAAGCTGCAGTTCTCGACCCGTGAAGAGGGCCAGGCTGAATCGTTCCGCAAGATGCTGCTGGCGATGTCGCGCGATGTGCGCGTCATCCTGGTCAAGCTGGCTGACCGGCTGCACAACATGCGCACGATGAGTGCCATGGCGATGAACAAGCGGGCCCGCATCGCCCGCGAAACCCTCGAAATCTACGCGCCCATCGCCCACCGGCTGGGCCTGAACCAGACCTACCGCGAACTGCAGGAGCTGTCGTTCTCCTACATCCACCCCTGGCGCCATGCCGCGCTGGAGAAGGCCGTGCAACGAGCACGCGGCTACCGCCGGGACATCGTCTCGCGGGTGCAGGAGGACGTGGTCAAGGCCTTTGGCCAGTCGAAGATGAAGGTCGACGTCTCCGGCCGCGAGAAGACGGTCTATTCGATCTACCGGAAGATGCGCGAAAAGCACTCCGGCTTCGCGCAGGTCAACGACATCTTCGGCTTCCGCATCCAGGTCAGCGCCCTGTCGGACTGTTACCTGGCACTGGGCGTGCTGCACCAGCTCTACAAACCGGTGCCGGGCCGCTTCAAGGATTACATCGCCATCCCGAAGCCGAACGGCTACCAGTCGCTGCACACGACGCTGGTGAGCCCGCTGGGCACCTCGGTCGAATTCCAGATCCGCACCGAAGACATGCATGCGGTGGCCGAAGCCGGCATCGCGGCGCACTGGCTCTACAAGGTCGGCGCCAAGGACATGAACCCGAACGAGGTGGCGCAACGGCTGGGGGCCATGTGGCTGAAGTCACTGCTCGACATCCAGGACGAAACCCGCGATGCCAGCGAGTTCCTGGAACACGTCAAGATCGACCTCGTGCCTGACGCGGTGTATGTGTTCACCCCGCGCAGCAAGATCCTGGCCCTGCCCCGGGGCGCCACGCCGGTCGACTTCGCCTACGCCATCCACTCTGACGTCGGCGACCGCTGCGTGGCGGTGAAGATCAACGGCGAGCCCGCCACGCTGCGCGCCACCCTGCGCTCCGGCGATGTGGTGGAGGTGCTGACCTCACCAAACGCCCGACCGAATCCGGCCTGGCTGAACTTCGTTCGCACCGGCCGCGCCCGCTCGAAGATCCGTCATTACCTCAAGAACCTGGAGCTGGAAGAAAGCCAGGCACTGGGCGAAAAGATGCTGCGCCAGGCGCTGCGCGCCGAAGGCATGCGCATGCCTGACCTGACCAACGAAGCGCTGGTTCCGGGCAACCCCTGGACCTCGCTGCTGCGTTGGAGCGGCAACCGCACGCCGGGTGAGCTGCTGATCGACATCGGCCTGGGCAAGAAAATCGCCACCATCGTGGCCAAGCGCATGGCGCAGTCGCTGCGCGAGCAGGGCCAGAAGCCCGATGCCGTGACGCTGAGCATGGGCCGCTACGCCGCGCCCGAAGACACCCCCACGCAAGGTCTGGTGGTGATCGACGGCGCTGAAGGCGCTTCCATCACGCTGGCCACCTGCTGCCGCCCGATCCCTGGCGACGCCATCGTGGGCTACCTGGGCCGCGGCGAAGGTCTGGTGGTGCACACCGGCGAGTGCCCGACCGGCAAGCGCCTCTATGAGCGCGACCGTGAACGCTGGATGCAGGTGGAGTGGTCGGAAGAACCCACGCGGGCCTTCGAGACCGCCATCACCGTGCTGTTGAAGAACGGCAAGGGCGTGCTGGCACAGGTGGCGCAATCAGTGAGCAGCGCCGAGGCCGACATCACCCACATCGACATGGGTGATGACGTGCCGGGCGAAACCGCCGAGCTGAAGCTGCTGGTCAGCGTGCGCGACCGCCTGCACCTCGCGGAGGTGCTGCGCACCCTGAAGCGCAACGTCACCGTGCTTCGGGTGCAGCGGGCGCGGGGTAACGCACCTCGATGACCTCCAGCACCTCGAGGCCGCCGGGGGTCCGCAAGGTCACCTCGTCGCCCTCGCGGGACTTGAGCAGGGCGCGGGCGATCGGCGAGATCCAGCTCACCTCCCCCGCCAGGTGATCCACCTCGTCGATGCCCATGATGGTGATGGTGCGCTCCACGCCTTGCGAGGTGGCGTAGGTCACCGTGGCACCGAAGAAGATCTGGTCGCTGCCGTGGTGCAGTGAAGGATCCGCCACCTCGGCGATGTCCAGCCGCTTGGTGAGGAAGCGGATGCGGCGGTCGATCTCGCGCAAGCGCTTCTTGCCGTAGATGTAGTCGCCGTTTTCCGAGCGGTCGCCGTTCGACGCTGCCCAGTGCACGATCTCGACGATCTTCGGCCGCTCTTCATCAATCAGCTGCAACAGCTCGGCCCGCAGGGCGTGGTAGCCCTTGGGCGTGAGGTAGTTCTTGGTGCCGGCGGGAATGGGCGGCAGGCCACCCTGCTCATCCTCGTCGTCACCATCCGACTCCTTGGTGAAGGCCTTGCTCACGGCGCCAGCCTCACGGGTATTGCCCGGCTGCCTCGCGCAGGCGCTGGGCCACCAGGCGGGCCAGCGCCACCGGCGCCACCACCTTGACCTGGTCGCCGTGGCGCAGGATGTCCATCGCCAGCTCGGTGGCATCGGCAAACGGCAGCTTCATTTCCAGCGAACCGTCAGCCAGCGTCTTGAGCTGCTGGTTGGCATGCCACTCTTCCTGCGCCACCCATTGCGCGGCAGCTGCGGTGAAACGCAGCGTGGCCGTCTGCAGGGCCTTGCCGGTGAAGATGCCGTAGCCGCCATCCAGTTCGGCCTCCACGGTCTTCAGCGCGACGTCCTTGGCGCGTTGCTCCTGCACATGCGCCTCGCGCACGGCGTCGAGGGCGAAGCGGCGCAGGCCCTCGCTGGTGTGACACCAGGCATCGAGGTACCAGGTGTTGCGGTAGTGCACCAGGCGCTGCGGCGACAGCGTGCGCTGCGACTCGGCCTGCCGGGTGCGGGTGAAGTAGACGATGTCCAGGCGACGGCGCTTGAGCAGCGCGCTGCCCACCGCCTCGAACCAGCGACCCGCCACCGGACGACGCGCCGGGCTGCTGATCTTCACGCGGCGCATCAGTTCACGCGATTCGGTCTGGCTGGCCCCGAGCATGCCGTTGAGCTTGTCGAGCAGCGGCTGCAGATGGCGGCCCAGCACACCGCCAGCGTCCAGCCCTTCGATCAGCTGGTGCATGGTCAGCAGCGCGTGGATCTCAGATTCACTGAACCACACACCCGGCAATTCATGCGAGGTGCCACCGCTGCCCGCTTCGCCATCGAAGCGATAGACGTTGTCGAAACGGTCATAGACGATGGGGGCGTCCATGCGCTCGCGCAGGTACTGGAGGTCGCGCTTCAGGGTGGCACGTGACACCTCCAGCTCGTCGAGCAGGGTGTCGAAACTGACACCGCCGCGGCTCTTGATCAGCAACTCGATGCGATAGAAGCGTTCTGTGCGATTCATGGAAAGGGCTCATGAAGTGAGCCAGCAGCATATCGCAAACCCCAGTCAAAAATACTGTGGATCCGTCCAGCAGGCTCACGCCATGAGCCCACCGAGCCAGACACTGAGGTCATCGGATGCGGCATGGGGCCGCCTCCACCAAGGCGGGCCCTCCGCCGACGTTCATTGCTCAGGAGCTCGCCATGGCACAAGCCTCTTTCGCCTTCGATGACGCCGGTGTGGCGGCGTCACCCGTCACCAGCGGCACGCCACAACAAGGCACTGGCCGGCACGGTCGTCACCCACTGGCCGCCACCGCCTGGGCTGCGGCAGACGACAGCGAGCCTGATGAAGCCTGGCAGATCGGCTGGGAACATGCCCGCCACGGCCTGGTGCCGCCGCCAGCGCACCTGCTGCCCGGCCACCCGGTGCGCCAGGGCTGGGACGCCGGCCGACTGTGCTTCAGGCAACGCACCCGCACCGCCAACCACGCCGTGCACGCCTGGCTGAGCCTGCGCCTGTCGACCTGGCAGCAAGGCCGCGCCTTCGAGCCGGTGCAGGTCACGCCGCATTACCTGTCGCAGCTGATGCAAGGCCGCTGCCCGGTGCTGCGCCAGGCCGTGAACGACGGGACGCCCACGGCGGCCGTGGGCGTGGTGGATGCCGTGAACAGCAGCGCCGGTGTGGCGGCCGGCAATCTGGCGATGCTGAGCACCGCCGCCTGGGCTGCGCGCGCCAACCGCCGCTGGGACGAAGCCCGCCTGATGGCCGTGGTGGCCGAGGCGCACCCGGATGGTGAAGCCGAAGGCCTGACCAGCCCGCAATGGGCGCGTCTGGCCGCGCTGCTGTCTTATGTGACGCCGCTGCCGCACGCCGTGGCCGCCAGCATCCCGATGCGGGTGCTGCCCACCAACCGGCTGCGCCTGCTGAACCCGATCCAGGGCCTGCAGGCCTTGATCACGCTGCAACTCACCCACGCCGACTGGAGTGAGCGCGCAGCCCAACTGGCCGCCCTGCTGCCCGAAACCCAGACCGAGCTGCGCAGCGACTTCCATCTGTTTTTCCACAGCCTGCTGCCGCGCGCCTGGGACGGCGGCCGCCCCGCCGATGCCCGCGCATTGCGCGAACGCCTCGAAGACGCGTGGGCGCAACCGCAGGTGATTCGCCGCTGGCAGCGATTCGCCAGCCGGCTGAACGCCGAACAGGCCGAGCAACTGGTGACCCGGGCCGTCAAGCTGGGCCTGGCCGGCAAGGAGAGCATGGTGCAACTGCACGGCGCCGCACAAGCCACCGAAGGCTGGGCGCTGGAAACCGGCGGCTATGGCCGCAGCAGCGTCATGCGTACGTGATGCTGCTGGCCAGCTCCGGCGTGTCGAGATGCGGCAGGTGGTTGAAGCTGAGCAGGTTGAACTGCCGGGGCGTCACGATGAGCTCGCTGACGGCGCTGTTGCGGATGCGCAGGTTCAGCGCCACGATGGCTTCAGGCGCCAGGCCCAGCACCCAGCCCATGGCGGTTGAGATGGGGCCGCCGCTGGACACCAGCAGCACGTCGCCCGGCAGTTGCTGCGCGTGGCTCAGTGCGGCCACGATGCCGGCCTGAAACTCGGTGAACGGCGGCATGCCCGCGGGCTGCACCGATCCGGCCATCCAGGCCAGCAGCCCCTCACGCAGCAAGCGGAAGTGCTGGCGAATGATGTCGGGGCTGTCCGGGCGAGGCAATTCACCCGGGTGCACGGCACGCACCACGGCTTCGCTGTCGTACTCGTTCAGACCCTCGAACACCTGGGACTCGGGCAGGCCGCCCAGGCCGCGCGCAATGCCATCGCGGGTCTGGGCATGGCGCTTCAGGGAGCCGGTCATCACCGCATCAAACCGGTGGCCACGGCGCTTGAAATACTCGCCCAGCAATTCGCTCTGGCGATGCCCCAGCTCGCTCAGCTGGTCGTAATCGGCCGCGCCGAAAGAGGCTTGCCCGTGGCGCACAAGTGTGAGGGTTCCCATGCGCTGGATTGTGGGCGGCGCCGCCCGAATTGGCTGTCTCGGCGGTGACTTTGACGGCACCCGCTCAAGGCCAGCCCACACTGCGCAGGAAGGCGTCCACCGCGGCGGTGTAGGCCCCCGACTCACCGAGATCGGCATTGATGCTGCGGTGCGACAGGTTCTGCGGCAGCACGGTGCTGCGCGCGCCAGCGGCCTTGAGCCGGCCATCGAACGACTGTGCCTGCAGGCAGGATGAGCTGCGTCGGCTGGAGCACACCAGCAACATCGGCGCGGGCACGCCAGTCAGCCGGTGCAGCGGCGAGGCCTGCCGCCAGTACGCCTGGTCGGTGCCAAAGGCTTCGTCATAGAGACGCGCATGGCTGGCCGACATGGTCTCCACCACATCGTGCGTGGCGGTGTCGAGCACCACCGTGCCCAGCCAGGGCCGGGCGCCCTCGGCCTTGGCAACGGCGGGGTCTGCTGAATTGAGTGCCACGAGGTGGGCGCCCGCCGAGTGGCCCATCAACACCACGCGGGCCGGGTCAGCGCCCCAGCTGGCGGCCTGGCGCTGGGTCCAGGCCAGGGCCTTGGCCACCTCGGCGGCCTGGCGCACGGGGTCGGTGGCCGGCAGCATCGGGTAGTTCACCGAGACCAGCACCACGCCCTGCGTCACCCAGTGCGCCACCTTGTTGTCGACCACGGACCCCGCCGCCTTGTCGCCGTGCTTCCAGCCGCCGCCGTGCACCATGAACAGCAGTGGCGCGCCAGCAGCCGGGGTGCCGGCGGGGAAGCTGGCCGGGCGATAGACATCGAGCTTGCGGTCGGGGCCATCGCCCCAGGCCAGGTTCGACAGCCGAGTGACACCGGCCGGCAGGCCGCGCTGAAAGCCGGTGCGCTCAGTGGCTTCACCGGCCATGTCATCGCCCCCCTGCGCCGCGGCCTGGCGCTCAGCGGCGCGGCGCTCCAGTGCGTCTTTCACGGGCCCGGCTTGCGCCGGCCCGGCGTGCAGGCAGGTCAGCGCGACCAGCAGCAGGCTCGCCACCGAAACCACCTTCAACACCCCTCTGCTGCGCGAGCCCGCAGTCGGAGGCAGGAGACCAGGCAAACAAGACAACTGGAACATGGGCGTGCTTCGCTGATGACAGAGGTGCCCGCATTCTGCGGTGCGCCCGCGCTGCCGCACAGACCCCTGAACGCACGTCAACCCAGCCGGCCCGACGCGCGTTAGCCGCCCACTTTGTGGCCGCGCGCCGCACCTGCGGCCGCCCAGTGCGCCACCGTGTCCGCATGCTGCGGCATCGAGGCAACCATCTGGGCGATCGCCTGCTGCAGCCGGGCAAAGTGTTGCCGCAAGGGCGCCTCGGGCACCCGGTGCGCCAGCGGGTCGAACGAGGTCGGCCACACGCCATGGCCCTCGTAGATCGACAACCAGGACGGCTCCAGAAAACCGTCCGGGTCACGCACGCTGACACGCCCTGTGGCGCGGAACAGCTCGATCTGCTCAGCCAGGGCCGGTGGCACCGGCATCGCGGCGCAATAGCGCCAGAACTCGGTGTCGGTACGCTGGGTCAGCTTGTAGTGCAGGATGATGAAGTCGCGCACCGCCTCGAACTGGATGGCCGTCTTGCGGTTGAATTCAGCGGCCAGGGCGGGCTGGCAATCGCGGTCCGGCAGCAGATGGATCAGGCGGCCGACGGCATCGAGGATGAGGTGGATGCTGGTGGATTCCAGCGGCTCCAGAAAACCGGCGGACAAGCCGATGGCCACCACATTGCGCACCCAGCTCTTGCGCCGCATGCCGGTGGTGAAGCGGATGGTGCGGGGCTCCCCGATGGCGGCGCTGTCGAGGCCGTCCAGCAAGGCGGCGGCGGCCGCGTCGTCACTGGTGAAACCGCTGCTGTAGACATGCCCGTTGCCGGTGCGGTGCTGCAAGGGGATGCGCCAGGTCCAGCCCGCCGACTTGGCCGCCGACACGGTGAAGGGCAGCAGCGGCCCCGCACGCTCAGACGGCACTGCCTGCGCGCTGTTGCAGGGCAGCATCGCGCTCCAGTCGTCGAAGCCGGCTTTCATCACGCCCTCGATCAGCAAGGCACGCAGGCCCGAGCAATCGATGAAGAGATCACCTTCCACGCGGCGGCCATCGGCCAGCCGAATTGCCTGCACGAAGCCGGTGGTGCCGTCCACCTCCACATCGACGATCGTGCCCTCCATGCGCTGCGCACCGTGGCGGGTGGCCACGTCACGCAGGTAGGCGGCGTACAGCCCGGCATCGAAATGATAGGCATGGCCATAGGCGTTGCTCGGTGACGGCCGATCGCCCGAGGGCGGCACGAAGCGGTGCTGCCGGGCCATCACGCTGGCCACCGACCATGATTCGAGCGGCGGCATGCCGCCCGCCCGGTGCAGCCGCAGCCACTGGATGTAGGCGGATCGGCCTTCGATCGGCGGGCCGAAATCGCCGAAGCCATGGAAAAACCGGTTGCCCAGGTGGCCCCAGTCCTTGAACTCGATGCCGAGCTTGAAGGTGGCCTTGGTGTGGCTCAGGAAATGCGCCTCGTCCACACCCAGCGCCTGGTTGAACTGACGCAGTGTCGGCAAGGTGGCCTCACCCACCCCGATGGTGCCGATCTGGTCAGATTCGACCAGCACCACCTCGCAGCCCGGCGCACCTGTGGGGCCGCACAAGAGCTGCGCCAGTGGCGCGGCCGTCATCCAGCCTGCCGTGCCGCCCCCGACGATGACGACGCGGCGCAAGGCCCTGGGCGACACGGCCGCCGTCATCGCGGCGCCCGCGCCAAGCGCAGCATCAGCACGTCCTGCGCCGGCAAGTTCACGCTCAGTGGCTGAGCGGTCGTGCCGCGCTGCGCCGGCTGCCACAGGTTCTGCCAGCGGTAGCCCGCACCGGTGAAGTCAGCGCTGCGGCCGCTGACGCTGTCGGTCACGGCCAGCTTGGCCCAGTCCAGGCGCGCCGCGTGGGGCTGCTTGTTGCGGTTGAGCAGCATCACCACCCAGTCGCCATTGGCCATCGGGCGCCACCACTGCTCCACACCGTCTTCCGCCGTGTGGCGCCAGCCCGGCACCCCCAGCGCATCCTGGTTCACGGCGATGACGGGCCGGTGGCCGAGGATGGACAAGGTTTCAGCGTCCATGCGGCGCAGGTCATTGCCGGCGATGAGCGGCGAGGCCAGCATCGCCCAGATCGAGAAGTGCGCGCGCGCCTGGTGGGCCGGCATGCCATTGCCCACCTCCAGCATGTCGGCGTCATTCCAGCGGCCGGGCCCAGCGTACGCGCGCAGATGGGCCTGCATGTCCATGATCTGCAGCACGCCGAAGGCCTTCCAGTCGCCGTGGTCCTCGATGCAGTCGAAGCAGTTGAAGATGTCGCCGGTGGTGCGCCAGCTGTGGCCAACCTTGGACGCCCACTCCCACGGCTTGCTGTTGCCCCATTCGCACAGACTGAACAGGATCGGCCGGCCACTCTGTCGCAACGCCTCGCTCATCGTCAGATACGCGCCCTCGGCTTTCAGGCCGTCGGTGAAGCACCAGTCGTATTTCAGGTAATCCACGCCCCATTCCGCGTAGGTGCGGGCGTCCTGGAACTCATAACCTCGGCTGCCCGGTCGCTCGCCACAGGTCTTCCAGCCCGCGTCGGAGTACAGGCCGAACTTCAAGCCGCGCGCATGCACATAGTCGGCCAGCGCCTTCATGCCGCCGGGGAAGCGCACCGGGTCCGGTCGCATGAACCCCTGCGCATCCCGCGTGCCCTGCCAGCAGTCGTCGATGTTGATGTACTGGTAGCCCGCGTCACGCAGGCCGCTGGACACCATCGCGTCCGCCGTCTCGCGGATGAGCTGCTCGTTCACGTCACACGCGAACTTGTTCCAGCTGTTCCAGCCCATCTGGGGCGTCAGGGCCAGGCCCTCGGCCTTCTGCGCGTGCGCCGGCGCGTGCAGCGCCATGGTCGTCATCAACGCGGCCATCAAGGACAACATCGCCCGGTGCCAGCCAAACCACTCGCGCCCGAGGCGCTGCTTCATCCCGTCAAGACTCACGCTGTCACTCCATGGCGCCAGACCAGAATCCAGCGCAGATCAATTTGTTTAGTAAACGAACAAATTGTGCGTTGAGTGGAATCGCGCCGTCAATCCACGCGGCATCGTCGATTACCCTTGGCTGCAGACGATCGGCCAGGGGCGACCGGTCAATTCCCAGCACAATGGCGTTTCATAAACAAGCGGGCGATTTCGAACTCATGACGGGCAAAAGTGTGACGATCCGCGACCTCGCGCAGGCCGCCAAAGTGTCGATCGGCACGGTGTCGCGGGCGCTGAAAGGCCAGCCCGGCCTGTCAGACGCCACCCGCATCGCGGTGCTGGAGGTGGCCCAGCAACTGGGCTACGACGTTGCCAAGCTGCGCGCGGCCAAACCGCGTCGCATCGTGTTCCTCTACCACCGGCACCTGTTCCCGCTGGCCGACAACCAGTTCTATTCGATGGTGCTGCAAGGCGCCGAAGATGCCTGCCGCGATGTCGACGCGTCGCTGAGCCTGCTCTCGGTGGCCCCGGGTGATGACGTGGCCACAGGCATCCGCCGGCATGAGGCCGACGCGCTGATCGGCATGGGCTACTTCGACCACGACACCGTGTCGGCCATGCGCGCCTGCGAGCTGCCGATGGTGCTGGTGGACCACTTTCATCCAGGCGCGCGCTGCATCAACGACGACAACCTGCACGGCGCACGCGCCATCACGCAGCTGCTGCTGGACGGTGGTGCGCAGCGCCCCGCCATGATCATCGGACCCCGCGCCCACCACTCGGTCGGCCTGCGGGCCAAGGGCTTCCGGCATGCGCTCTTCGAGGCCGGCCGCCTTGCCGATCCGGACCTCGAAGTGACGATGGACGAATCGCTGCAGTACGAGGACTCGGCCCGTGAGGCCATGCGCCAGCTGCTGGCCCTGCCCCAGCGCCCGGACGCCGTGTTTGCCTACAACGACACCACGGCACTGGCGGCCATCAGCGTGTGTGAAGCCGCCGGCCTGCGCGTGCCGCAGGACCTGCAGGTGGCCGGCTATGACGACATTGCCGCCGCCGCCCGCAGCCAGCCCGGCCTGACCACCGTGCGGGTGGACAAGGGCGCGCTGGGGCGCGCCGCGGTGCTGGCCCTGATGGAGGGCGACACCCAGCCCGGCGACACCTTGCAGCCGGTGGAGCTGGTGGTGCGTGAGAGCACGCATCCACCCGACACGCCAAAGCACACGCCCGCACACAGCCTGACGCCAGACCAGGGCCAGAAAAAGCCGCGCGCCGGCCGCTGACGCTCAGCGCTGCGGTGGCTTCACGCCGAGGGCGGCCAGCACGTCCTGGCACGCACCCATGGTGT
Source organism: Ideonella margarita (assembly GCF_038066635.1). Classification (NCBI taxonomy): domain Bacteria; kingdom Pseudomonadati; phylum Pseudomonadota; class Betaproteobacteria; order Burkholderiales; family Sphaerotilaceae; genus Ideonella; species Ideonella margarita. The sequence goes on along the minus strand of NZ_JBBUTI010000001.1, from coordinate 585,033 downwards.
GATAGTCGGTCTTGCCGGCAGGGCTCTTCTCGTCGGTGAGCTTGCTGTTGTCGGGTGCCAGGATGCGGAACCAGGCGCCATGCTCATGGTCCACGAAGTGCGTCCAGGCATAGGCCCAGAGACGGTCGTACCAGCGCCAGTAGGCGTCGTCACCGGTGCGCACCGCCAGCCAGGCGGCCGCGGCCAGGCTTTCGGCCTGTACCCAGAAGTACTTGTCGCAATCGCACACGCTGCCGCCGGGGGCGAAGCCGTACACCAGCCCGCCGTGCACCGGGTCCCAGCCCCGTGCCATCGCCACCGAAAACAGATGGCGCGCCGTCCGCAGCAACCAGGCCGGCGCCGCATCACCCAGCCTGCGCTCCAGTTGCAGCAGCAGCTTGGCCCACTCCGTCAGGTGGCCCGTCTGGAAACCCCAGGGCCGGAAGATGTTGGTCTTGTCGTCGCGGTTGTAGTCCCAGTCGGGAGTCCAGTCGGCGCGGTAGTGCTCCCACACCAGCCCGTCAGCCTGCGCTGCCAGCCGCTGCGTGACCGACTCTGCCAGCACCAGCGCCCTGGCCAGGTAACGCGCTTCGCCGGTGGCCGCATGGGCCGCCAGCATCGCTTCGCAGGCATGCATGTTGGCGTTCTGGCCGCGGTAGCTGCCCACTTGCCAGTCGGCGGTGGCTTCGTCCGCATACAGGCCGTGCGCGGGCTCCCAGAAACGCTGTTCCATCAAGTCGAACGTCGCCGCCACACCCGCCAGGGCACCGGGCACGCCGGCCTCAGTCGCATGGGCATGGGCCAGCAGCACAAAGGCCAGGCCGTAGCAATGATTGGTGCCGTCCTGCACGCTCGCATGGCTGCCGTCCCAGTCCAGCTGCCAGGCGTAGCCCCCTTGCGGCTGGGCATGGGCCTGCTGCACGAAGTGAAGGGCATGCGCCACGTCGGCGGCCGGCTCGTCAAACCAGCGCCAGGCCAGGGCCTGGTTGAAGACGAAGCGTGTGCTGCTGACGAGGTGACGGGTACGGCGGTCGTAGACCGTACCGTCGTCCTTGAAGAAGTGGAAGAAACCACCTTGGGCGTCACGGGCGCGCGGCTCATAAAACGCCAGCGTCTGACGCATGTGGGCCAGCAGCGCGGCCGGTTGCCGGAAATCAGGGCAAGCCGGCACGGTGCCAGGGGAAGCGCTCATCGCAATACCTCGGTGCGCAGGAAATTCAACAACTCATCGGCCATCTGCGCGTGCACATCAATGCGCGGATGTGCCCAGGCGAAGGCCTCGAAACGATAGGTCCAGACCTGCGTGTCGCCTTCTGCCCGCAAGGTGGACGCCGTGTCCGCCAGGGTTTTCAGCAGCGCAGGCTGCTCTTTCCAGGCCGACATGCCGCCGATCATCAGGACCAGCTTCGCCTGCGGATGGCGCTGCCGCAAGCTGCGCACGAACGACAGGTAACGAACCCCGAAATCACTGGCAAAAGGCTGCCCCAGCGAGGCCGGCAGACCATGGTCATTCTGACCCAGGTTGACCAGCACCACCTCGGGTTTGGGCACATCCGCCGGCGCCACCGGCGCGTCCAGCCGCGGCGCCACACGCGACCACACCTGCGGCATCAGCAGCTCACCCCAGGTGCGGGTGATGCCGATGCCGCTGACGGCGTGGCCCTGGTAATCAGCGCCCAGCGCAGCCGCGGTCAAGGCCCCGTAGGCCCGGGTGCCATCGTGGGTGGACAGGTCGTCGTACTGGTCATCGCCGATATCGCCATTGCAGGCCCCGGCGGTGATCGAATCACCGTAGAACACCAGGCGGAGCGGACGCTGCGGCGGCGCGGGCAACAAGGTGCCGGCGGCGTCGAGCCACAGGCCGTTGAAGATCGATTCGGACATCGCGCCCTCGGTGCGCTTGACCAGCCGAAGCTCATGCGAGCCCGGCCCCAACGGCCGCGGCCATTGCCACTGGCGGGCCTCGTTGCCACGGCCTGCACCCCCCACGGAAAAGCTCAGCCGCTCACCGTCGACTTCCAGCGTGTAGTGGCTGGTGCCGCCGTGGCGCGGTGTCAGCCGCAAGGCCAGCGTCGAGCCGGTGAAGCGGGCCCGCAGCTCGGATCCACTCCAGGCCAGGCCGCGGGCGGAGGCATCGCCCGCCGGCGCTGCCTCCACACGCCCGGTCCACTGCAGGCGGGCATCGCTGGCCGGCCACCAGCGCCAGCGCGCGGCGCCGGGTGTGGTGTCGGCTGTGGTGTCGAGTCTGGCAGGCAAGGCCACCAAGTCTTCAGGCAGCTGGGCACGCACCTCCGGTGGGTACACCCCGGCCCCCATCACGGCCAGCAGGCTGGCGGGCCGGCCACTGCCCTGCCATTCATCAGCACGCATGCGCACATGCAGCAGGTGCGCGCCGGGTGGCAGCCCCTGGGCTACCACGCTGTAATGCCAGCCGAAGTAGCCTTTGCGCTCAGGCACATGGCCACGCAGCAGCGCCACCGGGCGGTCGTCGACCCAGGCTTCGAGGTTTCGGAAGTGTTCGCTCTCGGCATGGAACACGGCCACCTCGGTGCCCCACACCAGGAACGACGCGCTGGCACCCTCGGCGGTGGTCTGCCAGCCCGGCGTTTGTGCGGGCCATTCAGGGTGCACCGGGCCGCCACGCTCGAAACCTTGCTGGCGCCAGGGGCGCAGGGCCTCTCCCTGCCACAGGCGCACATGCTGGTGGGCCAGGCTGTGAAGGGGTTCGGGCAGCGGCACAGCCCTGTCGTTGGCTTTGTCATCCGCCTTGTCTTTGGCCTCAACCACGCGGGCCGATGCCGCCTGCAGGTGCTCGATCACCAGCCGCGCGATCAGGTCATGGCCGCGCTGGTTCGGATGCACGGGCTCGTCGTACAGCTGCTGCCAATCGGCACCACCCATGCTGGCGAGTTGCGTCACCGCACCGCCCACATCGATGCTGCTCAGGCCGTAGCGCGCCGCCAAAGTGCGCTGCACATCGCCTGCATCACGGCCCTGGTTGTGCTGGCGCGTCAACATCACGGGCAGCACCGCCGGGCGGCCTGGTGCGGCCAGCAGCTGGCGCAACAGGCCTTCATAACTGCTGCCGCGCACATGCGCATCCAGCCACTCGTCGTTGACACCAAACTCCACCAGCACCAGGTCTGGCGATTCGGCCAGCACCTGTGCCTGCACGCGTTGCACGGCCACCGCAGAGTCGGTGCCACTCAGGCCCGCGTTGATGAAGCGCACCTGGCCGCGCGTCTTCAACCAGGCGCCGACCTGCGCCGCCCAGCCGCGCTCACGCGGCGGGTTGGCGGCGTAGCCGGTGGTGATGGAGCCTCCGATGGCCACCACGTTGATGGGCCGGCCCGCGGCCAGCGCCTGCAGCGTGGCGTTCAGGCGCTGATCGACCACCGGCGCCGTGCGCTGCAGGCCACCTGCCGCTGGCAATACCGACGCCGTGGCCGCCTGCCCCGCCGCGGCCTCAGGCACCAGGCCCACCGCCAAGCCCACCCCCACCAACAACCCAGTCACCATGCCCACCACCTTTCGCCACCCCGTGTTCGCCCTCTCATCCGCGCCGCGCAGCTTACGCATGAGCCAGCCGCTCCATCATTTCAACGCAGGCCCGCACATGGTGGTACGGGCATTCCCAAGGGCCCGCCCTCGGGATGCTGTCGACCGGGTGCAGCTGCTCGTCCAGGGTCTTGAGCCAGTCGCCACCCACCGGGTCGACATGATGCTTGTCGATGTGCTGCCACACCCGCCATGCCGCGCGCTGAAAGCGCGGGTCGCCCGTCAGCTGCCAGGCATCCCAGAAGCCGACCATGGCCTCGGCCTGACACCACCAGTGGCGCCGCGCATCGGTGACGCGGCCATCAAACAGGCCAGCCCCCAGCACGCTGCCGTCATCCGCCACGCCGCCCTGCAGCACGGCATCGGCCACCTGCGGCACCAGCGCATCAACGCGGCGGCTCAGGTCGTCATCAGCCAGCACCTCGCAGGCGCGCCGCAGCAGCCAGGCCGCCTCGATGTCATGCCCCCACGACACCTGCGTGGTCATCGGCCGCCAGTCGATCGAGAAGAACAGGCCGAAGCAGCGCTGCCCGGGCAGCCAGAGGCGGTCGAGGAAGATCTCGACCAGCTCACGCAGGCGCGTGGCCACCAAGGGTTGCCGGTGGCAGCGCAACAGTTCGGTGAAGGCTTCCAGCACATGCAGCAGGGTGTTCATCGACCGCGCGGCGGGTGGCTCGTCCGCCGACAGCGTCGCATCGGGCAAGGGTTGCCAGTCACGGGTGCAGGCCTCCATGTAACCGCCTGCCTGGCCGTCGCGGGCATGGGTGTCGAGCAGGTCGAACAAACGCAGCGCGTCTTGTGCGGCGGGTGTGACGGCGGCCAGCGGCAGGCCTTGGGCCGCACAGTCGGCCGCGTGCTGGGCCATCAAGGCGTAGATGGCAAAGGCCTGCGCGTAGGTCTGCTTGTGGTCGGCCACCGGCTGGCCGTCCCCATCCACTGACCAGAACACGCCGCCATGCACCGGGTCGGTCAGCGTGCCGCGCACCCAGGCCAGCGCGCGCTCGGCGGCCAGATCAAGCGCCGGGTTGCGCCCCAGGCGGCGCTGGGCCGTGGTGAAGGTCCACAGCAGCCGGGTGCCCAGCACGGCGGTGCGCGGTGCGTCCAGCACGGCACCGTCGTTGGCACGCCCGCCCAGCACGCGCCCTTCGGCATCAAAGATCGACGCCTGCCACCAGGGCAGCACGTTTTGCGCAAGTTCGCGTTGCAGGCGCTGGGCCCAGGCGGTCTGGATCTCGGAAGCAGGCATCGACAGCAGTGAATGGTGTAGTGGTTGGTGTGGTGATGGGTGCACGGAGCGGTGTGAGGACAAACCGGGCAGCCTGGGCATGTGGCTCAGCCCGATCAGGCGTGTGCGGCCATGACGATGGCCACCAGATCACGCTGGAAAGCAGGCACGGCCAGCACCAGCGTGCCGCCGCGACACACCGCGGGCGTGGGCAGCGGCGCCATCGCATGGCCGGTGGCCGGGTCCAGCCAGCGCACCCGCACCGGTCCGTCCGGCAGCGCCAGAGCGTCCAGCACAACGCGGTGCTGTTTCAGCAAGGGGTAACGCGGCGTCCAGGGCTGGGCCGGGTGCTTGCCGCCCGTTTCCTGGCGCCAGGCCCGGCGCAGCGCCGAGGCATCGTGCAGATGGGCACGCACCCACACCAGCGCGCTGCGCGCACCCACCATCGCCAGCGCGCGGGCGTCAGGGCTCGCAGCCATCGGTGGCACACCCGAAGCCGGCTCACCACCGGCGGGCAGCTGCGGGCTCATCAGCTGAGCCTGTTGCGGCGGATGGGGGCGATGGGCAGACAGCCGCAAGCCGCTGCCATGCAACTGATCAAGGAATCGTGACACCCCGCGATAGGCGCTCCAGCGGCGTTGCGGGTCGACCATCTTGTCCCACCACCAGTACCAGGCCGTGCTGGCATAGCCCAGAAACAGCGGCGCCCACAGGCCGTTGTGCAGGTGCACGGCATCGGCTTCGAACGGCCGCGGCGTGGCGATGTCGTATTCGGTTTCCAGACCCAGCTCGCCGGGCACCCACGGCTTGTGTGCCAGGCCGTCAGCCTCCCAGGCCCGTGCCGATGCGGCGTAGTGGTCGATCGGGTCGTTCAGCGTGTAGTCATGCTGCTGCACGAAATCCAGCTGTTGCATCTGCCAGGTGGTGGCGTCACCACGGTCGGCCCAGCTGGTGGTGCGCAGGCGGCGGTAAGGGTCGTGGCGGTCCAGCACCCGGCTCATGCGGGCGATCCAGGGGCGCAGCTCCGCCGCGCGGATCGGCGTCCAGGTGACCTCGTTCCACCACTCCCAGCTGTGCAGCGCCGGGCTGTGTGACCAGCGCGCCGCGATGTAGCGCACGCGCCTCTCGAACAGCCGCTGCGCAACCTCGTCTGTGACGAAGGTGTCGGGCGTGGCCAGCGGGCCGCCCAGCCGCTGGTTGTACGGGTTGCGGGCCCATTCGCTGTCGGCGTTTTCCGAGAAGGCGCCGTGATTGACCAGGCACAGCATCAGCTTGATGCCGAGTGACTCTGCCAGCGCAAACACTTCGTCCAGCAGTTCCGCCTGCGTCATGCGCCGCGCGTAGTTGCCCAGGCCCGTGTCCACCCACTCGATGCCGAAGCTCCAGCTGGCCATCCAGAGCCGGGCAAAGTTGCCGCCCTGGGCTGCCAGCCGGGTGAACCAGCGGCGGTAATCGGCCAGGGTGTCGTCGCTCATGCCCCAGCAGATGTTCAGACCGACCGGCACATGGGGCGTGCCGTCTTCAAAGGCGAAGTAGCGCGGATTGCTGGCGTCCAGGCTGATGTGGTGGTGGCGCGGCACCCGGGCAACATCCGCCGCAGGCACCCGACCCAAATCTTGCGGTGCGCCGCCGCCGATGCTCCCCTGAACAGTGCCCTGCCAGCGGCCCGGCACCGTGGGGAACAGCCGCAGCAACCAGCGGCCACCCTGGCGCGCGTCGTTGTGCCAGAAGGCGGTGGCCCGCAGGTGCGCACCACCCGGCCCTTCAAAGTCACACCAGACATCGTGCTGATCGGGGTCGAACCACGCAGCCGGGCTCACCGACGACGGCGTGGGCCGCGACCACTCCAGCCACCCACCGGCATGTCGCACCGGGCCGGCCCAGGGCAGCTCAGGCGCCACGCCGGGCTGGGCCAACGAGCCGCCAACAGCCGGGCCTGCACCAAGTGCGCTGGCACCCAGCACGGCGTTCGCAACGCTCATCGCCGCACCCATCAGGGCGCGGCGGGGCATCAGGGGCGGGTTCAACGCATCGGTCATGAGGCTTCGTGCAAGGCCAGCGGGCGCAGCGGCCATCGGCCTGCGCGCTGGTGAACACCCTGAGTGTAGTTTAGTAAACAGACAGTATGATTTTGAAAACCACGGCTGACAAGTTCGGGCTTTCACTGGCTTGCGTGCACCCAATCGGCCGTCACTCACGTATTTGTTTAGTAAAAATGACGCATTCGTTTGTCCCGCAGCCACACAGCCCGCTCGCCACACGCAGCATGGCGCTGCACACCGGCTGGCAACTGGCCGAGGTGCCTGCCGCGGCTGAGCCCGCCCACATCGGTGCCCTGCCCACCTCGGCCTGGCTGCCCGCCACCGTGCCCGGCACCACCCACGGTGCGCTGATGGCCGCCGGCCTGCTGCCCGACGTGGCGCGCGGCACCCAGGAAACCGACGTGCAATGGGTGGGTGAGCGCACCTGGGCTTGGCGCCTGCGTTTCGACGTGCCGGGCATCGACAACCTCGCACCGCATGAAGAGCTGGTGTTTGATGGCCTGGACACCGTGTGCAGCGCCTGGCTCAACGGCCAGCTGCTGTTCACCAGCAGCAACATGTTCGTGCCGCTGCGGACTGACATCCGGGCCTTGCTCCAACCAAGCGGCAATGAGTTGCTCTTGCGGTTCGACCCGCCACTGGCTGCCGCCCGCGCGCTCGAAGCCACCCAGGGCCAACGCCGCCTGTGGAACGGCGACAGTGCCCGGCTGCACCTGCGCAAGGCGCAGTACCACTTCGGCTGGGACTGGGGCCCGGTGCTGCTCACCAGCGGGCCGTGGCAGCCCGTGCGCCGCGAAAGCTGGCATGTGCGCCTGGCGGAGGTGCACCCGCAGACCGAGGTGAACCTCACAACCCGGCGCGCGCAGGTGCGCGTGAGCACGCAGCTGCTGGGCAACCTGGCCGGCCTGACCCTGAGCCACACGCTGCGCGGCCCGGACGGCGCGCTGGTGGCCCACATCGACTGCGATGCCAGCCCACAGGTCCATGCGCATCTGGTGATTGAGGCGGCCCAGCTCTGGTGGCCACGCGGCCTGGGCGATCAGCCCTTGTATGAGCTGCACACCTGCGTACACCAGGCCGGCAGCGTGGTGGCCCAGGACACACGCCGCATCGGCCTGCGCACCGTGGCGCTGGTGCAGGCACCGGTTGAAGGCGAGGCCGGCACCAGCTTCTGCTTCGAGGTGAACGGGCAGGAGGTGTTCATCGGCGGCGCGAACTGGATTCCCGATGACAACCTGCTGGAGCGCGTCACGCCAGCGCGGGTGCGCGCCCGCGTGGCCCAGGCCGCTGCCGGCCACATGAACATGCTGCGCGTGTGGGGTGGCGGCATCTATGAGTCAGAGGCGTTTTATGACGCCTGCGACGAACTCGGCCTGCTCGTCTGGCAAGACTTCCTGTTCGCCTGCGGCATGTACCCGGCCAACCCGGCCTTTGAAGCCACCGTGACGGCCGAAGCGGCCGCCGCCGTCAAACGCCTGCGGCACCGTGCCAGCCTCGCCATCTGGTGCGGCAACAACGAAGACTATGCGGTGGCCGAATCGATCGGCGCCCACGGGCCGGGCATCGCCCCGGGCCAGTTCGATGCGCGCCTGCTGTATGAGCAGCGCCTGCCGGCCCTGTGCGCCGCGCTGCACCCGGGCAGCCTCTACTGGCCCGGCAGCCCGTGGACACCCGGTGGCGACGGCGGGCCGCTGTCGTCAGACCCCACTGCGGGAGATCGCCACAGCTGGGAGGTGTGGCACCAGCAGATGCTGCCCTACCAGCGCTATGAAGAGGTGCAGGGGCGTTTCGTGAGCGAGTTCGGCATGCAATCCCATGCCAGCCTGGCGGTGCTGCATGAGGCGCTGCCAAAGGCCGAGCGCTACCCGGAAAGCCGCACGCTGATGTGGCACAACAAGGCTGGCTCCGGCGAGCCCGACGGCCACCGCCGGCTGGCCGTCTACATGGCTGACAACCTGCGCAGTGTCACCACGCTGGCCGAGCATGTGTACGCCACGCAGTTCATCCAGGCCGAAGCCATGCGCTGCGCCTACCAGGCCTTCCGGCGACGCTGGCAGAAACCCGGCGCGCGGGCCGTGGGCGGTGCGCTGGTCTGGCAATTGAACGACTGCTGGCCAGCCGTCAGCTGGGCCATCATCGACAGCGGCGGGCACCTGAAGCCGGCCTGGCACGGCATCCGGCGGGCGCTGGCGCCGCTGGCTGTGGCCCTGCGGCTGCAGGCGGGTCAGGCCCGTCTCACCGTGATGAACGCTGGTCCGGCGCGCGCGCTGAAGCTGGCGCTGCACCTGCACACGCTGGACGGCGTGCGCGTGTGGAGCGACAAGGTGCTGTTGAACGCCGACGCCAATGCGACCACCGAGCGACTGGTGACCCTGCCTGAGTCACACCTGCCGGTGATGGGCGAACTGCTGGCGAGCGATGCTGACCTACACAACGACAGCCACACCGACACCGCCCCCATCCTGGCCCGCGACTGCGCCTGGCCCGAGCCCTTCAAGTTCCACACCCTGCCCGCCGCCAGCCCGCGCTTCGAGCTGTTGAGCGAGAGCCTGTTGCGCGTGCAGTCCGACGTGCCGGTGAAGGGCCTGTGGATGGAAGCCGAGGGCGTGGCGTTCGACGACAACTTCATCGACCTGGCGCCCGGCAGCGCGGTGCTGGTGCCTTGGCAAAACACGCCCGGCCATCAGGGCCTCGGCACCGTGCGTTGGCGGGCGCTGGAGCAAGGTGAACGGCACACGGCCACGACCCGCGCTGGCCACGAAACCGGAGCCTGACGCGCTGGTTTGGCAACAACCCGGGTTTTCACCGGATTTATTTCGTTCGTCGAACAAACTATTCTTCAGTCATTCCGAATCAACGCCCTTCCGGGGATACCGAACGTGCTCATCGATCTAGCAGACGCCACTGGCCACCAACAACTGCTCAAGCGCATCAACCGGATGGCGCTGGTTCGACACCTGTGCGTGAACCCGGCGTTGTCGCGTGCCGACCTGGCCACCGCGGTGGGCCTGACCAAGTCCACCGTCAGCATGCTGGTGCGCGAGCTGATCGACGAAGGCTGGCTGCAGGAACGTGAAGTGGTGGTGACGGGCGACCGTGGCCGCCGCCCCACCCCGCTGTTCATCGACCCCACCCGCATGCTGCTGCTGGGCGCCGAGGTGGGTGTAGGCGTCATCCGCATCGTGGCCACCTCGCTCACCGGCGACGTGCTGGCCACGCACCAGATCGAGATGGACACCCGTCCCGCTGCGCCCGAAGCCATCCGCCAGCTGGCGCAGGGCCTGAGCCAGCTGCACCAGCAGCTGCAGGGCGAAGGCCGCCAGGTCATCGGCATCGGTGTGGGCCTGCCCGGGGGTGTGGATGAAGCCACCGGTGTGCTGCGCTTCGCGCCCAACCTGGGCTGGCGTGATCTGGCCATCGGACCCCTGCTGGCGGCCGAGCTGGCCAGCACCGCCCTCAACGCCGTGCCGCTGTACCTGCAGAACGAAGCGGATGTGGCGGCCGTGGGCGAGATGGAATTCAATGCCACCGAGCGTGGCGACCCGCTGATCTACGTCAGCATCAACGAAGGCGTCGGCGCAGGCGTCATCGTCGATGACCGCCTGCTGACCGGGCACCGCGGCTTCGCGGGTGAAGTCGGCCACATCGTGCTGCAGATCGACGGCCCGCGCTGCTCCTGCGGCCGCCTGGGTTGCGCCGAAGCGCTGATCGGCCTCTCAGCCATGTCGCCCACCCGCGCCGAAGGCTCGCAGACGCGCACGATGACCGAGCTGAAGCAGCGCCTGCAGGTGCGCGACACCCTCACCATCGCCGCCGTTCACCGCGCCGGCAACTACCTGGGCGTGCTGCTGCACAACCTGTGCGCGGCATATGACCCGGCCTGCATCGTGCTCGGCGGCACTGGCGTCACGCTGGGCGACGACTTCACCGAGCCCGCCCTGCAGACGCTGGCCGGCTATGCCGAAGCCGCGAAGCTGCCGCCGCCGAACGTGCGCATCTCGCGCTTCGGTGCAGACGCCGTGGCCGTGGGCGCCGCCGCGCTGGCCCGCTACCGCCTGACCCGCCCCTTGATCGCACCGAACGCCGTGGCGCGGGGGCAGGCATGAGCTTTCTCGGCATCGACCTCGGCACCTCGGAAGTCAAGCTGCTGCTGCTCGACGGCAGCGGCCACACCGTGGGCCAGGCCGGCGCGCCGCTGACGGTGTCGCGACCGCAGGCGCTGTGGTCCGAGCAGGCCCCGCAAGACTGGTGGCAAGCCACCGAAGCGGCGGTCGCCCAGCTGCGCGAGGCTCACCCGCGCGTTTGGGCTGAGCTGCGCGGCATCGGCCTGTCAGGCCAGATGCACGGTGCCGTGCTGCTGGACGCGCAAGACCAGGTGCTGCGCCCGGCCATCCTGTGGAACGACGGCCGCAGCCATGCCGAATGCGACGAGCTCACTGCTCGTGAGCCGCGCCTGCACAGCATCGCCGGCAACCTGGCGATGCCCGGCTTCACCGCGCCGAAACTGCTGTGGGTGCGGCGCCATGAGCCGGCCGTGTTCGAGCAGGTGCGCAGCGTGCTGCTGCCCAAGGACTACCTGCGGCTGCTGCTGACGGGCGACAAGGTGAGCGAGCCTTCAGACGCCGCCGGCACCCTGTGGCTCGACGTGGCCGCGCGTGATTGGTCAGAGCCCCTGCTGGCCGCCTGCCACCTGAGCCGCGCCCACATGCCGCGGCTGGTGGAGAGCACCGAGGTGAGCGGCGTGCTGCGCCCCGCACTGGCCCGCGCCTGGGGCCTGCCTGAGGGCGTGGTGGTGGCCGGCGGCGCCGGTGACAACGCCGCCAGCGCCATCGGCATCGGCGCCGTGCAACCGGGTGACGGTTTCATCTCGCTCGGCACCTCGGGCGTGCTGTTTGTCGTCAACGACACCTACCGCCCCAACCCCGCCTCGGCCGTGCATGCCTTCTGCCATGCCCAACCCGGCCGCTGGCACCAGATGAGCGTGATGCTCTCGGCCGCCAGCTGCCTGAAGTGGGCCGTGGGCCTGACCGGCGCTGGCAGCGAAGCCCACCTGCTGAGCGAAGTGGCCGAGCTGAGCATGGCCGAGCGCCTGCAGGCGCCGCTGTTCCTGCCTTACCTGGCCGGTGAACGCACACCGCACAACAACCCGTTCGCCCAAGGCCACCTGGCTGGCCTGGGCCATGCAACCACCCGCGCCCATGTGGGCTACGCCGTGCTGGAAGGCGTGGCGTTCGGCCTGGCCGACGGCCTGGCCGCCCTGCAGGCCGCGGGTACCGAAGTGAGCCAGTTGTCGCTGGTGGGCGGTGGCGCCCGCAGCGGGCTCTGGGCCCAGTTGATCGCCGATGCGCTCGGCGTGGACATCGTGCTGCACACCGGCTCCGAAGCCGGCGGTGCCCTCGGCGCCGCCCGCCTCGGCTGGCTCGCTGCGGGTGGTGCCCCCGACCTCGTCTGCGCCCGCCCGCCCGTCATGGCCCGTCACCAGCCGGATGAGTCCGTGCATGCACCGCTGGCGGAACGCCTGCAGCGCTTCCGCACGCTCTACCGCCAACTCCATCAAGGCTGAAACCACGTCCGGCCATCGGCTGACGCACACCCCACATCATGACCAAGAGCTACTTCGAAGACATCGCGCCCGTGACCTACAAAGGCGCCGGCAGCACCGACCCGCTGAGTTTCCGCCACTACGACAAGGACCGCGTGGTGCTGGGCAAGCGCATGGAAGACCACCTGCGTTTTGCCGCCTGCTACTGGCACACCTTCTGCTGGAACGGCCTCGATCCGTTTGGCGGCGGCACCTTCCTGCGTCCGTGGTTCGAAGGCGGCTCGCCGATGGAGCTGGCTCACCAGAAGGCCGACGCCGCGTTTGATTTCTTCTCGCGCCTGAGCGTGCCCTACTACTGCTTCCACGACCGCGACGTGGCACCCGAAGGCAGCACCCCGCGCGAGAGCCGCGAGAACTTCCTGCGCATGGTCGACGTGCTGGGCGCCCAGCAGCAACGCACCGGCATGAAGCTGCTGTGGGGCACCGCCAACCTGTTCAGCCACCGCCGCTTCATGTCGGGCGCTGCCAGCAACCCCGACCCCGCCATCTTCGGCCTGGCCGCGCTGCAGGTGCGTGATGCGATGAACGCCACCCTGGCCCTGGGCGGCGAGAACTACGTGCTGTGGGGCGGCCGCGAAGGCTACGAAACCCTGCTGAACACGAACCTCGGCCAGGAACTCGACCAGCTCGGCCGCTTCCTGACCATGGCGGTGGAGCACAAGCACAAGATCGGCTTCAAGGGCACGATCCTGATCGAGCCGAAGCCGCGCGAGCCCAGCAAGCACCAGTACGACTTCGACACCGCCACCGTCTACGGCTTCCTCGTGCGCTACGGCCTCGAGAAGGAAGTGAAGGTCAACATCGAGGCCAACCACGCCACGCTGTCGGGCCACAGCTTCGAGCACGAGATCGCCACCGCCGGCGCGCTCGGCCTGCTCGGCAGCCTCGACATGAACCGCGGTGATCCGCAACTGGGCTGGGACACCGACCAGTTCCCGAACAACGTGCCAGAGACCGCGATCGCGCTCTACCACGTGCTGCAGGCCGGTGGCCTGGGCTCGGGTGGCCTGAACTTCGACTCCAAGGTCCGCCGCCAGTCGATCGACCCGGCTGACCTGTTCCACGGCCATATCGGCGGCATGGACGTGTGCGCACGCGCCCTGCTGGTGGCCGAACAAATGATTCTCGACGGCCAGTTGCAGCAGGCGCTTGACGCCCGCTACGCCGGCTGGAAGACCCCTGCCGGCCAGGACATCCTGGAAGGCCGCGTCACGCTCGACCAGCTGGCAGACCTTGCCCTGGCGACCAACGTTGATGTTGCCCCAGCCTCCGGCCGGCAGGAGTACCTCGAGAACATGGTCAACCGCTTCACAGGAGCCTGATCGAAACCCACCCCGCCGGGCACGGCGCACCACAAGCGCCGGCCTGGCCAGAAGCCCACGTCCGCCCACGGACATGCCTTCCCACCCTTCTGTTCAAAGAGAAAAACGAGATGAGACAATTTCAGAAGACCGCCGTGTCGATCGCGGCAGCCCATGTGGCCCTGTGCTGGAGCGCAGTGGCCATGGCCCAGTCAGCCCCCACGCCTGCCCCGGCGGCGTCTGCGGCTGCCGCTGATGGCAGCACCGTCGTCGTGACCGGCCAGCGTGCGGCCCTGCAATCGGCCCAGAAGATCAAGCGCAACGCCGAGGAGGTCGTCGACTCCATCGTCGCCGAAGACATCGGCAAGCTGCCGGACCGCTCCGTCACCGAAGTGCTGCAGCGCGTGGTGGGCGTGACCATCGACCGCACGATGAGCAAGGGCGACCCCGAGCACTACTCGGTGGAAGGCTCCGGCGTCAGCATCCGCGGCTTGCCGTATGTGCGCTCCGAGCTGAACGGCCGCGATTCGTTCTCGGCCAACGGTGGCCGCTCGCTGAGCTTCGAAGACGTACCGCCGGAATTGATGTCGGGCGTGGACGTGTACAAGAACCCGTCGGCTGAACAGATCGAAGGCGCCATCGGCGGCCTGGTGAACCTGCGCACCGCCATGCCGTTCGACTTCAAGGAGTTCAAGGGCGTGGTGTCGGTGGACTCCACCTACAACAAGCTCAACGGCAAGAACTCGCCGTCCGGCTCGCTGCTGCTGTCGAACGTGTGGGACACCGACCTGGGCAAGTTCGGCGCGCTGTTTGACGTGGCCCGCTCGAAGAGCGCCACCCGCACCGACGGCATCCAGGTGGACGCCTATTACCAGCGCACCCCGACGGACCCGAACTGGATTCCGAAGGCCGTGGGCTGGCGCACGATGGAGTACGAGCGTGACCGCCAGGGTATCTACGGTGCCTTGCAGTGGAAGAAGGACACGCTGCAATCGTCGCTGACCGCGTTCGAGTCGAAGTACAAGTTCAACTGGGCCGAAAACGCCCTGTTCGGCCAGGCCAACCCGTACAACACCACGGTGGATGCGGGCGCGACCTACGGCCCCACCGGCGCGCTGCTGACCGGCACCATCCGTGATGCGGTGGACGGCGGCATCAGCTTCGACGCCGACACCCGTTACGCCAAGCGTGACTCCAGCACCCGCGAGCTGGCCTGGAACACCGTGTGGACGCCGAACGACCGCTGGCGCTTCACCTCCGACTTCCAGTTCATCCGCGCCAAGACCCAGGGCTTCGACTCCACCGTGGCCACCGGCCTGCAGATGGCCAAGGAAACCCTGGACCTGAGCGGCCCGACCCCGCGCATCGTCTTCGACGCCGCCGACCTGGCCGCGCTGGCCAACCCGGCGAACTACTACTGGGCCTTCACCATGGACCACGCTGACAAGAGCGTGGCCAACCAGAAGGCCTGGAAGGGCGACGTGCAGTACAAGTTCGACGATCCGGTGCTGGTGGATCTGCGCTTCGGCCTGCGCCTGACCGACCGCGACGCCAAGACCCAGAACTCCAACCCGAGCTACAACTGGGCGACCATCACCCACCCGTGGCAGAAGAGCTGGGACGTGAACGAGCTGGCCTACCTGTCGAACTTCGGCACCGACCTCGTCCGCCTGCACACGTTCGACAACTTCATGAACGGCAACGCCACGGTCGCGCCGGTCATCGTGCCGAACACCGCCGTGGCCGCCGGTTACCCGAACAGCTACGACACGCTGCACGGCTACTACGAGACCCTGTGCGCGCAGGCCGTGGCCAACCAGGGCTATGGCTGCTTCAACCACTACAAGCCGTCGACCTT
This sequence comes from Ideonella margarita, assembly GCF_038066635.1. Lineage (NCBI taxonomy): Bacteria > Pseudomonadati > Pseudomonadota > Betaproteobacteria > Burkholderiales > Sphaerotilaceae > Ideonella > Ideonella margarita. The sequence goes on along the minus strand of NZ_JBBUTI010000001.1, from coordinate 569,468 downwards.
CGGCACCGACCCGTCGGGCGACAACGACCAGCGTGAGCGCACGCAGGCCGCCTATGCGCAGCTGCGCTTCGGCTTCGACGACTGGAAGTTCCCGGTCGATGGTCACGTCGGTCTGCGCCTGGTGCACACGGCCAACAAGGCGCACGGCTACTTCCTGCTGTCCAACGCCACGATCAACCCGCCGGCAGGTGGTTCGGTCAGCGGCAGCGTGCCGACCTTCGGCACCACGGCAGCGGCCATCAGCCACGACAACAGCTACACCAATGTGCTGCCGTCGCTGAACCTGAAGATGAAGGCGGATGAGCAGCTGCAGTTCCGCATGGCCTGGGCCCAGGCCATCTCGCGGCCTGACTTCTCGCTGCTGCAGGACTACACCACGATGAAGGTGAGCACCACGCAGCACACCGAGGGCAACACCCTGGTGATCGACAGCGTGAACTTCACCGGCACGGCATCAGGCAACCCGCTGCTCAAGCCGATCCGCGCGAACCAGCTGGACCTGACGGCCGAGTGGTACTTCGCGAAGAACGGCTCGCTGACCTTCGCCGCCTTCAACAAGCAGCTGAAGGACATCATCGTCAACCAGACGGCCAGCATCGCGATGTCGGACTCGACGGGCACGAACTACAACTTCACGCTGACCTCCCCGGTCAATGGCGCGAAGGGTTTTGCCCGCGGTTTCGAGGTGGCCTACCAGCAGTACTTCGACACGCTGCCGGGCTGGCTGGCGGGCTTCGGCGTGCAGGCCAACTACACCTACGTGAACAGCAAGCAGACGCGTTACAACAGCGTGTTCTCCGAGTACTGCACGGGTGGCAGCGGCAGCGCCGACAACCTGAACCTGAACATCAACGGCTGTGACACCAACGGCAAGTCGTTCAGTGGCCTGCCGCTGAACAACGTGTCGCGGGACACCATCAACCTGGCGCTGCTGTATGACCGCGGCCCGCTGTCGGCCCGCATCGCCTACAGCTGGCGCTCGAAGTACCTGTACGGCACCAACATGAGCGGCACCCAAGGCTCGGATGGTCTGGACACCAACCCGGCGAGCGCGAACTACGGCCAGCACAACCTGGCCTGGGGCATGCCGCTGTGGGCGGACGCCTTCGGCCAGATCGACGCTGGGGTGTCGTACAAGTTTGATGATCGCCTGACGGTGTCTCTGGAAGGCCAGAACCTGAACAACGCGATGTACAAGCAGATGATGCAACAGACGGTCGGCATGATGGGCCGCTCCTGGTATGCATCCGGCCCGCGCTACACGCTGCGCGCCAGCTACTCGTTCTGACGAGTTCGCCTGCGCCAGGCCGCCAGGCCTGGCGCAGGCCTTTCCCCGACATCCCCCTCATTCACCTCGTTGCCCGTTGCGGCAGCGTTGCAGCACCATGCGCCCACGTCACCTCACCCGCCTCACCCTGCCCCGCCTGCTGATCTGCGCTGCCCTGCTGGGCAGCCAGGCGATCGCCGCGGCCGCAGGCGCAGCCACGGCCCTGCCGGCGCTGGCCGAGCGTGACGGTCGCCATGCCTTGATCGTTGATGGCGCGCCCTACCTGATGCTGGGCGCCCAGGTCCACAACTCCAGCAACTACCCCGAAGCCCTGAAGCAGGTCTGGCCGGCCGTGCGCGACATCGGCGCCAACACCGTGTCGGTGCCCGTGGCCTGGGAACAGGTCGAACCGGTTGAAGGCCGCTTCGACTTCAGCTTCGTCGACACCTTGCTGCGCGAAGCCCGCCAGAACAAGGTGCGCGTGGTGCTGCTGTGGTTCGGCACCTGGAAGAACACCAGCCCGCAGTACACCCCGGGCTGGGTCAAGACCAACAACCAGCGTTTCCCGCGCATGGTGGACGCCCAGGGCCAGCCCACCTACTGCCTCTCGCCCTTCGGCGACAACACCCGCGAGGCCGACAAGCGAGCCTTCGTCGCACTGATGAGCCACCTCGCGAAGGTTGACCGCGAACAACGCACCGTGCTGATGGTGCAGGTGGAAAACGAAGTCGGCACCTACGGCCATGTGCGTGATTTCGGCGCCAAGGCGCAGGCTGCCTTCGAGCGTGACGTGCCCGCCGCCGTGCTGCAGCGGAAGAAGTCGCCGGTGGCCGGCGCCGCACAGGGCTCATGGCGCGCGGTGTATGGCCCGTATGCCGACGAATACTTCCACGCCTGGGCCATCGCCAGCTACATCGAAGACCTCGCGCGGGCCGGCCGTGCCGTGCACAACCTGCCGATGTATGTGAACAACGCGCTGCGTGATCCGCTGGCGCCGATGGCCCCATGGAACAACAACTTCGCCAGCGGCGGCCCCACCTTTGACGTGATCGACATCTACAAGGCCGCGGCACCCCACATCGACCTGGTCGGCCCTGACATCTACAGCCCGGAATCAGCCCAGGTCGAAGGCACGTTGAAAGAGTTCCAGCGCCCGGGCAACCCGCTGTTCGTGCCGGAGATCGGCAACGCGCCGGCCTATGCCCGCTACCTCTACGCCATCATCGGCCGCGGCAGCCTGGGCGCCGTGCCCTTCGGCATCGACTACGCCGACTACTCGAACTTCCCGCTCGGCGCCAAGCTGACCGATGCACGCATGGTGGCGCCCTTCGCGCCCATCTACAAGGTGTTCGGCGGCCTGCAACGCCAGTGGGCGCAATGGGCCTTTGAAGGTCGCACCCACGGCCTGGCCGAGGGCGACGACCACGCGCCGCAGACCCTGCAGATGCAGGGCTGGAAGGCCACGGTGAGCTTCGGTGAATGGCAGTTCGGCGAGCGCAGCTTCTTCCCGCCCACCACCGATCGCCCGGCCCATGCCGACAAGCCCGTGGGCGGTGTGGCCGTGGCCCAGATCGGCCCCGACGAGTTCGTGCTGGTGGGCCAGTACGCCCGTGTCCGCATCGACACGCTGGAGCCCAGCGCGCCGGGCAAGGGCGTGGTGATGCTGAGCGCCGAAGAGGGCCACTACACGCCCGATGGCCGCTGGGTGCGCCTGCGCAACTGGAACGGCGACCAGACCGACTACGGCCTGAACCTCACCGGCAAGCCGGTGGTGCTGAAAGTGCGGATGGGCCGGTACTGACCAACACCCGCCACAGCGCCCAGCAGTAAACAAGCGACCAACCGCCCGCCACCATGACCACCCGCCGCGACTTCCACCGCGCCTCGATCGGCGCACTGGCCTGCCTGCCTGGCTCTTCGATCCATGCGCTCGGCGCCCTGGGTCGGCTCGCGCCACTGACAGGCGCGGCCGGTGCGGCCGCCTTGGTCACCGCAACCTCATCAAGCCAAGCAGCCACCGGCACCGGCCCTTACCAGTGGCGCAGCGTGCCGTTTGGCGGCGCGGGTTTCGTCAACGGCTTCGTCTTTCATCCGCGTGAGGCCGGCCTGCTGTATGCCCGCACGGACATCGGCGGTCTGTACCGCTTCGATGCCGTCGGCCAGCGCTGGCTGCCGCTCTTGGACCACCTCGGCCGCGATGACGCCGACCTGATGGGCGTGCTCAGCATCGCCCTCGACCCGGGCAACCCGGACCGCGTCTACGCCGCCTGCGGCACCTACACCGGCGAGTGGGCCCGCAAGGCCGCGCTGCTGACGTCGAACGACCGCGGCCTCACCTGGCGCACCACCGAGCTGGGCATCAAGCTCGGCGGCAACGAAGCCGGCCGTGGCACCGGTGAGCGCCTGCAGGTGGACCCGACCGATCCCCGCGTGCTGTGGCTGGGCACCACCCGCGACGGCCTGATGAAAAGCACGGACGGCGGCTTGAGCTTCAAGCGCGTGTCCTTCCCCGGCCAGCATGTCTCGCTGGTGTTGATCGACCCGAGCACCGGCAGCGGCAACGCGCCGGTGCTCTGGGTGGGTTGCACAGACCAGCCAGGCCTGTTTGTCTCGCGTGATGGCGGCGCCAGCTTCAGCCGCGAGACCGCCACGCCCGCCCAGGTGCCGCAACGCGCCGCCCTCGGCCCGCAGGGCGACCTGTACATCAGCTTCACGGCCGGTGGCCCGGGCGAGGTGCCCAACCCAGGCTACGCCCGCACGGGCAGCGTGTGGCGCCGCCCCCCGGCCGGCGCATGGACGGAGATCTCGCCGGTCAAGGCCGGCGAGCAACCGCTGGGCTTCGGCTACTCCGGCGTGGCGGTCGATGCCCGCGCACCCGGCCGCCTGGTGGTGTCCACCCTCGAGCGCTGGGGCGCCGGCGATGAGCTGTTCCTGTCCACCGACCACGGCGCCAGCTGGACGCCGCTGGCCGCCCGCTCCCGCATGGACAGCAGCGGCTGGCCCTGGCTCGACAACTTCCAGCAGGGCCGCAGGCGCATGGGCCACTGGATGGCCGACGTCCAGATCGACCCGTTCAACGGCGAGCGCGCGGTGTACGGCACCGGCTACGGCGTGTGGATGACCGGCAACCTCGGCGCGCCGCAGGTGCAATGGGCCTTCACGGTGAAGAACCTGGAGGAAACCGCGGCGCTGGAGATCAAGAGCCCGTCGGGCGGCGCGGCCTTGCTGGCGGCCATGGGCGACCATGCCGGCGGCGCCTGGGACGACCTCGACAACACGCCGCGCACCGGCCTGTTCGCCCCCACCTCGGAAACCAACCGCTCAGTCGACTTCGCCTGGCTGAACCCGGGCGTGGTGGCACGCACGTCGGATGCGGCGGCCACCGGCGGTTATCTGTCACTCGACGGCGGCGCCAGCTGGTCGCCCTTCGGCCCGTCGCCCCGCGCCACCAAGACCCCGCAGGGCTGGACCGCACCGGCCGGCCGCGTGGCGGTGTCGGCCAAGGGCGGGTTTCTGGTCTGGGCGCCTGAGCGGCAAGCGGCGATGTGGTCGCGTGACCGCGGCCGCAGCTGGCAGCTGTGCGAAGGCTGGCCCACCGACCGGGAGAGCACGCTGGAGCCCGTGGCCGATCGCCATGTCGAAGGCGTGTTCCATGTGTTCGACCGCGCCAACGGCACGATCCTGAGCAGCGTGGACGGCGGCCGGAGTTTTCAGATCGTGGTCAAGGGCCTGGCCAAGCTGCAAGCCTGGCAGACCGCGCAGCTGGTGGCGGCCCCCGGTGCCGCGCGCCACTTGTGGCTGGCCCTGCCCCAGGGCCTGCTGCACCTGCCCGGCGCCGAGCAGGCACCCAAGGCCGCCAGGCTCATCACCGAGGCCTGGCTGGTCAGCGTGGGCAAGGGTGCGCCCGGCTCGGCCCACCACAGCGTGTTCGTGTGGGGCAAGGCCAACCTCGGCGGCCAGGTCAGCGACGGCCTGTTCCGCTCGGACGATGGCGGCAGCACCTTCGTGCGTGTGGATGACCCGCGCCACCGCTACGGCCGCCTGCTGTCCATCTCGGCCGACCCGCTGGAACACGGCACGGTCTTCATCGCACCGCATGGCCGCGGCGTGCTGGTGGGCCGCCCGGCATGAAGCAGCTGCTCGCCGCCGTCGCCATGGCCTGCGCCCTGCCCTTGCTGGCAGGCCCGGCCAGCGCGGCCCCAGAGATGACGCTGCACTACCGGCAGCCCGCACCGCTGAGCTACGACGGCTGGGAGCGCGAGGCCCTGCCCATCGGCAACGGCCGCCTGGGCGCGATGCTGTTCAGCCAGCTCGCCCACGACCGCGTGCAGTTCAACGACATCACGCTGTGGACTGGCGACAGCCGCACCATCGGCGCCTACCAGCCCTTTGGTGATCTGTTCATCGACCTGGACGGCCACACCGGCACCGCAAGCGATTACCGCCGCGAGCTCGACATGGCCGCCGGCCGCCACCTGCTGCGCTACACGCTGGGCGGCGTGCAGTACCAGCGCGAAGCCTTCGCCAGCCATCCGGCCCAGGTCATCGTGCTGCGCCTGAGCGCCAGCGCGAAGGGCCAGTACACCGGCAGCCTGCGCCTGACCGACATGCACGGCGCGCACATCCGCGCAGCCGGCCAGCGCCTGTACGCCACCGGCTCGCTCGCCGGCTGGGTGCTGCCGCAGGCGACCGGCGAGGCGCCCTCCGGCAACGTCATGGCCTATGCCAGCCAGGTGGAGGTGCGCCACGAAGGCGGCAGCGTCAAGGTGGACGGCGACAGCCTCGTCTTCAGTGGCTGTGACGCGCTGACGCTGATCCTCGGCGCCGGCACCAGCTACAGCCCCGATGCCGCCACCGGCTACAACGGCGCCCACCCGCTGCCCCGCGTGACGGCCCAGGTGAGCACCGCCGCTGCGCGCAGCGTCGATGCGCTGCGTGCCGAGCACCAGCGCGATCACACGGCCCTGTTCGGCCGCGTCAGCCTGAACCTGGGCAGCACGGCGGCGCAGCGGCGCCAGCTGCCCACCGATGAGCGCATTGCGGCCTACACCCGCGACGGCGCCGACCCCGAACTCGAAGCCCTGCACGCCCAGTACGGCCGCTACCTGCTGATCGCCAGCTCACGCGATGCGCTGCCGGCCAATCTGCAGGGCCTGTGGAACGACAGCACCACGCCGCCGTGGAACGCCGACTACCACACCAACATCAACCTGCAGATGAACTACTGGCCGGCCGAGGTCGGCAACCTCGCCGAGCTGGCCCGGCCGCTGCATGGCTTCATCCTCAGCCAGCTGCCGCGTTACCGGCAGGCGGTGGCCGACGCGGCGGCCTGGTCGCTGGCCCATCCGGGGCAGCAACGCCCAGGCATCACGCCGTGGGACATGAACACGCCGATGCCCGAGGACAGCTTCCTCGATGCCCGCGGCCGCCCGCTGCGTGGCTGGGCCGTGCGCACCGAATCGAATGTCTTCGGCGCCACCGGCTACCTGTGGAACAAGACCGGCAACGCCTGGTACGCCCGCCACTTCTGGGAGCACTACGCCTACACGCAAGACCGCCGCTACCTGCGCGAGGTGGCCTGGCCGATGATGCGCGAGGTCTGCGAGTTCTGGCTCGGCCACCTCAAGGCCCTGCCGGACGGCCGGCTGGTGGCGCCGATGGGCTGGTCGCCCGAACATGGCCCGGTGGCCGACGGCGTGAGCTACGACCAGCAGATCGTCTGGGACCTGTTCAACAACAGCGTCGAAGCGCTCGACGTGCTGGGCACGGACCGTGCGCTGCGCCAGCGCCTGGCCGCCGCCCGTGACCGCCTAGCCGGCCCGCGCGTCGGCCGCTGGGGCCAGTTGCTGGAATGGCTGGACGAGCTGGACGACCCGGTGCTCGACACCCCGAAAGACACGCACCGGCATGTCTCGCACCTGTTCGGCCTGTACCCGGGCCGGCAAATCTCTGTGGCGGCCACGCCCGCCCTGGCTGCAGCGGCACGCACCACCCTGAACGCCCGTGGCGACGCCGGCACCGGCTGGGGCATGGCCTGGAAGATGGCCTTCTGGGCCCGCCTGCAGGACGGCGACCGCGCCCACCGCATGCTGCGCGGCCTGCTGGCCACGCCGGGCGCCCGGGCGGCCGAACAAGACGGCCAGGGCAGCGAAGCCAACAACGCCGGCGGCACCTACCCGAACCTGTTTGATGCCCACCCGCCGTTCCAGATCGACGGCAATTTCGGCGCCACCGCCGCCGTGGCCGAGATGCTGCTGCAGTCGCACAACGGCGAGCTGCACCTGCTGCCCGCCCTGCCCGCGGCCTGGCCCGACGGCGAGGTGCGCGGCCTGCGTGCACGCGGCGGCTTCGAGGTGGACATGCGCTGGGCCCAGGGCCGCCTGGCCAGCGCCACCATCCGCGCAGCGCAAGGCGCGGGCGGCGGGCGCGTGCGCTACGGCAGCCGCACCGTGAACCTCCAGTTGAAACCAGGACAGGCGCGCCGCCTGGACGCCACCTTGACCGTGCTGCGATGACAGCCCTGACCACCATGACGCCGACCCCGCACCCGCCACGCTCGACCAAGGCCGCACACCGCCGCCACCTGCCCGCACGGCAGTGGCCAGCCCTGGCCGCTGCCGTGCTCCTGAACCTCGGCCTGAACCTCGGTCTCAGCGCCGCCGTGCACGCCGCCGAGCCCCCGGCCATCAACCTCACCGGCCCCTGGACCGTGACCGACTTCGAAGGCCGCGCCGCCCTGACCGGCGCGCAGGTGGTGGTGCCCAAGCCGGCCCAGCCGCGCGTGCCCGCCAGCCGGGTGACGGCCACCCAGGCCAACGGCACGGTGGGCCTGCAATTCAAGGACAGCTGGATCGCCCAGTTGCGCCTGGAAGACGGCCCGCCGCTGGACCTGCGGCCCTACCTGGCCGAAGGCACGCTGGAGATGGACATCGACGTGCGCGAAATGGCCGACGGCGGCCTGAAGTTCAAGATGAACTGCGCCAGCGAGCACTGCGAACGCAAGGTGCCCTGGTTGCCAGAAGCCCGCGCGGTGGCCGGCAAGGGCTGGCGCCATGTGGCTCTGGCGCTGCGCTGCTTCATGCGTGAGGGCGACGACTTCAGCCGCGTCACCGTGCCCTTCACCCTAGAAGGCATGGGCACCGGCGAGGTGGCGCTGCGCCAGGTGCGCATCGTGGCGCGCGGCCAGGCCAATGCCGCCTGCCCCGACTACCGCACCCAGTCGGTCACGCCCATTCCGCTGCAGGAATCGTGGGCCATGAACTGGTGGATGCCGCGCCACGAGAAAAAGCTCACCGAGATCCGCGCGCACCGCGACGCCGGCCGCGACGTGAAGCTGGTGTTCATCGGCGACTCCATCACCGAAGGCTGGGAAAACGCCGGCCAGGCCGCCTGGCAGGCCCACTTCGCGCGGCACAACGCCATGGCCCTGGGCTATGGCGGCGACCGCACCGAGAACGTGCTGTGGCGCCTGCAGAACGGCGAGCTCGACGGCATGACGCCCAAGGTCGTCGTGCTGATGATCGGCACCAACAACACCGGCGATCGCCAGGAAGACCCGCGCACCACCGCCGCCGGTATTCGCCGCCTGCTGACGGAAATCCAGACCCGGCAACCGGCCACCCAGGTGCTGCTGCTCGCCATCTACCCGCGTGAGCAGCAGGCCGGCGGCCCGCTGCGCGCCATCAATGATCAGGTGAATGCCCTGATCGCGCCGATGGCCGACGGACGACGCGTGCATTTCCTCAACATCAACCGGCACCTGATGCAGGCCGATGGCTCGCTCAGCGCCGACGTGATGCCCGACTGGCTGCACCTCAGTCCGGCAGGCTACGAGCGGGTGGCGCAAGCCATCGAACCCGTGATCGAGCAACTGCTGGCCCGCTGAGCCCTGACCTGCTTTTTTGACAAAACCTGAACCCTGACCCTGAACCCGCCATGAGCACCATCACCTACGCCAGCCCCTTCCCGCAAGACTTCGTGTTTGGCGTGGCCGCCGCTTCCGCACAGATCGAGGGCGCCGCCTTCACCGACGGCAAGGGCGAGTCCATCTGGGACCGCTTCGCCCGCACCCCGGGCAAGGTGGCCCACGGCGACAACCTCGACATCGCCTGCGACCACTACAACCGCTTCGACGAAGACTTCGCCCTGATGGCCTCGCTGGGCGTGAAGCACTACCGCCTGTCCATCGCCTGGCCGCGCATCTACCCGAACGGTGACGGCGAGATCAACCAGGCCGGCATCGCCTTCTACCAGCGCCTGCTGGCCAGCATGGAACGCCACGGCATCACGCCGTGGGTGACGCTGTTCCACTGGGACCTGCCGCAATCGCTGGAAGACCGTGGTGGCTGGACCAGCCGCACCACCGTCGACGCCTTCGCCCAGTACGCCCGCACCGTCGTGGCCGCGCTGGCGCCGGTGGTGAAGAACTGGATCACGCTCAACGAGATCCGCTGCTTCACGCTGCTGGCCTATGGCTGGGGCACCAAGGCACCGGGCCGCAAGGAAAGCGACGCGGTGGTGAACCAGACCTACCACCACGCCCTGCTGTGCCACGGCCATGCCGTGAAGGCAGTGCGCGAGCTCGGCGGCGCGGGTGCCCGCGTGGGCCTGACCGACAACTGCGACGTGGCCGTGCCGGTGACCGAAACCCCGGCCGACATCGCCGCGGCCAAGGCCTGGTTCGTCGAACGCAATGCGCACATCCTCGGCGCGATGCACGGCAAGGGCTACTCGCAGGCCTACCTGGAGCGCGTGGGCACCGATGCGCCGCAGGTGCAGGCCGGTGACTTCGACCTGATCAGCCTGCCGACCGACTTCCTCGGCCTGAACATCTACACCGCCACCTACGTGCGCGCGCCGAAGGACAACAGCGGCGCGGCCTTCGAAGCCCTGCCGCTGCCGGTGAACTACCCGCGCGCCGACAGCTACTGGCTGAACCTGATTCCGCAGGCGATCTACTGGGCGCCGCGCATGTGCCAGGAGCTGTATGGCCACAGCTCGATCTTCATCACCGAGAACGGCTGCGGCTACGACACCGAACCCGTGGTGAACGGCGAGGTGCTCGACCTGCATCGCCGCGACTACCTGCGCAACCACCTGCGCGAAGTGCACCGTGCGATCTCGGACGGCGTGCCCATCCACGGCTACTTCCTGTGGTCGTTCATCGACAACTACGAATGGGAAGACGGCTACGAGCGCCGTTTCGGTATCGTGCACTGCGATTTTGACACCCTGGTGCGCACGCCCAAGCTCTCGGCCCGCTACTTTGCTGAAGTGATGCGGCTGCGCACCATCCTTTGACCCTCTTCGACGCCAGCCCCTGCCCGATGTCTGATCAAGCCAAGCCCCGCAAAGCCCGGCACGCCGCCACCCTGGCCGATGTCGGCCGGGAGGCCGGTGTTTCTGCCATGGCCGCCTCGACGGTGCTCAATGGTGCACGCACCTCCACCCGCATCTCCGACGAGACGCGGCAACGCATTCTGGCGGCGGCCGACAAGCTGCAATACCGCCCGAACGCCACCGCGCGCGGCTTGGCCGAGCGCCGGCTCAACACCATCGGGCTGGCCACCACGCTGTCGGGCAACGAGCTGAACCAGTACTTCCTCGAAGTCTTCAACGGCGTCATCGAAGCCGCCGCCGCAGCCGGGCAGAACACCACCGTGTTCGCCATGCCCGACTGGCAGCAGGTGGGCAGCCGCCTGCCGGCGATCTGCGACGGCCGCATCGACGGCCTCATCCTGCTGGCCCCCCTGATCAACCCCGACGACGCGGCGCAGTTGCCCGACCACACGCCGTTCGTGGCGATCCACGCCAACCATGCGATGCCGGGGGTGGGCAATGTGGCGTCTGATGAAGAGGCCGGTGCGCATGCGATGGTGGCGCACATGCTGAGCCTGGGCCACCGCCGCGTGCTGCACCTGGCCGGCCCGAACACCAGCAGCGGCGCCCAGCGCCGGATCGACGGTTTCCGGCGGGCGCATGCCGAGGCAGGCCTGACCGTCAACCCGGGGCAGATCCTGCACAGCGACTACTCCGCCTCGTCCGGCCGCCGCGTGCTCACCGAGTGGCTGGAGCGCCATCGCGGCCAGCCGATGCCCGAGGCCATCTTCGCGGCCAACGACGCCGTGGCGCTGGGCTGCATCGACATCCTGGCCGGCCTGGGCCTGCGGGTGCCGCAAGACGTGTCGGTGGTCGGTTTCGACGACACGCTGCTGGCCCGCACCACCCGCCTGGCCACGGTGCGGCAACCGCTGCGCGACATGGGCCACCAGGCGGTGTCGCTGCTGATGCAGGCCATTGAAGCCAAGCACCGCGGCCAGCCTGCACGCCAGGCCACCGAGGTGCTGCTGCCGACCGAGCTGGTGCCCGGTCAAACCTTGTCTGCGCCGCCGGCAGACACGGTGCTGATTCCCTGACCGACCCGACAGAGTTCCACACGACGCCCAGACAAGCGTTCCGAGACAAGCCAGCTGCCGCGACGACCCCGCGCTGCTTTAGCGATAAATACAAAGGCCTTCCTGATGTCTACCCTCACCGCCGCCGCTGACGCCGCCAACGACGCCGCCGCCCCCCGCACAGGCACCGCCCCGGACCGCATTCCGGACCGCGTGCCGCTGCCGCAGAAGATCGGCTACGGCCTGGGCTCGTTCCTGGACATGTGGGGGCACTGGCTCTATCAGTCGCTGGCCTTCCACGTCTTCAACGTCTTCCTAGGCATGTCGCCGGGGCTGATCTCGACGGCGCTGGGCATCAAGATCTTCATCGACGCCGCCTCGGACGCCTTCTTCGGCTGGCTGTCTGACAACACGCGCACCCGCTGGGGTCGCCGGCGGCCGTTCATCCTCGTGGGCGGTGTGCTGGCCGGCATCGGCCTGCCGCTGATGTTCGCCGTGGGCCGGGGCTGGAGCGATCAGGAGTACTTCGTCTTCATCCTGATCTCGATGGCCGTGTACGTGCCTGTGATGAGCTGCTTCAACATGCCCTGGGCCAGCCTGGGCTCGGAGATGACGCCCGACTATCACGAGCGCACCAGCGTGATGTCGATCAAGAACGCCATCCAGAAGCTGCCGGAACTGGCGATGTTCGTGGCCGCGCAGTTCACCACCATGGCGATCTTCAACGACGCCAACGGCAAGCCCGACATCCTGCTTGGCGCACAGGTGTACTGCAGCATCCTGGGCGCCATCATGGTGGCGCTGTCGCTGGCCATCTTCTTCCTGGTGCGAGAGCGCTATTACGAGACCCTGGTCGTCAAGCGACACGACAAGGTGCCGTTCAAGGACACCCTCTACCGCACCCTGGCCAACGGCCCCTTCCGCATCCTGCTGGGCACCATGCTGGCCTATGCCATGGCCACCGCCTTGGTGGGCATGCTGGGCTACTACACGACGCTGTATTACGTCTGCAAGGGTGACGTGGCACTGGGCACGCAATGGAACTCGGCCATGGGCCTGGCCGGCATGGTGATGGGCCTGGCCGGCATTCCGTTTGCCGGCTGGGTGGCACGCCGCTGGGGCAAGCGCAATGCACTGGCCACGGTGCTGAGCCTGGCCATCTGCGCCTTCATCGGCGACTGGTTCTTCTACAACCCCGAGCTGCCGATGCTGCAGCTGCTGGCCAGCGGCAGCGTGGCCTTCACCGGCGCGGGCTTCTGGACGATCTACGGCTCGGCCATGGCCGACGTCATCGACCACGACGAGCTGGAAACCGGCCAACGCCGCGAAGGCTCGTTCGCCGCCTGCCAGTCGTGGATCACCAAGGTCGGCCTGGCGCTGGGCAATGGCGCCTCCGGCTGGATCCTGCAGTTCACCGGCTTCGACGCCAAGCTGCCGGTGCAGGGCGAAGACGCCCTGACCATGATCCGCGTGCTGCTGACCGGCATCCCGGTGGTGGGCCTGCTGATCGCGTTGATCGTGATCCTGCGCTTCCAGCTGACCGAAAAGCGCCTGACGGAAATCCGCCTCGCGCTCGAAGCCCGCCGCGGCCAGGTCTGAACCAGCGCCTGACCACCGCCAAGCAACACCTGCGCACTCCTCCCATGCACAAGCTCCAACAACAGGCCCGCTCCGTCGCTGCGGCGCTGGCCCTGGTGACGCTGGCCGCCACGACGTCTGCCGTGGCCGCCGCCACCCCCGCGCCCCGCGTGATCAAGCTGGATGTGTCGAAGGCCACCGCGCCGGTCGACCGGTCCTTCGATCTTTCAGTCGGCGCCGATTACCCCGGCACGCTGATCCGCGATGACAGCCAGGCGCACCTGAAGCTGGCCGTGAAGGAACTGGGCTTTCGCACCGTGCGCTTTCACGCCATCTTCCACGACGTGCTGGGCACGGTCCGCGAAAGCAACGGCAAGCTGTTGCATGACTTCAGCGGCATCGACCGCCTGTACGACAAGCTGCTGGCGGCAGGCGTGCGCCCCTTCGTGGAACTGGGCTTCACGCCCGAGGCCATGGCCACCTCGAAGCAGTCGATCTTCTACTGGAAGGGCAACACCTCGCACCCCGAGCCGAAAGCCTGGCGGGCGCTGGTGAATGACTTCGTGCGGCATCTGCAGGCCCGCTACGGCGCCGAGGAAGTGCGCAGCTGGTACTTCGAGGTGTGGAACGAGCCCAACCTCGATGGCTTCTGGGAGCACGCCGACCAGGCAGCCTACTTCCAGCTTTATGCCGACACCGCCCGCACCATCAAGGCCATCGACCCGGCCCTGCGCGTAGGCGGCCCGTCCACCGCTGGCGCCGACTGGGTCGAGCCCTTCCTGGCCTACGCCAAGACGAACCAGGTGCCGGTGGACTTCGTGACCACCCACAGCTACGGCGTGGACGGTGGCTTCCTCGATGAAAAGGGCGTGGAAGACACCCAGCTGTCGCCATCGCCGGATTCGATCGTGGGTGATGTGCGCCGGGTACGCCAGCAGATCAGTGCATCGGCCTTCCCCGGTCTGCCGCTGTTCTTCACCGAGTGGAGCACCAGCTACAACCCGCGCGACAAGGTACATGACAGCTACATCAGCGCACCCTGGATCCTGACCAAGCTCAAGCAGACGCAGGGCCTGGCGCAGGGCATGAGCTACTGGACCTACACCGACCTGTTCGAGGAGCCCGGCCCGCCCAATGCCACCTTCCACGGCGGCTTCGGCCTGCTGACCCGCGAGGGTGTGCGCAAGCCCGCCTGGTTCGCCTGGAAGTACCTCAACGAGGTGAAGGGCCTGGAAGTGCCGTCCACCGACGGCTACACCATTGCTGCCACCGAAGGCCGCCACACCCGCGTGCTGGTGTGGGACTGGCAAACCCCGGACCAGAAGATGAGCAATCGGCCGTTCTACGGCAAGCCGGTGCCCAGCGTGCCGGCCGCACCGGTGCAGCTCTCGCTCAGCCAGCTCCAGCCCGGCACGTGGCGCATCACCGTTCGCCGCACCGGCCATGAAGCCAACGATGCCTACACCGCCTGGCTGAAGATGGGCTCACCGGCCGACGCGAACGCCGGGCAGATCCGCCGCCTGCATGCGCTGACCACCGACCGCCCCGAAACCACCCGCGTGGTTCGGGTGGGCCCGGCCGGCCAGCTGGACTGGAAGCTGCCGATGCGCAGCAACGACATCGCGCTCGTCACCTTCGAGCGCCTCGGCAGCCCCTGACGGCGCCCTCACCCACCCGCAAGCCACCATGCTCCCAACCCACCATGCTGCGCTGACTCGGTCAGCCCTGGCAGCCCTCTCCACGCTGGTGCTGCTGGCAGCTTCGCCCTGCGAGGCTGCCACCACAGCCACGATCACACCAGCCGAAGCCTCGCTGACGCTGCTGACCGAAGCCGCCGGCCCGCGCATCGAGCCCACGGTGTATGGCCACTTTGTCGAGCACCTGGGCACCGGGGTGTACGGCGGCCTGTGGGTGGGCCCGCAGTCACGCATCCCGAACACCCGCGGCTGGCGCAATGACGTGCTGGGCGCCTTGCGCCGCCTGAAGGTGCCGGTAATCCGCTGGCCGGGCGGCTGCTTCGCCGATGACTACGACTGGCGCGACGGCATCGGCGCGCCCTCCAGACGGCCAGTCCGGCTGAACAAGGTCTGGGGCAATGTGCCCGATGACAACCGGGTGGGCACCCACGAGTTCATGGACCTGGCCGAGCAGCTGGGCACCGAGGTCTACATCGCCGGGAACATGGGCTCGATGCCGCCACGGGCCATGGCGCAGTGGCTGGAGTACATGACCTCGGACAGCCCGTCTGCCCTGGCGAACGAGCGCCGCCGCAACGGCCGCGACAAGCCGTGGAAGGTGCGCTATTTCGGCGTGGGCAACGAGAGCTGGGGTTGCGGCGGCCACATGCGGCCCGAGTACGCGGCCGACCTGCACCGGCAGTACGCCACCTTCCTGCGGGCGCCGGTGGTGCGCGTGGCCTCGGGCGACGGCGAAGGCAACGAGCGCGTCACCGAAGTGATGATGCAGATGGCCCGCGACGACATGGACGCGATCAGCCTGCACCACTACACCGTGCCCGGCCCCTGGGAGCAGAAAGGCCTGGCGACAGGCTTTGACCGCCAGCGCTGGGCCAAGACCCTGCAGGAGGTGACCACCGGCCTGGAAGAGCACGTCGCCAAGACCATCGCCATCATGAACCGCCACGACCCGGCCGGCCGCGTGGCCTTGTATGTCGATGAATGGGGCATGTGGCATGACCAGGAACCCGGCAGCAACCCTGGCTTCCTCTACCAGCAGAACACGCTGCGCGACGCGATGGTGGGCGCCCTCACCTTCAACGTCTTTCACCGGCACACCGACCGCGTGAAGATGGCCAATCTGGCACAGATGGTGAACGTGCTGCAGGCCCTGGTGCTGACCGACGGGCCACGCATGTTGCTGACCCCGACTTACCACCTGTTCGACTTGTACCTGCCCTTCCAGGGCGCGACGCCGTTGAAGCTGACGCTGCAGAGCCCCCGCTACACCGAAGGCGACATCAGCCTGCCGGCGGTGGACGTGACGGCCGCGCGCGCCGCCGATGGCAGCACCCACCTGGCGCTGGTGAACCTGGACCCCACCCGGCCCGCCAGCGTGCGCACCGGACTGCAGCAAGCCGCCACGGGCCGTGTGCTGACCGCCCCAGCCATGGACAGCCACAACACCTTCGACCGCCCCGGCCACGTGCAACCCGCGCCCTACGCCGCCCACCCCGGGCCGCAGGGCCTGACGCTCGACCTGCCGCCCCGCTCCATCGTGGTGGTGCGCCTGGCCACGCCCTGACACCCCACGCCCCCACCTTTTCGAAAGCGCCCATGAACCAGAACAAACGCACCTTCACGACCCGCCTGCTGACCCTGGCTGGCGGTGCAGCCAGTGCCGGCCCGCTCGCTGCCATCTCTGCGCTCGCCACCACCAGTGGCACCGCTCAAGCCCAGTCCAAGGCTGGCGCCATGCGCGAGCTGACCAGCACCCAGCTGGCACGCCAGATGGGCACCGGCTGGAACCTGGGCAACTCGCTGGAAGCCATCGGTGGCGAAACCGCCTGGGGCAATCCGCGCGTGACCCAGGCTTTCATCGACGCCGTCAAGGCCGCCGGCTTCAAGACCATCCGCATCCCGGTGGCCTGGCACGACCATGCCGACGCCCAAGACCGCATCCGCCCCGAGTGGATGGCCCGCGTCAGCGAGGTGGTGGGCTATGCGCGCAAGGCCGGCCTGTACGTGATGATCAACATGCACTGGGACGGCGGCTGGATGCAGCCGACCTACGCCGCCCAGGACATGGCCAATGCCCGGCTGGTGACGCTGTGGAAGCAGATCGCCACGCACTTCCGCGACCACGACGACTTCCTGCTGTTCGCCGGTACCAACGAGGTGATGGTGGACGGTGACTGGGGCACGCCCAAGCCCGAGAACGTGAAGGTGCAGAACGGCTTCAACCAGCTGTTCGTCGATACCGTGCGCGCTACCGGCGGCAACAACGCCACGCGGCACCTAGTGGTGCAGGGGTTCAACACCAACATCGAGCACACGCTGAACTTCGTGGTGCTGCCGAAAGACAGCGCCCGCGAGCGGCTGATGATGGAAGTGCACTTCTACGACCCGTATGAATTTGCGCTCGATGACAAGGGCAGCGTGTGGCAATGGGGCGCTGGCGCCACCGACAAGACGGCCGTGGCGAACTGGGGTGACGAGGCCCATGTCAGCCAGCAGTTCGCGCGGATGAAGGCGCGGTTCGCCGACCGCGGCGTGCCGGTGATCCTGGGTGAGTTCGGCGTGATTGCCCGCACCACCCGCGCCGGCTCCGAGAAATACCGCGAGGCCTGGAACGGCCATGTGGCACGCGTCGCCATCGCCAACGGCATGGTGCCGGTGTACTGGGACAACGGCGGCACGGGCGAGCACGGCATGGGCGTCTTTGACCGACACACCGGCCGCCAGGCCTACCCCGCCGTCATCAAGGCCATCGTCAGCGCTGATCGCTGAACCGACAACACCCACATCACACAAGGAGACCATCCATGCAACGCAGAACCCTGACGACATTCGCCCTGGCCGCCGGCCTGGCCACCAGCCTGCTGACCCAGTCCGCTCTTGCCCAGGACAAGGGCCTGGTCGGCATTTCAATGCCGACGAAGAGCGCGGCCCGCTGGATCACCGACGGCGACAACATGGTCAAGGTGTTCCGTGAACGCGGCTACAAGGTCGACCTGCAATACGCGGACGACGACATCCCGAACCAGCTGGCCCAGATCGAGAACATGATCACCAAGGGCGCCAAGGTGCTGGTGATCGCCTCCATCGACGGAAGCACCTTGTCGGGCACCCTGCAGAAGGCGGCCGACAAGAAGGTCAAGGTCATCGCCTATGACCGGCTGATCCGCGGCACGAAGAACGTCGACTACTACACCACCTTCGACAACTTCCAGGTCGGCGTGCTGCAGGCCACCTCGATCGTGGACCGGCTGGGCCTGAAGGCCGGCAAGGGCCCGTTCAACATCGAGCTGTTCGGTGGCTCGCCCGACGACAACAACGCCTTCTTCTTCTACGACGGCGCGATGAGCGTGCTCAAGCCCTTCCTCGACAGCGGCAAGCTGGTGGTGCGCAGCAAGCAACTGGGCATGGAGAAGGTGGGCACGCTGCGCTGGGACCCATCGCTGGCCCAGGCCCGCATGGACAACCTGCTGTCGGCCTATTACGGCAAGGAACGCCTGCATGCGGTGCTGTCGCCGTATGACGGTATCTCGATCGGCGTGCTGTCGTCACTCAAGGGCGTGGGCTACTGCAGCAAGCAGCAGCCCTGCCCGGTGGTGTCGGGCCAGGACGCGGAAATTCCGTCGGTGAAGTCGATGATCAAGGGCGAGCAGGCCGCCAGCGTGTTCAAGGACACGCGTGAGCTGGCCCGCGTCACGGTGAACATGGTGGACGCGCTGATGAGCGGCCGCCAGCCCGAGGTGAACGACACCAAGACCTACAACAACGGCGCCCGCATCGTGCCCGCCTACCTGCTCAAGCCGGTGGCGGTGGACGGCAGCAACTGGAAGCCGGTGCTGGTGGACAGCGGCTTCTACAAGGAAAGCCAGGTTCGATGACCGCAGCATCGGCATCGGCATTGCTGGAGATGCGGCACATCTCCAAGCAGTTCCACGGCGTGAAGGCGCTGGCGGATGTGAACCTGGTGGTCGGCCACGGCGAGATCCATGCCGTGGTGGGTGAAAACGGCGCCGGCAAGAGCACGCTGATGAAGGTGCTTTCCGGCGTCTACCCGCACCCCGAATACGGCGGCGACATCGTCTATGACGGCCAGGTGCAACGCTTCGAGGGCATCCGCGACAGCGAGCGCCACGGCATCATCATCATCCACCAGGAACTGGCGCTGGTGCCGCTGCTGAGCATCACGCAGAACCTGTTCCTCGGCCATGAGCCCGCCCGCTTCGGCGTGATCGACGAGATCACGGCGCATCAACGGGCGCGCGCGCTGTTGCAGCGCGTGGGCCTGGCTGAAGCGCCCGACACGCTGGTGGGCACGCTGGGCGTGGGCAAGCAGCAGCTGGTGGAGATTGCCAAGGCACTCGCCAAGAAAGTGCGGCTGCTGATTCTTGACGAGCCCACCGCCAGCCTGAACGACAAGGACAGCGAAGCACTGCTGCACCTGCTGCTGGAGCTGAAGGCGCAGGGCGTGTCGTGCATCCTGATCTCGCACAAGCTCAACGAGATCGCCAAGGTGGCCGATGCCATCACGGTGCTGCGCGACGGCAGCACCATCACCACGCTGGCCACCCGCCCGGGCGACCCGGTGAGCGAAGACACCATCATCCGTGCGATGGTGGGGCGCGACATGGCCAGCCGGTATCCGCTGCGCACGCCCGCTCCGGGCGAGGTGCTCTTTGAGCTGCGGGATTGGCGCGCCTGCCACCCCGCTGATGCGCAGCGCGAGGTGGTGAAGGGCGTGAACCTGACGGTGCGCCGCGGCGAGATCGTCGGCATTGCCGGGTTGATGGGCGCGGGCCGCACCGAGCTGGCGATGAGCGTGTTCGGCCGCTCCTGGGGCCAGCGCATCAGCGGTGAAGCGCTGCTGAATGGCCAGCCGGTGGATGTGTCGAGCGTGCAGAAGGCGCAGGCGGCAGGCCTGGCCTACGTGACCGAAGACCGCAAGTCACTCGGCCTGGTGCTGAACGAATCGATTGCCTTCAACACCACGCTGGCGCACCTGGCCGGGGTGTCGGCCCGCGGGGTGCTGAGCGAGGGCGCCGAGTTCCAGGTGGCGGGTGATTTTGCGCAGCGCCTGGCCACGCGCTGTGCCGGCGTCAGCCAGAACGTGCTGCATCTGTCAGGCGGCAACCAGCAGAAGGTGGTGCTGGCCAAGTGGCTGTTCTGCGCGCCGTCGCTGCTCATCCTCGATGAGCCGACGCGCGGCATTGATGTCGGCGCGAAGTTCGAGATCTATTCGCTGATGGCGCAGCTGGCGGCCGAGGGCCTGTCGATCCTGATGATCTCGTCGGAGATGCCCGAGCTGCTGGGCATGTGCGACCGGCTGTACGTGATGAACGAAGGCGCCATGGTGGCGGAGATGGATGCCGCCGAGGCGTCCCAGGAAAAGATCATGCGCGCCATCGTGCGCGCGGGAGTTTGAGTGGTGAATGACGTGTCCAAACAGTCGGCGGCGTCCGGCGAATTTCTCAAGCGGCACCTGCGCGAGTACGGCATGCTGCTGTCGCTGGCAGCCATCATGCTGTTTTTCCAGGTGGCCACTGACGGCACGCTGCTGCAGCCGCTGAACCTGACCAACCTGGTGCTGCAGAACAGCTACATCGTCATCATGGCGCTGGGCATGCTGCTGGTCATCGTGGCGGGCCACATCGATCTGTCTGTCGGCTCGGTGTGCGGCTTCATCGGCGCGCTGGCTGCGGTGTTGATGGTCGAGCACGGCTGGCATTTCCTGCCGGCCTCGCTGGTGTGCCTGGTGGTGGGCGGCGTCATCGGCGCCGCGCAGGGGGCGGTCGTGGCCTGGCTGCGCATCCCTTCTTTCATCGTCACGCTGGCCGGCATGCTGGTGTTCAAGGGCCTGGCCCTGGCGCTGCTGCAGGGCCAGTCGGTCGGCCCCTTCCCCGAAGACTTCCAGTTGCTCAGCGCCGGCTTTCTGCCGGACCCACTGGCCGGCGAGGAATTGCGCGTCACTTCATGCCTGCTGGGCCTGGCGCTGGCCGTGGCGATGCTGGCCACGGCCTGGCGCAAGCGCAGCCAGCACCTGCAACATGGCATGCCGGTGGAGCCGTGGCTGGTGTTTGGCGCGCGCCATGCGCTGTTCGCCGCTGCCGTGCTGGCGCTGAGCTGGCAGCTGGCCACCTACAAGGGCTGGCCGAATGTGCTGGTGGTGATGCTGGTGCTGATGGTGGCCTACGACTTCCTGGCCAGCCGCACCGTGATCGGCCGGCGCATCTATGCGCTGGGTGGCAACGAGAAGGCCGCCCGCCTGTCTGGCGTGCGCACCGAACGGCTGGTCTTCCTGTCGTTCATCAACATGGGCGTGCTGGCGGCGCTGGCCGGGCTGGTGTTTGCCGCCCGCCTGAACACCGCGACACCCAAGGCCGGCCTCGGCTTCGAGCTGGACGTGATCGCCGCCTGCTTCATCGGCGGTGCGTCGGCCTCGGGTGGTGTGGGCAAGGTCACCGGCGCCGTGATCGGCGCGCTGGTGATGGGCGTGATGAACAACGGCATGTCCATCCTCGGCATCGGCATCGACTACCAGCAGGTCATCAAAGGCCTGGTGCTGCTGGGCGCCGTGTGCGTCGATGTCTTCAACAAGCAGAAGGCTTGAGGGCTTGAATCCCTGAATGCCTGAAGGCCCGCGGGTCTTCAGGCTTCAGGGCTCGCACTGCTCGCTCTGCGGGAAGGGCGCAAAGAAAGCCAGCACCACCGGCACCACCGACAGTGCCAGCACCAGGCTGAAAAACGTGGTGTAGCGCTGCCCGCAGGCGGCAAACACCCAGGCACTGACGGTGCCGGTGGACCACTTGGTCAGGGCCATCACGCCGGTGGCATAGGCGTAGTGGGTCATCTTGAACGGCCCCGGCGCCACCTGCTGCATCATGTAGAGCATCAGGCCCACCGAGCCCATGCCGAAGCCGAACTTCTCGATGGCCACCAGCACGCCGATCCAGGCCATGGCGGTGGGCAGCTGCTGGCTCAGCAACCAGTAGGTGACGTGCGGCAGATTCAGCACCAGGCTGAGCAGCACCAGCGTGCGAGGCAGGCTCCACCGGGCCACCATGAAGCCACCCAGGAACGCACCCGCGATGAAGGCCAGCGTGCCAGCGGTGCCGTTGAGAAATCCCATCGACTCATTGCTCAGCCCGAGCCCACCCGCGCTGCGGGCATCGAGCAGGAACAGCGGGCCGAACTTCTCGATGAAGCCTTCGCCGAAGCGGTAGAAGAAGATCACCGCCAGCATCATCCAGATCTGCGGCTTGGCGAAGAAGCTGACCCAGGCTTCTTTCAGCGCCGTGCCCGACGCCGCCAGACCCCGACCCTGCAGCGCAGACGGCGCACCCGCCGGCAGCGTGCGCCAGTGCCATGCGGCGAACAGGCCCATCATCGCGGCGGTGGCGAGCATGACGCTCATCCAGCACTGCACCCAGCTCCAGCCCAGCTGGTTGTGCAGCCAGCCCGTCAGCGACACCAGCAGGCCCGAGCCCACCACGGCACCGAGGTTCCAGCACATGCCTTGCAGACCGGCGTAACGCGCCTGGTCCTTCAGCGGCATGGTGGTGATGAAGATGCCGTCGGCGACGATGTCTTGCGTGGCCGAGGCAAACCCGGTGATCCAGAAGAAGGCCAGCGAGGCCTGGAAGAAGCTGTCGAGCGGCAGGCAGAAGGCCACCGCGCCGAGCGAAGCCATCATCACCAGCTGCATGCACAGGGCCCACCAGCGCTTGGTCTGGAAGGGCTCCAGCAAGGGCGACCACAGGGGCTTGAGCACCCAGGGCAGGTACATCTGCGAGGTGTAGAGCGCGATGTCCTCGTTGGACACGCCGAGATTCTTGTAGAGGATGGCAGCCACCACCCCCACCATCACGTTCGGCAGGCCCATGGCCAGGTAAAGGCTGGGGACCCAGGTCAAAGGGTGGCGGTTGGCTGACTTCATGGCAGGGTGGGTGTGGTGGCCTGGTGGCTTGAGCGCCGGGTGTGCGCGGGCTGAACGGGGGTCAGCACCTGCAGGGCCGTGGCGACATACACCAGCGGGGCATTCCAGTTGATGGCGACCTCGTTGCTGGCATAGCTGCAGACGTGGTCGAGGTAGGCCTTGGCCGGCGCGGCTGAGGCGTAGGGCACAGGGCAGTCCTTCTGGTCTTCCCGGCCCGGGTTGGGCCCGGCGACGATGAAGCCGGGCACCGGGGCGGCCACGCCGTCACCTTCGGAAATGCGGTGGTGCGGGTGCAGCGGCGAGCGCGTGCCCTGCCCGGTCACCATCGCCAGGGCCATCGGGTTGCGCCCCAGCACGTAGTCCAGCAGGGCCTGTGCGGCGGCCAACTGGCGCTCGTCACCCGTCAGGCGATAGCCCTGCAACAGCACCATCGCCTGGTTCAGTGCCACGGCATTGCTGCCCCAGACGAAGTCTCCGGAAACCATGCTCAGGCGCCATGCGGAGGCCTGCCAGCGCGCGGTCAGGCTGCGCGCCAGATCAGTGACGTGGCGCTCGATGCCCAGTTGTGCCGCTGCCGGCGTGAGGTGGGCGCGGTGATGCGCCAGCGAGATCCAGGCCAGGCCATTCACGTCGCCCCAGCCGGGCACACCCATGGCTGGCGCAAGGCTGCGCAGGGCGCCGAGGTACAGCTCATCGCGGGTGGTGATGTAGAGCTCGGCGGCGGCCCAGGCGTATTCGTCCGTGAGCTTGCCGTCGCCATACTCGCCGGTCACCACATCCGCGGGCTGGCGGTAAACCACATCAGGGTGGGCCTGCGCCCACTGCCAGGCCGACCGGGACGCCGCCAGCATGCGCGCAGACAGGCCCGGCCGTTGCGCCTCGAATTTGGCCATCACCCGGCTGGCCACCGCCATCACGGCGGCGAAGTCCAGCGTGGCCGCCGTGCTCTTCTGCACCACATAGCGCTCGGCCTTGGAGAGGTGTGGCAACTGCATGCCGTCGAAGCGCAGATCGGTGAGCTTGTGATAGACCCCGCCGTCGGCCGGGTCCTGCATCGTCAGCATCCAGTCGAGGTTCCAGAGGGCCTCGTTGAGCACATCGGGGATGCCGTTGCCGGTCTCCGGAATGCCGATGCCACGGGGCTTGAAGAAGGCCGGGAAATGCTCCCAGGCGGCCAGCAAGGTGTAGGTGCTGATGCCGGAGTTGACGATGTACTTGTTGTAGTCGCCCGCGTCATACCAGCCCTTCGGGCTGCTGATGACCGTGCCTGCGGGGCGGCCGGGGCTGGCTGCCGAGGCATGCACCAGCACGCGGGTGTCAGGATGGCCGGCCGGGCGCGCCCAGGCGCCGGCATGCTGCGGCAGCAGGGCCGTGCCGGCGCGGTTGAAATAGAAAGCCTTGAGGCTGGCGTCGACCAGGGCCTCATAGGCCTTCGGATGGATGGTGAAGCTGTGGCTGGCTGCTGATGGCTGCGGCGACGTGGTGGGCGCAGACCAGCGCAGCTCATAGCGGCCCGGGGCTTGCACCGCCGACAGATCGGCCAAGCGTACCTGGTCACCCGATGGGGCCCAGAGCGCAGCGGCGGTTGCGTCGCCTTTGAGCACCACCCGTCCGGTGTCGGCACGCCGCACCTCGTACTGCTCGCCGGCAGCCGCCGGCAGCACGGCCCATTTGGATGCGCCCGGCAGAAAACCGAGCTGGTTCATCAGGGCCACCGGGGCCGGGGAAGGCACTGGCGCGGGCGAGGCGGCACCGGGCGGTGCGGCACCAGGCCCTGCTGGCGCCGCCACCGGCGTTTCACCTGCGGCCAGCCAGCCGGTGCCGGCAGCCATGGCCACCAGCACCACAGCCTGGCCGAGGCTGTTGAGGTTGAACGAGCGACTCATGGTGATGGGGGCCGGCGGTGCATCAGGCGGTCCAGGCCAGCGAGGTGGCGCGGGTGACCGAACTGCGCCGGCCATCCACCTCAATGCACCAGTCGACCAGCGCGCCGCTGGTGATGTGCGCATCAAAGCGCTGCCCCTGGCGGCTCACCTCGCCCACGGCGGCGATGGTGCCGTCCATGGCCACCACGGTGAAGGCAGCCGTGGCGCCATCGGCCAGCTCGAACACGCGCAGCGTCACCCCCGTGGTGTAGTCGTAGTCGGGGCGCTCGGTTTCAGCGCCCCAGGGCAGCACGGTGTTCGGCGCCACGTACAGCGGCAGGCTCAGGAAGTCGTGCTGCTCACGGTGCCACTGGCCACCGGCCTTGCGCTCACCGGTCAGCAGGTGCGTCCAGCGGCCGCCGGCTGCGGTGGCTGGCAGGTAGAAATCCACCTCGCCGGATTCAGTGAACACGGGCGCCACGAGCAGGTGCTCACCGAGCTGGTACTGACGGTCGAGCGTGGTACAGGCCGGATCGCCCGGGTACTCCAGCACCATCGAGCGCATCATGGGCACGCCCGTCTGCGTGGCCTCGACGGCCTTGGTGTACAGGTACGGCATCAGCTGGTGCTTCAGGCGGGTGAACTTGCCCAGCACGTCGCAGCTTTCTTCGTCGACCAGCCAGGGCACGCGGTAGAAGCTGCTGCCATGCAGGCGGCTGTGCGACGACAGCAGGCCGAACTGGATCCAGCGCTTGTAGACAGCCGGCGGAGGGCTGCCCTCGAAGCCGCCGATGTCGTGGCTCCAGAAGGCGAAGCCGCAGCTGGTGAGCGAGAGGCCGCCGCGCAAGCTTTCCGCCATCGACTCGAAGTTCGACCAGCAGTCACCGCCCCAGTGCACCGGGAAGCGCTGGCCCGAGGCGTAGGTGGAGCGGGCGAACACGACGGCTTCGGCATCACCGCGCACCTCGCGCAGCACGTCGAACACCACCTCGTTGTACTGCAGTGCATAGAGGTTGTGCATCTCCACCGGATCGGCGCCGTTGAAGTAGGTGACGTCCTTGTCGGGAATGCGCTCGCCGAAGTCGGTCTTGAAGCAATCGACGCCCATCGCCAGCAGGCGGCGCAGGTGGCCCTGGTACCAGGCCACGGCGGCCGGGTTGGTGAAATCGACGATGGCCATGCCCGGCTGCCAGAGATCGGTCTGGAAGGTGTGGCCGTTGGTGCGCTTGATGAAGTAACCCTCGCGGGCGGCTTCTGCGAACAGGGGGGACTTCTGAGCGATGTACGGATTGATCCAGAGGCTGATCTTCAAGCCCTTGGCATGCAGGCGGGCGAGCATCGCCTCGGGCTCGGGGAAGCCGCGCGGATCCCATGCGAAATCGCACCACTGGAATTCACGCATCCAGAAGCAGTCGAAGTGGAAGACGCTCAGCGGCAGATCGCGGCGCTTCATCTCATCGATGAAATGGGTGGCGGTGGCCTCGTCGTACTGCGTGGTGAACGAGGTGGTCAGCCACAGGCCGAAGGTCCAGGCGGGGGGCAGCGGGGCACGGCCGGTCAGGGCGGTCAGGCGTTGCAGTACGTCCTTCTGGGTCGGCCCGGCGATCACGCAGTAGTCGAGGCTTTCGCCTTCGCGGCTGAACTGCACCCGGGTGGTCTTTTCAGAAGCCACCTCGAACGAGACCGGACCAGCCTCGTTCACCAGCACGCCGTAGCCGCGGTTGGTGATGTAGAACGGGATGCTCTTGTAGGCCTGCTCGCAGGCGGTGCCGCCGTCCTTGTTGATGTTCTCGACGACCTGGCCGTTCTTGACCCACGGCGTGAACCGCTCACCGAGGCCATAAACCGTTTCGCCGACAGCCAGCGTGAGCTGCTCATGCACGAAGTTGCCCTTGGGGCCCCACTGCACATAGCCGAGGCTGCGCCAGTCGCTGCGCGTGAGCACACGCGTGCCTTCGCGGAAGGTAATCTGCCAGCCCTCGCCTTTGCGCACGTCGACGCTGATGGCGCCCGAGGTGAGCGTGACGTGGCTGTCGGTTTCAACCACCTGCACTTCCGGTGTGCCGGCACCCGGCATCGGCACATGCAGGCGCTGGGGCTGCGAGGCGCTGTAGTGCTCGACGCTGACGCGGATCACACCTTCGATCGGCGATTGCAGCGTCACGGTGAGTGTCGGGCCCTGCAGGGTGTCGCCACGGTGCTTGATGGGGCGCGAGGTGGCGAGCACGACGATGCGGTCGGCGTGGGCTTCCACGGCGTAGGCCTCGCTGGCGTAGTGGGCGGCTGCGCCGGGTTGAAGCAGCCACTGGCCGTCAGTGAATTTCATGGGTTGGGTCTCTGAGGTTTGAGGAGTTGGCGTGGTGATGTGCGGGCTTTTGCGGTGCTCAGTTCGCGCTGCAGCAGGCTTCAGCCGGCTTGATGGCGATCCGGCGCTTGCACATTGGGTGATTTATCGTTAAATTAGCGAAAATTCAGGAATGTCAAATGGGTTCAGCACCAGCGGTGGCTGTGGGGCGCAGCCGTGCCTGTTTGGTGCCGATATTTGAAACGTGCGAAGCGTAATCGAATTACAGCGCGCGACATACGGGCGAGAACCCTGAGTCTGGCTGAAACCGGGATAGGCCGGCATACCTGAAAGAGCAGACGCCAGAACGACTAAAGGGTCAGCATTTTCATGCTGACCCTCGTCTATTTGGTGCGGCTGGCAGGATTCGAACCCACGACCCCTTGGTTCGTAGCCAAGTACTCTATCCAACTGAGCTACAGCCGCAATGGCTCTTCGGCTCGCACTTTGCGGAACGTCCCGAAGAACGAATCAGTATTCCGTTGACGAATACTGATTCGGTTTTATTTGGTGCGGCTGGCAGGATTCGAACCCACGACCCCTTGGTTCGTAGCCAAGTACTCTATCCAACTGAGCTACAGCCGCGCTGAGCCTCGCAGTATAGCATGGGTTTTTACTTCATGCCAACTATTTGCAAGGAACTTGAATATGGCCTCAATCGATCATGGCGGCACGCTGGTCGTAAGCGGCCGCCCGATCCTCGTGCCCCTCTTCGCGCGCCAGCCCGGCCAGGCAGCGCAGCGCCTGACGACGCACGGCAGCCGGCAGCGACGCGGCTGAGGCCGTCTGCTCCAGTGGCCGGCGGGCCTTGCCCCACAGCTGACGATCAGCGAAGGCCATGGCGGCCGCAGCCACCAGCGCCGGCTCATGGCCGAACTGCGCCAACGCGGCCTCGATGCGCGGCAGCCAATCGCTGCCCAGGCCCGGTGCGCAATCCACCAACGCCATGGCCAGTTGCAGGCGCTCGTCGGCCTCGCTGCGGCCGATCTGCTCCCACAGCGGCTGCAGCCATTGCCGGCCCAGCGCCACATTGCCCAGCGCCTGCGCGCGGCGGGCAGCACGTGCCACCACGAAGGCATCACGCCGCACGCCGTTGTCGAGCCGCTCCCAGACCTGCTGCAGTTGCTGGTCGTCATGGGCGTCGTTGAGTGCCTCGATGGCAAGTGAACGCAGCAGCGACTGCGCGGCCATCGGCGAGAACGCCTGGTGCTTGGCCAGCAGACGCGCGGTCTGCAGCGCCTCCAGCGGCTGACGCAGCTGGCGCGTGGCTTGCAGACGCAGGCGCAAGGCCTGCGTGCGCCGGCCCACCCCGGCGGGCAGCGCCTGCAACTCACGCATCGCGCGGGTGGCGTCACGGTCATCCAGGGCCCATTCGGCGCTCAGCAGCAAGGCGCCCTCGGCCACGCTCGGGCCGGTCGACTTGCGGCTTTGCGCCAGGGCCAGCGCAAGCTGCAAACGATCATCGCGGCCGCGGCGGTCTTGCAGACGATGCAAGCCATTTGCGGCAATCAATTGCGCCAATGCGGTGAACTGCAGATCGTCATGCAGCACTTCGGCCTCGGCCTGCAGCAGCAGCGCCCGCTCAGCCGCACGCTGGGCACGTGCATAACGCGCCGCCAGCAGCTCGGCCAGCGCTTCACGCAACGCGGCGTGTGCTGCCCGCTCACGCTTGAGCGCGCGCCATTCGCGCGCCCGTACCGGCAGGCTCAGCAAGGCATTGATGGCCTGCAAACCGGAGAACAGCAGAAACACCAGCGCCAGCAGGCTGATGAGGAACAGGTTGAGCGACATGTCCAGCCGCGTCGACCCGTAAAAGAACGACACCAGCGCGTCATTGCGCCCCAACACCGTGGCGGCCACGACGGCCCCCACGAACACCAGAATCAACCACACCACCGACCGCATGTGCGCCTTCCCGCCGGGCCTCAGCGGCCCGCGTTGGCAGCCGCCAGGGCCGCCAGGGTTTCATCGGGGCGGGGCAATTGCACCTGCCGGCTCTGGGCGGCCACCTGCTGAACCAGGTCTTGGGCCATCACCACCCGCCGCGAGCTGCGGTCGAAGTAGCGGTCGAGCGCCACGTGGGCCTGCTGCAGGTCGGTCTGGGCCTGGTCAAACTGCCGGGACAGCAAGGCCAGCCGCGCATTCAGCAAGCGCAGCTTGAGGTTCTCACGCAGGAAGAAGCCCTGATCGGGCGACACCAGCATCGCCTCGGGTTGGTCGATGTTGGTCACGCGCACCAGCGAGCGAGCTTCCTGCCAGACGTCTGCGGACACGCGGTCCCAGAACGCCGACGCAGCGCCCAGCCAGCTGGCCACCATGCCTTGAGTTGCAGCATCAGCCGACGAGGCCGGCTTGGCAGCCGTTGCCGCCACGGGCTTGGGCGCGGGCAAGGGGCGGCGCTCGGGTGTGGTCAGCAAGGGCAGCTCATCGACCAGACGCACGGCTTCATCAAGCCGGATGGACAAGCCGGGCAAGTCGGCCGCGGCCACGCTGCGGGCGCGGTCCAGGTCACGGGCCACCGCGCGGCGCACACGCTCCAGGCGCGGCTGGTTGTAGCGCGCCAGGCGCTCTTCCACTTGCTTGAGCGCAGCGACCGTGGGCTCAGGGCTGCCGGTGATGGCCGCCTGCTGCTGGGCCACGCGCAAACCGGCCTCCACATCAGACAACACGTTTTCATCGCGGGAACGCGACAAGGACTGGATGAGTTCTTCGACCTGTGTGCGTTGCAGGGCCGATTCGGCCACCCGCGCTTCCAGCAAGGCTTGCTTGGCGACCACCTCGGCGGAGGCTTCCTGCGCCTGGCGGGCCATCAGCCGGGCCTCGGTGGATTGATCCTGGCTGGACTGCTGGCGGCGCACCAGCTCCTGCTCCAGCGATTTGACGCGTTGCTGGGTGGTCCACACCAAGGCCAGGCTGACGACGCTCAAGGCCGTGAGCGCCACGGCCCCCAGCACCCAGACCTGACCACGCGCACCGGGCGTCACCACGGCATGCACGGCCGGGAACGGCGCGGATGGCGGAGACGCAGGGGGTGCGGGTGGTGGCGGTGGCGATGGCGGAACAGGCGCTGCCGCCCCCGCATCGAACACAGGGGCTGCCGGCGGCACCAGAGGCTGGCTTGCGGGCAGGTCGGAAGGGGTGTTGTCAGAAGCGCTCACCATGTCGCTTCGATTGTATAGAGCGCACCCACAAAGGGCGTCATGCCCCGCCAACAGGCAGGTCGGGCGCAGCAGCGGCGCCACACTGGTGCCGCAAAGCACTCGTATCCGGGGCTGTCGCCTGCAGTGCCGTCACCGCATCCACCACCGCGTCCACGGTGGGCCGCACATCCAGCACGCAGCCCATCCCGAGCGCATGCGCACGCTCGGCGATGCGCGGGTGCGATGCCACCGCCACCCCGGCCGCCCAAGACACTCCGGGCAACAACGCTTCGAGGTGGTCCACCGCCTCAGAGCTGCTGAGCAGCCAGACCGCCTGCGGCCCCATGGCATGCAGGCCCTGCAAGCGTTGCAGCACAGCGTCGCTGGCTGCGGGCGACGAGCGGGCGTAGGCCTGCACCCACTGCACGTCAGCACCCGCCGCGCGGGCCGTGGTGCTGAACCAGTCACGGCCGCCCTCGCCCCGCACCACCCACAGGCGGCGGCCAGCCCAGGGCTGCTGACACACCTGCGCCCACAGTGTTTCAGAATCAAACTGGGCCGAGGCCACCGGCGGCGCCACGATGAGCGCCTCCGGCACACCCGCCTCCAGCAAGGCCGCCACCGTGCCGGGGCCCGTCGCCAGCGCCTGCACGCCCTCCGGCCAACGCCAATGTGACGGCCGGCAAGCGAAGAACTGCGCCGCCGCGTTCGGGCTGACAAACATGACGCTGTCAGGGGCGCACAAAGCGGTCATCACGCCCCGCACCGCCGCCGGATCAGGCGCCGGCCCGATCACCAGCAGCGGACAAGCCACCGCCTGCACACCCCGGGCACGCAGTTTGCTGACCCAGGCCGAGGCCTGCGGTTCAGGCCTTGTCACGATGGCCAGCAACACGCGCCGCCCCCCTTCCTGCCGGGCTTCGATGTCCGTGGGTTCACTCACGGGGTGGCCCTGCGTGCTTCGCGCTTCAGAGAGCAGCGCTGCCGGCCAGGTAGGCGTCACCGCCCAACGCCCGCAGCGAGGCGGCTGCCGCCTCGCCCAGGGCTTCCGCTTCCGCCGTGGTGCTCACCAGGCCCTGCTGGTGCCCCTTCAACAAGGGCTGCGAAGGATCACCGGCGTGGCCAAGCGCCACGTCCAGGTGCAGCACGCCCGCAGCGTCAATCACCGCATGGGCTGCCAGCGGCACGCTGCAGCTGCCGCCCAATGCACGCGAAACCGCCCGCTCGGCATGGGTGGCCAGCCAGGTGGGCTGGTGCACGAAAGCTTGCAAGGCCGCGGCGAGCGCCACCTGCCCGGTGCGCACCTCCAGGCCCAGCGCGCCCTGGCCGGCGCACGGAATCATCTGGTCCACCTCGAACACCGAACGGATGCGGTTGGCCAGGCCCAGTCGCTTCAGGCCGGCCGCTGCCAGCACGATGGCGTCGTAGCCGCCTTCATCGAGCTTGCGCAGGCGAGTGTCAAGGTTGCCGCGCAGGGGCTCGATGCGCAGGTCCGGCCGACGGGCCTTCAGCTGCACCACGCGGCGCAAGCTGGAGGTGCCCACGCACGCCCCCTGCGGCAGCGCGTCGAGGTTGTCGTAGTGGTTCGATACAAATGCGTCGCGCGGATCTTCGCGCTCCATCACGGCCACCAGCGAGAAGCCTTCCGGCAACTCCATCGGCACGTCCTTCAGCGAATGCACGGCCAGGTGCGCCTGGCCGCTCTCCAGCGCCAGTTCCAGCTCCTTCACGAACAGGCCCTTGCCGCCCACCTTCGACAGGCTGCGGTCCAGGATCTGGTCACCGCGGGTCGTCATGCCCAGCAGGTCGGCGCGCAGGCCGAGGTCAGCCAACAGGCGGTCACGCACATGCTCGGCTTGCCACAGGGCAAGTCGGCTTTCGCGGGTGGCAATGATCACGGGCTGAGCGAGAGAAGCGGCGTTCACGGCGGTCTGAGGATTCATGGTGACCGAATTATCCCCTCCCGGGCCGAACCTGATACGATTGCCGATTGGTAATCGGGTTACATCATCTGGAGCCATTATGTCGCGCGCCACCACATCGCAGTCCTCGTCACCGGCCAAGCCCGGCAAGCGGGCCTCGGCCCCTGCTAAATCAAAGTCCGTCAGTGACGCAGCGGAGAAGAACAAGCCGCTCGTTGAAGATATCCGGTTACTCGGACGGATTCTGGGTGACGTGATCCGCGAACAGGAAGGCCGCGATGCCTTCGAGCTGATCGAACGCGTGCGCCAGCTCTCGGTGGCCTACCGCCTGAAGAAGGACGCCTCCGCCGGCCGTGTGCTGGACCGTCTGCTGAAGAACCTCTCGGCCGACCAGACCGTCAGCGTGATCCGGGCGTTCAGCTACTTCTCGCACCTGGCCAACATCGCCGAAGACCGCCACCATGTGCGCCGCCGTGCCGTGCATGACGCCGAAGGCACGACGCAGGAAGGCTCGCTGGCCCATTGCTTCGACAAGCTGGCCCGGGCCGACCACCGCGCCGCCGACATCGCGGCCGCGCTCGACCAGGCCTTCATCTCCCCGGTGCTCACCGCCCACCCCACCGAAGTGCAGCGCAAGAGCATCCTGGATGCCGAACGCGCCGTGGCCGAGCTGGTGAGCCAGCGCGACGAACTGCGTGGTGCCCGTGAACTGCAGGACAACGAGGAACTGATCCGCGCCCGCGTGACCCAGCTCTGGCAGACGCGCATGCTGCGCTACACCAAGCTGACGGTGGCCGACGAGATCGAGAACGCGCTGTCGTATTACCAGTCGACCTTCCTGCGCCAGATTCCGCGCATGTACCGCGACGTGGAAGAAGCCTTGCCGGGCCACCAGGTGAGCAACTTCTTCCGAATGGGCAACTGGATCGGCGGCGACCGCGACGGCAACCCGAACGTGACCGCCAGCACGCTGAAGATGGCCCTGTCGCGCCAGGCTGAAACCGCGCTGCGCCACTACCTGACGGAAGTGCACACGCTGGGTGCCGAGTTGTCCATCTCGGCCATGCTGGCCCCGGTCTCGACCGAGATGCAGGCCCTGGCCGAGGCCTCGCCCGACCGCAACCCGCACCGCGAAGACGAGCCCTATCGCCGCGCCCTGATCGGCGTGTATGCCCGACTGGCCGCCACGCTGCATGAGCTGACCGGCACCGAGGCGCTGCGCCACGCCGTGGCACCGCAGAACCCCTACACCGCGCCTGAGCAGTTCCTGGCTGACCTGCAGGTGATCGAGCGCTCGCTGCGCTCCCACCATGCCCAGGCGCTGGTGGGCCCGCGCCTGGCCCCGCTGATGCGCGCGGTGCAGGTGTTCGGTTTCCACCTCGCCACGGTGGACCTGCGCCAGAGCTCTGACCAGCACGAGGCCGTGGTGGCCGAGCTGCTGCGCGTGGCCCGCATCGAGGCCGACTACAGCGCCCTTGATGAGAACAGCCGCCGCGAATTGCTGGTGCGTCTGCTGAACGACGCCCGCAACCTGCGTGTGCGCGGTGCCGATTACTCCGCCCTGGCCCAGGGCGAGCTGGCCATCTTTGAAGCTGCATTGCAAGGCCGACAGGACTACGGTGTCGAGGCCATCCGCCACTACATCATCTCGCACACGGAAGACGTGAGCGACCTGCTGGAAGTGCTGCTGCTGCAGAAGGAATGCGGCCTGATGCGCGGCGTGCTGGCCGAGGGCGCCACGGCCGATCTGATCGTCTCGCCGCTGTTCGAAACCATTGCCGACCTGCGCAACGCCGGCCGCATCATGGAAGAGTTCTACGCCCTGCCCGGCGTGGCCGCCCTGGTGGCCCGCGGCGGTGGCGAGCAGGACGTGATGCTGGGTTACTCCGACAGCAACAAGGACGGCGGCTTCTTCACCAGCAACTGGGAGCTCTACCGTGCCGAGATCGCGCTGGTGGACATGTTCGCCAGCCTGCGTGAGCAGCACGGCATTCGCCTGCGCCTGTTCCACGGTCGTGGCGGCACGGTGGGCCGCGGCGGTGGCCCGAGCTACCAGGCCATCCTGGCCCAGCCCCCGGGCACTGTGAACGGCCAGATCCGCCTGACTGAGCAGGGCGAGGTGATTGCCTCGAAGTACGCCCACCCGGAAATCGGCCGGCGCAACCTGGAAACCCTGGTGGCAGCCACGCTGGAAGCCACGCTGCTGCACCCGACCAAGGCGCCGCCCAAGTCCTTCCTCGAAGCCGCTGAAGTGCTGAGCGCCGGCTCGATGGCCGCTTACCGCGACCTGGTGTACGACACCCCGGGCTTCACCGATTACTTCTTCTCGGCCACGCCCATCCGCGAAATCGCCGAGCTGAACATCGGCTCGCGTCCGGCCTCGCGCAAGGCCACCCGTGCCATCGAAGACCTGCGCGCCATTCCCTGGGGCTTCTCATGGGGCCAGTGCCGCGTGGCGCTGCCGGGCTGGTGCGGCTTCGGCTCTGCCGTGGAAGCTTTCCTGGGTGACGAGGGCAAGGGCCGCGCCCAGCGCCTGGAGTTGCTGCAGAAGATGTTCCGCCAGTGGCCGTTCTTCCGCACGCTGCTGTCGAACCTGGACATGGTGCTGGCCAAGAGCGACCTGCGCATCGCCGCGCGCTATGTGGAGCTGGTCGAGGACAAGCGCCTGGGCAAGAAGATCTTCACCGCCATCCGCGAGGAATGGGAGCGCACGCACGCCGCGCTGGCCCTGATCACCGGCGAGGACGACCGCCTGCAATCGAACCCGAGCCTGGCGCGCTCCATCGAGCACCGCTTCCCCTACCTCGACCCCATCAACCACTTGCAGGTGGAACTGATGCGCCGCTACCGCAAGAAGCGCGAAGGCGACCCGGTGAACGAGCGCCTGCAGCGCGGCATTCACCTGTCGATCAACGGCATCGCGGCGGGGCTGCGCAACACGGGCTGAGGCTTCAGGCGCGCTGCTTCTCTAGCAGCGGCAAACACAGGGCCGACACCTTGCGGGGTGCCGGCCTTGTGTTCATGGTGCCGCTGCCTTGTCGCGGGACTGGCGAGACTGGCGCGCCACATCCGCCACGGTTTGCCCGGAGCGACGCAGGTGGTCATCGAGCGTCCGGCGTGCCACGCCCAATTCGGACGACTGCGCCATCTCGCCGAAGTAGCGCAGCGCGGCCATGGTGGCGCGGCAGCCCTGCCCATCGGACGGATGCTCCAGCTCACCGGAGCGCTGCCGAACCGCCCAATCCAAGGCATCCAACTCGTCGACCTTGGTGGTGAATTCGCTGGAGCCCAAGCCCGTGCGCTTGACCAGCGCCAGCGCCAGACGGCTCTGCAGCATGGTGTCTGAGTCCGCCAGCAACCGCGCCCCCAGCAGGTGGCAGGTTTGCCGCCGGTTGCTGTCGGCCATGTGTTCGTCACGGCACAGGCCCATGGCGGTCATGTGGCCCGACCCCATCATGTCGAGTACGGCCACACCAAACGCGCGTGCAGCCATGTCGGCCTGCAAATCACGGTGGGTGTCATTCGTCGGCACCTGCGCCAGCACGCGTCGCATCAGCTCGCTGGCCACGCCGCCGCTCTTCGTCGCCGTGGCTGCCTGGTAAAGCGCGTTGTCCACGGCCGCCTTGTCGTCACGCTGCTGCGCCCGCTCCACCAGCGCCAGCCAAGGCACGGCATTGTGCGGATCCAGCGAAGACCAGCGCTCCAGCGAGAGGTTGTTGCAGGCCTCGGTGGCAGCCACCGAACCCTTGACCAGTTCCCGGCAACCCAGCATCGCCATTTCATACACGTAGGGCGATCGAGAACGATCGGCGAGCGCCGCGAGACGCTGCACCACCGCGTCCGTATTTACGCGCTCGCGCGACATCTGCTTGTCGGTCCACTTCTGCAGGCAGGCAGGGTTGTCAGTGCACGCCGAGGTGGGCAGGTCATCCATGAACGGCGTGATCGACAGCAGCGCAGCGGTGGCCTGATCGCTCACATCCGGGCTGGCCGCCAACGCATTCACCACATCGTCACGCAGACGCCGGCTGGCCTTGACCAAGGCGGTCTCGGGCATGTCGGGTGCGGCTCCCGGCCCGCAGGGATCGTCCGCCGGCACTGCAACCCTCGGGCTCGCTTGAGGGGCTGACGCGCGCTCGTCTGCGGCCAGCAAAGTCTCAGGCGCGATGCCCAATCTGGCCAACACCACGCCGCCCCATGAGCTTGCGCGGGGGCCGACGTCGCGCAACAGCAGCCAGCCGACCACCACCAGCGCCACGGCCAACACAGCAATGACACGCCAATCCGCGCGCCCGGCAAGCAACCGCCCGCACGGCCCGCCCCGCTGCCTCAAAGGCCTTCCTCCGCCAGCGCCTGGCGCACGGCGGCCAGTTGGCGGCGTGAGACGGCCAGCCAGTCGTCGGTCGGCGCCAGGCGCACCGCCCAGGCATCCGGGCCGTCGTCACCGTCGTCCGAAGGCATGGCACGCCGCTCCAGCGCGCGCACGGCCGCCTTGGCCACCAGCGCGTTGCGGTGGATGCGCACCACTGCTTCGCCCAGGCGCTGCTCCAGATCCGACAGCGCGTCGTCGAGCACGTAGCTGTGGCGGGTGGTGCGCAACGTCACGTATTTCATCTCGGCGCGCAGGTACACCACTTCGTCCACCGGAATGCGCAGCACCCGGCCGCGGTCGCTCACCACCAGCATCGCCGGTTCTGCCGCGGCGGCCGGTGAGGCGGCCACAGGAACCTGGCGGCCCAGCCGGGTGGAAGCCCGCGTGAGGGCATCTTGAAGGCGGCTGAGGCGCACAGGCTTGGTCAGGTAATCCACCGCATCCAGTTCGAAGGCCTGCAGGGCATGTTCGGCGTGGGCAGTGATGAAGATGACGGCGCTGGGTTGCGGCGCTTCGCGCAGGCGCCGGGCCAGCGCCAGGCCGTCCATGCCGGGCATGTGGATGTCCATCAGCAACACATCCACCGGCTGTCTGCTCAGCAGGTGCAACGCTTCGGTGGCGCTGCCCGCGGTGGCCACCACCTCGGCGCCGGGCCAGGCGCCATCGTCAATCAGGCGCTTCATGCGCAGGTTCGCCAGTGGCTCGTCGTCCACCAGCATCAGGCGCAGTGCGTCCATGCTCATGTCGTCTCCCTCAAGCCGGCACGCCGATGCTGACGCGCCAGCGTCCATCTTCGATCAATCCACTGCGGAAATCGGCATCCAGATCATGCAGCAAACGCAACCGTTGGCGAACGCTCGCAAGCCCGATGCCGTGGCCATGGCGGGTCGGGCCCTCGGGGACGGAGTTGGTGACGGAAATGAGCACGCGGTCGCGCCGGCGGCGGGTGCGCACCTCGATGCGACCGCCCTTGTCGCTGGGCTCCACCCCGTGCCGCACCGCGTTTTCCACCAGCGGCTGCAAGGCGAGGATGGGCAGCATCGCGTGGGCTGCGGCGGGGTCGAGGTCCCAGTCCACTTCCAGGCGGCTGCCAAAACGCAGTTGCTCGATCGCCAGATAGCGCTGGCTCAGAGTCACCTCGGCCGCCACGGTGGTCGGCTGGTCAAGCTGGCCGAGACCAGCGCGGAACAAGTCCGACAGGTTCTGCAGCAGCTCTTCGGCGCGGTCAGGGTCGAGCTGCACCAGGGTGATGGCGCTGTTGAGCGTGTTGAACAGGAAGTGCGGCCGGATGCGGGTCTGCAAATCGGCCAGGCGGGCGGCGGCGGCGGCAGGCATGCGCGCCCGCTGGCGCCAGCGCTCGACCTGCCACAAGGCCCAGCCCCAGGCGGCGCCGCACAGCGTGGGTGGCAGCGCGCCGGTATCGCCCGGCGCCAGGCCCGCCCGGTGCAGCGGCCACCACACCAGCGCGGTGATGGCCGCGGCGCTGGTGGCCGCCGCGGCGCCCTGCACCATCGGCGCGGCATGGGCCAGCGGCGCCCAGCGCGCCAGCAACACGCACATGCACAGCAGCCAGGCCAGGCAGGCCGGTACTGCCAGCGTGGCACCCTCGGCCAGCCACTGGCCCCACACTGCCGGGCCGGGTGCCACCCAGCACAGGGCCAGTGCCATCGGCACATGCACGCCCAGCAAGGCACGCACCACCGGGCCACTGGCGCAGAAGGTCAGCGGCCCGGTGGTCTCGGGGTCGGGCTGGGTCAGCGCATCGCGCAGGTCGCTCCAGACACTGCTCGGGCCGGGGTCTTTGGAGGCCATCACAAGAGCCATTCTGTCCGCCCCGAGCGGCCAGCGGCAAGCGGCCCGCCTAAAATCAGGGTTTCGCCCGCCTTCCAAGGCGGCCATGCAGCCTTTCTCCCAACGTCTGCCCCGCGCATGAGCACCAACCAACTCGACAAGAAGTCCCAGGCCTGGTCGGCCCTGTTTTCAGAACCGATGAGCG
Organism: Ideonella margarita; assembly: GCF_038066635.1. Taxonomy (NCBI): domain Bacteria; kingdom Pseudomonadati; phylum Pseudomonadota; class Betaproteobacteria; order Burkholderiales; family Sphaerotilaceae; genus Ideonella; species Ideonella margarita. The sequence continues at coordinate 530,966 of NZ_JBBUTI010000001.1, read as the reverse complement.
AGCTGGTCAAGCGCTACACATCCAGCGTCTTCTTCGACAAGCGCATGTGGGCCGCCGACATCGAAGGCAGCCTGGCCCATGCGGCGATGCTGTCTGCGCAAGGCATCATCGGCGCGCAAGACCTCGCCGACATCCAGCGCGGCATGGCACAGATCCGCGCCGAGATCGAATCCGGCCAGTTCGAGTGGAAGCTGGAACTCGAAGACGTGCACCTGAACATCGAGGCGCGCCTGACGCAACTGGTGGGTGACGCGGGCAAGCGCCTGCACACCGGCCGCAGCCGCAATGACCAGGTCGCCACCGACGTGCGCCTGTGGCTGCGCAGCGAGATCGACCAGATCAGCGTGCTGCTGGCCGACATGCAGCGCGCGCTGCTGGCCGCCGCCGCCGACCACACCGAAACCGTGATGCCCGGCTTCACCCACATGCAGGTGGCCCAGCCGGTGAGCTTTGCCCACCACATGCTGGCCTATGTGGAAATGTTCGCCCGTGACGCCGAGCGTCTGGCCGACGTGCGCAAGCGCGTGAACCGCCTCCCGCTGGGCGCCGCTGCGCTGGCTGGCACCAGCTACCCGCTGGACCGCGAAGCCGTGGCCCGCGCACTGGGCTTCGACGGCGTCTGCCAGAACAGCCTGGACGCCGTGAGCGACCGCGATTTCGCGATCGAGTTCACCAGCTTCAGCACGCTGGTGATGATCCATGTGTCGCGCCTGGCGGAAGAGATCGTGCTGTGGATGAGCCAGAACTTCGGCTTCATCAACCTGTCGGACCGCTACTGCACCGGCTCGTCGATCATGCCGCAGAAGCGCAACCCCGACGTGGCTGAGCTGGCCCGCGGCAAGAGCGGCCGGGTGGTGGGCCACCTGATGGGCCTGATCACCCTGATGAAGGGCCAGCCGCTGACCTACAACAAGGACAACCAGGAAGACAAGGAACCGCTGTTCGACACCGTGGACACGGTGAAGGACACGCTGCGCATCATGGCCGAGATGATCGGCGGTGAAGTGGCCGCCGACGGCAGCCGCAGCGGCGGTCTGGTGGTGAAGGCCGACGCCATGGAGCGCGCCGCGCTGCGCGGCTATGCCACCGCCACCGACCTGGCCGACTATCTGGTGAAGAAGGGCCTGCCCTTCCGCGATGCCCACGAGGTGGTGGCGCACGCCGTGAAGGAAGGCCTGAAGCTGGGCGTGGACCTGGCCGAACTGCCGCTGGCCACGCTGCAGGGCTTCCATGCGTCGATCACCGACGATGTGTTCGAGGTGCTGACGCTGCGCGGCTCGCTCAATGCCCGCAATGTGCTGGGCGGCACGGCGCCGTCGCAGGCCCGGGCGCAGATCGCACGGCACCAGGCACGCCTGGCCTGATGCTTCCAAGGCGCCGCTGAACGGCGCGCCGGCAGAAGCACGGAATGACAAAGGGCCCCATCGGGGCCCTTTGCTTTTGCAGGTCTGAATGACCTCAGTTGTCGAAGGCGATGCGCGTGGCCATCACGCGGCTGCCGTCGGCCGACAAGGTGCCCTTGATCTCGACCTTGGCATTGGCCAGCAGGTTGGCTGCCGTGCCGTTCACATAGACCACGCTGCCGCTCCAGTCCACCACCGCGTCGCGCAGCACCAGGGTCTTGGCAGTCGTGTCGACACTGGTGATGCGGCCCTTGAGCTCGAACTCCTGGCCGCCACCGTTGTCGTCGCCGCCACTGTCGCTCGGGCCACCCTTGACTTCCAGCTTGGTGGCCACTAGCACGCCGCTCTGCATGCGGCCTTCCACTTCCACCCGAACGCCGGCTGCGATCACGCTGCCCGCTGGGGTGATCGTGGCGCCGGACGCATTCACCGTCAGGCCGCCCACCACCATCGCGGCATTGCTGGTGTAGCTCGACACCACGCTCTCGATTTCCACCTCCGAGCCATCGCTCGGCTTGCGCTCGGTGCGGCCACCTGAGCCCACGACCCAGCGGCCTTGAGCGTCCGGCGTGGTTGCCACCTTCACACGCAGGATCGCCCCGTTCGCCACGTCGGCCGGCAAGGCGCCGCTGCTGTAGACGAAGGTGGCAGCACCGATGCGGAAGGTGCGTGCGGAGGTGTCGAGCTGGCTCAGCGCACCTCGCACCACATAGGTCGTGGCGGTACTCTTGGGCTCGATGCGGCGCGCCGCGTAGGTGCCCGACACCGGGTCGTGGATGGCATACACCTCGACCACGCTGTTCAGCGCCACGCCCGCCTGCCCGCCCGTGATGCGGCTGTCGAAGGTGGTGGAAGCCGTGATGTTCACCGTCTGGCCCAGCACCGTCAGGGTGCCGGCGGACACGTCGCTGGCGCTGACCGGGCCAACCACTTCGCTGGTGACCTTCACCGCGGTGGCCACCGCCGTCAGCGTGCTGGCGTTGATGCCCTTGCTGTCGATCTGCACGGTCATGCCCAGCTTCAGGTCGGCGGCCGTCAGGGTGGCGCCATCTTCGTTGCTCACCCGCAGGTCGGCGGCGGTGTCGTCGTAGTCCACCCCGTTGACGATGATCGAGCCGTAACCCGAGATCGGGCCCTGGGTGTAGGCGAAGGTGCCCGTGCCCTGGCCACCAACACCACCGCCCCCACCGCCACCGCAGGCATGCAACATCGCAGCCAGCAGCAGCATCGGGAACCAGCGCCAGAGCGGGGTGCGGCCTGCGACAGCCGAAGTGCGGAAAAAGGGCATGCGGGTCATGTCAGCTTTCGTCGGCAGGCTGGTCGCCGGAGGCGGCGTTTTCCTGGGCCTGGTTGAAACTGTAAAGGCCGATCAGCACACGCTGCCGTTCGGCTTCCGGACGTTGTTCGCGGTCGGCACTGATCAGGCGCTCAAGCGCGGGCACCAGGTGGTCAAACACCGCACGCCACTGGCCCACGATGAGCTTGCGCACCGCGTCCATCGACGCGTCGGTCAGCCCGTCGGCCACGATGGCCTGGTCAAAATGCTGGCGACCATTGCCCAGCACGTTGGCCACCGCGCCACTCAGGTGGTCGCCGATGTTGGAGCCAAGGATCTGGTACGAGCGCACCACGTCGCCACTGGCCACGAAGGCATCGGGCACGGCTTCGACCTGGTCGCCGCTTTCTGACAGGCGCGCGTAGCCCAGCCGCAGCATGTCGTCCAGCAGGCTGCGCGGGTGCACATCGCTGGTGATTTCACGGGCCAGAGATTCAAAGCTCAGGCTCACGCCCTGGCGCGGCAAGGGGCTGGGCTGGCCGAGGTGGTCGCGGTAGCGCGGATCACTCAGCCAGTGGGCGTACACCTCCACGGCCAGCGGGCGGCGGGGCGGCCGAACGTCTGAGCGGGTATCCACCAGCCGCGTCACTTCGCGGCGGTTGATGCCCGTGGCGGTGGAGATTCGGCTGACCAGCCGATGCGGCAAGGCATCGGGCTTGGCCTGCAGCGCGGCTTCGCGGGCGGCTTGAATCATCGCGCGCTTGAGCGCTTCTTCCACCTCACCAAACGCAACGCCCCGGGCCACCACTAGGCGGGCCAGGGGCAACATCAACGCTTGGACAGCACCCATCAGGGCCTGCTGTTCAGCATGCTCGGGGGTGGAGGAATCGGCAGGCTGCGACATGTACTTCTGAACCTGTGGGCATCATAACGGTGACACCTGACCGGGCCCTGGCGCCGCCGGAGCGGCAGCGCCAGGGGGACATGGGCCGGGTTCAGTCTTCCCGGCTGATGCGCGAGGCGGTGAGCGTGCTGCGGTCCGCCGACAGCGAGCCCTTCACTTCCACCGTGGCGCCATTGGCCAGTTGGGCTTCGGTGATGCCGCGCCACAGGGTGACGCTGGCGTAGCTGACCTTCAGCGTGCGCAGGGTGAAGGTCTTGGCGGTGGTGTCCAGGCCGCTGATGGCGCCGTGCAACTCGTAGTCTTCACCGCGGCCGTCGTGGCTCTCGTCCTCCACGCTGACCTTGGTGGCCACCAGCACGCCGTTCACGACCGGGCCTTCCACTTCGACACGTGCACCTAGCACCACGCCGGTCTGTCCGTCAGGGAAGCTGGCGTTGGTGGCATCCACCGCCAGGCCGTCGACGCTGAACGCGGTGGCGGAGGTGAACGCGGTGATCAGGCCGTGCACTTCCGACTCGCTGTGGTTGCCCACCTTGCGCTCAGCCGACTTGAGGGTCGTGGCCACCCACTGGCCGTTGACGGCCGTGGTTTGCAGGCTGGCGCGCACGTTGCTGCCGTTGGCCAGGCCGGTGGGCACGGTGGCCACGCTGGCGTAGTTGATGACAGCGGTTCCGATGCGGAAGGTCTTGGCGGTGGTGTCAAGCGAGGCCACGGTGCCGCGCACCTGGTAGGCGGTGGCGCTGGTCTCGGCTTCGATGCGGGTGGCCACATACACGGCGCGGGCGGTGTCGAGGCGGGCATGCACCTCCAGCACCATGCCGGTGGTGATGGCGCTGAGGCCGCCCGACAGGCCGTCGGAGAACACCGTGGTGGTGGCCACTTCCACCGTCTGGCCCAGCACCGTCAGCTGGTTGCTGGCCGCGTTGATGGCTTCCACCGGGCCCAGCAGTGCACTGCCAAAGCGGATGATGCTGGCGCTGGCGCGCTGGGTGGTGCGGTTGAGCGAGCCGCTCTCGATTTCCACCTGCGTGCCGAGCTTGAGTTCGTCACGGCCGTGGCGCACGCCGTCGTCGTCGAGCACATCAGCGCTGCTGTCGTCGAAGCGCACACCGTTCACGATGATCGAGCCGAAGCCGGAGATGGCACCTGACGTGTAAGCGCTGGCCGTGGCGTTGCCGCCGGTGTTGCTGCCCGCCGTGGTGGCATCAGCGCCGCCACCGCCGCCACAGGCAACCAGCACCGCGAGGGCGCACAGGCACACGCCGGCACCCGCCCAGCGCAGGCTGGGGCCAAAGCGGCTGTTGAGGGCGGTGCGGGCACGAAGCGTCGTTGAATTGAACATGGAAACCTCCAGAGACAAGCAAGGGCCAGACAGCGAGCCTGACCGTGGTTGAACTGGACCGTGCCGGGTGCCAGTGACGGGTAGGAAGGACGACAAGGACATCTGGATAGAGCTTTGCCGCCTTCAACGTGGTCTCACTATAAATGTGCTTTGCGCACATTTCAAGCGAAAACTGCATTGGAAAGCAGGTTTGTTTTCGCGATGGCCGGGCTGATAATCCATCCAGTAGTTACCACCATGACACGCCGCCGCCTCATCGCCCACCTCGACATGGACGCCTTTTATGCGTCGGTCGAACTGCTGCGTTACCCCGATCTGCGGGGCCAGGCGGTGGTGATCGGCGGCGGGCGGCGCCACCAGCCACAAACCCAGGCCGACGGCACCCGCACCTATGCGCGCCTGGGTGACTACACCGGCCGCGGCGTCATCACCACCTCTACTTATGAGGCGCGGGCGCTGGGCGTGTTTTCAGGCATGGGCCTGATGAAGGCCGCCGCCAAGGCGCCCGACGCCGTGCTGTTGCCCACCGACTTCGACCAGTACCGCCACTACTCGCGGGCCTTCAAGGCGGCAGTGGCCGAGCTGGCGCCGGTGATCGAAGACCGCGGCATCGACGAGATCTACATCGACTTGACCGATGTGCCCGGCGCGCAGGACACCGTCGGCCACGACCCGCTCGGCGGCGTGCGCGCCATCGCCCGCGACATCAAGAACAACGTGAAGCGGCGGACCGGCCTGAGCTGCTCGATCGGCGTGACGCCGAACAAGCTGCTCTCCAAGGTGGCGAGCGACCTCGACAAGCCCGACGGCCTGACCATGCTGATGGTCGACGACATCACCAGCCGCTTCTGGCCGCTGCCGGTGCGGCGCATCAACGGCATCGGCCCGAAGGCCGGTGCGCGCCTGGCCACGCTGGGCATTGAAACCATCGGCCAGCTGGCCGCGATGGAACCCTTGTGGCTGATGGAACGCTTCGGCGCCCACTACGGCGCCTGGCTGCACCGCGCCGCCCATGCGCAGGATGACCGGCCGGTGGTGACCGAGAGCGAGCCCGTGTCGATGAGCCGCGAAACCACCTTCGAGCGCGACCTGCATGCCGTGCGCGACCGCGCCCAGCTCAGCCAGATCTTCACCGAGCTGTGCGTGCGCGTCGGCGACGACCTGCAGCGCAAGGGCTACGTGGGCCGCACCGTGGGCATCAAGCTGCGGTTCGATGATTTCAAGACGGTGACGCGCGACCTGACACTGCCCGCGCCCACGGCGGACGGTACGCAAATCAGGCTGGCTGCCGGGCAGTGCCTGAAGCGCGTCGACCTGAGCCGGCGCCTGCGCCTGCTGGGCGTGCGGGTGGCTGGACTGACGCGGGCAGATGCACCGGTGCTGGCACCGGCACGCTCGGGTGCGCGAACCAGGCCGAAGGCGACCGGGGGCTCACCGACGAGCCACAGCACCGGCACGGGCTCCCCCAGCCACGCGCTGCTCGCCCGCGAGCCAGACCTGTTCGACGAGGAACCCGCGATGGACTACCTGGAAGCGATGAACGGCAGCGACCTGGCCCAAGGCCCCGTGACGCCCTGAGCCCCTTTAGCGCCGTGTCGGCAGGCGCCAGAGCCACAAGGCCACGCAGGCGCAGCTGATGGCCGGCGCCCAGCGCCACACCGACGGAATGACCCACCAGGCCCAGAGGCAGCTGAAGGTCATCATCACCGTGGCCAGTTGCTTGGCGCGAAGCGGCACGGCCCGGGTGGCGCGCCAGTCACGCACCATCGGCCCCAGCCGCGGGTGGTGAATCAGCCAGTGCTCCCAGCGGGCACTGCCGCGCGAAAAGCAGAAGGCGGCCAGCAACACGAACGGTGTGGTGGGCAGCAGCGGCAGAAACGCGCCCACCACACCCAGCAACAAGGCCAGCCAGCCCGCCACCAGCCACAGCACGCGCTGCCAGGCATGGCGCGCGGTTCGGGGCGCCGTGACAGCGGTGTTTTCCGTGGGTGTGGGCACAAACATGCCGACATTCTGCCCGCCCGCCCCCACCTTGATGCAGCGCAAATGACCGCCTTGTCACGCCTTCAAGAATCGCTGCTTCGCGAAATCGCCCGTACCCGGCCCGCCCGAAACAGCTGAAGCCATGCCCTTGCTTGAATGGTCCACCGCCCTGACGCTCGATCACCCGCAGATCGACCAGACCCACATCGAATTCGTCGAGTTGCTCGGGCGCACGGAGGCTGCGCTCAACGAATCTCCGGAAGCCGGCCTCGCCGCATGGCTCGCGCTGGAGCAACACACCCTGGCGCACTTCGGCCAGGAAGACCGCTGGATGCTGGCCGCGGGCCTGGCGCCAGACAACTGCCACATCCGCCAGCATGCCGGCGTGCTGGCCGTGATGCGGGAGGTGGCGGTGCTGGCACAGCAGCACGGTGACCACGGCCCGCTGCGCCGCATCCTGCCAGAGCTGGCCGCCTGGTTTCATGCGCATGTGCTGTCGATGGACGCCGCACTCGCCTCGCACCTGGAGCAGGTGGGCTTCGACCCGGCGACTCAAGCGCAGCAAGGCGCCACGGCTTGATAGAGTGCGGCCACGATGGCTGTACTCCCTGACCACCTCGACCCCAGCGCCGCCCCGCTGACCTCGCCCGCGCTGCGCCTGCCCAGCATGGACGGGCTTCGCGCCTTCGAAGCCGCCGTCCGGCTGGGCACCTTCGAGCGCGCAGCGGACGAGTTGCACGTCACGGCCAGCGCGGTTGGCAAGCGCATCAACGCGCTGGAAGAGTTGCTGGGCGTGGTGCTGCTGCAGCGCGGTGCCAAGGCCCTGGTGCCCACGCCGATCGGCAAGGAATATTTGCAGCAGGTGCGCGCCGCCCTCGGCTTGCTGGCCGCCATGCCGCTGCACCGCCGCAGCGCCCAGCAGCGCCAGCGGGTGCAGCTGTGCGCGCCGCCCACCTTCGCCCGCCTGGTGCTGGTGCCCGCCCTGCCCGCCTTCGCGCAGGCGCACCCCGACGTCGAACTTGAGATTTTGCTGTCGTCGCCCTTCATCGACAGCCCCGCCAGCGACGCCACCCTGGAAGTGCGCCACAGCCCGCTGGCCGGCGCAGCGCCCGAGCGGGTGCTGATGCACGACCACCTGATCCCCCTGGCCAGCCCGGCCTTGCTGGCCGAGCTGGGCCCGCAGCAGCCGCACTTGCACAGCCCGGAAGACATCGCCCGCTGGCCCTTGCTGCGCACCCCGGTCGAGCCGTGGGCGCCGTGGTTCCGCGCCTGCGGCTTGAGCTGGCCCGAGCCCGACCAGGGCCCGCGCCTGATCGACCTCGGCCTGACGCTTGAAGCGGCCCTGCAGGCCCAGGGCGTGGTGCTGGCCCGGCCCAGCCTGGCGCGGCAGGCGCTGCGCTCGGGCGCACTGGTGCCGGTGATGGGCGCTGGCCAGACACCGCTGGCGCGCCCGGACACCGCCTACCTGCTCAGCACCTGCGCTGACCACCCGCTGGCGCACGCCACGGCCCAGTGGCTGCGCGAAGCCTGCGCCCAGGCCGCCACGGAAGGACTGGCGCTCGTTTCCGGCAAGGCCTGAATAAGTTTCCGGCCAATCGGCGGGCGGCGCAGCTAGCATCGGCTGCACAAAAATGCCTGGAGACAACCGGATGCCCGTGATCACCAACATCGAAGACCTGCGCGTACTGGCCAAAAAGCGCGTGCCGCGCATGTTCTACGACTATGCCGATTCGGGCTCGTGGACCGAGAGCACCTACCGCGCCAACGAGACCGATTTCCAGAAGATCAAGCTGCGCCAGCGCGTGGCCGTGAACATGGAAAACCGCAGCACCGCGGTGAAGATGGTCGGCATCGACAGCCGCATGCCGGTGGCCATCGCCCCGACCGGCCTGACGGGCATGCAGCACGCCGACGGCGAAATACTGGCCGCACGCGCTGCCGAGAAGTTCGGCGTGCCGTTCACGCTGTCGACGATGAGCATCTGCTCGATCGAAGACATCGCCGCGCACACCCAGGCGCCCTTCTGGTTCCAGCTCTACGTGATGAAGGACCGCGACTTCGTCGAGCGCCTGATCGACCGCGCCAAGGCCGCGAAGTGCAGCGCGCTGATGCTGACGCTGGACCTGCAGATCCTCGGCCAGCGCCACAAGGACCTGAAAAACGGTTTGTCGGCGCCCCCGAAGCCCACCCTGGCGAACATCATCAACCTGATGACCAAGCCGCGCTGGTGCCTGGGCATGCTGGGTACGCCGCGCCGCAGCTTCGGCAACATCGTCGGTCACGCCAAGGGCGTGGGTGATCTGTCTTCGCTCAGTTCCTGGACGGCCGAGCAGTTCGACCCGGCCCTGAGCTGGGACGACGTGGAATGGATCAAGAAGCGCTGGGGCGGCAAGCTGATCATCAAGGGCGTGATGGACCTGGAAGACGCCCGCCTGGCTGCGCAGTCCGGCGCTGACGCCGTGATCATCAGCAACCACGGCGGCCGGCAGCTCGACGGCGCCCCGTCGTCCATCGAAGCCCTGCCGTCGATCGCCGAGGCGGTGGGCAAAGACATCGAGGTCTGGATGGACGGCGGCATCCGCTCGGGCCAGGACGTGCTCAAGGCCTGGGCCCTGGGCGCCCGCGGCACCCTGATCGGGCGGTCGTTCCTCTACGGCCTGGGCGCCATGGGCGAGGCCGGCGTGACCAAGGCACTGGAAATCATCCACAAGGAACTCGATCTGACGATGGCGTTCTGCGGACATACCCGGCTCGACAATGTCGACCGGCGCATCCTCCTGCCCGGTACCTTTCCGCAATAAGCGACGCGCGGCGCTTCATAAGGCGCCAAAGCCGCCGATAAGACCGGGAACCCGGTTTGTGCGGCCAGTGTGGCTTCCCCGGGAATGGATGCCATGCCCGTGGAAGCCCCTTCAACCTCCATGCCCCACCCCGCCCTTTGCCGGCCGGCCGCGGCGCAGCGGTGGCCGGGCGCGCTGGCTCGGCGCTGGCAGCTGCTGCTTTCCCTGTTTCTGCTGAGCCTGCTGCTGGCGCTGCCCGCCATCAGCCGCGCCATGCCCGCCCGCGAGGCGGTGGCCATGGATTATTTCGAGGATCCGGCCGGCCTCATGACGGCCGACCAGATCCGCCAGTTGCCGGAATCCGCCTGGCAGTCCACCGGCAACCACAACGCCAAGTTTGGTTACACCCGCAGCGTGTTCTGGTTCCGGGCCAACCTGACCCACGATGGCCATGGTTCAACGCGGCGGCTCCTGGAGATTGGCTACCCGGTGCTCGACAGCGTCGACCTGTGGCTCTCCACCTACCCGGACAACGGCAGCGAGCAGGCTCAGCAGCAGCAGCATCTCGGTGACAAGCTGGCCTTCGCCGAGCGGCCGATCCGCCACCGCAATTTCGTCGTGCCCGTCACCCTGCAGGCAGGCCACACACTGGCGATGCTGGCCCGGGTGCAGACCAGCAGCTCGATGCAGTTCCCGCTGGAGCTCTGGGACCCCGACGCCTTCGCCAGCCACGACCAGGACGCCATGCTGCTGCATGGCGGCTACATCGGGGTGATGGGCGGCCTGCTCATCTACAACCTGATCCTGCTGATCACGGTGCGCGAGAAGGTCTATGCGCTGTATGTGGCCTGGGTCGCCGCCATCGGCACCTTTCTGACCACGCTCACCGGCCTGAGCTTCCAGTACCTGTGGCCCGAAGCCACCGCCTGGAACGACACCGCGCTGGTGGTGCTGCTCGGCCTCTCAGGGGCCACTGGCTGCGCGTTTGCGGCCACGTTCATGAAGTTGCAGCCGCTGCCCGCCTGGCGCCTGAGCGCCGTGCGCGCGCTGGTGGTCATGAACCTGGTGGCAACAGCCGCCGCATTCGTGCTGCCTTATTCGATGGGCATCAAGTTCTCCATCGTGTCAGCCGTGCTGGCCATTGGCCTGGTCACGGTGCTGGCGGCGCTGCGGGCCAATGAAGGCTACAAGCCGGGCCAGATCTTCCTGCTGGCCTTTGGCTGCGTGCTGGCCGGCGGTGCCATCCTGGCCGCCAACAAGTTCGGCCTGATCGAGCGCAACCTGCTGACCGAACATGCCGCCCAGATCGGCAGTGCCATCGAGGTGCTGCTGATCTCGCTCGGCCTGGCCGCCCGCCTGAATGAAGAACGGTCGCTGCGCGAATCCGCCCAGGCTGCCGCGCTGCGGGTGCAGCACGAGGCCCGCGAGCAGCTGGAAAGCCGCGTGCGGGAACGCACCATCGAGCTGGAAGCCGTGAACCGCAAGCTGTCACAGCTCAGCATGACCGACGGCCTGACCGCCATCCCGAACCGGCGCTACCTCGACGACGTGCTGGCCCGGGAGCTGGAGCAGGCCACGGTGGCCGGCAAGTCACTCTCGGTGGCCTTGGTCGACGTGGACCACTTCAAGATGTTCAACGACACCCACGGCCATCTGGCGGGCGATCTTTGCCTGCAAACCGTGGCGCGTGAGCTGCAGGCCCAGGCCCTGCGCACGGACGATCTGGTGGCCCGTTACGGCGGCGAGGAGTTCTGTGTGGTCATGCCTGGCGCTGGTCCGGACGGCGCCATCGCGGTGGCCGAGCGCATGCGCGCGGCCGTGCAGGCGCTGGCGGTGGACACCGGCTACGGCGCGGTCGGCATCACGGTGAGCATCGGCGTGTGCAGCCTGGTGCCCAACCACCCGGACGATCTGGCTTCCCTGCTGAAGACCGCCGACGAAGCGCTCTACCGCGCCAAGCGCGCGGGCCGCAACCGGGTCGTGCTGAACGCCGGCCTGGTGGTGCCCACCACGGAATCGCTGACCGAATTGGCGATCCCGCCGACACGTTAATGCCGGCGTCAGCAGGCACGCCCCGGGCTTCCCTACAATGAAAGCGTCATTCAACGTGCCGCCCCTGGCTGGGCTTGCGCGGCAGTCCGCCACCTTTCTCTCGCAATGAAACGCTCAGATACCCGACACCTGTTGCGCCAGATGCTGGACAAGGTGACCACCGCCACCACACCGGCCGACGCTCAGGCGTCAGAACTCTCGCGCACCCAGTTGAAGGTGCTGATCGATCAGAAGCGCCGCAATGACGCGGTGCGCAAACGCGAATTCGACCTGCTGCGCTCGGTGCGCCGCGAGGGCTTGTCGTCGGAGCATTTCGCCTGGCTGGATGAGCACACGCGCCCCACCGACAACGCCGAAGCCTGGCCGGAACAGGTGGTGAAGGCCGGCGTGCTGGCCAAGATCGACGCGATCGAGCGCCAGATGGCGTCGCGCCACGGCCTGGCTGGCCTGCTGGCCAAGGCCGGACGCCCGGGCCTGTCACAAGCCCAAGCACCGGCAGCGGCCTTTGCCAACACGGTGCCGATGAAGCTGCGTGGCGAGCGCCGCGCCGCCGCCTTTCGCCAGGCCTTCCGCCCCGCCCCGTCCCCTTCGTCGGCCGGCGAAGCCAGCAGCGTGCCCGCCACCGATTGGGGCGCCCGCAGCAGCGCCCTGCAAGCGCATGAGCGGCCGATGGACGCCGAGCTGTCGCTGCCAGTCATGGCGTTTGCCAATGCCGAATTTGGCGCCTGCGAGCAAGCCCTTCTGCATCTGCTGGAGCCGGGCGGCCCGCGTGAGGGCCAGGCCGACACCTGGGCCATCCTGCTCGACTTCTACCGGGCCACCGGCCAGCAGCAGCGCTTCGAGCAGCGCGCCGAGGCCTTCGCCCACCGCTTCGGCGAATCACCGCCCGACTGGCGCTCGCTGCCAGGCCTGATCGCCGAACAGCAGGTGCGCCCGGAGCTGCGCCCGGACGGCCAGGCCGTCGGCTGGATCTGCCCGCCATCGCTCGACCCCAACGCCGTGGCCCACCTGGCCTCGCATGCCGTGCAGTTGCCGCCGCCGTGGCTGATCGACTGGTCGCCGCTGCTGACGGTCGACGCCGAAGGCGCGGCTGCGCTGCTGCGTCTGCTCAACCAGTGGGCGGAGCAGGCGGTGCCGATGCATTGGCTGGCCACCCAGCACCTGCTGCGGGTGCTCAATGACATCGCCCCGGTGGGCGTGGCCGACGTCGACCCGGTGTTCTGGCTGGCCCAGCTGCGGGTGCTGCACCTGCTCAAGCGAGCCGACCTGCTGGATACCCTGGGCATTGATTACTGCGTGACTTACGAGTTGTCACCACCGGCCTGGCCGGAGCCGCAGTGCAGCATCCGCGAGCTGAACGACGGTCACCACACCGAGGCCGCCACCCTGTCCATCCTCGGCGACGCCCAGAGCACCATGGCCGCCACCTCGATGGAAGCCGGCGCGCCGATGCTCGTCACGCTGGCCTTGTCGGGCCAGCTGGTGGGCGATCAGCAGCGCATGCTCGATGACATGTCGATACGTGTGGAACGTGCGGAAATGGTGGAGCTGCGTTGCGACATGCTGGTGCGGGTCGACTTCGTGGCGGGCAGCGACCTGCTGAACTGGGTGGTGGCCCAGCGCCAGGCCGGGCGTGACCTCGCCTTCACCCAGGTTCACCGCCTGATCGACCTGCTGTTCCAGGCCATCGGCATGCACGAGCACACCGACATCCGCGTCCGGCTCGACTGAGCGACCGGTCGGCCCCGGCCACCCACGCCAATTCCGCAACGGTCACACCGTTTCCGCACACATCCGCAGCGCCGCCCGCCATCGAGCGGCTGGCGCGCGCACGCGCGAGGCATGCTGAGAGCGCTTCCAGGAAACGCCGTGCCACGCATCACTCTCGACCCCCACCGCATCGCCAGTCATCCCGTGCTCAACACGGCCGATGACAGCCTGCACGCCACCCGGATCACCGGCGTGATCATCCGGGACAACCTGGAGGACAGCCAGCTCTGCGCCCTGCCGCTCGGGCTTCCCTGGCGAGAACGACTGTCGAAACGGTTGCCGAGACGGGCCAGCGTGCGCCGGCTCATCATCGCGCTGGACGCACGCAGCATCGCCCATGCCGATGACGAAGACGTGGTGGAACTGCTGGCCGCGCGCGTGCTGGCGCGCCGCGTGGTGATCGAGCTGCACCATGTCGTGCATTGCAATGACCTCGTGTCGGTGCTGGCGTTCGGGCAGCGCTGCGAGGAATGCGGTTTCGAGCTCGGCCTGTCGTTCCGGCAGGCCGATGATCTGTCGGCCATCAAGGCGCTGATGATGGTGTTCAAGCCGCACCACATCGACCTGCATTGCGCGCTGGTGCAACGGGTGGACGACCCGCTGTTCGAGGCTCAGTGGCGCGCGCTGGAAGAACTGTCGCGGCGCATGGGCGTTCTGATGATCGGCAGCCAGGTGACCAGCGTGAATGAGCTGGCGCAGGTGCGGCGCGCGGGCATTGCCTTTGTCAGTGCGTTGCCCTCGCCGCGCCAGATCGGCGCTGACAACCGCAGCGTGCTGGCGGAGCAGAACAGCACCGGCTGGGCCACGTCACGCATCGTGGCGGCCGTTCAGCAGGGCTGGGAGTTCCGGCGGACGCCAGCCGAGCATTTTTCGCTGCTTCGGCGCTTCGGCCGGGCGCTGGTGGCGCTGAGCGTGGCCGGGGTGGTGGCCATGGCGTGGCGGCCGCTGCGGGCGGAACCCGTGGCGGCACCGCCCGCAAGCTCAGCGGCTGTCCAGCCCTGAGCGCACGGCGCTCGGCGCCAGGCCAAACACCTTCTTGAAATCCCGGGCGAAGGAGCCGCCGCTCTGGTAGCCCAGCGCGTGAGCCAGTTCCTGCAGCGGCAGGTCGGTGGTGCGCACCCGGTGCATGGCGATGCCCATGCGGCGGTCACGCATCAGCTCCAGCAGGCTCTTGTCCTCGAACTTGCGCACCGCCTGCTCCAGCGTGCGGCGACTGACGTGCACGCTGCGAGCCACGCTGTCCACGTCCATCGGCCGGAAGTCGTTGGCGGCCAGCAGGTCCAGCGCGCGCTGCAGAAAGCCTGGCCGCGCGGTCAACGGCGCCGGCTGCATCGCCACCGGGTCAGGCGGCGGGCCGAAGGTGGCCAGGTCTTCCGCATCGGTGAACCACGACACCGAATTGCGCAGGGCCGAGGCATGCAGCTGGATGAAGGCTTCGTAGCACTCGGCCGCCTGGGGGGCGCGGCCCTGCTCCTGGGCCAGCTGCGCCATGGTGAACAGCAGCACGGGCAACCAGTGGTCGGCCTGGTGGCGGCGCGCCAGCTCCAGGCCCTGGCCCAGCACGCGCAGGGCAGCCTCCGGCACGCCCTGGTCCCGCAGCACGCCGGCGAAGTGCCATTGCAGGGCGACCTGGAAGGCGGCGGGCGCCCCCGCCCAGGACAGCCGCAGTTCGTCGAACACGGCGCGCGCACTGGCCAGGTCGCCGTCGCGGCCCTTCATCACCATGTCGAGCATCTGCACCTGCTGGCGCGCCAGCATGCTCTGCGCGCAGGCCGCGGCTGCGGTCAGGCTCTGCCGGGCCTTGTCCAGGCAAAGGCCCGCCAGCACCGTGTCGGGCGGGTGGTCGGCCGACAGATCCAGGGTGTAGACGCTGCGGCGCGCCAGCGCCCGCTCGTACTGCTGCAGGTGCAGCTGGCACAAGCCCAGCCACAACTCGCACTGGCGGTCGGTGGCCTGCGCCGCGCCGGTCAGGTAGGGGCGGATGTAGCGCTGGGCCCAGATGTCGGCATCGTCGAACTGCAGCAGGGCCATCTGGGCCTGCACGCCGGTGTGGGCCACATCCGCCCGTTCCGACATCGACAGCAGCCCCATCATCAGCGTGTGGCGCACCACGGCCACGCAGGCCGTCATGGCGCCGCGTTCGCGCAGCGCCACGGCAATCATCTGCAGGCAGCGCGCCTCTTCCTGCCAGCGCTGGTTGCTGCGAAAGACACGCCGGGCCAGCCGCAGGTCATCCAGCGCCGCGGGGGCGCTCACCAGGCCCGCCACGCGCCCGTACACGGCCAGCAGGCCACGCGCCCGCATCACGGTGCCGCGCTCCTGCCGTATTTCCTGCAGCAGGCTCAGCAAGCCGTCTTCTGCCTTCGCCGCATCCTCCAACCCGTCGGCCTGAAGCCGCTCCGCCACGCACGCCCAAGCCTGCAACTGCTGCTCTGCACTCATTGGTTCTTGTCCCATCGACTGTGGCCGTCGCCGGGCTCTGCTGGCTCATGCTGACGGGCGGGGAAGGCCCGGAGGCGGGACATCGCTGTCTCGCCGGCACGCACTTCACCGCAGTGCAGATTTTTTCATTTTGAGCCGTGCAAGAAGTAGCCGCAGACTCGTCACTGATGTAACGGTTTGCCAATGTGCGAAGTACACAAATGCACCCGTCGGGCGGCGTTCACAGCAGGCGCCGGGCAGGCCCCCAGCCCGGCCATCACGGCCAGACGCGTGTGCCAACGGTTACGTGCGGCGGCTCAAGATTGCCGGCTGCGTGGCCGGCGCAGCAACCCGGCTCAGCGGGCGGCGCCGCGGCCACGGGCCACGCGCTGCAGCAACTCCAGCAACATGGCCTGCTCGGCCGCGCTGAGGTTCTTGAGTGCTTCGGCTTCCATGCTGAGCGCGATCTTGCGGGCGCGCGTCGTCAGAGCCTGGCCCTCGGGCGTGAGGCGGATGAGCTGGGCGCGGCGGTCGCGCTCCGAGCGTTCACGGCGCACCCAGCCCTGCTCCACCATGCGGTCGAGGATCATCGCCAGGTTGGGCGGCGCCACGTCAATGGCCGCGCCCAGCTGCTTCTGGTTGACCTCGGGGTTGGTGTCCACCAGCACCAGGATGGAGAACTCCACCGCCTTGAGCTTCAGAGCGCCGAGGTGTTTCTGGAAGGCTTTTTTCAGCAGCACCGAGGCCAGCGTGCTGGCATAGCCCACCAGGTGGCTCAGGCCGGACTGATCAAGCGCGGCTGCAGGCGCGGAGGCGGACTTGGCGGCAGGCGCCACCGGGGCGGCAGAAGGCAGGGGCTTCGAAGCTGGCATGGGCCGCAATGATAGGAGACGACTCAGCCCGCGACAGCGTCGGGCAGGAACTCGATCGCATGGCGCGCCGCAGCCACCTCGCTCAGCCAGCGTGGCACCTCACCGGCCAGGTGGGTGAACTGGAAACGCGCGGTGGCCTGCTTGGCCTGCAGCAAGGAAGCGTTACCCTCGCCTGCGGCCAAGACCTGGCTTGCGACCGCGTCCATGCGGGCCCAGGCGCAGGCCAGCAGCGCTTCGCCCAGGGCCATCAACCAGGCATCTGCCGCGCGGAACGGCAACTCGCCATCGTTGGCGGCATCGGCTTTCAGCTGGGTTGCCGCCTCGCCCACCAGTTGCAGGCTGCTGCGCGCGGCGGGGGCATGCACGCTGCCTTCGCACTGGGCCGAGGCCCATGCCAGCAACGAGGCCAGCCGCACGCCGCCGTCGACCAGCACCTTGCGCAGCAGCAGGTCTTGCGCCTGGATCTGGTTGGTGCCCTCGTAGATCATCGACACGCGGCTGTCGCGCACCACCTGCTCGATGCCCCAGTCACGCAGATAACCATGGCCGCCCCACACGCCCAGGGCTTCGTCAGCGCCGTGGTGGCCCAGGTCGGTGAGCAGCGCCTTGATGATCGGCGTGAGCAGCGCGGCGCGGTGGCCGGCTTCATCACGCACGGCGGCATCGGTGTGGCCGTGCTGCTCGTCCAGCGCCTGCGCGGCCCAGGCGGCCAGGACGCGGCCGGCTTCGGTGCGGGCCTTCAGGCGCCACAGCGTGCGGCGCACGGCCGGGTGAAAACTCACCGGGTCGACGCCCGCGGCCGGCACCTCGGCCGGCCGTGCGGGCGCCCGCGATTGCAGCCGCTCCTGCGCATACCGCAGCGCGTTCTGGGTGGCCACTTCCAGGTGGCCGAGGCCTTGCAGGCCCACATGCAGGCGCGCCGAGTTCATCATCAGGAACATCGCAGCCAGGCCGCGGTGCGGCTCACCCAGCATCCAGCCGGTGGCGCCATCAAAGCGCATCACGCAGGTGGCGCTGCCCTTGATGCCCATCTTGTGTTCGATGCCGTCGCAGTGCACCCCGTTGCGGCTGCCGTCGGGCAACAGCTTCGGGCAGACAAACAGCGTCAGGCCACGCGTGCCCACCGGCGCCGGGCCGTGGGCCGGGTTATCCAGCCGGGCCAGCACCAGGTGCACGATGTTCGGCGTGAGGTCATGCTCGCCACCCGAGATGAAGATCTTGGTGCCTGAGAGCGCGTAAGCCGGCTCGGCGCTGCCAGCGGTGCCAGGCAGCGGCACGGCGCGGGTGCGGATGAGCCCCAGGTCACTGCCGGCCTGCGGCTCGGTCAGGCACATGGTGGACAGCCATTCGCCGCTCACCACCTTCGGCAGGTAGCGCTCACGCAAAGTGCCCGTGGCGTGGGCATACAGGCAATCCATCGCGCCCTGCAGCAGGCCGGGGTACATGGTCCAGCCATGGTTGGCCGAGGCCAGCATCTCGTTCAGCGCGGCGTTCAGCAGGTGCGGCAGGCCCTGCCCGCCAGCATCCTCCGGCGCCGCGAGTGCGGGCCAGCCCCCGTCCACGAAGGCCTGGTAGGCCTGGGCGTAACCGTCCGGCGTACGCACCTCACCGGCCGTCCACTGGCAACCCTGCACATCGCCGGGGCCGTTCAGCGGGGCCAGCACTTCCGCGGTGAACTTGCCGGCTTCGGCCAGCACCAGCGCGGCCGTGTCAGCGTCGCAGTGTGCCAAGGCCGGCATCGCGGCCCAGGCGGCGGGCGCCTGCAACACGTCGTCGATCACGAAGCGCCAATCGCGCAGCGGGGGGCTGTAGTGCCACATCGGAAGGGGGCTTTCGGGAGGGGGCCACCAGGCCCGAAGGCCGGTGGCTGAACTCAGTGCTTCTTGGCGCCAAGGTAGGTGTCGATCACGCGGGAGTCGGTGGCCAGTTCGCTGGCCGGGCCTTCCAGCGCCACGGCGCCGGTCTCCAGCACGTAGCCGTGGTCGGCCACTTCGAGCGCGGCCCGCGCGTTCTGCTCGATCAGCAGGATGCTCACGCCGGTCGAGCGCAGCTGGGTGATGGTGCGGAAAATGTCCTTCACCACCAGCGGCGCCAGGCCCAGGCTGGGCTCATCGAGCATCAGCACCTTGGGCCGGCTCATCAGGGCGCGACCCACGGCCAGCATCTGGCGCTCGCCGCCCGACAAGGTGCCGGCCAACTGCACGCGCCGCTCTTTCAGGCGCGGGAAGATGGTGTAGACCTCATCGAGCGTGCTGCGCCACTGCGGCACGCGCTGGCGCATCGGCTTGAAGCCGCCCAGCACCAGGTTGTCTTCGACCGACATGGTGCCGAACAGCTCGCGCTTTTCAGGCACCAGCGCCAGGCCCGCCATCACACGGTCTTCGAGGGTGCTGTCGCTGATGTCCTGGCCGTCGAACATCACCCGGCCGCGGGACGGCAGCACGCCCATCAACGCATTCAGCGTGGTGGATTTGCCGGCGCCGTTGGGGCCGATGACGGTGACGACCGAGCCGCGCGGCAGCTCCAGGCTGAGGCCCGAGAGCACCTCGGCCTTGCCGTAGCCCGCATGCAGGCCCTGTACCGAAAGAATGGATTGGCTCATGTCAGTGTTCCGTGCCCAGGTAGGCCGCCCGCACTTCGGGGCTGGCTTGCACTTGCGCGGGCGTGCCGCTGATCAGCTTGGTGCCGAACTCCATCACGGTGATGTGATCGACCAGGCCCATGACGAAGTCCATGTCGTGCTCCACCAGCAGGATGGACAGCCCTTCGGACTTCAGCTGCCGCAGCACATCGGCCAGTGCCTGCTTTTCCTTCAGGCGCAAGCCGGCGGCGGGCTCGTCCAGCAGCAGCAGCGAGGGGTCGGTGCACAGCGCGCGCGCAATCTCCATCAGGCGTTGCGGCCCGAGCGCCAGGTTGCCGGCCAGCTCATGCAACTTGTCGGCCATGCCGATGCGCTGCAGCTGCGCCTCGGCCTCGGCGAACAGGCGGCGCTCTTCCTCGCGGTCCAGGCGCAGCATGGCCTTCAGCGTGCCGCTGGAGGTGCGCAGGTAGCCGCCCAGCGCCACGTTCTCCAGCACCGTCATCTCGGGGATCATCTTCACGTGCTGGAAGGTGCGGCTCATGCCCGCCTGGGCAATCTGCCGCGACGACCAGCCAGCCACGTTGCGGCCCCGGAAGTTCACCTGCCCGCTCGTCAGCCCCAGCACGCCCGACACCAGGTTGAAGGTGGTCGACTTGCCGGCACCGTTCGGGCCGATCAGGCCCATGATGTCGCCCGCGCGGATGGTGAAGCTGATGTCGTTCACCGCCACCAGGCCACCAAACTGCTTGCGCACCTTGTTGACGTCGAGCAGCACCTCACCGGCCACCGGCTTGCTGCGGCTAGGCAGCGGCGCAGCACCCACCCAGTCACGCTCACGCTGTTGTGCCGGCAGCAGCCTTTTCACGAAGGTCCACAGGCCATCCGGCACGTACTTCAGCACGCCGATCAGCACCAGGCCGAAAACGATGGTCTCGAAGTTGCCACTGCTGCCAATCAGTGCCGGCAGGATCACCTGCAACTGGTCTTCCAGCAGCTTGACCACGGCCGCACCGGTGAAGGCACCCCACACATGACCCACGCCGCCGACCACCGCCATGAACAGGAACTCGATGCCCTTGGCCAGACTGAACGGCGACGGATTGACCGTGCGCTGGAAGTGCGCAAACAGCCAGCCCGACAGCGCCGCCAGCACCGCCGCCAGCACGAAGGCCACCATCTTGTAGCGGAAGGTGGAGATGCCCATGGCCTCGGCCATCGTGGTGCCGTTCTTCAGCGCGCGAATGGCACGGCCCGGACGCGAATCCAGCAGATGCATCACGGCGATGGCCGCGCCAAGTGCGGTGACCCAGATCAGCACATACATCGATCGGCCGCTGGCCAGCGACATGTCGCCGATGCTCAGTGCCGGCACGCCCAGGATGCCGTCGTACTTGCCGAGGAACTCCATGTTGGCCATGGTGTAGTTCAGCGCCAGGCCCCAGCAGATGGTGGCCAGCGGCAGGTAGTGGCCCGACATGCGCAGCGTGAGCACGCCCAGCACCAGCGCCACCAGCACGGCGAGCGCCACACCCACCAGCAACGCCAGCCAGGGCGAGACCTGCATCGCGGTGGTCAGCCAGGCCGTGGTGTAGGCGCCGACGCCCACGAAGGCCGCCTGGCCGAAGCTGGTGAGCCCGGCCACACCGGTCAGCACCACCAGGCCCAGCGCCACCAGCGCATACAGGCCGATGTAGTTCAGCTGGGTGATCCAGAACTCGGGCACCGGCAGGGCCGGCACCAGCAACATGGCCGCGCACAGCAGCGGCAGGATGAACTTGGAAAGGTTGCGCATCTCAGTGCTCTTCCACATGGGGGTCGCGCAGCGAGCGCCACAACAACACCGGCAGGATCGCGCCGAACACGATCACTTCCTTGAAGGCGCTGGCCCAGAACGAGCCGAAGCTCTCCAGCAGGCCCACACCCAGTGCGCCCACCAGCGCCAGCGGGTAGCTGGACAGGCCGGCGAACACCGCTGCCACGAAGCCCTTGAGGCCGATCAGGAAACCGGAGTCATAAAAGATGGTGGTGGTCGGTCCGATCAGCAGGCCCGACAAGGCACCGATGAAAGCGGCCATCGTGAAGCTGAGGCGGCCGGCACCGGTGGACGAAATGCCCATCAGCCGCGCACCCAGGCGGTTCACCGCCGTGGCGCGCAGGGCCTTGCCCCAGAGCGAGCGCTCGAAGAACAGCCACAGCATCACGATCAGCGCCATCGAGACGCCGAAGACGATCAGCGTCTGGCCCGACAGCGTGAGCGGGCCCCAGGCGAAGCGCTCGTCCCAGAACGGCGGGTTGCGGAAGCCCTCAGCGCCGAAGGCATACAGGCCCAGACCGGTCAGCACGAAATGCACGCCCACCGAGACGATGAGCAGCACCAGCACGCTGGCGTCGGCCAGCGATTCATAGGCCAGTCGGTAGATCAGGCCACCCAGCGGGGTGACCAGCGCCAGCGTCAGCACCGCCTGCACCCCCAGCGGGAACTGCTGCGGCGCCGCCCAGCGCACCACCAGCGCGGCCACCACGGGCCAGGCCAGCACGCCCAGCACGGCCCGCAGCGTGTGCCGCAAGGGCCGGTGTGCGCGCCAGCCCGCCACCGCCTCCTGCAGCGCGGCCAGGCCGGCCAGCACCAGCACCAGCCACACGGTGCCTGGTACGGTGCCGGCCTGCATCATGGCCAGCGTGAGTGCCCCGAAGGCCACGAACTCGCCCTGCGGGATGAAGATCACCCGCGTCACGGCGAACAACAGCACCGTGGCCAGGGCCAGCAGCGCATACACCGCACCGTTGGTCACTCCGTCCAGGGCCAGGATGCTGGCAATTGAAAAGTCCATGGGCCTGTCTACCTCTGGTTCAAGAACACGGGCGCTTCAGGGGGTGGATCACTCCACCTTCCAGTCGCCATTCACCACCTTGAGGATGACACCAGTTTCGGTGGTGAAACCCCAGTGGTTGTCCTTGGTGTAGTTCAGCACGCCTTGCGATACCGGCGTGCGACCCATCGTTTCGAACGCCTCACGCAACGCAGCACGGAACGCCGGGGTGCCCGGGCGGGCCTTCTTCAGCGCCATCGGCACGGCCTTTTCCAGCACCACAACAGCGTCAAAGGCATGCGCGCCGAACTGGTTGCGGCTGCCCTTGCCATACGCGGCTTCGTACTTGTTGACGTAGTCCTGCGCGAGCGCCTTCGACGGGTGGCCAGCGGCCAGCTGCTCAGGCACGACGGCCGGGCCGGAGACCACGAACGAGCCTTCCACGTCCTTGCCACCCACGCGCATCAGATCGCGCGAGGCTGCGGCGTGCGTCTGGTAGATGCGGCCCTTGTAGCCGCGCTCGATCAGCGCCTTGTGCGGCATCGCGGCACCGCTGCCCGAAGCCACCACCAGCATCGCGTCCGGGTTGGCCGAGACCAGCTTCAGGGCTTGCGCGGTGACGCTGGTGTCCGAGCGTGCGAAACGCTCGGTGGCCACGATCTTCGGGCCACCCAGCAGTGCAGATTGGTCCTGGAAGTCCTTCAGCCAGCTTTCGCCGTAGGCATCGGTGTAGCCCAGGAAGCCCAGCGTCTTCACGTTGAGCTTCTTCATGTGTTCGATCAGCGCATGCGCCATCACCGCATTGCCCTGGGGCAGGCGGAACGACCAGGCGTCCTTGCCGGCCACCAGCACGCCGGGCGACATCATCAGCTGCGGCGTCTGGGTTTCAAAGGCCACGTCGGCCATCGGGATCACCACCGGGGTGGCGGCCGAGCCCATGATCACGTCGACCTTGTCTTCGGTCACGAAGCGACGGGCGTTCTGCACGCCGCGCGTCGGGTCGGTGGCGTCATCCAGAACGATGACCTTGAGCTTCTCGCCGGCGATCGAGGTCGGCCAGAGCTTGATGTAGTTCTGCACCGGCAGGCCCAGACCCGACGCGGGGCCGGTCAGCGGCAGGCTGACGCCGATGGTCAGATCAGCCAGGGCGGCCGTGGCAGCCAGCCCCAGCACGGCAGCGGTCATCAGGCTGCGAACAAACGGACGGGAGGGTCGGGTCATGGGAGTCTCCAAACGTGTTGTGTCTCGAACGGGGGAAGGAACTCAAACAGGGTCAGCGCGGCGCCATGCGCAGGGCGCCATCCAGGCGCACCACTTCGCCGTTCAGGTGGCCGTTGGCCACCATGTGGGCGGCCAGTGCGGCGAACTCGGCCGGCAGGCCCAGGCGCTTCGGGAACGGGATCGAGGAGGCCAGCGACTGTTGCACCTCGGCGGGCAACTCTTGCAGCAGCGGCGTGGCGAACAAGCCCGGTGCAATGGTGTTGACGCGGATGCCCCACTGGGCCAGGTCACGCGCCAGCGGCAGCGTCATGCCGGCCACGCCGGCCTTCGAGGCGGCATAGGCTTCCTGGCCCACCTGGCCATCAAACGCCGCCACCGAGGCGGTGTTGATGATCACGCCACGCTCGCCATCATCCAGCCCTTCCAGGCGGGCCATGCGGGCCGCGGCCAGTCGGATGACGTTGTAGGTGCCCACCAGGTTGATGCGCACGACGCGCTCGAAATCAGCCAGCGGCGCGGGGGAGCCGTCACGGGCAATGACCCGCTTGGCCGTGCCGATGCCAGCGATGTTCATCAGGATGCGCGCCGGGCCGTGCGCCGCTTCCGCCGCGTCCAGCGCCGCAGTCACGTCATCGGCGTTGGTGATGTCGCAGGTGCAGGCGATGCCACCGACCTCTGCAGCCACGCGCGCCGCACCGGCCGCATTCACATCGAGCACCGCCACGCGTGCGCCCAGGCGGGCCAATTCGCGGGCCACGGCTTCACCGAGGCCGGAGCCTCCGCCCGTCACCAGGGCGGCTTGTCCTTGTACGTTCATGGATGTTCCTTCGGGGTCAGCGGGTTTGCGGCAGGATGACGTAGGGGTCGCTGGCAGCGCCCTCGTACAGCGCCTCCACCAGCGCGGCGCGCACGGCCAGCACCGCACGCTGGTTGATCGAGCCCTTGTCGGTCACCTCGCCCTGGTCGATGGACGGCGGCTCGGCCAGCAAGTGCATGCGGGTCGGCCGGTTGGCGCTGCCGGTGCCAGCCGCCCAGAGGCGGTTGGCCAGGCCCTGGAAGAATTCGCGCACCGGTGCGGCGTGCAACACCTCGGGCAGCGGCGTGCCGGCGGGCAGGCCTGCCAGCTGGCGGCATTCGTCCGCCCGCGGGAAGATCAGCAGGCCGATCTCGTCGCGGTTCAGGCCTGTCACCACCACGTCCTGCACACAGGGGTCGCCCTCGGCGATCACGCGGGCGCGCAGCGGCCCCACGCTCACGAAGGTGCCGGTGGACAGCTTGAAGTCTTCGGCCAGCCGGCCATCAAAGCGCAGGCCGCGCTGCGGGTTGGCGGGGTCGACCCACACCACCGCATCGCCGGTCTTGTAGAAGCCTTCTTCGTCGAACGCGTCGGCGGTGGCTTCCGGCGCGCGCCAGTAGCCGGGCATCACGTGCGGGCCACGGAAGCGGATCTCGACCTTGCCGTGCAGGCCGCCATCGGCTTCGGGCACCAGCTTCACTTCCACGCCTGGTGCGGGCAAGCCGATGTCGCCCGAGCGCACATCGGTGTTCACCGCGAAGGTGCACGACGGCGCGGTTTCGGTCATGCCCAGGCCGGTAATGATGCGCACGCGCTCACCGGTGGCCGCTTCGCCGTGGGCATCGAGCTGGTCCCACACGGCCTGGCTCAGGCCGGCACCTGCAAACATGAAGGCCTTGCAGTTGGCGAACAAGCGGTCACGCAGCACCGTGTCGGTGGACATGGCCCGCGCGATTTCCTCGAAGCCCTTGGGCACGTTGAAGTACACGGTGGGCGAAATCTCGCGCAGGTTGCGCAGCGTTTCCTGGATGCCCTTGGGCGTGGGCTTGCCCTCGTCGATGTACAGCGTGCCGCCGTTGTAGAGCGCGATGCCGACGTTGTGGTTGCCACCAAAGGTGTGGTTCCAGGGCAGCCAGTCGACCAGCACTGGCGGCTCGTCGGCCAGGAAGGCCATGGTCTGGCGAATCATCTGCAGATTCGCGCACATCATGCGGTGGGTGTTCACCACGCCCTTGGGCGCCTTGGTCGAGCCAGACGTGAACAGGAACTTGGCGATGGTGTCAGGGCCCACGGCCGCATGCGCCGCCGCGCCAGCCTCGCCCGGCACGGTGGCCAGCAGGTCGGCAAACGGGGTGATGGTGCGGTCGTCCATCGCGCCGCTGGTCAACACCACCTCGGTGGTGGCAGGCACCACCGCAGCAATGGCGCGGCCGTACGCCGCATTGGCTGCAAACACGAGGCCCGGCGTGACGGTGCCCAGAATGTGACGCAGCTTGCCGTAGTCTTGTGAGACCAGGCTATAGGCCGGCGACACCGGCACCACCGGCACACCCGCCCACAAGGCGCCCAGCACCAGCGTGAGGTGCTCCAGGTCGTTGTCAGACAGGATGGCCACCGGGCGATCCGGCCCCAGGCCGCGCACGGCCAGCGCCTGGCCCACGGCCTGTGCGCGCTGCAGCATCTGGGCATAGCTGATGTGCTGCCAGTCGCCGCCCTGGTGGCGCTTGGCCACGAAGCTGCGGTCAGGCGCTTCAGCGGCCCATTGCTCCAGCGGGTCAGTCAGCCGCGCCGGGAACCAGCCCAGCGGCTCGGCAGAGCGCAGCACCTGGGTGCCATCGGCACGGCGTTCCAGCACGGCCTCGACACAGCCGCCCACCCGCGCATGGCGCCAGCGCGCATCCACGGCCGCACTCATGACTTCACCACCTTGCTCGCGCGGCCTTCCAGGAAGGCGCGCAGGCGGGTCTGGGCTTCCGGCGTGCTCTCGGCCACCGCTGCCATCAGGGCCTCGGTGAACAGGCCTTCGGATTGCGACTGGTCAGCGATGCGCGGCAGCGCGTGCATCACGGCGAAATTCGACATCGGGGCGTTGGTGGCGATGCGGTGCGCCAGCGCCAGGCCACGGGCCAGGCCTTCGCCATCCGCCGTGCGGTAGTTCACCAGCGCCATCTGCTGCGCCTCGTCGGCGTCAAACACGCGTCCGGTCAGCATCAGGTCGCTCATGCGAGCCACGCCGATCAGGCGCGGGATGCGGGCCGAGCCACCGCCGCCCACGAAGATGCCGCGCTGGCCTTCGGGCAGACCGAAGTAGGCCGAATCTTCGGCGACGCGCACATGGCAGGCGCTGGCCAGCTCCAGGCCGCCGCCCACCACCGCGCCGTGCAGCACAGCCACCACCGGCACGCGGCCGAACTGCACCGCGTCAAACGCGGCATGCCACATGCGGGAGTGCAGCACCGCGCCGCCAATGTCACGCTCCACCAGTTCAGACAGATCGAGGCCGGCGCAGAAGTGCGCGCCCTCGCCGCTTACCACCACTGCGCGGATCTCTTCCGGCAGGTTGATGAAGGCCGTGTGGATCTGCTGGATCAGGCTATCGCTGATGGCGTTGCGCTTGACGGGCCGATCCAGGCGCAGGTGCAGCACCGGCCCCTGGGTTTCGATCTTCAGCAAGTCCAGGGTGGCAAGCACCCCGGTGGCGGCAACAAAAGGCAGGGCGGCGTGATCTGACATGGTCGGGACCTCAGGCGGTTGCAGTGTCTGTTTACTTATTACATTGAACTAAATTGCCACCTTCCCGGACAGACAGAACAAACCCTATGAGGCCTTACCCTAGGTCTGCATTTGCGGAGTGGAAAGTGCCATGACCCCACCAACCTCAGTCACTTGCCGTCAGGTCATTTAGTTCTCATAATTAAATAAATCCCACCCATCGCAAGCCGAGATCCCATGAACACCTCTGAGCTCATTGCCATCGACATCCACACCCATGCCGAGGTGTCCTGCCGCAATCCGTTTGACAGCTACGGCGAGGAATACGACCGTGCTGCGGACAAGTACTTCGGCTCCAGCCTGCGCCCCACCATCGAGGAAACGGTGGCCTATTACCGCGAGCGCAAGATCGGCCTGGTGATGTTCACGGTGGACAGCGAATCGCAGCTGGGCCGGCGCCGCATCCCGAACGAAGAGATCTGCGACGCGGCGCAGAAGAACAGCGACATGATGGTGGCCTTCGCCAGCATCGACCCGCACAAGGGCAAGATGGGTGCGCGTGAAGCCCGCCGGCTGATCGAGGAACACGGCGTCAAGGGCTTCAAGTTCCACCCGACCGTGCAGGGCTTCCTGCCCTACGACCGCATGGCCTGGCCGCTGTATGAGGTGATCGCCGAGTACAAGCTGCCCGCCATCTTCCACAGCGGGCATTCGGGCATCGGCTCAGGCATGCGCTGCGGTGGCGGCCTGCGGCTGCAGAACAGCAATCCGATGCTGCTGGAAGACGTGGCGATCGACTTCCCCGACATCCAGATCGTGATTGCCCACCCCAGCTGGCCGTGGCAGGACGAGGCCCTGAGCCTTGCGCTGCACAAGCCGAACGTCTGGATCGACCTGAGCGGCTGGAGCCCGAAGTACTTCCCGCAGCAGCTGGTGCAGTACGCCAACACCCTGCTGAAAGACCGCATGCTGTTCGGCAGTGACTACCCGCTGATCACGCCCGAGCGCTGGATGAAGGACTTCGACGAGGCCGGCTTCAAGGACAAGGTCAAGCCGCTCATCCTGAAGGAAAACGCGATGCGCCTGCTGGGCTTCAGTGCAGCCCATCCCACAGCAGCTTGATGCCGGTGAGGCCCATGCCGAGGTGGAACAGCCGGTAGAACCAGACCGGGTTGATGTGGCGCACCACCTTCAGCCCGATCCACACCCCGACCGGCGCCAGCGGTGCCAGCACCAGTGAGGTGAGCAGGTTGCGGGTGTCGATCAGGCCCAGCCAGGCATAGGGCACCCACTTCGACGCGTTGATGACCGCAAACAGCACGGCCGTGGTGGCCGTGAACACCACCGGCGCCAGCCGCTGCGGCAGCAGGTAAAAGCCCACCGGCGGCCCGCCCGCATGGGCCACGAAGCTGGTGAAACCCGCCGTGGTGCCCAGCAGAAAACCGAGCCAGCGCGGCGGCGGTGACGCATCTGCCCGGGGCGGAAACACCAGCCGGATCGCCAGGAAAGCCAGCGTCACGGCACCCACCACGCCCGCCACCACCTTGGCAGACAGCAGCCCGAAGAGCACCGTGCCGATGACGGTGCCCAGCAAACCTGCGGGCACCAGCAGGCGCAGCAGCGGCCTGTCAGCATGGCGGATCAGTGCCATCAGGCCCATGGCGTCCATGATGGCCAGCAGCGGCAGCATCACGGCCGCCGCCTGCGGCACGGGCACGGCCAGGGCCATCAGCGGTACCGCCAGCGCACCGAACCCCGCGCCGAAGCCGCTCTTGGAGATGCCCATCAGCAGCACCGCCGGGATGGCGACAAGGTAAAAGGCCGGGTCAGTGATCAAGTTGCTCATCGCGGCGACAATTCTCGAATGTTCCAGCCATCACAAAACGACGTCCGCCGCTTCTTCTGCGAAACCCTCGCGAAGCAGCGCAGCGGCCAGCCCATGGCCCCGATTGAAGTTCTGGCCGCAGGCTGGATCGACGAACACCCGGAATACCACGGCGACCTGAGCGACGTGGAAGCCGCGCTGGCCGAGGTCTACACGGTGGACGACGGCCGCACCAACCCGTTCCTGCACCTGTCGATGCACCTGACCATCAGCGAGCAGGTGTCGATCGACCAGCCGCATGGCATCCGCCAGGCGGTGGAGTTGCTGGCCGCCAAGCGCAATTCGCTGCACGACGCCCAGCACGAGGTGATGGAATGCCTCGGCGAGATGATCTGGGCCTCGCAGCGCAGCGGGCAGCCACCCGACGGCCACGCCTACCTCGACGCGGTTCGCCGCCGCGCCACGCGCTGAGCGCAGCGGGCGGCGGCGATTCAAGGATCACTTCACCGTGATCCAGGAGGCTTCCAGCCAGTTGTCGGCACGGTGAACCACCTCGACATTGCTGCGGGCGGCCCATGGAATGAACTGGCGGTGCAAGGGGATGTGGTGCACCTGGGCGTTGTGCTCGCGGAACACCGCCTTCACCAGCGCCTCGCGCTTCTTCGGGTCGGTTTCCACGGTAGACGCGGCGGCCATGGCGTCCAGCTTGTCGTCCTTGTAGTTGCCGCGGTTGTACTCGCCCACCCCATTGGTGCCGCGGTTGCGGTAGATCGGGGTGAAGGTGGTTTCAGCATCCGTCACCGCGCCGCCCCAGCCGAACATGTACAGGCTGGTGTCCATCTTCTCGGTCTTGGGGAAGTAGGTGGCGCGCGGCATGGCGTTGACCCGCACCGTCACGTCGATCTTCCGCCACATCGCGGCCAGCGCGATGCAGATTTCCTCGTCGTTGATGTAGCGGTTGTTCGGGCAGTCCAGCGTCACCTCGAAGCCGTTCGGGTAACCCGCCTCGGCCATCAGGGCCTTGGCCTTGCTCACGTCAAACGGCAGGCGCGTGTCGAGTTCCTTGTCGAAGTAATAAGCCTTCGGTGAGGGCACCAGCACCGCTGTGGGCGCCGACTGGTTGTTCATCAACTTCGTCTTGATCGTCTCGATGTCGATCGCCTGGTAGAGCGCCTTGCGCACGCGCAGGTCCTTGAACGGGTTCTTGCCGTCGGGCGACTTGCCGTAGAGCAGCGTGTCGCGGGCCTGGTCCATGCCGATGTAGATGACACGGTTCTCCGGGCCGTCGATGACCTTCACGCCCGAGGTGGTGCGCAGGCGGGCCACGTCACGCGGGGCCGGGTCGAGCACGAAGTCGATCTCGCCCGAGATCAGGGCGGCCAGGCGGGTGGCGTCGTTGGAGATCTGGTTGTAGACGATCTCCTGCACATTGCCTTCGAACTTGCCCCACCAGGCCGGGTTGCGCTTGTAGGTGGTCTTCACGCCGGGCTGGCGGCTGACCAGCACATACGGGCCGGTGCCGTTGGCATTGAGCGAGGCGTGGGTTTCTTCCTTGTCCTTGAAGCTCAGGGGCTTGAGCACCTTGTTCTTCTCGGACCAGCCCTTGCTCATGATGAAGATGCTGTTGAGGTGCTCCATGAAGACCGGGTTCGGCTTGCTCATGACGAACTCCACCGTCATCGCATCGATCTTCTTCACCTCGCCGAGCGCGGTGGCATAAGCCGCCACCTGCGAGGTCGGGCTCTTGGCACGCTCGACCGAGAACACCACGTCATCGGCGGTGAACGGCGAGCCGTCGTGGAACTTCACACCCGGGCGCAGCTTGAAGCGCCAGCTCAGCGGGCCGGTGGACTGCCAGCTGGTGGCCAGGCCGGGCACGATTTCCAGCTGCCGGTCCCGCAGCACCAGCGTCTCGTAGACCTGACCATTCATCATGTTGGTCATGCTCTCGTTCTGCGAGTGCGGGTCCATGGTCTGCGGGTCACCCTGGCTGGCCCAGCGCAGGGTTTGCGCCTGGGCGCCAGCGGCCATCAGGGTCAGGCTCAAGCCAACGGCCAGCGCGGCGGCCAGCGTGCGGGGCAGGAAACGACGGTTCATGCGGGCTCCATCCATGTGTGTCTGAATGGGCGCAGTGTAGGCAAGGTTCGCGCCTGCGGTATCTGCTGCGTGCATAAGCACCTGCAGCGATGCGCCATCCCGGGCTTGAACGGCCCGCAGCGCACCTGCAAACTCAGGCGGCCGGGTAGCCTTCTTCAGCCAGCGCCGCCTTGAAGGCCGCTTCCGGCAGCGCCGAGCTGATCTTCAACTGGTGCGTGGGCAGATCGATCTGCAAGGTGGCGGCAGCGTCCACCGCCTGCACGGTGGCCGTCACGCTTTTCACGCAGTGGCCGCAGGTCATGTCCGGGAGGGTCAGCTCGATCATGGGGGCTCCTTCTTTGAGATGTATCAAGTATCGCCCCGGGTTGCCCGGCGAGACCTGCGCCAGATCATGGAGCAGCCCGGTACAGTGAGCCCATGATCCTTCTCCCCATTGGCGGAATGACCTGCGCCAGCTGTGCTGGCCGGGTTGAGCGCGCCCTGCTCAAGGTGCCCGGCGTGGCCCAGGCCCAGGTCAACCTGGCGGCTGAAACCGTGCGTGTGGACGCCGCCGACGGCTTGACCCTGGGCACCCTGATGGCCGCCGTCGACAAAGCCGGCTACAGCGTGCCGCAGGCCACGACCCTGCTCAATGTGCAGGGCATGACCTGCGCCAGCTGCAGCGGCCGGGTGGAACGCGCGCTGCGCAAGGTCGAGGGCGTGGTGGAAGCGTCCGTCAACCTGGCCACCCACCTGGCCACGGTGCGGCATGTGGTGCTCACCGACCTGCCATCGCAGTTGCTGGCCGCCGTGCACAAGGCGGGCTACGACGCGCAGCCCGCCAATGCACAAGACCTGGTCGGTGGTGAGGCGGCCACATCCTCCGTCTGGCCGCCCTCGGAAGGCGCGCAGGTGGCGCTGGCCGCCGCCTTGAGCGCCCCGCTGGTGCTGCCCATGGTGGGTGACCTGATCGGCCGGCACTGGATGCTGCCGGCCCTGTGGCAGTGCCTGCTGGCCACGGTGGTGCTGCTGGCGTTTGGCGGGCGCTTCTTCGTGGCCGGTTTCAAGGCCGTGCGCGCGGGCAGCGCCAACATGGATGTGCTGGTGGCCATCGGCACCGGCGCGGCCTGGGGCCTGTCGGTGGCCCTGTGGGCCCGGGAGCCCCACGGCATGCCGCACCTGTATTTCGAGAGCGCCGCCGTGGTCGTCACGCTGGTGCGATTCGGCAAGTGGCTGGAGGCCCGCGCCAAGCGGCAGACGCTCGCTGCGCTGCAGGCGCTGCAGGCCCTGCGACCGGCCGATGCCACGCTGTGGCGCGACGGGCAGGAAAGCCGCGTGCCGGTATCGAGCCTGTCATTGAACGACCTGGTGCGCGTGAAGCCGGGCGAGCGGCTGCCCGTGGACGGCCTCGTGACGGAGGGCCGCAGCCATGTCGATGAATCACTGGTGACGGGCGAGAGCCTGCCGGTGGTGCGCGAACCCGGTAATGCGGTGATCGGTGGTTCGGTGAATGCCGAAGGCCTGCTGACCGTGCAGGTGACGGCGCTGGGCGCTGAATCGCAGATCGCGCGCATCGTGCGGCTGGTGGCGTCGGCCCAGGGCGCCAAGGCGCCGATCCAGCAGCAGGTGGACAAGGTCGCGGCGGTGTTCGTGCCGGCGGTGCTGGTGCTGGCGCTGGCCACGCTGGGCGGCTGGTGGTGGCACGGTGCGGGCTTGGCCACGGCGCTGATCCACGCCGTGAGTGTGCTGGTGATTGCCTGCCCGTGCGCGCTGGGCCTGGCCACCCCCGCCACCCTGATGGTGGCCAGTGGTCTGGCCGCCCGCCGGGGCATTCTGGTGCGTGATGCCAGCGCGCTGGAGCGCCTGCGCGACGCCCGCGTGGTGGCCTTCGACAAGACCGGCACGCTGACCGAAGGCAAGCCGCAGCTGCTGCACATCAACGCGGCAGAAGGCCTGAGCACGCACGCGGTGCTGGCCTGGTCGGCCGCGCTGCAGGCGGGCAGCGAGCACCCGCTGGCACGGGCGGTGTTGAATGCCGCAACAGCAGCCGCAACCGCAGCCACAACAGCAAACCCTCCGACCACCCCCGCCGCACCGCTGGCAACCCAACTGCAGGCCGTGCCCGGCCGCGGCATCACCGGCCTGATCGGAGGCACCGCCGAGCATGCCGGCGGCTGGGCTGCGCTGGGCAGTGCCCGCTGGATGGACGAGCTGGCGGTGGACCGCAGCCCGCTGAACGAGGTGGCGCAAGCCCATGCGCAGCAGGGTTTGACCGTCTCCTGGCTGGCCGCCCTGCCCGCTCCGGGCACGCCGGGTCAGCCGCAGTTGCTGGGTTGCCTGGCCTTTGGTGACAGCCCGCGGGCCAACGCCGCGGCCACGGTGGCCGCCCTTGGCAAGGACGGTCTGCGCTGCGTGCTGATCAGCGGCGACAACCCGGGCGCCGCCGGCCACCTGGCCAGTCTCGTGGGCATCACCGAGGTGCATGCCGAGGTTCGCCCCGACGCCAAGGCCGCGCTGGTGGAGCAACTCAAGGTCGGCCTGCCGCCCGGCAGCGCCGTGCTGATGGTGGGCGACGGCATCAACGACGCGCCCGCGCTGGCCGCAGCCGATGTGGGCCTGGCCATGGCCCATGCCGATGGCGGCACCGACATCGCGATGCACACCGCCGGCATGACACTGCTGCGCGGTGATCCGTGGAGCGTGGTGGAGGCACTGTCGCTGGCACGGGCAACGGGCCGGAAGATCCGCACCAACCTGTTCTGGGCCTTCGCCTACAACGTGGTCGGGCTGCCCCTGGCCGCCTTCGGCTTGCTCAGCCCGATGGTGGCCGGTGGCGCCATGGCCTTGTCCAGCGTGTGCGTGGTGGGCAACGCCCTGTGGCTCAAGCGCTGGCGGCCGCCAACGCCTTGAGGAGGTCGTTCAGCGGCGGGCAGGTGCGGCGTCGCCGGCCCACAGCTCATCGAGGTGCTTGAAGCCCCAGGTCTCGGGGTTCTCACGGCCGATGATCTTGTCCGCCGTGCGCGACAGGTCCATCAGCTGCGGCGGCAGTGGCATCTGCGACTTGGTCGAGAAGAACGCCTTGACGAGCGGCGCCACCAGGCTCTGCGGGTTCTGCTCTACCACCACCGCCAGCTTGCCCGATTGCAGCCGCACCAGCGAACCGGTGGGGTAGATGCCCAGGCTCTTCACGAAGGACTTGAAGATCGCCGGATCGAAATGGCCGTTCCACGACGCCATGCGCGCAATCGACTCGGCCGGGTCCCAGCCCGCCTTGTACGGGCGGTTGGAGGTGATGGCGTCATACACATCGCACACGGCCCCCATGCGGGCGAGCAGGCTGATCTGGTCGGCCGACTGGCGGTGCGGGTAGCCCGAGCCGTCCATCTTTTCATGGTGGTGCAGGCACACCTCCAGCGCCGCCTCGGTGACCGCCGTGCCCTCCTGCAGCATTTCGTGGCCGCGCTCCGGGTGGGTCTTCATGATGGCGAACTCATCGTCGGTGAGCTTGCCCGGCTTGTTCAGCACATCCAGCGGCATGGCGGCCTTGCCCAGGTCGTGCAGCAGGCCGGCCATGCCCGCCTCCCTGCACTCTTCACTGCTCAGGCCCAGCTCACGGCCGAGCGAGACCATCAGCGCGCACACCGCCACGGAGTGCATGTAGCTGTAGTCGTCCTGGGTCTTCAGCCGCGCCAGGCTGACCAGCGCGCCCGGATTGCGAAACACCGAATCCGAAATCTCCTCGACCAGCGGCAGGCACTGCTCGGCATCCACGGCCTTGCCCATGCGGGCCTCGGCAAACATCGAGACCACCTTGGAGCGGCCCTGCTTGCACACGGCCGCGGCCTGGCTGAGCTCGTCCTGCAGGGACCGGGTGGGCGCGGGCGGAGGCACGGCCGCCACAGGCACCGACGTGGCGGTGGCCGACATGCGGGACGGCGCCCGCACCGGCTTCGAAGCAGCTGGCAAGGGCACGACGGACGGGCACGCGGCTGCCGCGGCTTGCACCGGGTCAGCGACCACGACCACGTCGCCATCGGACGCAGCCACGCCGCGGCGCAGCGTCGGCAGCGCCTCCTTCACCTCGGCCACATCCAGGCCTTTGGTCACATCGATCCAGACGCCAGACAGACCACTGGCATGGAGCTTGGCCAGGTCTTCACGATCGCGGATCACGAACTTCGACTTCCAGAAGGGGTGGTCGATCCACGCCCCTTCCAGGGCATGCAGGTGCATGCCCAGTCGGACTTGATCTACGGGAATCTTTTTGAGCATTGCAGGGCGCCGGCCGTCGCCGCCTCCGTCGGGTTCCCTGGTTTATCGGCGAGTGCGGGCCTGTCTTGAGCGACCGACCCTGCCGGGAAACCATGAAAAAAGCCGCTGACAAGGCAGCGGCTTTGGCGGTGCAGGCACCCGAGGGCGCCTGTCAGGGGCATTCGAAATTCAACGGAACTTCGACTGCGGAATGGTCTTGAGTTCGGTCGGCAGGCCGCTCAGGAAGGCAGCGATCTGCTTGATCTCGCCGTCAGACAGCGGCTTGGCCATGCCCACCATGGTGGCGTTGGAGCGACCGACCGACGGGGTGTTGGTCTGGTAGGCCTTCAGGGCCACGTAGAGGTAGTCGGCGTGCTGGCCGGCCAGACGCGGGTTGGCCGGGTCGGTGGTGTTGTTGAAGTTCACGCCGTGGCAGGCGGTGCAGGCCGTCAGCTTGTCCTTCAGCGAGGCAGGCAGTTCGGCAGCGGCCGGTGCAGCAGCGCTGGCCACCGCGCCGTGGGCGCCGTAATAGGCTGCCAGGTCAGCGATGTCCTGGTCGGTCAGCGAAGCGGCGATGCCCTTCATCGTCGGGTGCTTGCGGTCGCCCTTGCGGTAGGCGTCGAGGGCCGAGGCGATGTACTTGGCGTTCTGGCCCGAGATCATCGGCACCTTGTAGACCTGCGGAAAGCTGGCCTGGTAGCCCGGGATGCTGTGGCAGCCGATGCACATGGCGTTCTTTTTGGCGCCAGCCTGTGCATCGCCCTTGACCTCATCGGCACGTGCGGTGGACAAGGTGAACATGGCAGCCAGGGCCAGCAGCAGGGAGGTCGCTTTTTTCATCGCTGTTGTCTTCGTCAGTGGGACGGTTTTGAGGGGGTAATGCAGGCGCGCGGCGGTATCAAACCCGACGGCAATTGCGATTTGTCAATGATTATAGGGGCGAGCTTATACTGACCCGAACCCCCTGAGCATCAACGATAGCCCTATGAAATTCAACGGTACTGACAACTACGTCGCGACCCAGGATCTGATGCTGGCCGTCAACGCCGCCATCACGCTGCAACGGCCGCTGCTGGTCAAGGGCGAGCCCGGCACCGGCAAGACCATGCTGGCCGAGGAAGCGTCCCGGGCGCTGGGCCTGCCGCTGCTCGAATGGCACATCAAGAGCACCACCAAGGCCCACCAGGGGCTGTATGAATACGACGCAGTGAGCCGCCTGCGCGACAGCCAGCTGAGCGGCGCGGAAGAATCGGCCAAGGTGCGCGACATCCGCAACTACATCGTCAAGGGCGTGCTGTGGCAGGCCTTCGAGTCGGAGACGCCGGTGGCGCTGCTGATCGACGAGATCGACAAGGCCGACATCGAGTTCCCGAACGATTTGCTGCGCGAAATCGACCGGATGGAGTTTCACTGCTATGAAACCCGGCAGACCATCCGCGCCAAGCACCGTCCGCTGGTGTTCATCACCTCGAACAACGAGAAGGAACTGCCCGACGCCTTCCTGCGCCGCTGCTTCTTCCACTACATCAAGTTCCCCGAAGCCGACACCATGCGGCAGATCATCGACGTGCACTTCCCCGGCCTGAAGCAGGAGTTGCTGGCTGCGGCGATGAAGAGCTTCTATGACGTGCGTGGCCTGCCGGGCCTGAAGAAGAAGCCGTCCACCTCCGAGCTGATCGACTGGCTCAAGCTGCTGGTGGCCGAAGACATTCCGGCCGAGGCCCTGCGCAGCACCGACGACAAGGTCAGCCTGCCGCCGCTGGTGGGCGCCCTGCTGAAGAACGAGCAGGACGTGACCCTGTTCGAGAAGCTGGTGTTCATGCAGCGCAACCACCGCTGAACCCGCGATGATCACCGTCACTCCCGTCGAGCTGGCACGAGGGCCGATCCGCCTGGTACCGATGCAGGCCTCACACGAAGCCGGCCTGAAGGCGGCAGCCGCCGACGGCGAGTTGTGGAACATCCGGGTCACCTCGGTGCCCGAGCCGCACGCCACGGCAGCCTACATCGAGCTGGCCCTGGCCGGCCAGGCGGCGGGCCACCGGCTGCCTTTCGTGGTGCTCGACGCCCAGACAGGCGAGGTGCTGGGCAGCACGAGTTACCACGACATCGTGCCCGCCATTGACCGGCTGGAGATCGGCTGGACCTGGTACGCCCGCCGCGTGCAGCGCACCGCCGTGAACACCACCGCCAAACTGCTGCTCCTGGAGCACGCGTTCGAGACGCTCGGCGCCAAGCTGGTGGGCTGGCGCACCGACAACTTCAACCATGCCTCGCAGCGCGCCATCGAGCGCCTGGGCGCACACCGTGACGGCGTGCTGCGCCACCACGCGCTGCGCCGCGACGGCACCGTGCGCGACACGGTCATGTACAGCCTGCGGGCTGGTGAATGGCCGGAGGTGAAGGCCCAGTTGCTGTGGCACCTGAACCGCCCGCGTTGATGGCTCACTGACGCACCCAAGATTTCCTGAGAGGCCCCCATGGCGCAAAAACCGAACAAGTCAGCGCCCAAGGCGGCGCCTGCAGACACCCTGGACGTGGACCTGCTGTGGCAGATGCAGCGCGTGGGCGCGGCGAACCTGTCGCCCGACGGCGCGCAGGCCGTGTGCAGCGTCAGCACCCCGTCAATGGCAGACAACAAGAGCCGCAGCGCGCTGTGGTTGTTGTCAACCTTGGGCGGTGAGCCGCGCCAGCTGACCCGCTGCGGCGACAAGGACAGCCAGCCGCAGTTTTCACCCAGGGGTGATCTGGTGGCCTTCCTCGCCAAGCGCGAAGACGGCGGCGTGAAGGACGAAACCACCCAGCTCTACCTCATCGCCCCTGACGGCGGCGAGGCGCGGCGCGCGGGCGTGGTGGCCACGGGGGTCGAGGCCTTCAAGTGGTTCCCGGACGGCCGGCGCGTGGCGCTGCTGTCGTGGGTCTGGCCGCACCTGAAAGGCACCGAGGCCCAGGCCAAGGCGCACACCGAACACAAGGCGCGCAAGGAAACCGGCGTGGCCACCAGCGAGGCCAACTACCGCTACTGGGACCACTTCATGCCCGTGGGCCGCGTGGTGCACCTGCATGTGCTGGATGTGCACACCGGCGAGCTGACCAACCTGTTCGAGGGCAGCCCGCTGCAGCTCTCGCGCACCGAGCCTGACAACACCTGTTTCGACATCTCGCCGGACGGCAAGCGCATCGCGTTTTCGCACGATGTGAACCCTGACCAGCCGATCGACGGCCGCAACCGCATCAGCGTGATCGACGTGAAGACGCGGCGCACCAGCCTGCTGGCCAAGGCCGACGACTGGCACCTCACCGCGCCCGTGTGGCGTGGTGACGGCAAGCGCCTGGCCTGGCTGGCGGCCGAGGTGGGCCGCAAGCACACGCTGCCCAACCACCTGGCCGTGGGCGACGCCACCGGCAGCACCTGGAGCGTGGTGAGCAGCGAGTGGGACCACGAGGTGCAGGCCCCGCTGCAATGGGAAGAAGACGGCGAGGCCGTGCTGTTTGCGGCCGAACAGCAGGGCCGCCGCCACCTGTGGCGCTTTGACCTGCCGGACCTGCGCGCCGAGGTCGTCGTCGAGGGCGGCTGGCTGCATGCATTTCACAAGGTGGCGGGCACCCTCGTCACCCTGGCCGACAGCGCCAGCCACCCGCCGCAGCTGCGTGCCCATGAACCCGATGGCACGGCGGCCCGCATCGAGCATTTCAACGAAGAACTGCTGGCCCGCCTGAACCTGGGCGACACCGAGGAAGTCTGGTTCACCGGCGCGCTGGGCGACGAGGTGCAGATGTGGCTGCACTACCCGCCGGGTTTCGACCGCAGCAGGAAGTACCCGGTGCTGCACACCATCCACGGCGGGCCGCACACGGCGCCGGGCGACGTGTGGCACTGGCGCTGGAACAACAAGGTGTTCGCGGCGCAAGGCTATGTGGTGGCCAGCGTGAACTACCACGGCTCATCGAGCTTCGGCCATGCCTTCCTCGACAGCATCACCCACCGCTGGGGCGAACTGGAGCTGGAAGACGTGGAAGCCGCCACCGACTGGCTGTTGAAGAAGCGCTGGGTCGACAAGCGCCGCATCTTTGCCACCGGCGGCAGCTACGGCGGCTACATGGTGGCCTGGATGAACGGCCACGTGCCGGCCGGCCGCTACGCCGCCTACATCTGCCACGCCGGTTGCTACGACTGGCAGGCCATGTTTGCCGACGACGCCTGGAGCTGGCATGCGAAGGAGTTGGGCGCCTGGTACTGGGAAGACCCGGCGCGCATCGCCGCCCAGAGCCCGCACACCTACGCCGGCAACTTCAACACGCCCACGCTGGTGATCCACGGCGCGCTCGATTACCGGGTGCCGGACGCCCAGGGCCTGGCCTACTACAACACGCTGAAGGCCCGCGGCATCGACAGCCGCCTGCTGTGGTTCCCCGATGAAAACCACTGGGTGCTGAAGCCGCGCAACAGCGCGCAGTGGTACGGCGAGTTCTTCGCCTGGCTGCGCCGCCACGATGTGGCGACCAGCAAGGGCAAGGCGGGCAAGTGAGGCTGTGGCGTGTGGCCTGAGCGTCAGGCCATGCGCAGGCGCGGCTGCTGGCCGAAGTGCTCGATGACCACCCGGTTGCGGCCTTCGGCCTTGGCGCGGTAGAGCGCGGCGTCGGCGCAGGCCTGCAACTCGTCCAGCCGCAGCGATTCACTCTCGGTGGCGGGCTGCACCGCGGCGCCCACGCTCACCGTGAAGCTGATCATCTCCAGGCCATGCGACACCTGGAGTTGCGACACCTCGTGCCGCACGCGCTCGGCCGCCGCAGTGGCGCCGGGTACATCGGTGTCCAGCAGCAGGATACCGAACTCCTCCCCGCCCAGCCGGGCCACCACATCGGTGGCACGCGCCACGTTCTGCAGGGCGCGGCCCACGGCAACAAGTGCGGCGTCTCCGGCCGCGTGGCCGTACACGTCATTGATGCGCTTGAAGTGGTCGACATCGATCACCAGCAAGGCCAGCGGCCCGGGCCGGCGACGCAGGCGCTGCCGCTCGGTGCCCAGCGCCTGGTCCCAGGCACGGCGGTTCAGCAAGCCGGTGAGTGAATCCTGCTGCGACAAGCGGTGCAGCTTCTTCAGCAGGCGGAAGG
The DNA here is from genome assembly GCF_038066635.1 of Ideonella margarita. Taxonomy (NCBI): domain Bacteria; kingdom Pseudomonadati; phylum Pseudomonadota; class Betaproteobacteria; order Burkholderiales; family Sphaerotilaceae; genus Ideonella; species Ideonella margarita. The sequence goes on along the minus strand of NZ_JBBUTI010000001.1, from coordinate 490,776 downwards.
TGACCAGGTACAGCAGCGAAAACTGGAACAGCGTCGAGAGCGCCAGCACGGTGAGCAGCAACATCTCGTTGCCTTGTGAGTCGTCGGTCAGCCGCAAACCCACATGCACATCGAACCACCAGCCGTGCAGGCCCCGCACGGCCAGACCCAGGCCCAGCACGATCGGCGGCAAGGCCAGCACCCAGGCCGCGCGCACGCCGAACTCGTCGCGCAGGGCCGACACCTGCTCGGCGCCCATGCGGCACAGCACCCAGGCCAGTGCGCATCCCATCAGCGCATGGCGTGCCACCAGCTGGTCTGTCTGCGGGCCGATGGCCGCCGCGATCAGGAGATAGCCGATCAGCACCCCCAGCTGCTCCATGTCGCGCGGGTCACGCTGCAGGAACAAGGCCAGTCCGCGGCGCACGCTCATGCAGGCCAGCAGCATGCCGGCGTTGCGCAGCGCCACCAGCAGGCCCTCCGACAGGCCCAGATCCAGCGCGTGCAGCAACAGGCTGCAGGCCAGCAAGAGGCAATAACCCATCCAGTGCAGCGCAGCCATGCGCGGCAGCCGGAGCACCATCGCACCCACCCACCAGGCCGCGCCATAAAGCGCGTGCTGGGCGACGAGCAGGAGCAGCAGCAGGGTAGGTATGTTCATCGGGATGGCGACAAAAGCGGGCAGCACACGTCCGGCCCGGAGGCAGGCATGTCGCTCGTTGGTTCATCGGCCGCACCTCAAACAACTTGAGCGGGGCCTTGCCGACCGCCCCGCCGCAAGCCCGTCCGCCACCGCGGGCCGTGAGGCTTTGTGCACAATGCGCAAGAACCCCCGGATGCACCCGCCATGCTGATCGACTTCTTCTACACCCTGCGCGCTGCCAAGTTGCCGGTTTCGGTCAAGGAATACCTGACCCTGCTGGAAGCGTTGAAGAAGGGCGTGATCGGCCACAGCGTCGACGATTTCTACTACCTGGCCCGGCTCACGCTGGTCAAGGACGAGGCCCATTTCGACAAGTTCGACCGGGCATTCGGCGCCTATTTCAAGGGCGTGCAGATGCTGACGGACTTCGGCAAGGAGATCCCGCTCGACTGGCTGCAGAAGATCCTCGAGAAGGAGCTCTCGCCCGAGGAGAAGGCCGCCATCGAGAAGATGGGCTGGGAAGAGCTGATGGAGACGCTGAAAAAGCGCCTCGAAGAGCAGAAGGAACGCCACGAGGGCGGCAACAAGTGGATCGGCACGGGCGGCACCAGCCCGTTCGGCCACGGCGGCTACAACCCGCAGGGCATCCGCATCGGCGGCCCGGGGCGCAGCAAGAGCGCGGTGAAGGTGTGGGAGCAGCGGGCCTACCAGGATTACGACGATTCGCTGGAACTCGGCACCCGCAATATCAAGGTGGCGCTGCGCCGCCTGCGCCGCTTTGCCCGCGAAGGCTCTGACCTCGAACTGGACCTGGACGACACCATCCACGCCACGGCGGCCAATGCCGGCCTGCTAGACATCAAGATGGTGCCGGAGCGGCACAACAAGGTGAAGGTGCTGCTGCTGATGGACGTGGGCGGCACGATGGACGAGCACATCCACCGCGTCGAGGAGCTGTTTTCGGCGGCCAGCAGCGAGTTCAAGCACCTGGAGTTCTATTACTTCCACAACTGCGTCTATGACTTCATGTGGAAGAACAACCGCCGCCGCTACGCCGAGAAGAGCCCGACCTGGGACATCATCCGCAAGTACAACAAGGATTGGCGCCTGATCTTCGTCGGCGACGCCACCATGAGCCCCTACGAAATCTTGCAGCCCGGCGGCAGCGTTGAATACAACAACGAAGAGCCCGGTGCGGAATGGCTGCAGCGCCTGACGAACGCGTTCCCGAAGTACGCCTGGATCAACCCGGAGCCGCAGGGTGTCTGGCAGTACCGGCAGAGCATCTCGATCGTCCAGCAACTGATGCAGCAGCGCATGTTCCCGCTGACGCTGCAGGGGCTGGAAGGTGCGATGCGCCTGCTGAGCAAATGAGCCAACGGTGGTGGGGCCGCTGGCTGGCTGGCTGCGCGGGTTTGATGCTTGCCGGCTGCGCAAGCCTGGGGCTGGACGGGCCTGGCAACCCTGACACGGCAGTGAGCCCGGCCCCGACCGGTGTGGCGGCAGCGCCGTCTGCAGCGGCGTCTGCAACAGCGGCGTCCTCATCGGCATCAGCGCCTGACGCCCCCCGCACCGACCGCCGCCTGGTGCCCACGCTGAAGATCGACGCACCCGGTGATCTGCAAGACCTGCTGGAGCGCTACCTCGACCTCACCCGCGCCATGGCCCTGCCCGACGCCGGCAGCATCGGTGAAGCGGAATGGTCGCGCCAGATCTCTGCGGCGCCTGCCCAGGCCCGCCAGCTGGCGCAGACGCTCGGCTACTTCAGCGCCCAGGCCCGCATTGATGCGCCTGACGACCAACCCACCCGCCTGACCCTGGTGGTGCAGCCCGGCCCGCAAAGCCGGGTGGGCCGTCTGACGCTGGAATTCCAGGGCGAGCTGGCTGATCTGGCCGACGCCAGCAATGCACAGGCCGCCAGCCTGCGCAACGATGCGCAGGCCGACTGGCCCCTGCCCGCCGGCGCGCCGTTCACCGCGGCAGCCTGGGGCGACGCCAAGACCGCGCTGGTCGGCCGGCTGCGCGCCAACGGCTACGCCGCCGCCAACTGGGCGGGTACGGGCGCGCAGGTCGACCCCGAGACCCAGCAGGTCCGTCTGTTCCTGGTGATGGACAGCGGCCCGCTCTACCGCGCGGGCCCGATCGACATCGACGGCCTGGCGGTGCACGACGCCGACCGAGTGCGCGGGCTGGCGGGTTTTCAGCCCGGCGATGCACTCACTGAAACGCTGATGCTGGACTACCAGGAACGGCTGCAGAAAACCGGCCTGTTCGACCAGGTCACCGTGACGCTCGACCCCGACACAGCGCAGGCCGGCCAGGCCCATGTGCTGGTGCGGCTGAAGGAAGCGCCGCTGCAGGCCGCCACCTTCGCCATCGGCATCAGCACCAACACCGGGCCGCGCGCCACGCTGGAACACAGCCACCGCCGCCTGTTCGACCGCGCACTCACCGCCCGCAACAAGCTGGAGTGGGGCCGCGACAAGCAGGCGTGGAATGGCGAGCTCAGCAGCCACCTCAGCCCGCAGTTCGAACGCGACCTGGTGGGCGTGTCACTGGAGCGGCTTTACACCGACACCGACATGGTGATGTCCCAGCGCCTGCGCCTGGGCCGCAGCCGCGAAGCGCCGACCTATGAGCGCCTGACCTTCACCGAAGTGGAGCGCGCCCGCGAATGTGGCCGTGACAGCGGCGTGCTGGTGGACTGCGCCGACGTGACCGCGCTGTCGCTGCAGCAGCACCATGTCTGGCGCGATCTCGACAACGCCCTGCTGCCCACGCGCGGCTACAGCCTGTCGATGCAGATGGGCGCCGGCGTGGCGCGCGGAACAGACTCGGCCCGCGGGCCGTTCCTGCGGCTCTATGGCCGCGCCACCGGCTACTGGCCGCTGGGCCAGAGCTGGTACAGCCAGGCCCGGCTGGAGCTGGGCGGCGTGCTGATGCGCAGCGACATGCAGGTGCCGGACTCTCAGCGCTTCCGCGCCGGTGGTGATGATTCGGTGCGCGGCTATGGCTGGCGCACACTCGCCCCCATCAATGCCGACGGCAACACCACCGGCGGCAAGCTGCTGGTCACGGCCAGCGCCGAGATCGCCCGCCCGGTGTCGGCCAGCCTGCCGTCTGTGTGGTGGGCCGGCTTTGTGGATGCCGGCCGCGCGGCCGACGACGTTCAGGATTTGAAGCCCGCGCTGGGTTACGGCCTTGGCGTGCGCTGGCGCAGCCCGGTCGGCCCGCTCAAGCTCGACTGGGCCTGGGGCCGCGACCTGGGCAAGGCCCGACTGCACCTGAGTGTCGGCATCGCCTTCTGACCTTCTCCTGATGACCGACCCCACCCTGCCCGCCCCCGACACCACTGCGCAGCCCACCCGCCGCCCCCGCACTGGCTTGTGGCTGGGCTTGGGTGCGGGCAGCGTGCTGGCAGCCGGCATCGCCGCTGGCGGCTGGGCCTGGCACAGCGAAGCCGGCACACGCTGGCTGCTGGGCCAGGTGCCCGGCCTGAGCACGCAGGGCCTGGCTGGCGCCCTCGGCAGCGGCAGCATGCAGCTTGATGAGCTGCGGTGGCAAGGCGCTGCCGGTGACCTGAAACTCACCGGCCTGCGCTGGAGCGGCATGGCCTGGCTGTGGCGACCGCACACCGGCGCCTGGGCGGGCCTGCAGCTGCAAGCCTTGAACGTGCAGGCAGCAACTTGGCAAAGTGTGCCGTCCACCAGCCCCACCACCGCCCCCGCCGACCTGGTCTTGCCCGCGATTTTGAGCATCGAGCAATTGCAGGTCGACCGGTTGCAGGTCGATGCACTGCCGCTGATCGAAGACCTGCGCGCCTCGGTGCACCTCGGCGCTGAGGGCGGCACGCGCCACCAGATCGACCGCCTGCAGGCCCGCACCGACCGCTACCAGCTGCAAGGCAGCGCCAGCATTGACGCCCAGGGTCCGATGGCCCTGGCCTTGAACGCCCGACTGCAAGGCAACACCGCCAACCGCCCCTGGCAGGCCAAGCTGGCCGGCCAAGGCCCGCTGCTGCACTGGCACGCCACCGCCGACCTGAGCGGCGAGCCGGCACGCGCCGGCCAGCCCGCCCCGGCGCTGCAGGCCAAGGCCACGGTGATGCCGTTCGAGGCCTGGCCGCTGGGCGACCTGCAACTGAGCACCACGGCACTCGACCTCTCCAGCCTCGACGCCCGGGCGCCGGAAACCCGGCTGGACAGCGAGATCAGCCTGCTGGCTGCCGGCATGAACCAGCCCGCCAAGGCGGTGATCACCCTGCGCAATGCCTTGCCCGGCAGCTGGGACCAGCACCGCGCGCCGATCAGCCGCCTTCAGGCCAGGTTGGCCGGCACGCCGATGCCGCTGAACCGACTGCAGCTGGACGAGCTGCTGCTGGAATTGAACGACGGCCGACAAGCCGCCGGGCGCATCTCGGGCTCGGGCCAATGGCAGCGCGACAGTGCAACCGGCTTGGCGCTGGTGCTGCAGCAGGTGCAGCCGGCCTTGCTGGATCGCCGCGCGCCGACGATGCAGCTCGGTGGCCCGGTGGCGCTGGAGCTGCTGCCGGGTGCCGGCACGGGTGAGCCCACCCTGAAGGTCAAGAGCCAGCTGGACGGGCGCAGCACCTTCATCAGCCCGGGCGCAGCCCAGCACGACATCCAGCTTCGCATCGACGCCGAAGGCAACCGCCAGGGCTTGAAGCTCACCGACTTCACGGCGCGGGCCGGTGCCGCGTCCACCCGCTGGCAAGGCACGGTGCAGCGCGACGCGCAACGCTGGCGCTGGCAGCTCACCGGCGATCTGTCGCAGTTCGACCCTGCCGTCTGGTGGCCGGGTGAGGCCGGCAGCGCCTGGCGCAAAGGCCCGCACCGCTTGGACGCCCGCATGGAGAGCTCGGCCAGCCTGCCCGCGGCGGCACTGGAGCGCACCGGCCTGCCCGACCTGGCCCAGGTGGCCGGCAACATCAACCTGACCATCGCCCCCAGCCAGCTGGCCGGGGTGCCGGTGCAGGCGCAGCTGCAGCTCACCGGCACCGGCGACGGCACGGCCCAATGGAAAGGCAGCGGGAGCGTGGCGGACGCGCAATGGAACTCCAGCGCCACGCTGGCCGCCGACACCCGCTGGTCGCTGGACGCCAAGGTGCCACGCATCGCCGGCCTGGCACCTGTGCTGGCCCTGGTGCCGCACAGTGCCGCGTGGATGCCGCAGAGCGGCCAGTTGCAATTGAACGCCAGCGGCCAGGGCGCGGCTGAGCAACACCGCTGGCAGCTGGACGGCCGGGTCGCCGAGCTGCGCAGCCCGCAGCTGGAATTGAAGGACGCCACCGTGTCGGCCCGCGGTGGCCTGACCGCCGATGCGCCCTTGCAGCTGACCCTGAAGGGCGGCATCGCCAGTGGTGCCGGCTGGGCCTTGCGCAGCAGCCAGCTGGAGGTGAGCGGGAGCCTGCGCAACCACCGCCTGTCGGCGCAGCTCGACAGCCCGGCCCGCCCGCCTGCCTGGTTCGAGCAATGGCTGGGCACCAGCACGGGCAGTGGCAGCCGCCTGTCGGCCGCGCTGGAAGGGCGCTGGACACCGGCTACCCCGGCTGTGAGTGCGTCCTCAGCCAAGACGCCCGCCAGCCCGACGATCCAGCTGGCCGGCACCTGGCAAGGCCAGTTGACCCAGCTGCGTGGCGGTGCCGCTGATGGCACCGGCCAAGCCTGGGCCGAGGCCCGCGACATCGGCCTGGGCCTGAGCCTGGACGCGAACGGCCAGATCACCGACATGCGCCTGAACCCGGGGCGGCTGGCCCTGCCCGGCACCGGCCTGCGCTGGCAGCAGGCCCAGTGGCGCGCCCGGCCAGGCCAGCCCTTGCCGGAGCTGAACCTCGAGATGGAACTGGAGGCGTTCACGCTCGCCCCGTGGCTGGCGCGTGCGCAGCCCGAGCTGGGCTGGGCCGGTGACCTGACACTTGCGGGCAGCGTGCGGGTGCGCACCGGCCAGCGCCTGGACGCCGACATCGTCTTCGAGCGGCGCAGCGGTGACCTCAGCGTGGCCGACGACAACCTCGACCCGCGCAGCCGCTCGCAACCTCTCGGCCTGACCGACCTGCGGCTGGGCCTGAGCGCGCACGATGGCGTCTGGCACTTCACACAAGGGCTGGCGGGCAAATCGCTCGGCGCCATTGGCGGCGTGGCCACGGTACGCACCCGCGCCGATGCCTTGTGGCCAGAGGCCGCCGCGCCGCTGGACGGCAGCCTGCAATTGCGTGTGGCCAACCTGGGCGCCTGGGGTGCCTGGGTGCCGCCGGGCTGGCGCCTGGGCGGTGAGGTGCGCAGCACGGCCAAGCTGGGCGGGCGCTTCGGCTCGCCCGAGTTCACCGGCACGGTCACCGGCGAGCGCATCAGTGCACGGCATGTGTTGAACGGCCTGCAGCTCAGTGATGGCGACATCTCCATTCAGCTCAATGGCGCCCACGCCATCGTCGAGCGCTTCCGGTTCAAGGGCGGCGAAGGCCAGCTCGAAGTCACCGGCGACGCCCGCTTCGGCGAGCAACCCGGCGCGCTGCTGAACCTCAAGGCTGACCGGTTCCTCACGCTTGGTCGGGTCGACCGCCGCCTGGTGACCAGCGGCCAGGCCCAGCTCAAGCTCACCGCCGACCAGCTGCGCCTGGACGGCCAGCTCAAGGTCGACGAGGGCCTGATCGATTTCAGCCGCGGTGATGCGCCGGGCCTGGACGACGACGTGAGCATCGTCACGGCGCAGGCGGGCAGCACGGCCTCCGAGCCCGCCAGCCGCGCCAACCCGCGGCCCACGGTGCTGGCGGTGACGCTCGATCTGGGCGAGCAATTGCGGGTGAAGGGCCGCGGCCTGGACACCCGCCTGCGCGGCCAGTTGAAGATCACCAACCCCGGCAACAAGCTCGCCGTGCACGGCAATGTGCAGACCGACCGCGGCACCTACGCCGCGTATGGCCAGAAGCTGGAAATCGAGCGCGGTGTGCTGAGCTTCGTCGGGCCGGTGGAAGACCCGCGGCTCGACATCTTCGCGGTGCGGCCGAACCTCGACATCAGCGTGGGCGTGGCCGTGACTGGCACGGCGCTGAACCCGCGCGTGCGGCTGGCCAGCGACACCGACCTGAGCGACACCGACAAGCTGAGCTGGCTGGTGCTGGGCCGCGCCAGCGACGGTCTGGGCAGCGCCGACACCGCCCTGCTGCAGCGTGCCGCCATGGCCTTGCTGGCTGGTGAAGGTGAAGCGCCGACGGACGCCGTGCTCAAGGCCATCGGCCTGACCGACTTTTCACTGCGCCAGACCACCGACGGCGATGTGCGCGCCACCGTGGTCAGCGTGGGCAAGCAGCTCTCTCGCCGCTGGTATGTGGGCTATGAGCGCAGCGTGAATGCCACCAGCGGCACCTGGCAGCTGATCTACCGGGCCGCGCAGCGCTTCACGCTGCGTGCGCAGTCGGGCGACGACAGCGCGCTGGACCTGATCTGGACCTGGCGCTGGAACTGAGAACCCGCCGGCGGCATGCCAAAATGCGCGCTGTCGTGCGGCTGTAGCTCAGTGGATAGAGCATCTCCCTCCTAAGGAGAGGGTCGCAGGTTCGATTCCTGCCAGCCGCACCACTGCTTCAGCGCGCAGTGCCCAGGTCCATCACCCAGTAATTGCGGTACTGGCTGGCGCTTGGTGCCGCCACGCAGGCCACGCCAATCTCGGTGTAGGCCGGGTTCAACAGGTTGGCGCAGTGGCCATCACTGGCCCGCCAACCGGCCATCACGCTCTCCACGCTCGAGTAACCGGCAGCGATGTTTTCACCCACCAGCTGCCAGCTGTAGCCAGCTGCCGTGACGCGGGTGCCCAGCGTGCGGCCGTCGAGGCTGGTGTGGGCAAAGTAGTTCTGCGTGGCCATGTCGGCGGCGTGGCCGTCGGAGGCCTTGGCCAGCAGGCCGTTCCAGGTCAGGGGCTTGGCGGCCGCAAAGTTGCCACTCGCGCCGCAACTGCCGCCGGTGGCGCGCAGCGCGTTCACACGGTCCAGCACCTGCTGCTGGAAATCAGCGAGGTTGCAGGTGCCGGTGGTGCTGGCTGCGGCGGTGCTGCCGCTAGACGAGGCGGCGGGGGAATCACCACCACCGCCGCCGCCGCAGGCGCTCAACAGCGCCAGCAGGCCGACCATGACGCCGGACTTCACCCCGACAAAACCGGCTCGCGCCGACCGCTTGGCCGGCCAACGCGCGGCGCCATTCAAACTGCAAGACATCATGGCCGTGATGATACGGACGGCCACCAGATCAGCGGGTATCGAGCTGTTTCAGCGCGCTCGCAAGGTGCGCGACAGGATGATCACCGGCACCAGCCCCACCGCCACGATCGCCAGCGATGGCAACGCGGCCTCAGCCAGGCGTTCATCGCGGGCGAACTGGTAGGCCACCACGGCCAGGGTGTCACTGCCAAACGGGCGCAGCACCAGCGTGGCGGGCAGCTCTTTCATGGTGTCGACAAACACCAGCAGCGTGGCCGCCATCGACGACCGCGCCAGCAGCGGCATGTGCACCGTCAGCCAGGTGCGCCAGGTGCCGGCGCCCAGCAGGCGGGCTGACTCATCAATGCTCGGCGCGATGCGCGCATAACCGGCCTGCACCGATTGCAGCGCCACGCCGGAAAACCGCGCCAGGTAGGCATACACCACGCCCACCAGCGTGCCCGTGACCAGCGCCGGCAGGGCCCACTGCGGCGCCACCTGCTGCACCAGCCCGGTCCACAGCAAGATGCCGATGGCGACCACCGCGCCGGGTACCGCATAGCCCAGCGACACCAGCTGCCCTGCCCAGCGAATCGGGCGCGCCAGCCAGCCCTCGTTGCGGCGCAAGGCCAGCGCCAGCGCCAGCGCGAACAGCAGCGCCAGCACCGCAGCCAGCCCGGCCAACCGGAAGCTGGACCACGACCATTCAACGAACCGTTGCAGGTAGCCGGGCTCGAACACCGGTGAATCACCCAGCCGCCATTCCTGCCACAGCAGGCGCAGCAGCCATCCCACCGGCAACAGGAAGCCCAGCAGCACCGGCACGCCGCACACGGCCCAGGCCGCCGCCACACCACTGCCGCGCAGCACCACCGGCCGCGCCGCGGTGCTGGCGCCGGGGCGCGCAGCCGCAAAGCGCAGTTGGCGCCGGGCGCGCTGCTCAGCCCACAGCAAGGCCGCCACCAGCACCAGCAGCAGGCTGGCGAGCTGCGCCGCCGCCATGCGGTCGTCCATCACCAGCCAGGCCCGGTAGATGCCGGTGGTGAAGGTGGTCAGGCCGAAGTAGGAGCCCACGCCGTAGTCAGCCAGCGTTTCCATCAGGGCCAGCGCCATGCCGGCCGCCAGGGCGGGGCGCGCCATCGGCAGCGCCACCTCCAGCACACGCCGGCGCATCGGCGCGCCCAGCAGGCGGGCGGCCTCCATCGTGGCGGCGGCATGTTCACCCAGCGCGGTGCGCACCAGCAGATACACATACGGGTACAGGCTGACGGTGAACAACAACACCGCGCCCCAGACATGGCGAATGTCGGGCCACAGCGCGCCCTCGGCCCCCGTCCAGGCGCGCAAGGCCACCTGCACCGGGCCGCTGAACTGCAGCGCGTCGGTGTAGGCATAGGCCAGCACATAAGCCGGCAGCGCCAGCGGCAGCAACAGCGCCCATTCCAGCCAGCGCCGCCCCGGGAATTCAAACAAGGTGACCGCCGCCGCCGTGGCACCGCCCACCACCGCCACGCCCACGGCCACCGCCACCACCAGCCAGAGCGACTGGGCGGCATAGGCCGGCAGCACCGTCGTCCACTGGTGTTGCAGCGTCGCCCAGGAAGCGGCGTCCAGCGCCACCCAGGCACCGAGCACGCCGATGACCGGCAGGGCCAGCAAGGCGGCCAGCAGCAGAATCACGAACCGCATGCCACAGCCCCAACCACTGTTCCCGACGATGCGCAGCGCATCCAGATACGAACAATCCTCATTTTCATTTGGCTAGTATCATAGTCGGATGTTCCTGCAACTTGACCGCGTGACCGTGTCCTACGGCACGGCGCCGGGCCAGCGGCCCGCCGTTGATGCCGCCTCGCTGAGCTTGTCGCCCGGCCAGATCGGCGTGCTCATCGGGCCGTCGGGCTGCGGAAAAACCTCGCTGCTGCGCGCCGTGGCCGGGCTGGAACCCACCGCCGCCGGCACCATCACCCTCGCCGGCCAACCCCTGAGCGGCGGCCTGCAAGGCGTGCATGTGGCGCCCGAAGATCGCGGCATCGGCATGGTCTTTCAGGATTACGCCCTGTTCCCGCACCTGAGCGTGGCTGACAACGTGGGCTTCGGGCTGCGGCACCTGCCACGCACCGAGCGCCAGCGCCGGGTAGCCGACATGCTGGAGCTGGTGGGCCTGGCCCACACCGCCAAGCGCGCACCGCACCAGCTCTCGGGCGGACAGCAGCAACGCATCGCCCTGGCACGCGCCCTCGCGCGGCAGCCGCGCCTCTTGCTGCTGGACGAGCCGTTCTCAAGCCTCGACGTCGACCTGCGCGAGCGCCTGGCCCACGACGTCCGCGCCATCCTCAAGCAGATCAATGCCACCGCGCTGTTTGTCACCCATGACCAGCTGGAAGCCTTTGCCATTGGCGACCTGATCGGCGTCATGTCGAACGGCCAGCTGCAGCAATGGGACGAGGCCTATGCGCTGTACCACCGCCCGGCCACCCGGTTCGTGGCCGGTTTCATCGGCCACGGCGTGTTCCTGCCCGGCCAGGTGGTGGCCGGCAACGACGGCCCGAGCGTGCGCACGCCGCTGGGCGATCTGACCGACCACGACGAGTGCCCGCTGCCCGGCGCCTTCGCCGACGACCGCTGTGATGTGCTGCTGCGCGCCGATGACATCGTCCATGACGACGACGCGCAGGTGAAAGCCCGCATCGAGCGCAAGGCATTCCGCGGCTCGGAGTTCCTCTACACGCTGCGGCTGGCCACCGGCGAGCAGGTCCAGGTGCTGGTGCCCTCGCACCATGACCACGCGATCGGCGAGTGGATCGGCATACGCCCGCAGGTCGATCACGTCGTCACTTTCCCGCGGGAAGTGCACGAAGCGACTGAAGGTGAGCACCCCCTCACGAAAATAGCCTGATAAAGGCAGCAACTTTACGGGTCAGCGCGAATCACAGCCTCAGGTGGCAGCCCTATACTGCCGATCAGTTACAGGCGCAAGATGCGGCAAGAGGCAAAACACATGGGTGCCAAACTTAAAGTGGCTGGTCTGCTGACCCTCGGGGCAGTGGCAGGTGCATTGACGACGATCCAGTTCCAGGCGATCGCGCGGAGCGCCTACAGCCCGCTGCCGCTGGAAGAGATGCAGCAGCTCGCGGCGGTCTTCGGCATGGTCAAGAACGACTATGTCGAGCCGGTGGACGAGAAGAAGCTCATCACCGACGCCATCGGCGGCATGGTGGCCGGCCTGGACCCGCACTCGCAGTACTTCGACAAGAAGACCTTCAAGGAATTCCGTGAAGGCACGACCGGCAAGTTCGTCGGTGTGGGCATCGAGATCGGCATGGAAGACGGCCTGGTCAAGGTGGTCTCCCCGATCGAAGGCAGCCCGGCCTTCCGCGCCGGCCTGAAGAGCGGCGATCTGATCACCAAGATCGATGACACCGCCGTCAAGGGCCTGACGATGGACCAGGCCGTCAAACGCATGCGCGGCGAGCCGAACACCAAGGTCGCCCTGACGATCTTCCGCAAGGCCGAGAACCGCAGCTTCCCCGTCACCATCACCCGCGAAGAAATCCGCGTGCAGAGCGTGCGGGCCAAGATGGTCGAGCCGGGCTACGCCTGGATCCGCGTCAGCCAGTTCCAGGACCGCACGGTCGACGACTTCTCGCGCAAGCTCGAAGAGCTCTACAAGCAGGACCCGAACATCAAGGGTCTGGTGCTGGACCTGCGCAATGACCCGGGCGGCCTGCTGGAAGGCGCCGTGGCCGTGGCCGCCGCGTTCCTGCCTGCAGACGCCGTGGTGGTGAGCACCAACGGCCAGATCCCTGATTCCAAGGCCACCTACCGCGCCAGCCCCGACAACTACCTGCGCCGCGGCGGCAATGACCCGCTCAAGCGCCTGCCGGCAGCACTGAAGAACGTGCCGATGATCGTGCTGGTGAATGAAGGCTCGGCTTCGGCCAGCGAAATCGTCGCCGGTGCGCTGCAAGACCACAAGCGCGCCACGCTGATGGGCGCGCAGACCTTCGGCAAGGGCTCGGTGCAGACCGTGCGTCCGCTGACCGTGGACACCGCGCTGAAGATCACCACGGCGCGCTACTACACGCCGTCGGGCAAGTCGATCCAGGCCAAGGGCATCGTGCCCGACATCTGGCTCGACGAAACCGCCGAGGGCAACGTCTTCGCCGCGCTGCGCACCCGCGAAGCCGACCTGGAAAAGCACCTGGGCAACGTCGACGAGAAGAAGGACGAAGCCCGCGAGAAGGCCCGCGAGGAAGCCCGCAAGAAGCTCGAGGAGCAGATTGCCAAGGACAAGGACAGCATCAAGCCGCTGCCCGAGTTCGGCAGCGCCGAGGACTTCCAGCTGGCCCAGGCGCTGAACCGCCTGAAGGGCAAGCAGGTGATGGTCAGCAAGACCATGAACGAGCGCAAGGCCGACGCCGGCACCACGCAATAACGCCTGGCCACGCCAACCCCCTGCACACACCGGGCCGCCTCATCAGCGGCCCGCTTCATTTCATGACCGACGACGAGCTGCTGCGCTATTCGCGCCACATCCTGCTGGACGACATCGGCATCAAGGGCCAGGCCCGGCTGCTCGCCAGCCATGCACTGGTGATCGGTGCGGGCGGGCTGGGCTCGCCGGTGTCGCTGTACCTGGGCACCGCCGGTGTGGGCCGCCTCACGCTGGTCGACCACGACACGGTGGATGTGACCAACCTGCAGCGCCAGATCGCCCACACACTCGACCGCGTCGGTGTGTCGAAAGCCGAATCGGCGCGCCAGGCCATCCACGCCATCAACCCGGCCGCGGACGTGCGCTGCGTGCTGCAAAGGGCCGACGCCGCCTGGCTGGACGAGGCTGTGGCCGATGCCGATGTGGTGATCGACTGCACCGACAACTTCCAGACGCGCCACGCCATCAACGCGGCCTGCGTGAAGCACCACAAGCCACTGGTGGCGGGCGCGGCCATCGGTTTTGACGGGCAGATCTCGGTGTACGACACGCGCGATGCCGGCAAGCCCTGCTACGCCTGCGTGTTCCCGCCGGAAAGCACCTTCGAGGAAGTGCGCTGCGCAACGATGGGCGTGTTCGCGCCGCTGGTGGGCATCATCGGCTCGATGCAGGCCGCCGAGGCGCTCAAGCTGCTGACCGGCGTGGGCAGCTCACTCGCGGGCCGGCTGCAGATGCTGGACGCCCGCGGAATGCACTGGGACGACATCCAGCTGCCGCGCCAGGCCCATTGCCCGGTGTGCGCCAGCCTGCGCTGACCGACGGTCAACGACGCTGATCGCTCCACTGGCACCCTCACGGCGCCATGAAAAAAGCCCGCCGGCTCATCACCGGCGGGCCCGAGGCTCACCCTCTCAACGGAAGCTGTACTGCGCAGAGGCGTAGAACGTGCGACCACGCGGGTCGGTGTAGGTCGGGTCGTAGGTGGCCAGGAAATAGTAGGCCTGGTTCGAGAACGGCGGTGCCGTGTCGAACAGGTTCTGGATGCCACCCCGCACCTTCAGCTGCTTGTTCACCGTCCAGCTGCCACTCAGGTCCCACAGCGAATACGGCTTGACCTTGCGGGCCGGCAGCAGTGCGTTGGTCACCTGGTCGTAGGCCGTGTTCTGGTCGGTGTAGCCACTGGAGAACTGGTTGGACAGGGTCAGGCCGAACGGACCCTGATCCCAGTCCACCGACACGCGGTGGCGCCAGCGCTGGATGACCTGGTCGTTCAGGAAGGTGCCCAGATTGCTGCGATAGGCCTCGAGCGGGCCGAACTGCCGTTCGTACTCCAGCACCAGCGTGCCGTTGAGGCTGACACCGAAGCGGCCCAGTTCGGTGCGGTCACCACGCCAGTCGATGCCCAGATCAACGCCCGAGGTCTTCAGTCGGCCCTGGTTCTCCTTGCGCAGCCGGATGTTGCTGATGAAGCCGTCGGCATCGCGCTCGATGTAGGTGCCGTTGTACTTCTCCGGGCTCTCGACAATGATCTGCTCACCCAGCGTGCTGATGACGTCCTTCTTGTCGATGCGCCACCAGTCCAGGCTCAGCACCCAGCCCGGGGCCGGCTGCAGCACCGTGCCCAGCGAGAATTGCGTCGACTTCTCTGGCTTGAGGTTCGGGTTGCTTTCGCGGGTCACGCGCCACTGGTCGGTGCACAGGTCGATGTCGCCTTCCTGGGCCACGCACTGCGGGTCGGTCAGGAAGCTCGAGGCGCTGCCGTAGGTCTTCGGGCGGTTCAGGTCTGACAGGGACGGCGCGCGGAAGCCCGTGCCCGCCGAAGCGCGCACCAGCCATTCCTTGCTCGGCTGCCAGCGCAGGCCGGCCTTCGGATTGATGGTGTCACCCACTGCGCTGTACTTGTCGTAGCGCAGCGCGAACTGGCCTTCCAGCGTCTTGCTGAACGGTGCGTTGAACTCGCCGAACATCGAGGCCACCTTGCGGCTGTCACGCGTGGCCTGCAGGCTCGGGTCCACCTCGCCGGGCAGCAGCGATGAGTCGCGGTCACCGGCGATGTTGTTCGTCAGCAGCAGGGCCGACGGGTTGAACGCCGTGGTCTCGCGGCGGAACTCGCCGCCGATGGCCACCGCCGCTTCACCGCCCGGCATGGCGAACAGGCCGCGGCTGATCTTGGCATCCAGCGATTCACTCAGGCCGCGCGATTTGCGGGCCTCGTCATTCACCTTGATGCTGTTGATGTACGACTGCCCTGCCTCGCCCGACGGCCCGAAGGCATTGATGCGCCCGTCCAGCAGGCCCTCCACCAGCTTGTCGTACAGGACATAACCGTCGACGTACTTGTCGGTCGCACGGTTCTCGGCGCGCATCAGCGCCACGTCGTAATCCCAGCCCGCGTACACGCCGGTCGCACCCAGCACCAGGCGGGTGGCGTCACTGCGCACCTCGTTGGTCCGGCCACCGGCTTCCGCCGTGCGCAGCTGCAGACGGTTCACGGTGCTGGTGACGGGGCTGAGCGCATCACGCCAGGCTTGCGGCAGCACCGACACCGGCAGGCTGCTGACGCGCTGCGGGTTGGGGCTGAGGCGGTAGGTGCTGTCGCTGCGGTTGATCAGCACCTCGGCGAACAGCTGGTGGTCAGGTGCCAGGTGCAGCGTGGCACGGCCCAGCGCGCTGAGCTTGTCCGAGGCCGGGTAGATCTCGGTGTCGCGCATGTAGTCGTAGCTGCAGCCGTACAGACCACCACGGCTCTGCGGCGCATTCACGCTGGATGGCGGGTTGCAGTCCGGCGCGCTCGGGTTCACCAGGATGCCGCTGGAGTACACGGCGTCGGCCGGCAGCAAGCCCGCCGCCTTCAGCGCAGCAAACTGCGTCGACGAGCGGATGCGGATGTTGGCCGGATACGGGTTGCTCGACATCAGCGAGGGCAGCGTGCTGGCCAGCGGACGATCGAGGATGAACTGGCGCTGGCTGGAGCGCAGCGCGTCGAGCTGCTGCACGTCCAGCACGCCCATCACGTTGAAGCGGTCGGTCATCAGGTCGCCGAAGCCGGCGCTGATGGTGGCGGTGCGCTTGCCCGCGCCGCCTTCCTGGGTGCCGAGGGCCGACACGCCCACGTCCACGCCACGGTAATCCTTGCGCGTGATGAAGTTGATGACGCCGCCGATGGCATCGGTGCCGTAGATGGCGGAGGCGCCGTCCTTCAACACCTCCACGCGCTGGATGGCGCCGGCCGGGATGTTGTTCAGGTCCACGCCTGCGTTGTCGCCGGGCGATGCGAAGTTCGCCAGGCGGCGGCCATTCAGCAGCACCAGCGTGCTGGACACACCCAGGCCACGCAGGTTGGCGCCGTTGAAGCCGCGCTG
The DNA here is from genome assembly GCF_038066635.1 of Ideonella margarita. Taxonomy (NCBI): domain Bacteria; kingdom Pseudomonadati; phylum Pseudomonadota; class Betaproteobacteria; order Burkholderiales; family Sphaerotilaceae; genus Ideonella; species Ideonella margarita. The sequence goes on along the minus strand of NZ_JBBUTI010000001.1, from coordinate 474,145 downwards.
CCCCGAGGTGCCGTCGGTGATCGAGGCGCCGTCGCTGAGCGGCGCGGTGTTGGCGCTCAGCGTCTTGAGCAGTTCGGCGGCGGTAGTCACGCCGGCCTTCTCGATGTCTTCACGGCGCAGGATCTGCACCGGCAAGGCAGCTTCGCCCTCCAGCCGCTTGATGCTGGTGCCGGTCACTTCGATGCGCTGCGCACCTTCCTGCGCCTGCACCTGCGTGGCCGGCAGGGCCGCACACAACAGGGCAGCGGCCAGTGCACCGGGTTGAAGGATGAAGGCCGGGCGCAATGCGGCGCGGCGTGGGCTCTGGGACATGCGGTACTCCTCGGGAACAGACAGGGGGGTTGAGGTCTTGAAGGCCTTGGCGGCGGACTCTACGAACGCATCCCCCGACTGCCTATGGGGTGCACACGGCCGCAGCACGGCGTGTCAAAACCCTGTCGCAAAACATCAAACCTGCGCACCGCCGGCCCCGTCTGCAGCGCGCACCTTGCTGCAAAGCGACACGCATTTGCCTGATCGCACCAAGCGCGGTGCAACCCGCATCGCGGCAGCACCGGTCACTGCCAACATGGCGCCCCGACCCTCACCTGCCGCCCGCCCCGACAAGATGCCGAAGCAACCGACTGACCACACGACCGAGGCCCGCCTCGCCCCTGGCTTCAATGCCACGCGCCGCCGCTTCATCGGACGGGCCGTGCAAGGTGCCGCCCTGGTGCCGCTGGCGGCTTCTGCCAACACCGTGGGCGTCGCGGGCAACGGCAGCGGCCCCGGCATTGCCGTGCCCATCGGCGGCGCGCTGCGCTATGACAACCACGAGGTCTGGGCGCGGCTGGTGGAGCTGGCGGGCGGACCGGGCGTGCGCTTCGCCGTGTTCGCCACCGCCGCAGGCAACCCCGAGCGCAGTGCCGGCCAGATCATGCAGGCACTGCGCCGGCACGGGGCCGAGCCGGTGCACATCGCCGTGGCGCCCGGTCTGCGCGGTGTGGACGTGGCCGCGGCCGTGCAAGACGAGCGCTGGATCACCACCGTGCTGGGCTGCCGAGGCGTGTTCTTTGCCGGTGGCGCGCAAGAGCGCATCACCGCCACGCTGCAGCCCGGTGGCCAGCCTACGCCGCTGCTGAATGCCGTGTGGTCGGTGTTCAATGCCGGCGGCGTGGTGGCCGGCACGTCCGCTGGCGCCGCGGTGATGAGCCGGCTGATGTTCCGCGACGCCCAGTCGGTGATGAAGGTGCTCAAGGGCCAGCTCACCGACGGGCGCGAGACCGACCGTGGCCTGGGCTTTGTCGGGCCCGATCTGTTCATCGACCAGCACTTCCTGAAGCGTGGCCGCATCGGCCGGATGCTGCCGCTGATGACCGCCCGCGGTTACCAGCTCGGCCTGGGGGTGGAAGAAAACTCGGCAGCCATCGTGCGCGGCGACCAGATCGAAGTCATCGGCGCGCGTGGCGCCCTGCTGGCCGACCTGCGCGAGGCCACGCACGGCCGGCAGGGGCCGGTGTGGGAGCTGCAAGGCGCGCTGCTGAGCTTCCTCGACCGCGGTGACCGCTACGACCTCACCCGCCGCAGCCTGCAGCCCTCGGCCACCAAGGCCGCCGAGCCGGTGATCGATGCCAACGCGCCGAGCTTCAAGCCGTACTTCAACGATCGGCCCTTCCATCTAGACATCCTCGGCGACAACACCATCGCCAATGCGATGGCGCACCTGATCGACAACACCGCCACCGAGGTGCTGGGCCTGGCCGCCGACGTGATGCCTGCCGCCGATGACCCCGCCCCGGACCTGGCGTTCGAGTTCCGGCTGCACAAGCGGCCGGAAAGCCGCGGCTGGTTCTCGGGCGCGCTCGGCGGCGAGGACTACAGCGTCGCGCACCTGGGCCTGGATGTGCGCCCGGTGCGCATCAGCCTGCCGCTCTACACCCCGTGGCGCCGCTGAAGCTGCGCCTCCTTCCTTTCCTTCCGCACACCGTCCCCATCACCCTTGTCGAGGCCCGCATGACCCCTCTCCGCACCCGCATCGTCGCCACCTTCGCCCTGCTGCTGATGGCCGGCAGCAGCCTGGCCCAGAGCACACCAAGCCGGCTGCGCATCGGCGTGGAAGGCGCCTACCCGCCGTTCTCGGAAGTCGGGCCGGACGGCCAGCTCAAGGGCTTCGAGATCGACCTCGCCCGCGCGCTGTGCAGCCAGATGCAGGTGGAATGCGTGCTCGTCCAGCAGGACTTTGACGGCATGATCCCGGCGCTGAACGCGCGCAAGTTCGACGCCGTCATGGCCTCGCTGTCGATCACCGACGAGCGCAAGAAGGCGGTGGCCTTCAGCGACAAGTACTACAAGACGCCGAACCGCATGATCGTGCGCAGCGGCGCCAACCTGACGGTCAGCCCGGCGGGCCTGCAGGGCCGCAAGATCGGTGTGCAGCGCGCCAGCATCAACGACCGTTATGCCACCGACCAGTTCAAGGCCTCGGAGATCGTGCGTTACGCCAAGCAGGACGAGATCTACCTCGACCTGGTGGCTGGCCGGCTCGACGCCACGCTGGTCGATGCCATCGCCGCCGACACCGGCTTCCTGAAGAAGCCGCAAGGCAAGGGCTTCGCCTTCGCCGGCCCGGCTTATGTAGACCCGGCCTACTTCGGATCAGGCGTGGGCGTGGCGGTGCGCAAGGCCGACACCGCCTTGCAGCAGCGCTTCAACCAGGCCATCGCCGCGCTGCGCGGCAACGGCACCTACAAGCAGCTGCAGGCCCGGTACTTCGATTTCGACATCTACGGCGACACCCAGCCCTGATGCCACGCAGCCGCTGAAACGGAGCACATGATGTTGCATGGCTATGCCAGCTCGCTGCTGGAAGGTGCCGCCTGGACGCTGGGCGTGGCGGCCTGTTCCTGGCTGATCGCCATGGTCCTCGGCATGGCCAGCGCGGTGGCCAGCCTGGCGCCGCAGCCGGTTTGGCGCGGCGTGGCGCGCGGCTACACCACGCTGATCCGCGCCGTGCCGGATCTGGTGATGATGCTGCTCGTCTATTACGGCGGCCAGCAGTTGATCAACCACTGGCTGGACGCCACCGGCGCCACCGAGCCGCTCGACCTGAACCCCTTCGTGGCGGGCGTGCTGACCATCGGCTTCATCTTCGGCGCCTACCTCAGCGAAACCTTCCGCGGCGCCCTGCTGGCCGTGCCCGCGGGCCAGCGTGAGGCGGCCTTGTCGGTCGGCATGACGCCGCGGCAGATCTTCATGCGGGTGGTCGGCCCGCAGATGCTGCGACACGCACTGGCGCCCCTGTCGAACAACTGGCTGGTGCTGCTCAAGAGCACGGCCATCGTCTCGGTCATCGGCCTGACGGACCTGATGCACCGCGCCGGTCTGGCCGCGGGCGCCACCCGGGAGCCCTTCCTGTTCTACGGCGTGGCCGCCGGCCTGTACCTGGCCCTGACCAGCCTGTCGGAATGGGCCTTTGCCCAATGGCGCCGCCAGCTTGACAGCGGCGTGCGGGAGGCTGCCCTGTGAACTTCCTGATCGACCACGGCCTGCTCTACCTCGGCGGCGCCTGGACCACACTGCGCCTGCTGCTGGCCGCGCTGCTGGCTGGCGCCCTGCTGGCGGTGCCGCTGGCCGTGCTGCGCAGCCTGCACAACCCCTGGGCCTGGCGGCCGGTGTGGCTGTTCACCTGGGTGATGCGCGGCACGCCGATGCTGGTGCAGCTCTTCCTGCTGTATTACGGCCTGGCCCAGTTCGAGGCCGTGCGCCAGAGCGGCCTGTGGCCACTGCTGGGCTCTGCCTGGTTCTGCGCCATCGCGGCCTTCGCGCTGAATACCTGCGCCTACACCACCGAGATGCTCCACGGCGCCATCCGCAGCCTGGCCCCCGGCGAGATCGAAGCCGGCCGCGCGCTCGGCATGAGCCAGCTGACGCTGATGCGCCGCGTCATCCTGCCGTCGGCGCTGCGGCGCGCCATTCCGGCCTACGGCAACGAGGTGGTGATGATGCTGCACGGCACCTCGCTGGCCAGCGTCGTCACGCTGCTCGACGTGACGGGCGTGGCCCGTGAACTCAACGCACGCACCTACCTGCCCTTCGAGGCCTTCGTGGCCGCGGCCGTGCTGTACGTGCTGCTCAGCAGCGCCCTCGTCGCGCTGTGCCGGCATGCTGAAAAGCGCTGGCTGGCCCCGATGTTGTCCCGCTCCTGAAAGCACCCATGCTGACCCGCACCCATGTCCTGACCGCTGCCAGCCCGGGCACCCGCCGTGAGCTGACCAGCCTGCACTTCGGCACCGCCGCCAGCGGCCCGAAGGCCTATGTGCAGGCCTCGCTGCATGCCGATGAAGTGCCGGCCATGCTGGTGGCTCATCATCTGCGCCAGCGCCTGCAGCAGCTGGAAACCCAGGGCCGCGTGCTGGGCGAGATCGTGCTGCTGCCGGCGGCCAACCCGGTCGGCCTGTCGCAGCGGCTGCTGCAGCAACCGTTCGGCCGCTTCGAGCTCGGCTCGGGCGAAAACTTCAACCGCCATTACCCCGATCTGGTGGCCGCCGTGGCCGACGAGGTGGAAGGGCAGCTCACCGGTGACGCCGCCGCCAACATCGCCACCGTGCGGCGTGCGCTGCGAAGCGCCTGCGCCGCCCTGCCCGCCACCACTGAACTGCAAAGCCTGCGCCGCCAGCTGCTGACGCTGGCGGTGGACGCTGACACGCTGATCGATCTGCATTGCGACAACGAGGCCGTGTTGCACCTATACACCACCACGCCGCTGTGGCCGCAGGTGGCACCGCTGGCGGCGGCACTCGGTGCGCCCCTCACGCTGCTGGCCACGCGCTCGGGCGATGAGCCGTTTGACGAGGCCTGCTCGATGATCTGGTCGCGCCTGTCGGAAGCCCTGGCCGAGCGCGACCCCGACGCCGACGCCCTGCCCGAAGCCTGCGTGGCGATGACCGTGGAGCTGCGCGGCGAAGCCGACGTGCAGCACGACACGGCCAGCAACGATGCCGAAGCCCTGCTGCGCTACCTGGCCTGGCGCGGGCACCTGCGGCTGGACGCTGACACGCGCATCGACCAGGCAGGCGCCAACCCGCCCGCCCCGGATGCCACACGCGCCTCCCGCCCGCTGGCCGGCTCGATGCCGGTGGTGGCGCCGCATGCCGGCGTGTGGGTGCCGGTGGCCCGCCTGGGCGATGAGGTGCGCGCAGGCCAACCGGTGGCCGAGCTGATCGACCCGGTCAGCGGCAGGACCAGCGTGCTGCGCAGCCCGGTCGCCGGCCTGCTTTACGCCCGGGACAACCGCCGCTTCGTGCAGGCCGGCCAGCGCGTGGCCAAGGTGGCCGGGCACCAGGCGCTGCGCCAAGGCAAGTTGCTGTCGGCCTGACACGCCCGCCCGGCCATTGAACCTGCACTCCTCCGCCATCGCTGCTACCCATTCCCGCACCACCATGAGCACCACCCTTCTCGACCATCACACCCGCAGCGCCCCTGACCGGGCCGGCACCCCGCCCCCCGATTCGCGCGAACTGCCGCCGGCGCTGGCGGTGTGCAACCTGCACAAGCGATTCGGTGACCGCGAGGTGCTGCGCGGCGTCAGCCTGGCCGCCCAGGCCGGCGATGTCATCACGCTGATCGGCGCCAGCGGCTCGGGCAAGAGCACGCTGCTGCGCTGCCTGAATCTGCTGGAGCATCCGCACGCCGGCAGCATGAGCATGAACGGCGAGCCGCTGGCGCTGCAGCCGGGCCGCGACGGCAGCCTCGACGCGGTGGATGCCGGCCAGCTTCGGCGCTGGCGCACCCGGCTGGGTTTCGTGTTCCAGAACTTCAACCTCTGGCAACATCGCACCACCTTGGAAAACATCATCGAAGCACCGGTGCATGTGCTGGGCCACTCCCGAGCCCAGGCGGTCGATCGCGCCCATGCGCTGCTGGCCCGCGTGGGCCTGGCGCACCGCGCGAACGAGTACCCGTCGCGGCTCTCGGGCGGTGAGCAGCAGCGCGCCGCCATCGCCCGCACGCTGGCCATGGACCCGCAGGTGCTGCTGTTCGACGAACCCACCTCCGCGCTTGACCCCGAACGTGTGGGCGAGGTGCTGGCGGTGATGCGCGAGCTGGCCGAGGAAGGCCGCACCATGCTGGTGGTGACGCACGAGATGGGCTTCGCCCGCGAGGTCTCCAGCCAGACCGTGTTCCTGCATGAAGGCCAGGTCGAGGAAGCCGGACCACCGGCGCAGATCTTCGGCGCCCCACGCAGCGAACGCCTGCGCCAGTTCCTCGGCAGCGGCCTGAAGTGACGGCCCCCTGATGCACCGCATTGGCCTGTTGTTGTTGCCGGGCTGCCACCTGATCGAGCTGGCAGGGGCCAACGACGCGCTGACGGCCGCCAACAAGGTGCTGGGCGAGCGGCACTACGACGTGCAGTGGCTCTCGCTCGACGGCCAGCCGGTGCGCAGCCAGTCCGGTGCAGCCCTGCCGGTTCACGGCCCGCTGGCCGCCGCGCGTGATCTGCACATGCTGCTGGTGGTGGCTGCCCAGCTGCCGCACTCGGCCCCGGCGGCGCTCAGCCTGCTCGGGCAATGGCTGCCGGCCACGCTGGCTGGTGGCGCCTGGCTGGGCGGCATCGGCAGCGGCGCGGCGTGGCTGGCCGGCCTGGGCCTGCTGGACGGCCAGCGCTGCGCCGTCCGGTGGGACCATGTCAGCGAACTGGCCGAGCTGTGCCCCGAGGTTGTCGTCTCCGGCCACCTGTACGAGATGGACCGCCAGCACCTGAGCTGCGGCGGCGGCACCGCCAGCCTCGACATGCTGCTGCACTGGCTGGGCCTGAAGCACGGCGCGCGTCTGTCCAGCCAGGCAGCGGCGGCCCTCGGGCTGGAGCGCATACGTGATGGCCAGGAGCGGCAGACCGGCGGCCGCCAGGCCCCGCTGCTGGCCTCGGGCAAGCTGGCCGAGGCCGTGGCCTTGATGGAAGCCAACCTCGCCGAACCCCTGGCCACCGAGGACGTGGCGCAGCTGGTCGGCGTGTCGCGCCGGCAACTGGAGCGACTTTTCAAGCAGCACCTGGATGAGCTGCCGGCGCGCTGGTACCTGCAGCTGCGCCTGGCGCGTGCGCGCCGCCTGCTGCAGGACAGCTCGCAATCCATCCTGCAGATCGGCCTGACCTGCGGCTTCGCCTCAGGCCCGCACTTTTCCCGCGCCTACCGCGCCCAGTTTGGCCACACCCCGCGTGAAGAGCGGGCCGGTCGTGCCGCCGCCTGGCGCGCCGCCCCCGCCCACGACGGCCACCGCCCCGACAGCCACGCTGGCGACGACGAGGAATCCCCATGACATTGCCCGCCCTTGACGACCCCGCGCGCTACCTGATGCGGCCGGCCCGCAGCGACGATCTTGACGCGCTGGAGCGCTTCGCCGTGGCCAGTGCCCACGGCATCACCACCCTGCCGGCCGACCGCGCGGCGCTGGCCGACAGGCTGGCCCGCTCGCAGCACGCCTTCGCCAGCGCCGACGATGCCAGCGGCGAGGAGATCTACCTGTTCGTGCTGGAAGACCTGGCGCTGGGCCGGGTGGTGGGCACCAGCGGCATCACCGCCAGCGCGGGTTTTGGCGGGCAGTTCTATGCCTTCCGCAACGAGGTCATCGTGCACGGCAACGCCGCGCTCGGGCTGAGCAACCGCATGCACACGCTGCACCTCTGCCATGACCTGACGGGCGTGACCCTGCTGACCTCCTTCTACATCGAGCCGGCCTACGAGCACACGCTGGCGCCGCAATTGCTGTCGCGCGGGCGTCTGTTGTTCATCGCCGAGTTCGTGGAACGCTTCTCCGAGCGCGTGGCGGCCGAGAGCCCGGGCCTGGCCGACGACACCGGGCACTGCCCGTTCTGGAATGCCGTGGGCCGCCAGTTCTTCGACATGGACTACCCGGTGGCCGAGAAGCTGGCCGGGGGGCGCAGCAAGTCGTTCATCGCGGCACTGATGCCGCCTGCCCCGATCTATGTCGCCGTGCTGCCCAAGGCCGCCCAGTGGGCCATCGGCCAGCTGCACCCGGTGGCCGAGCTGCCGTTTTCCATCCTGCAGGATGAGGGCTTCGATGCCGACACCTGGGTCGACGTGTTCGACGCCGGCCCGATCGTGGAGGCCCGCCTGGCCACCTTGCACAGCGTGGCCCGCGCCCGTCATCTGTCGTCGGCCGAGGGGCGACATGCAGGCCAGGAAGGTGAGGCCGCGGACGGCCGACCACGCCTGTGCCTGATCAGCTCCCCCCACCGTGACCGCTTCCGGGCGATGCTGGGCCGCGTCGGCGAAACCGCCGCCCACCTGCCCACCGCACTGGCGAGGCAGATCGACCTCGGCCCCGGTGCGCTCGCCCGCGTCGCGCCGATGAGCCTGAATGCCCTGACCCGCGGAGGTCGCCATGACTGACACCTTGCTGATCAACGTGCGGCAGGAAGCGGCGCCAAACGCCCTCGACCCGCAGGCCGCCAGCTGGCACCTTCAGATGCCCGCCGGTGATGGCTCGCCCGAGCTGCACCTGGGCCTGCAAGGCGGCACCGGTCTGGATCGGCCCCGGCACTGGATCCACCTGGGCACCCGCGCGCATGCAGCGCCCGAACTGGGCCTGCACCACCGCCAGACCATGCTGATGCTGGGCAGCAACCTGACCGGCGCGATCGAGCTGACGGGCCTGGCAGCACCGGCCCTGCTGGCGGCCGAGGCCGAACGCCAGCAAGCGCTGCTCGACGCGGCCGTGTTGCTGCTGGGCTGGATGGCGCATCAGCAGCCCGCCAACCTGGGCCTGACGGTGTTTGGCGCCTTGCCGGGTCTGCGTGATGAACGGGGGCAGTCGCCGTTCTGGGCGGCCCTCGGCCAGCACTTTGCGGGCATGACGCCGGCGCAGGCGGCGCAGCGGCTGGGCGCGCACTGGGCCGATGACCTGGCCCCGCTGCTGCCGCGTCATCCGGTGATGCTGTCGCTGCTGCCGGCCGGCGCGCAGGCGGTGGTGTCGCAGGTGGCCCCGGCCGCCAGCCGGCTGGCACAGCAACTGGTGATGCAGGGGCTGGCCAGCGGCAGGCATGTGGACCTGGTGGATGCCGGGCCGGTGCATGAGGCGCCGCTGGCCAGCCTGCTGGCGCGGCGCGGCGCCGCCCAGCGTCACCTGCAAGCCCTGCCCGCGGAGGCTGCTGAGCCGCTCAGCCGCTGGTGGTGCTGGGCGCCCGCACGCGGCGTGCTGCTGCGCGCCGAGGGGCGACTGGCTGACGACGGCCGCCTGCAACTGCCATCCGGCGCACTGGCCACGCTGGGAGCGCAGCTTGATGAGGCTTTCTGGAGCGCACCCGGCTGAACACCCGGACTGTTGTGCCCTATCTGCGGGCCTTCAGGGCGCCGCGCTTGGGGTTAAGCTGGGCGCCTGCCAACCACCAGACCGTTGTCCATGAGCGCACCCCGGCCCCTGACTGCACGCAACTTCCCTTCCGCCGTGGAGGAAGCCCAGAACACCGCGCGGCCGCTGCCGCGCTACGACGGTCCGGACAGCAACTACCAGCTGGCCTTCACCGACACCGATTTCCTGCTGCGCGACGAGCTTCGCCCGGTGCGCATGCAGCTGGAGCTGCTCAAGCCCGAGCTGGCGCAGAAGGCGCTGGGCATCGAAAGCACGATCGTCATCTTCGGCAGCGCGCGCATTCCGGCGCCCGACGTGGCGGCGCAGCGCCTGGCTGAAGCGGAAGCCGCGGGTGAGGACATCGCCATCCGCCGCGCCCGCACCCAGCAGGCGATGAGCGTGTACTACGACGAGGCCCGCAAGTTCGCGGCCATCGTCACCGAGCGCACCGCCAAGCTGCCGACCCCGGTGGTGGTGGTCACCGGCGGTGGCCCCGGCATCATGGAGGCAGGCAACCGCGGCGCGTTCGAAGCTGGCGGGCGCAGCATCGGGCTGAACATCGTGCTGCCGCATGAGCAGGCGCCCAACCCGTACATCACGCCGGCACTGTGCTTCCAGTTCCACTACTTCGCGCTGCGCAAGATGCACTTCCTGATGCGCTCGGTGGCGCTGGTGTGCTTCCCCGGCGGTTTTGGCACCCTCGACGAGCTGTTCGAGACCATGACGCTGATCCAGACCGGCAAGTGCCGGCGCCGGCCCATCCTGCTGTTCGGGCGTGAGTTCTGGACCAAGCTGATCAACTTCGACCACCTGATCGACACCGGCATGATCCACGCCGACGACGTCAACCTGTTCCGCTTCGTCGAGACGGCTGACGAGGCCTGGCAGGTACTGGCGCAGGACTACGGCCTGGACGCCCCGGCCGACTTTGAAGGCCAGTACGCCGACGATTGAGGTGCGCCACGCCCGCTGCGGCCGATTTTCCTTCGGCGCGGCGGGGCCTTTGCCGCAGGCGATGCGGCCCGCTTGCCCTGACAATCACGCCCATGCAGAAACAAGTCTCCCTCATCGGCGCGCCCACCGACATCGGTGCCGGCGCACGTGGCGCCAGCATGGGGCCAGAAGCCCTGCGCGTGGCCAACATCGGCCCGATCCTGGAAAGCCATGGCGTGCAAGTGCTCGACCGGGGCAATCTTGCAGGCCCGTCCAACCCCTGGCAGCCCCCGGTGGAGGGCTACCGCCACCTGCCCGAAGTGGCCGAGTGGAACCGCCTGGTGCATGACGCCGTGTACGCCGAGCTGAGCGTCGGCCGCATGCCCATCCTTTTGGGCGGTGACCACTGCCTGGGCCTGGGCTCGATCAGCGCCGTGGCACGCCACTGCCGCGACACCGGCAAGAAGCTGCGCATCCTCTGGCTGGATGCCCACGCCGACTTCAACACCAGCGCCCTCACGCCCAGCGGCAACATCCACGGCATGCCGGTGGCCTGCCTGTGCGGCCACGGCCCGAAGGAGCTGATCGAGATCGGCGGCCTGGTGCCTGCCATCAGCCCGAAGTGGGTGCGCCAGATCGGCATCCGCAGCGTGGACGCCGGCGAAAAGCGCTTCGTGCATGAGCAAGGCCTGGAGGTCTTCGACATGCGCTACATCGACGAGATGGGCATGCGCCACGCGATGGAGCTGGCCCTGGCCACGATGGACGCCAACACCCACCTGCACGTGAGCTTCGACGTCGACTTCCTCGACCCCGACATCGCCCCCGGCGTGGGCACCACCGTGCCCGGCGGCCCGACCTACCGCGAAGCCCAGCTGTGCATGGAAATGATCGCCGACACCGGCCTCATGGCCAGCCTGGACGTGATGGAGCTGAACCCGGCCATCGACATCCGCAACAAGACCGCCGAAGTGGCGGTGGACCTGATCGAGAGCTTGTTCGGCAAGAGCACGCTGATGCGCAAATGAAGCACGCCGTTCAGCTTTCCACGGCCTCGCGACTGACCGCGCTGGGCGCACTGGGTGCACTCGCACTCAGCCTGGCCGCTTGCGGCGGCGGTGGCAGTGACAGCGGCAGTGGCAACACCAGCAGCTACAACATCCGCGCGCCGTGGCTCAGCCTGACCACCGGCACGGTGCAGCGCACGCTGACCACCACCTTCCAGGGCCAGACCTTCACGCTCGGCATACGCTACGCGCCAGGCGCCGGCACCAGTTACCCGCCCAGCACGGTGCTGGCGCGCGAGCAGCGCGAAACCCTCACGCTGATCGGCCCGAACGTGCAGCAGACCGGCATCAACCGCGTCTACTTCAATGCCAGCACCGGCGACGTGCTGGGCCAGGTCGATGACAGCGGCGATGTGTCGGTGTGCTCGTCCGTCACCACCATCGGCACCCCGCCCGAGTACGCGGCCGTGGGCAACAGCGGCCTGGTGGCCAGCGGCTCGATCCTGGCCAGCTGCACCGCAGGCGCGGCGGCCACGGGCAGCTTCAGCATCCGCTGGTCACTCGAAACCATGGCTGGCGGTGGCGTGGGCTGGTGCCTGACAAGCAGCAGCACGCTGCCTGATGAGGCCACCACCGACAAGCGCTGCTTCCAGATCGCCACCAACGGCGCGCTGGGCCCCGCGGCCACGGTGGATGTGAGCACCACCAGCGCCGGCCAGACCACCACGCTGAACTTCACGACGCCCTGACGGGGATCCGACGCGGCATCTGCTGGGGTGCCGTCATGGACGTTGTTGTGGGTGCCCGTGCTGGTAAACACACCGCCCGTGCTGCTGGCGGAACGCCCGCGGGGGCAGCGGCTCCGGCGCACCAGCCGCGAACAAGCCCCGCCGGGCCTGCCGGGCAGCCGCCTCTTCAGCGGCATAGGGGCCGGGGTCGCCCTTGTAGCGGTAACTCCAGGCCAGGCCTTGCAACACCAGGTCGCGACCAACGTCGTGGCCGCCCAGGTGCACGCGCGCCAGCAGCCGGCCGTGCACATCGTCGCCCAGCGGCGTGAGCTCCACCACCTCGTTCAGCAAACGTGCCCGCAAGGCCTGCGTGGCGGCGTCACCCCCAGCCTGACACCCCTCGGGCGCGTCAATGCCCTGCAGGCGCACCAGCTGCGGCTTGCCCGGTGGCTCGGTGGTGTGCAGGCGCTGCACCCAGACGGTGTCGCCGTCGGCCACACGCTGTACCCGCGCGGGCCAGGCCTGGCTGGCGGCGGGCCACACCAAGGCGGCCGAGACCACCCAGAGCGCCCGGTGCGTCAGCCTCAGACGCCGTGCCACACCGTGCGCACCAGCCAGGCCGCGAAGGCCACGAACAGCAGCGCCCAGATCAGCAGCACCAGCAGCAGGCCCCACCACAGCTTGGGCAAGGTTTCGGTCTGCGCTTCGGCGGCTTGCATGCACGCTGCCCACAGCGGACGGGGCGTGAGCCGCACCACCAGCGCAACACCCAGCGGCACCAGCAGCATGTCGTCAAGCTGGCCCAGCACCGGGATGAAATCAGGTATCAGATCGATCGGGCTGAGCGCGTAGCCCAGCACCAGCCAGGCCACCAGCTTCGGGGCCAGCGGCGTCTCGGGGTGACGCGCCAGCTTCCACAGCGCCATCAGGTAGGCGGCGAGGCGGGCGGTATTGGCCATGCGCCAGAAACGGGTGAGACGACTCATGGCCGGATTGTTCCACGCCGGGGGTGGCGCGCTGCCGGTCAGGCGCTGACGATCCAGCCTTCAAGCGGATCGACCGCCGCAGGCAGGCCCCAATCACGGCGACCGCCGGCCCAGGCTGCCTGCAGCAGGCAGAGCAGCGCGTCGAGCCGGTCGCCGCTGGCGTCGGCCACCAGGTCGTCGCGCTGGGCGTGACTCAGCCGGATGCGCAGGCCCAGCCGGGTGCGGCCCTGCTCCAGCGCTTCCAGCAGGTCCTTGCGGGCAATCAGGCGCTCAGGCGTCTGCTTGGCGCGGTCGTCGCTCTTGTAGCTGCGGTTGCCCAGCACCTCGCGCGCCAGCAGGCCGGGGTAGGCCTCCAGCGCCACGCGTTGCGGCGCCTCTGTGGGTGCGGGCATCAAGCCGGGCATCCAGGCGTCAGCGGCGCGCAGCAAGGGCACACCGGCGTGCAGCATCCAGGCCACCGGCGGATTGACCCACTTCATGCTGGGTGATGAGCCCGCGGGGCCGTCGCAGACGCGGTGGGCGAACTTGCCGCCCACCGGCCGGGCAGCGCAGAAGCCGACGAACTGCTCGCGGATCTGCGGCCGGCTCAGGGCGGCGTAGTGGTCCATCAAGGCGGGCCAGGTGGTGGGCCAGCCCAGCGTCTCCACCAGCTCGCGCGGCAAGCCGAACGGCAAGTCGAAGCCGCCGAGCCAGGCGGGGGTGTGCTTCAGATAGTCGCCAAACGCAGCCAGGCTGTCGAAGGCCTGCAGGCCATCCAGCCGCACCACGCTGCCCGAGCGCACGCCCTGCGCCACCACCACCGGTTTGCGCTTGGTGGGTGCGCTCGAAAAATCGACACCGATCAGCGGCAGGGTCACGGGCACGTCCGTGGACGCATTGGCGGCGTCGGCGGCGGGTGCGGCTTTGACAGCCGCCTTTACGCCCATCTTGCTGGCCGTTCTGCGGGCAGGCTTTTGGGCATTCAGGCCGCTATTCGGGCCATCAGATGATCGCGTAGGCATGGCCGCAATTGTGGCCAGCCGCGCGCCGCCGTGCCCGTGGCGGGGCTTCCGGCGAAAATGGCGGGCTGTCATTCCCGGTGTGCTCCCTTGCTGAACCCTCTCCTGTCTCGCCGCGCGCTGCGCCTGGCCGCCGTTCCTCTGCTCATCGCCCTGGCCCTGTGGGGCGCCAGCATCTGGGCCCAGCAGCGCCTGGCCACCGCCGTGCGCGATGCCCTCGGCCCGCGCGCCAGCATCGGCAGCATTGAGGTCGCGTCGTTCGGCATCACCGTGCGGCAGTTGCGGGTGGCGGCGGTGCCCGGCTGGCCGGCTGATGAAGAGCTCAGCGCCGAGGCGGTGCACATCCGGCCCTCGTGGCGCAGCGTGCTGGGCGGCTCGTGGCGCCTGGCCCGGGTGAAGGTGGAGGGAGCGCGCCTGGTGATGCTGCGCAACCGCCAGGGCAAGCTGCTGGTGGTGCCTGGCTTGATGGCAAAGACGTCGGCAACTGCGTCGGCAACGACATCGGCAACTGCGTCCGCAACAGCGTCCGCAACTACGTCGGCAAAACCCACCCCGCCCCCTGAGCCCGCAGCAGCGAGCGGCACCCGGCTGGTCGTCGACCGAATCGACCTCGTGGACGGCCGGCTGGACCTGTTCGACGACTCCTTCCGCCCCGCCCTGCCAAAGCCCCATCACCTGACGTTCGCCGAAGTGCAGGCCACGCTCAAGCACCTGACGCTCACCGCGCTGGACGAGCCGATGCAGATCGACATGGCGGCCAAGGTGCTGGGCGCAGGCCGGGACGGGCAGCTGCGCTTGTCTGGTGACCTGACCCCCGCCAGCCTGGACGCCGACCTGGACATCACCCTGCAAGACGTGGACATGCGCCTGCTGCAGCCCTGGCTGCTGAAGGCCGCCGACGGCGGTGTGCGTGCCGGCCGGCTGGACCTGCAGTTGCAGGCTCGGGTGGCCGGGCGCCGGCTGGAGGCACCCGGGCGCATCACCCTGACCGGGCTGCAACTGGCCAGCGGGCCGGGGCTGTGGAACCAGGTGGGGGGCGTTTCGCGCGACGCGGCGCTGGCCACCTTGAGCCGGGATGGCCGCATCCAGCTGGATTTCACGCTGCAGGGCCGGCTGGATGACCCGACGTTTTCGCTCAACGACAGCCTGGCCAAGCGCTTTGCCACCGGCCTGGCCGAGGCGGTGGGCGTGAGCGTGGGCGGCGTGGTGGAAGGCGTGGGCCGCACCGTGCGCAGCCTGTTCGGCCGCTGAACCGCCGTAGCGGCCGGGGCCTTCCAGCAGGAAGTCACACCGGGCAGCCGGGCCGCAATCAGGGTTATCTGCAAGCCGGGCCGATACCGGGGACAATAGCGGCCTAGCGCCGGACGACATGCCAAGCATCTCGCCCGGCGCTGCCGTTTTCCCCGCGCGGGTGCCTGACCTGCCGCGCAACGCCCTAGCCGAGCCCGCCACCGTGTCCAACACCCTCGCCCCGTCACGCCCTGCAGCTGCCAAGCCCAAGGCCCTGAGCGCCTACCGCCCGTTCTGGGCCAAGCGCTTCGGCACCGCGCCGTTCCTGCCCATGAGCCGGGAGGAAATGACGCAACTGGGCTGGGACAGCTGCGACATCATCATCGTCACCGGTGATGCCTATGTCGACCACCCGAGCTTCGGCATGGCCGTGATCGGCCGCACGCTGGAGGCCCAGGGCTTCCGCGTGGGCATCATCGCGCAGCCGGACTGGAACTCGGCTGACGCCTTCCAGGCGCTGGGCAAGCCCAACCTGTTCTTCGGCGTGGCGGCCGGCAACATGGACTCGATGATCAACCGGTACACCGCCGACCGGAAGATCCGCAGCGACGACGCCTACACGCCGGGCAATGTGGGCGGCAAGCGCCCCGACCGCGCCACGCTGGTCTACACCCAGCGCTGCAAGGAAGCCTTCAAGGACGTGCCGGTGGTGATCGGCGGCATCGAAGCCTCGCTGCGCCGCATCGCCCATTACGACTACTGGAGCGACAAGGTCCGCCGCTCGATCCTGATCGACGCCAAGGCCGATCTGCTGCTGTACGGCAACGCCGAGCGCGCCATCGTGGAAGTGGCCCACCGGCTGGCCCAGAAGAAATCGATCGAGAGCATCACCGATGTGCGCGGCACGGCCTTCATGCGCAAGCCGAACGACCCCGCGCTGGACGGCTGGTATGAAGTTGATTCGTCGGAAGTGGACACCCCGGGCAAGGTCGACAAGCTGCTGAACCCGTACCTGACGCTGGAAGAGCAGGCTGAGGACAACGGCGCCACCTGCAGCAAGTCGGGCGGTGAAGTGCCGGCCGGCGCTGCGGCCCTGCCGGACGGCAGCAAGCCGGTGATGATCGTGCGCCAGCCCGTGACCCGCCAGGGCACCCGCGCGATTCAAACCCCGCGTGAAGTGACCGTGGTGCGCCTGCCGGCCTACGAGCAGGTCAAGAGCGACCCCGTGCTGTATGCCCACGCCAACCGCGTGCTGCACCTGGAAACCAACCCGGGCAACGCCCGCGCGCTGGTGCAGCGCCACGGCGAAGGCCACATCGCCCGCGACGTGTGGATCAACCCGCCACCGCTGCCGCTGAGCACCGAAGAGATGGACCTGGTGTTCGACCTGCCCTATGCGCGGTCGCCGCACCCGGCCTATGCCGACAAGAACGGCAGCCACGACGGCGAGACCAAGATCCCGGCCTGGGAAATGATCCGCTTCTCGGTGAACATCATGCGCGGCTGCTTTGGTGGCTGCACCTTCTGCTCGATCACCGAGCACGAAGGCCGCATCATCCAGAGCCGCTCGGAAGACTCGGTCATCCGCGAGGTGGAAGACATCCGCGACAAGGTCAAGGGCTTCACCGGCGTCATCTCCGACCTCGGCGGCCCGACGGCCAACATGTACCGCATCGGTTGCAAGTCACCCGAGATCGAAGCCGCCTGCCGCAAGCCGAGCTGCGTCTATCCGGGCATCTGCTCGAACCTGAATACCGACCACACGCCGCTGATCAACATGTACCGCCGGGCCCGCAGCCTGCGCGGCATCAAGAAGATCCTGATCGGCTCGGGCCTGCGTTACGACCTGGCCGTGCAGAGCCCGGAATACGTGAAGGAGTTGGTCACGCACCACGTGGGCGGCTACCTGAAGATCGCGCCGGAGCACACGGAAGGTGGCCCGCTGTCGAAGATGATGAAGCCGGGCATTGGCACCTACGACCGCTTCAAGGCGATGTTCGAGAAGTTCAGTGCGGAAGCCGGCAAGAAGCAGTTCCTGATCCCGTACTTCATCGCCGCCCACCCGGGTACCAGCGACGAAGACATGATGAACCTGGCGATCTGGCTGAAGCACAACGGCTTCCGCGCCGACCAGGTGCAGACCTTCTACCCGTCGCCCATGGCCACGGCCACGGCGATGTACCACTCGGGCCACAACCCGCTGAAGGGCATCAGCCGCGACGCGCGCAAGGGTGAGCGCGTGGACATCGTCAAGGGCGAGAAGCGCCGCCGCCTGCACAAGGCCTTCCTGCGCTACCACGACGCCAACAACTGGCCGCTGCTGCGCGAAGCCCTGAAGGCCATGGGCCGGGCCGACCTGATCGGCAACGGCAAGCACCACCTGATCCCGACCTGGCAGCCCGCCACCGACGGCAGCTACCAGAGCGCTCGACGCGCCAATTCCACGCCTGCCCCGACCACGGGCAAGGCGGTGGTGAAGCCTTCGGCCAAGTCCGGGCAACCGGTGGCCGGGCGCATGCTGACGCAGCACACCGGCCTGCCACCGCGCGACAACGGCAGCCGCCCAGCCCGCCCGGGCAGTGCCAAGCCGAGTGCACGCGTGGTGGGCAAGCCGGTGGGCGGTCGCAAGACCGGGCGCTGAGGCGAGCACGTGCGCAGGGGCTTC
Source organism: Ideonella margarita (assembly GCF_038066635.1). Taxonomy (NCBI): domain Bacteria; kingdom Pseudomonadati; phylum Pseudomonadota; class Betaproteobacteria; order Burkholderiales; family Sphaerotilaceae; genus Ideonella; species Ideonella margarita. The sequence goes on along the minus strand of NZ_JBBUTI010000001.1, from coordinate 456,253 downwards.
TGCTACCCGGGAAACACCTCGTCACAGGGCAAAGATTTCGTTGGCCGCCCGGGTTGAAACACCGGGCGTCAGGGGTAGGATTCAGAGTAACGCAACGGCATCGTGAATGCCTGCAAGACCCGCGTTCTGTCCTGAATCACCGAAGTAGGAGACCCCATGTCCAAATTCGCTCTGCCCCGTATCGGCGCCGCCCTGTCTGCCCTGGTGATGGGCGTGGCCCTGGCCACCGCTGTGCCAGCCGAAGCCCGTACCGCTCACCACCCGGCCAAGGCCTCGGTGGCCAAGGCGGGTGGCAAGCACGCCAAGGCTGGCAAGGCTGCGAAGCACGCCAAGGCCGGCAAGCATGGCAAGGGCGCCAAGCACGCGAAGCGCACCAAGGCCAAGATGGCCTGATCGCCCGACTCACCTCACAGCGCTGCCCGCCATGTCGAATCCGGTTCTGGTTGATGTGCAACGCGGTGGGGTGACCGAATCCTTCCACCAGGGCGCTTTTGCCGTGGTGGACGCCACCGGGACGGTGGTCCACGCGCTGGGCAACATTGACCGCGCGATCTTTCCGCGCTCTGCCGTGAAGGTGCTGCAGGCGCTGCCGCTCATCACCAGCGGCGCAGCTGATCTGTTCCAGCTGACCGACACCGAACTGGCCCTGGCCTGCGCCTCCCATGGCGGCGAGCCCGCGCACGCAGCCACCGCCGCCGGCATGCTGGCCAAGGCCGGCGTTGACGCCACCGCCCTGGGCTGCGGCAGCCACTGGCCCAGCCACGACCGCAGCAGCCGCGAACTGGCCCGCAGTGGCGGCGAGCCCACCGCGCTGCACAACAACTGCTCCGGCAAACACGCCGGCTTTGTCTGCCTGGGCTGCTTGCTGGCCCGCGAACAGGGCTTGGATGCCCGCGGATTTCTGTCAGGCTACGTGCAGCCCGATCATCCGGTGATGCAGCAGGTGACCCACGCACTGGCCACTGCCACCAGCACCGACCTGCGCCAGGCCCCCGTCGGCGTGGACGGCTGCTCGATCCCCACCTTCGGCATGCCGCTGCGTCAACTGGCACTCGGCTTTGCCCGCGTGGCCACCGGCCAGGGGCTGAGTGCCGACCACGCCCGCGCCGCCGCCCGGCTGCGCAAGGCCGTGGCCAAAGCGCCCTTCATGGTGGCGGGCACCGACCGCTTCGATACCGACGTGATGGCCCATTTCGGTGAACGCGTGTTCTGCAAGGTGGGCGCCGAAGGCGTTTATTGCGCCGCCCTGCCTGAGCTGGGTTGGGGTGTGGCCATCAAGATGGACGACGGCAACAACGCCCGCGCGGTGGAGGTGGTGATGTCCCACCTGCTGGCCACCTGGGTGGCACGCAATGAAGCCGACCACGCCGTGCTGGCGCCCCGCACCACGGTGCACATGCGCAACTGGAACGGCATCGAGGTGGGCACCTTGCAGCCTTCCGCCGCGCTGCGGGCCGCCACAGAGGCCTGAAAACACCTGCCAAAGCCAGAACCGTCCGTGTTCTGGATCACCTTGGCGTGGTTTGAGATGCACGATCCCCCTGATGGATGGTGGGCACTGACCATTGAAGCCACCAAAATGGCTTTCAAAGCCAACCAACAAGCATCAAGGAGACCGGCATGAACCGACGCCAAGCGCATTATCTGGCGCCGCTATTTGCAACGGCGCTGTGCGCCCTGGCCCTGCAAGTGGCCCCCGTGCACGCAGCGCCCACCAGCACCACCTTCGAGCCCACCGCCCAATTGCAAGGCTCAACCTTGCAGCTCAATGGCACGGGCACGCGCTTTCGCGTGATGTTCAAGGTGTACGACATGGCGCTGTACACGCCGCAGAAGGTGAACACCGCCGACGCCCTGGTGAACCAGCCCGGCCCGAAGCGCCTGCGCTTCACCGCCCTGCGCGAGATTCCGGGCACCGACCTGGGCCTGGCCTTCATCAAGGGCCTGCAAGCCAATTCGGCCAAAGACCTGGTGCAACGCCACACCATGTCGTCCACCCGCCTGATCGAGATCTTCTCGGGCAAGCCCAAGCTGGTGCCCGGCGACACCTTCGCCATGGATTTCATTCCCGGCAAGGGCACGCAGTTCTACATCTCCGGCCAACCCCAGGGCGCCCCGGTCGGCGACGCCGAGTTCTTCGCCATGGTGCTGCGCATCTGGGTCGGCCCGCAGCCGGTGGACCAGGCGCTGAAGGATGGCTTGCTGGGTGTGGAAACGCGCAGCGCGTATTGAGGCGATGGAGGCCGGTCGGGGTGCGTGGTGAGTAGCCTCGATCACGACGGCCATCACCTCAACTGACAACACCCGAACCCGGCCATGCGCACGCTCTACGTCCACGGCATGGGTCGCTCGCCGCTGTCCGGCTCTCAGTGTTCGGCTTCGAGCCCAACGACGGTGTGGTTTCAAACTCGGAAACCAACGCCCGCTGGCTCGGTGATTGGGTGGAGTTGCCACACCTGCACACGTTCCTGCCCGCCAGCACAGGGGTTGCCAGGGTCATCGTCCGTCAGTGCGCGGAGAATGCGGGCTGATCTGTTCACGCACGCGCTGCCGTTTACGCCATGCTCACAAACTCGTCCGTCGCCAGCCTCGTGCTGGGTCTGCTGCTCGCTGTCGTCAGCACCTCTGCCGCAGCGGCGAACAAATGCATGATCGACGGCACGGTCACTTTCCAGCAGGCGCCGTGTCCGGCTGAGGAAGCAGGCCCGCGCCCCAGCATCCAGCAATTGAATGCCGAGGCGAAGAAGCGGGCTGCGACTGCCTCTGCACCTGTTCCCGCTTCCGTTTCTGCTGCGACGCCGGCTCCAGCATCGCCGCCGGTCAAGGCCCGCCCGACGGCACCCGCCGGGCCGAGCGCTTTCCACTGCGACGGTCGGCGGTTCTGCTCGCAGATGACCTCATGCGCCGAGGCCAAGTACTTCCTCGCCCACTGCCCTGCCGTGGTGATGGACGGCAATGGCGACGGCGTGCCTTGTGAGCAGCAGTGGTGCCGCTGGGGACATCTCAAGGACTGAGTGGTCGAGACTGCGCGCAGCAGCCCCTCCTCCTCAAACGCTTCTCAAGCGCCCCTCCACCGGCCTTCCAAACTCAGGCCGGCACCCACAGCGCCGGCAAGCCGGGCTGGGCGCGCAACAAACCCGTCAGCGCACCTTCACGCACCAGCGCAGCGGCGGCTTCAATGTCGGGCGCCAGGTAGCGGTCGGTGGGCATGGCGGCGCAGCGTTCGCGCAGCAGGGCGTGGGCCTGCTCCAGCACGGCTGAACTCTTCAGCGGCCGCAGGAACTCGATGCCCTGAGCCGCAGCCAGCCACTCGATGCCGATGATGTGCGCGACGTTGGCGATCATCGGTTGCAGGCGGCGCGCGGCGAAGGTGGCCATCGAGACATGGTCTTCCTGGTTCGCGCTGGTCGGCAGGCTGTCGACGCTGGCCGGGTGCGCCAGCGACTTGTTCTCGCTGGCGAGCGCTGCCGCGGTGACGTGGGCGATCATGAAGCCGCTGTTCAGGCCCGCGTCGCTGCTGAGGAACGGCGGCAGGCGTGACACGCTGGCGTCGATCATCATGGCGATGCGGCGCTCCGCGATCGCGCCCACTTCGGCGATGGCCACAGCCATGGCGTCGGCGGCCAGGGCCACCGGTTCCGCATGGAAGTTGCCGCCGGAAATCATCGCGCCGTCTTCAAAGAAGACCAACGGGTTGTCGGTCACCGCATTGGCTTCGCGGCACAGCACCAGCGCGGCATGGCGCAACTGGTCGAGGCACGCACCCACCACCTGCGGCTGGCAGCGCAGGCAGTACGGGTCTTGCACGCGGTCGTCACCTTCTTCGTGCGAGGCGCGAATGGCGCTGCCGGCCAGCAGGCTGCGGTACACCTGTGCCACGTCGATCTGGCCAGGCTGGCCGCGCAGCGCATGGATGCGCGGGTCAAACGGGCCGTCAGAGCCACGCGCCGCGTCAACAGTGAGCGCGCCCACCACCAGCGCAGCTTCCAGCACCGGCTCGAAGGCCAGGAAGCCGTGCAGCGCCAGCGCCGCCGAGGTCTGCGTGCCGTTGATCAGCGCCAGGCCTTCCTTGGCTTCCAGCGCCAGCGGTGCGATGCCGGCCGCAGCCAGCACGGGGCCGGCGGGTTGGCGCTGGCCGTCCACCATGAACTCGCCCTCACCCAGCAGCGCCAGCGTCATGTGCGACAGCGGTGCCAGATCACCCGAGGCGCCCACCGAGCCCTTGGACGGCACGCAGGGCACCAGGCCGGCGTTCAGCACGGCCAGCAGGGTGTCAATCACGACCTCACGCACGCCGGAGTAGGCGCGCGCCAGGCTGGCTGCCTTCATGGCCAGCATCAGGCGCACCACTTCCGGCGCCAGCGGCTCACCCACGCCCACCGAGTGCGAGCGAATCAGGTTCAGCTGCAGCTTGGCCAGATCGGCCGCGCTGATGCGCTGGTTGGCCAGCTTGCCGAAGCCGGTGTTCACGCCGTACACGGGCGCGTCACCGGCGGCTGCGGCCTGTACCACCGCGGCGCTGGCGCGGATGTTGGGGCGGGCGGCGGGGTCGAGCGTCAGCACCACACGGCCGGCGTGGATGGCCTGGAGCTGGTCCAGCGTCAGGGCGCCGGGGGTGAGGGTCAAGGGGGTCTTGGTCGTCATGGTGAATTCCAGAAAATGCGGGTCGAGGCCGGAGGCCGCTCAGGCGCCGGTGTTGAGCATAGGCAGGTTCAGGCCCTGCTCGCGGGCGCACTGGCGGGCGATCTCGTAGCCCGCGTCGGCATGGCGCATCACGCCGGTGGCCGGGTCGTTCCACAGCACGCGCTCGACACGGCGGGCCGCTTCGTCCGTGCCATCACACACGATGACCACGCCCGAGTGCTGCGAGTAGCCCATGCCCACGCCGCCGCCGTGGTGCAGGCTGACCCACGTCGCGCCGCCTGCCGTGTTGAGCAGTGCGTTCAGCAGCGGCCAGTCGCTGACGGCGTCGGAGCCGTCGAGCATGCTTTCGGTTTCGCGGTTGGGGCTGGCCACCGAGCCGCTGTCGAGGTGGTCACGGCCGATCACGATGGGGGCCTTCAGCTCACCGTTCTTCACCATCTCGTTAAAGGCCAGGCCGGCGCGCTGGCGCTCACCCAGGCCGATCCAGCAGATGCGTGCCGGCAGGCCCTGGAAGGCGATGCGCTCACCGGCCATGTCGAGCCAGCGGTGCAGGTGGGCATCTTCGGGGAAGAGCTCCTTCATCTTGGCGTCGGTCTTGCGGATGTCTTCCGGATCACCGCTCAGCGCCACCCAGCGGAACGGGCCCTTGCCACGGCAGAACAGCGGGCGGATGTAGGCGGGCACGAAGCCGGGGAAATCAAACGCGTTGGTCACGCCTTCATCGAACGCCACCTGGCGGATGTTGTTGCCGTAATCCACCGTGGGAATGCCCAGCGCCTGGAAGTCGAGCATGGCTTGCACGTGCACGGCGCAGCCCTGGGCCGCGGCCTTGCGCAGCGCGGCATGCTGGCTGTCATCGGCCTGTGCGGCGCGCCACTGCTCCACGCTCCAGCCCGGCGGCAGGTAGCCCCACACCAGGTCGTGGGCGCTGGTCTGGTCGGTCACCATGTCGGGGCGCAGGCCGCCGGCGCGGGCGCGGGCCACCAGTTGCGGCAACACCTCGGCGGCATTGCCCAGCAGGCCGATGGAGATGGCCTTGCCTTCGGCGGTGTAGCGGGCGATGCGGGCCAGCGCGTCATCGATGTCGGTGGCCTGCTCATCAAGGTAGCGGCTGCGCAGGCGGAAGTCGATGCGGCTCTGCTGGCACTCGATGTTCAGCGAACAGGCGCCCGCGAAGGTGGCGGCCAGCGGCTGTGCGCCACCCATGCCACCCAGGCCGGCCGTCAGGATCCAGCGGCCGGTCATCGAGCCACCGAAGTGCTGCTTGGCGGCCTCGACGAACGTTTCGTAGGTGCCCTGCACGATGCCCTGGCTGCCGATGTAGATCCAGCTGCCGGCCGTCATCTGGCCGTACATCATCAGGCCTTTGCGGTCGAGCTCGTGGAAGTGCTCCCAGGTGGACCACTTCGGCACCAGGTTCGAGTTGGCGATCAGCACGCGCGGCGCGTCGGCATGGGTGCGGAACACGCCCACCGGCTTGCCCGACTGCACCAGCAGCGTTTCGTCATCACCCAGCGTCTTCAAGGTGCTCAGGATCTGCTCGAAGCAGTCCCAGTTGCGCGCGGCCTTGCCGATGCCGCCGTACACCACCAGCGCTTCGGGGTTCTCGGCCACGGCCGGGTCCAGGTTGTTCTGGAGCATGCGATAGGCGGCCTCGGTAAGCCAGCTGCGGCAGCTGAGCGTGGTGCCCGTGGGCGACGAGACAGGACGAGGTTGGGCAGAGGTGGACATGGGGATCTCCAGCAGGTTGTTCGGGCTGCACTCTACTTGTCTAGACAAGCAAAGGCAAGTAGCATCGCACCCATGTCAACCCTGAGCCGAGACGGCCTGGCGCCCTACGCCCAGGTCAAGCAGCACCTGAAAGACCGACTGGTGGCCGGTGAGTGGGCGGCCGGCGAATTGATGCCGTCAGAAGCCGAGCTGGTGGCCTTGTTCGGCGTCAGCCGCATGACCGTGAACCGCGCGCTGAAAGAGTTGCAGGCCGACGGCCTGGTCGACCGCGTGCAAGGCGTGGGTACGTTTGCGGCGCAACTGCACAAGGTGTCGGCCACGCTCACGCTGCGCGACGTGCACGACGAGATCGCAGCCCGCGGCCACGAGCACACGGCCCGCGTGCTGATGCAGCGCGCCGAGCCCGCCACCGAAGCCGTGGCCACGGCGCTGGGCCTGGTGGCCGGCACGCCGGTGTTCCACAGCCGCATCGTGCACCTGGAAAACGGCGTGCCGCTGCAGCTGGAAGACCGCCATGTGAACCCGGCGGTGGCGCCCGATTACCTCTCGCAAGACTTCGAGCGCATCACGCCCACGCACTACCTGTTCGAGCACACCGCGCTGTGGCGGGCGCGCTATTCGATCGAATCCGCCGCGGCCAGCGCGGCCGACGCCAAGGCCCTCAACATCCTGCGCGACGACCCCTGCCTGGTGGTGGTGCGCCGCACCTGGACGCGCGACGCAGCCATCACCCAGGCGCGCCTGATTCACCCGGGGGCGCGGTACCAGCTGGAAGGCTCGTTCACCCCATGACCGCGCCCATCAGCCCTTCCAGACTCACGCTGGTGAGCCTGGCCGACTGCCCGCCCCAACCCTGGCGCAACGGCGGCGGCGAAACCCGCGAGTTGCTGCGCTGGCCCGATGGCGACGACTGGCTGGTGCGGGTGAGCGTGGCCGACATCACCCGCGACGGGCCGTTCTCGGCCTTCCCCGGCGTGCAGCGCTGGTTCGCGGTGCTGGAAGGCCACGGCGTGGTGCTGGGTGAAGCAGCCGATGCGCGCACCCTGACCACCCGCAGCGCGCCCTGGCCGTTCGACGGCGCCAGCGCCCCGGCCTGCGCGCTGGTGCAGGGCGCTACGCGGGACCTGAACCTGATGCTGCGGCCGGCGCCCGGTGAGCACGGCGGGGCGGGCATGGTGCGCGTTGAGGCCGCACCTGCTGCACCGCCTGTTGATGCCGCCAGCACCCCGGCCACGCCCCGCTGGCGCGGCATCTACACCCACACCCCGCTGATCTTGCACCGCAGCGCTTGCGAACCGATCACGCTGCCTGCGGGCTCGCTGGCCTGGGCCGTGGATGACGCCAGCGAATGGCACGCACAAGCCACCGAGCCATCCGCCGGGCAACCTACCCAGCCACTGGCCGCCTGGTGGCTGCATCAGTGACCAAGCCGCCGCTGACACGCCAGGACTGAGCACCGAATACCGAGCCCCCTCATGAAAACACGCACCCTGTGGCGCGGCGCCAGCATCGCCGCCATGACACCCGACCGCCCCTGGGGCTGGATCGAAGACGGCGCGCTGCTCACCGACGGCGACCGCATCGAATGGATCGGGCGGGCCGACGACCTGCCTGCCGGCCTGGACGTGCACATCGAGCACCGGCTGTCGGGCGGCGTCATCACGCCGGGGTTGATCGACGCTCACACCCACCTGGTGTATGGCGGCCACCGCGCCCGGGAGTTCGAGCTGCGACTGCAGGGCGCCAGCTACGAAGACATTGCCCGCGCCGGCGGCGGCATCCGCTCCACCGTGACGGCCACCCGTGGCGCCACCGAGGTGGAGCTGTTGCGCGACGCCACCCGCCGCGCCCGCTGCCTGATCGCCGAAGGCGTGACCACCATCGAGATCAAGTCAGGCTACGGCTTGAGCTTCGCCGACGAAGCCCGTTGCCTGCGCGTGGCGCGCCGCATTGGTGAACAGCTGCCGCTGACAGTCCGCACCACCGCCCTCGCCGCCCACGCCGTGCCGCCCGAGTTTGAAGGCCGAGCGGATGACTACATCGACGCCGTGTGCGGCTGGCTGCCCGGCTGGCATGCGCAGGGCCTGGTCGATGCGGTGGATGGGTTCTGTGAATCGATCGCCTTCTCGCCGGCACAGATCGAGCGCGTCTTCAACGCCGCCCGGGCGCTGGGCCTGCCGGTGAAGCTGCATGCCGAGCAATTGACGGACAGCGGCGGCGCTCTACTGGCCGCCCGCCACGGCGCATTGAGCGCCGACCACCTGGAACACCTCGGCTCCGACGGCGTGCAGGCGATGGCCCAGGCCGGCACCGTGGCCATGCTGCTGCCCGGCGCCTACTACTTCCTGCGCGACACCCACCTGCCCCCCGTGCAGGCCCTGCGCGACGCAGGCGTGCCGATGGCCGTGGCGACCGACCACAACCCAGGCAGCTCGCCCACGCTCTCGCCGCTGCTGATGCTGAACATGGCCTGCACCCTGTTCCGCCTGACGCCGGAAGAAGCCCTGGCAGGCATGACCCGCCATGCCGCGCAGGCGCTCGGTTTGAGCCAAACCCATGGGCAGCTCACCCCGGGACGCCGCGCCGACTTCGCGCTCTGGCACATTGATCACCCGAACGAACTGGCGTACCGCTTTGGCCACAACCCCTGCGCGCAGGTGGTGTGGGGCGGCCGCCCCGGAAAGGAACAACCGGAATGACCCACCGACCACCCGTGCTGCAGCGTGGCACCACGCCGCTTTTGATCAGCCTGCCGCATTGCGGCACCGAGCTGCCTGACGACATCGCCCGGCACATGGTGCCGCGCGCCAAGGCCGTCGAAGACACCGACTGGCTGATGGCGCCGCTGTACGCGTTTGCGCGCGAGATGGGTGCCGGGCTGCTGGTGCCGGCTTATTCGCGCTACGTGATCGACCTGAACCGGCCGCCCGACAACGCGCCGATGTACCCGGGGGCGAACAACACCGAGCTGTGCCCGACCCGCTTCTTCACCGGCGAAGACATCTACCTGCCCGGCCTGGCCCCCGACGCGGCCGAGGTGGAGCGCCGCCGCGCGCTGTATTGGCAGCCGTACCACGACCTGCTGCACGACGAGCTCAACCGGCTGAAGGCACAGCATGGCCACGCCGTGCTGTTTGATGGCCACAGCATCCGCTCGGTGCTGCCCTGGCTGTTTGAAGGCCAGCTGCCGGACCTGAACCTCGGCACCGTCACCGGCACCAGCTGCGCGACCAGCCTGCGCGATGCGCTGGGCGCTGTGCTGGCCCGCCAGCAGCATTTCACCCAGGTGGTGGATGGTCGCTTCAAGGGTGGCTACATCACCCGACAGCATGGCCAGCCGGCCCAGGGCATCCATGCGGTGCAACTGGAAATGTGCTGGCGCTGCTACCTCGACGAAAGCGTCACGCCGACGCGCGAGACGCAATTGCAGGCCGCGTACATCGCGCACATCCAGCCCGTGCTGCAGGCGCTGGTTCAGGTGATGCGCGACTGGCGTCCGCAGGCCGCGCAGCCATGAGCAGCACGCGCCCAATGAACCACCAGCGCCTGTGGGCTGACCTGGCCTGGCTGCCCGACGGCTGGCAGCGCCACGTGCTGCTGGAAATCGACAGCGCCGGCCGCTGGCGCAGCGTGCAGGCCGGTGTGCCCTGCCCGGCCGATGCCCTGCGGCTCAATGGCCCGGCCTTGCCCGGCCTGGTGAATGCCCACAGCCATGCGCACCAGCGCGCCTTCGCAGGTCTGGCGGAGCATGTGGACCAGCCCGGCGACAACTTCTGGAGCTGGCGCGACCGCATGTACCGCGTCGCAGACAGCATCACCCCGGCCAGCCTGCACGCGATTGCCACGCAGCTGTACGGCGAAATGCTGGAGGGCGGCTACACCCAGGTCTGCGAGTTTCATTACCTGGCGCACACGGCTGGTGAGCCAGCAACAGAGCAGGCTCACGCCTTGAGCCAGGCCGTGGTGGATGCCGCCAGCGAGGTGGGCATCGGCCTGACGCTGCTGCCGGTGCTCTACGAGCGCGCCGGCTTCACCCAGCCCGCCCTGCGCCCGGACCAGCAACGCTTCCACCGTGACGCCGAGGCAGTGATGGCGGCACAGCGGCATGTGGCGGCGCAAGGCCACATCTCGCTGAATGCCGGCGTGGCGGTGCATTCGCTGCGCGCGGCGCGGCCAGCCTCCTTGCACCGCCTGCGGGCGCTGTGCGAGGGGCAAGACCTGCCCATCCACATCCATGTGGCGGAACAAACCGCCGAGGTGGATGACTGCCTGCAAGCCACCGGGCAGCGGCCGGTGCAGTGGCTGGCAGCAGAGGGGCTGCTGGATGCGCGCTGGCAGCTCGTGCACGCCACCCACGTCACCCCGGAAGAGATCGAGGCCACAGGCCGCGCGGGCAGCGGCGTGGTGATCTGCCCGACCACCGAGGCCAACCTGGGCGACGGCCTGACCGACCTGCCCGGCTGGCTGCGCGCAGGTACGCCGTTGAGCGTGGGTTCAGACAGCCAGGTGACGCGCTGCTGGCGCGAGGAGCTGCGCTGGCTGGAATACGGACAGCGGCTGCAATGGCGGCAACGCAATGTGGCCATGAGCCACCCGCCCGCGGCCGGCGCCACGGCCAGCCGGCTGTGGCAGGCCGTGCTGGCCGGTGGTGCCGCGGCGGCAGGTCAGACAAGCTGGGGCCTGCAGGTGGGTGCGCGCGCCGACTTGCTGGTGGCTCCGGCAACGGACGCAGCGCTGGCAGGCATCCCAACCAGCCGCACGCTGGACGCGCTGGTGTTCTCCAGCCCCGGCCAGGCCTGGAGCGACGTGATGGTGGCGGGCCGGTGGACGCTGCGCGACGGCGAGCGGCCGGGCAAGGCGCAGCATCAGGCCCGGTTCACCGAGGTCATGCGCAACTTGTGGGGTGAATGAAGCCGGGGGCAACGCCCCTGGTTTCAATGCCTTCAAACCTTCTTGAGGCGGTCGAGCATCCAGCGTTCGCACTCGTCGGCGGGCATCGGACGGCCATGCAGGAAGCCCTGCATCTCGTCACAGCCCAGCCCGCTCAGGCGCTCGTGCTGGGCCTCGGTTTCCACGCCTTCGGCCAGCACGTTCAGGCGCAGCTTGTGGGCCATGGCGATGATGGCTTCGACGATGGCGACGTCGTCTTGCGTGGCGCCGGGTGCCACGCCGTCTTCATCCACATCGGCCAGATGCTGGATGAAGCTGCGGTCGATCTTCAGGCGCTGCAGCGGCAGCTGGCGCAGATAGGCGAAGTTCGTGTAGCCGGTGCCGAAATCGTCGATCGAGATGCGCACGCCGATCGCCCGCAGGCGGCGCAGCAGCGTCAGGGCCTGCTCAGGCTCCTGCATCACGCTGGACTCGGTGATTTCCAGCTCCAGGCTGGCTGGTGGCAGCCCACCGGCTTCCAGCGCGTTGAGCACGGTCACGTCCAGGCCGGGGCGCTGCAACTGGCGCGGTGACAGGTTCACCGCCATGCACAGGTCGGGGTGGCCGGCGGCACGCCAGCGACGCAACTGGCGGCAAGCCTCACCCAGCACCCATTCACCGATGTCGAGGATCAGGCCGGTCTCTTCGGCCAGCGGAATGAACTGGTCCGGCGGGATCAGGCCTTCCACCGGGTGCATCCAGCGCACCAGCGCCTCCACACCGCTCACCTGCCCGTTGTCGACCCGCAGCTTAGGCTGGTAGTGCAGCCGCAGCTCGTCGCGCGCAATCGCGCCGCGCAGGTCGTTTTCAAGACGCAGCCGCTGGTGCGCGCGGGCATCCATCTCGGGGCTGAAGAAACGGTAGGCGTTGCGACCGGCATCCTTGGCCTTGTAGAGCGCGGTGTCAGCGTACTTCAGCAGGGTTTCGGCGTCGGTGCCGTCACGCGGGTACATGCTCACACCGAGGCTGCAGGTGACGTACAAGTCCTGATGCCCGATGCGGAAGGACGCGGTCAACGCGGCCATCAGCTTGTCGGCGACGTGTGCCGGGTCAGCCACACCTTCCACCTGCGGCAGCACCACCACGAACTCATCGCCGCCAAGGCGCGCCACCGTGTCGTCTTCGCGCAGCACACCGCGCAGCCGCTGCGACACCTGCTTGAGCAGCTCGTCACCCTGCAGGTGGCCGAGGGTGTCGTTGATGGTCTTGAAGCGGTCCAGGTCCATGAACAGCACGGCCAGCTGGCCCTGATGCCGCTGCGCGTGGGCCAGCGCCAGACCCAGGCGGTCCATCAGCAAGGTGCGGTTGGGCAGGCCGGTGAGTGGATCGTGGTACGCCAGGTGCTCGATGCGCGCTTCCTGCTGCTTGCGCTCGGTGATGTCCTGCACGATGCCGGCGCGGCGGTACGGCAGGCCGGCTTCGTCGAACACCGGGTAGCTGCGCATCAGCACATGGCGCAGGGCGCCGTCGGGCCGCACCACGCGGTACTCGGCCTCAAAGCGCTCGTCGGTGTTGATGGCCTGAACGGCGGCCTGCATGCGCACCTGGTCATGCGGGTGAATGGGCGCCATCCAGGCCACCCAGTCGTCGTACAGCACCTCGCAAGGCAGACCCCAGATGCGCTCGAACGCGGGGCTGACATACAGCAGCTTGCGCCGCAGCGGGTCGTTCAGGAAGAACACGTCACCGATGCCTTCGGCCATCTGGCGGAAGCGCGCCTGGCTCTCACGCAGGGCACCGCGCTCACGCTCAAGCTCGACCCGGAAAAACGCGCTCTCGATGGCCACCGGCAGGCGGCGCAGCATGTCTTCGTGCTTGACGAGGTAGTCGGTGGCGCCCAGCTTGAGCGTCTGCACCGCGCTGTCTTCGTCGCCCTGGCCGGTGATGATGATGACGGGCAGGTCCAGGCCGCGGTCTTGCCGAACCACTTTCACCAGCTCCAGCGCATTCATGCCGGGCAGCAGGTAGTCGAGCAGCAGCACATCGGGCGCCGCAGCCGCACGGGCAATCGGGGGCAGGCGGTTCAGCACTTCATCGGCCGAGCCCACCGCTTCGAGCCGGATGTTCGGCGCGTAGCGGTTGAGGTGGCGCATCAGCAGGTCGACATCGGTGTGGGTGCGCTCGGCATACAGCACGCGGATCGGCCGGGCATGGCGCGCGCTGGCCAGACGATGCCGCCCCATGGCCAGATCCAGCAGCACGGGCAGGCGGTCGAGGTAGTTGCCGTGCTTGACGATGTAGTCGTCGGCACCGCCGCGCAGGGCCGCCACCACCGTGGCTTCGTCGCCGGAGCCGGTCAGCATCACCACCGGCATGGGCAGCGCCTGGTCGCGCACCTGGCGCAGCAACTCCAGCCCGCTGCCGTCGGGCAGGTTCATGTCGCACAGCAACAGGTCGGGCAGCACGTCGGCTTTCAGGCGCTCGCGGGCGCTGGCCACGTCGGCCACATTCATCAGCACGATGTGTGGCGCCAGACGACTCAGGTGGCGACGCGTCAGGTCGGCATCCTGGTCATTGTCTTCAACGTAGAGAACCTTCATGGGTGGGGGGAGGCAATGCGGGGTTGGCCCACCACCTCAACCACGCCTGGATGCGCAGCCGGCGCTGGCCGGAAAGCACATCAGACCATCAGGGGTCTTGCGGGTTTTGGTTGAGTACGCACCAGTACAGGTCAATCTGCGCGGCCACTTCGATGAACTTCTCGAATTCGACCGGTTTGACGATGTACGAATTGACGCCCAGGCCATAGGCCGTCTGGACATCGGCGTCCTCGCGGGACGTGGTGAGCACCACGACCGGGATGCGGCTGAAAGTGGGGTGCGCCTTGAGCTTGCGCAACACGTCCAGGCCCGGCACGCGCGGCAGCTTCAGGTCGAGCAGGATGACCACGGGCAGCGGTTCACCGGCCTCCCAGCGAGCCAGCCAGTTCAGGGCCTCTTCACCATCGCGCGCCACTTCGAGCGGGTTCGCGATGTTGCGTTTGGCGAATGCCCTGCGCGTGAGGTCGACATCCATCGGGTTGTCTTCGACCAGCAGGATCGGACGGTTACCACTCATTCGTAGATCCAGCGGGCGTTGGCGCCCGGTTGTTAACGCACAAGAATACCCCGAAAGCCTCAGGAAGTGACGACTCGCTGGCCGCCTCCCCCAAGAGCCCGAGACGCCAACACGCTATCCCGGCAACTCCACCACGAAAGTGGCGCCCTGCCCGGGCTCGCTGTGGGCCCGCACCCGGCCCTTCATGCGTTCCACCGCCTTGCGGACGATGGCCAAGCCCACACCTGTACCGGGGTAATCCTCGGCGCGGTGCAGGCGCTGGAAGATCTCGAAGATGCGGTCGTGATAGCGCATGTCGAAGCCGGGGCCGTTGTCGCTGACGGTGATTCGGCAGCCGGTTTCGTGCACCTCGCAGGCCACGCGGATGACACGTTCTTCGCGGCCCGCGGTGAACTTGATCGCGTTGTCGAGCAGGTTGCGCATCACCAGCCCGAGGCCGTCGCGCTCGGCCACGGCGTGCTGGGCTTCCAGCGTCAATGACAGCGTCACGCCCTGCTCGTCGAGCTCGCGCCGCCGCTCGGCCACCCACTGCTGGATGTGCGTTGACGGGTTCAGCGGCGCCAGCGTGGGCCGGCTGCGCTCGACCCGCGAATAGGCCAGCAGGTCATCAATCAGCCGCCCCATGTGCACCGTGGCCTTGCGGATGGTCTCGATGAAGGAGCGACCTTCCGCGTTCAGATCACTGGCGTGGTCGGCCTCCAGCAGCCGGCTGTAGCCGTCGATGCCGCGCAGAGGCGCTTTCAGGTCATGCGAGACCGAATAGGTGAAGGCTTCCATCTCGCGGTGTCGCGCCTCCAGCTCGGCGGTGCGCTCGGCCACACGGGCTTCCAGCTCGGCGTTCACCCGGCGAATCTCGTCGTCCACCCGTTTGCGGCTGGTGATCTCATGCATGAACCCGTGCCACTCGATGACCCCGTCACCGACTTTCACGGGCATCGCATGCAGCTCCACCCAGATCTCGCCGTACTTGGGGTGCTGAACGCGGAATTCCTCTCGGAACGCCTTCATCGTCTGGGCCGAGGCGGTGAAGGCCTGGCGCATGCGGGCCCGGTCTGCGGCATGCACCACGTCGCGGATGTCATGGAGCCCCTGGCCGATGCCGTAAGCCGAGCCAATGCGCGGATTGGCGATGTGCACCGACCCGCGGCCGTTCGCATCGAGGCGGTAGCTGATGAGCACACCGGGGGCGGTGGCCACCAGGCGGGCGACCTGCTGCTCGGCTTGCTGACGGGCATGCTCGGCCTCCTTGGCGGCCCGCGCCAGGGTGATGTCTTCGGCCATGCCCACCAGGTGGGACAGGCCGCCGAGAGCGTCAAGCACCGGCTTGCCGCGGTCACGCACCCAGATCATGCTGCCGTCAGGCCTCACCACGCGGTATTCGGCCTCGAACGGGCGTTCAACCGTGGTGCCGAAATACGCATCAGCCACGGCTTGCCGGTCGTCCGGGTGGATGCAGTCCATCCAGCTGACCTGCTGGTCATACAGCGCCTGCACGGGCAGGCCCCAGAGCCGCTCGAACGCCGGGCTGACGTACAGCGTGCGGCCATCGGACGGGCGGCTCATCCAGATCACATCCTGGCTGGCCTCGGCGAAAAGGCGGAAGCGCGATTCGCTCTCGCGCAGCGCCTGCATGGCCTCGACGCGTCCGGTGATGTCGGCAAATGTCACCACAACGCCGTCGGTGCTGCCGTCCTCGCGCACCGGCAAGGGCTCTGCGTTGGCCTGCGCCCAGCGCAGGCCATGGGCGGTGTGCACACCGATGGTCATGCCGGTCACGGGTTGGCCGGTGCGCAGGGCGCGCACGGCCGGGCGGTCTGACGGCGGCACCGGGCGGCCGTCCTCATGCAGCAACAGGTGCACCTCGTCGTCGGCGCGGTGCCGGGCCTGCTGAACCTGGCTGCGGCCAAAAAACGCCAGTGCGGCGGGGTTGGCCTCCACGAGTTCCAGGGAGGCGTCATAGCGCAACACGCCCGCCGGCAGGTTGTCGAGCATGCGGCTGCCCGCCCAGTCGCCAAGGCGGGTGGCGGGCTGCACGAGCAGCGCCACGATGTGTTGATGGGCAGGCGGCTTGCCCTGGCCCTCCGGGGCGGTAGGCGGTGCCTGGGCCAGGAACTTCGGACCGATCTGCAATTGCACCAGCAACTCGCCTGCGGGCTCGGTGCCCGGCTGGCGGTCTTGCAGCTTGCTCAGGCCGTCGGCTTGAAGCTGCAGCAGGTCGGCCAATGGCCGGCCCACCACCGCCCTTTCAGCAAGCCCCCACAGGGCCAGCGCAGCGGGGTTGGCTGCCAGCACCTGGTCGTCATCGTCCAGCAGCAGTTGCGGCGAGGGCGAGAACTGCCAGCCGGCCGAAGCGGCCGGTGCTGGATTCACTTCGGACACGGACATCTGGAACCACCCCACCCATCGCCATCTTGATGGCCGATTCTGCCGTGCCTGCGCACATTCGTGCAGCGGCAAGGCACAGGGCGGAGTGGGGATGTTGCTTCAGCGAACGCGGCAGTTGGCCTTGCCAGTCAGCACGGTGGCGCCGGCGGCGTCATGCAGCTCGGCCGTCACGGCCCCACCGACGATGAAGTTGACGGGGATGGCCGTGGCGCCCTTGCGGATGTCGCGACGCTGGCTGGAGAAGTCGATCTCGACTTCGTTGGCCACGGTGTTTTCGGTGCTGCTGACCACGCGGCCGCTGCCCGACATCAGCACGGCGGTGTAAGCACCCGTGGGCACGTCCATGCCGTCAACCGAGGCGCTGGAGCGGTCAGCACGGGTTTCGCAGCGCACGCGCAGCGATTGCGCCTGGGCGGTGGCGGCCAGCACGCTGAACAGCAGGGCGGACAGGACGGCGGTCTGGGTGGTGGTGAAGCGGTTCATGACATTCTCCTGATAGGGCATCTTGAGGTGCCACCAACCCCGGTACTTGCGGTACGCGGGGCTGGCGGTGGGAGGTGTCAGCCACGCGGCACCGTCGCTGACACACCACAAGAACGCAACGCGCGTGCCAGCAATGTGCAAACAGCCCATTTATTTGCAAGTTATTGATTTCAATGAACTTTTCAATTCCCGAAGGTTGACGACCTCCCGCAATGCAACCGCCGGTGGGTCTACATCACCACCACTGGGGGAATTGCCCCACCCAACCCAGCGGGCCCTCCCCCACCGCCCGCTCGGCCCATGGAATACTTTCACCCATGTCTGACATGCGACCGTCCCCACTGGCCCCGGCCGGCCACGCCGAGCCCCACGACCCTCTGCGTGAGTCCATGCCGCCGCTGAAGCTGCTGTTCAGCCTGCAGGGCCGCATCGGGCGCGGGCTGTTCTGGCGTGTGGGCGTGCTGGGCTTGCTGCTGGTGGGCCTGGTGCTGACCGCGCTGGTGAACATCGCCGGCTACCACGGCGAAAAGGCCGATGGCATCGTCAACCTGCTGCTGGTCTGGCCGGCGGTGGCGGTATCGGCCAAGCGTTGGCATGACCAGGACAAGTCAGGCTGGTGGGTGCTCATCACCCTGATTCCGGTGATCGGCTGGATATGGACGCTGGTGGCCAACGGCTGCCGCGCCGGCACACCCGGCCCGAACCGGTACGGGCCCGCGCCGCAGTAAAGCGCCGCCCTGGGGCAATCAGCAGCTCAGTACCGCCCGTTCAGCCCTGCCAGGCGCAGGTAGGAATGCGCCAGCCAGGCCACGAAGGCGCGACGCAGGAAAGCCCACGGGCCACGCGCCAGTGAAGGCTTGGTGACCTGCCGTGACGCAGCGACTGCTTGGTCAAACGCCGCCCCCATCGCACCGGCCAGTTCGGCATCGCGCACGGCGAGGTTGGCTTCCAGGTTCAGCAGCAGCGAGAGCGGATCGACATTCGAGCTGCCCAGCGTGGCCCAGCGCCGATCCACCACCACCATCTTGGCGTGCAGAAAGGCCGGGGTGTACTCGAACACCTCCACGCCGTGGCCCAGCAGCTCGTCATACAGCACCTCGGCGGCCAGGCCGGCGAGGCGGTAGTCCAGCTTGCCTTGGAGCAGCAGCCGCACCTTCACGCCGCGCTGCGCCGCCTGCCCCAGCGCACGCCGGAACGCCCGGCCGGGGTAGAAGTACGGCGTCACCAGATCCACCGACTGCCGGGCTGAGCGGATCGCCTCGATCAGACTGCGCTCGATCGAGCGGCGCTGCCGCAGGTTGTCCCGTACCAGAAACGCCGCCTCCACGGGCTCAACGTCACCAACCGGCACAGCGCGGGCAGGCTGAATGCGCAGCTGCTTGAGCAGGCGCCGTGCGCGGTGCAGCGGCTCGGTGCTGCGGGCCAGCGCCAGCACCTCCTGGCGCCAGTCACGGCCGAAGGCGGCGCGGGTCCAGATGGCGCGCACCGTCTGTTCGATCGGCGCGACCACCGGGCCACGCACCTGCAAGGCGAAGTCAAACCGTGGCTGATCGGTCCAGCCATGGTGCAGGTCGTGGCGGTCGTCGATCAGGTTGATGCCGCCGACAAACGCCACATCGCCGTCCACCACACACAGCTTCTGGTGCAGGCGCCGCAATTGCCCCGGCTGCAGCCAGTTCCACCAGCGGGTGAGCGGGCGAAACACCACCAGCCCCACCGGGTGCGGCGACAGCCACTCCTGCAACTGGCTCAAGCTGCGGTGCGAACCAAAGCCATCCACCACCAGCCGCACGCGCACGCCACGCAGGGAGGCCGCGATCAGGCTGTCCACGATGCCGCGGGCGGCGTCATCGGTCTCGAAGATGTAGGTGGCCAGCCAGATCTCATGCCGCGCAGCAGCCATGGCCCGCCTCAGCGCGGGGAACAACTGGTCGCCCCCCTGCAGCAAGGTCACGTCATTGCCACCTAGCCAGACCGGCCGTGGGTGCAGGTACCAGGCCGCCGGATGCGGCCGGGCCTCGTCGTCTTGCGGCAGGGCGGGCCGCTGCTCGCTCATGCGGGCTCCAGCTCCACCACCAATGGCAGGTGATCGGACATGCGCGCCCAGGCCGCGCCGCGCGGCACCAGGGTGCTGACGCAGCGCCAGCCGCGCACATAGACCCGGTCGAGTGCAAACACCGGCACCCGAGACGGAAACGTCACGCGGTCAGCCGTTCGGCCAGACGGCGACAACGCGCGCTGCAAGCCCAGCCCCTGCATCGGTGCATCCAGCTTCTCGCCCCAGTCGTTGAAATCACCGGCCACCAGCAGCGGTGCATCGGCCGGCACCTCGCGGTCCAGCATCTCTGCGAGGCGCTGCACCTGCCGCACCCGGCTGGCGTGGATCAAGCCGAAATGCGCCACCACCACATGCACCGTCATGCCCTGCCAGATGACCGGCACATGCAGCAAACCGCGCTGCTCGAAACGGTGGTCCGACACATCGTGGTGCCCGATCTCGCCCATTGGCCAGCGTGACAGCAGCGCATTGCCATGCTCGCCATGCCGGGTGACGGCGTTGGTGCGATAGGCCGAGGCATAACCCTCGGGCGCCAGGAATTCCGCCTGGCCCTGAGCCGGCCAACCCAGCGGGCTGCGCGCAAACTGCCGCGCCTCCAGCGCATGGAACAGCCGCACTTCCTGCAGGCAGACCACATCAGCGTCGAGCGCCTCGATGCCAAGGCCGAGGTTGTGGATCTCCAGCCGCTTGGCCGGCCCCAGCCCGCGCACGCCCTTGTGGATGTTGTAGGTGCCCACCCGGAAGGTGTGGCTGCTGAACCGGGTGCTGAACTGCGTGGTGGGCGCGGTGCCCGCCCGCAGATGCGGCCGCTGGATGGTCATGCCGATGCGCCAGGTGCCGCGGCCGTGGCATACCGCGGCAGTTGCAGGATGGCCTCGGCATTCGACGGCGAGAAGCAGCGGTCAGCCGCCTCCCGCCAGGGCAGCCACACGGCCGCCGTGTGCTCACGCGGGGCCAGCGTCACCAATGTGCCGGCCGGCACGCACAGGCCAAACACCTGCTCGGTGTTGTGCGTCACGCCCGGCGGGTAACGGTGCCGCCAGCGCGGGTAGATCTCATAGACGTTGGCCAGTTGCCAGTCTTGCAAGGCGGCGTCCGGCACCTCAGGCGTGCCCACCTGGATGCCGGTTTCTTCGGCCACCTCACGCATGGCCGCCAGGCGCGAGGCTTCGTCCACGGCATCCTTCGAGCCCGTCACGCTTTGCCAGAAGCCGGGCACGTCGGCGCGCTCGATCAGCAGCACATCCAGCGCCGGGGTGTAGATCACCACCAGCACCGATTCAGGAATCTTCAGGGGCTTGGCCTGCATGGGTTCGCTCATGCCGTGATGCTATCGCGCTGGCCGAGCCTGGGGCGCAGGCGAAAAAAAAGGCCCCGAAGGGCCTTTCCTGCTTCACGGCTGTCGCATCAAGCGGCCGGTTGCGTGTTGCGCAGGCGGATGTGCAGCTCGCGCAGCTGCTTCTCGTCGACGTTGCTCGGTGCGCCGGTCAGCAGACACTGGGCACGTTGCGTCTTCGGGAAGGCGATCACGTCGCGGATGGAGTCGGCCTTGGTCATCAGGGTGATCAGGCGGTCCAGGCCGAAGGCCAGGCCACCGTGCGGCGGGGCGCCGTACTGCAGCGCGTCCAGCAGGAAGCCGAACTTGACCTGGGCGTCTTCCTTGCTGATGTTCAGCGCAGAGAACACCTTGCTCTGGATTTCAGCGCGGTGGATACGGATGGAGCCGCCACCCAGTTCCCAGCCGTTCAGCACCATGTCGTAGGCCTTGGCGATGCAGGCACCCGGGTCGGTGTCCATCAGGTCTTCATGGCCGTCCTTCGGCGCGGTGAACGGATGGTGCACGGCGTTCCAGCGGCCTTCGTCCTCGTCCTGCTCGAACATCGGGAAGTCGACCACCCACAGCGGGGCCCACTTGTCCTCGAACAGGCCCTTGGAGCGGCCGAATTCGCTGTGACCGATCTTCACGCGCAGCGCGCCAATGGCGTCGTTGACGACCTTGGCCTTGTCGGCACCGAAGAACAGCAGGTCGCCGTTGCAGGCACCGGTACGGGCCAGGATCTGTTCGATCGCGGCGTCGTGCAGGTTCTTGACGATCGGCGACTGCAGGCCTTCGCGGCCCTTGGCGACGTCGTTGACCTTGACCCAGGCCAGGCCCTTGGCGCCGTAGATCTTGACGAACTCGGTGTAGCCGTCGATCTCGCCACGCGACATGTCGGCACCACCCGGCACGCGCAGGGCCACCACGCGGCCACCCTTGGTGGTGGCGGGGGTGGAGAAGACCTTGAAGTCGACGTCCTTCATGACTTCGGTCAGCTCGGTGAACTCGAGCTTGACGCGCAGGTCCGGCTTGTCCGAGCCGTACTTGAACATCGCATCAGCGTAGGTCATCTGCGGGTACACCGGCAGCTCCACGCCCATGGCGTTGCGGAACACCGTGCGGATCATGCCCTCGAACATCGCGCGGATCTCTTCTTCGGTCAGGAAGGAGGTCTCGATGTCGATCTGGGTGAATTCCGGCTGGCGGTCAGCGCGCAGGTCTTCGTCGCGGAAGCACTTGGTGATCTGGTAGTAGCGGTCGAAGCCGGCCACCATCAGCAGCTGCTTGAACAGCTGCGGGCTTTGCGGCAGCGCGAAGAACTGGCCGTCATGCACGCGCGAAGGCACCAGGTAGTCGCGGGCACCTTCCGGCGTCGACTTGGTCAGCATCGGGGTTTCGATGTCGACGAAGCCGTTGGCGTCGAGGAACTTGCGGACTTCCATGGCCACGCGGTAGCGCAGCATCAGGTTCTTCTGCATGGCCGGGCGACGCAGGTCGAGCACGCGGTGCGTCAGGCGCACGGTCTCGCTCAGGTTGTCGTCGTCGAGCTGGAACGGCGGCGTCACCGACGAGTTCAACACTTCCAGCTCGTGGCACAGCACTTCGATCTTGCCGGACACGAGGTTGATGTTTTCAGTGCCGGCCGGACGGGCGCGCACCAGGCCCACCACCTTCAGGCAGAACTCGTTGCGCACGCCTTCGGCGACCTTGAACATGTCGGCGCGGTCGGGGTCGCAGACGATCTGGACCAGGCCTTCGCGGTCACGCAGGTCGATGAAGATCACACCGCCGTGGTCGCGGCGACGATGGGCCCAGCCCATCAGGGTCACGGTCTGGCCCATCAGCGTTTCGCTGACCTGGCCGCAATAAGTCGTTCTCATGGATGCACTCCGGTGCTTCGGTACAAGGGGGATGCGCGCCGGTCGTGCCGGAGCGCCATGATCTTCAGGGGCTGACAGGGGTGGGGCCAAGCCCTCAGGACTGAACGCCGGGCAGCGCGGTGTTCAGCCCGCCCGATTGGGGTCGGCCTCCTCCGGCCGGGTGATGGCACCCGCCGGGGGCGCCACCACGCCCATGGAAATGATGTACTTCAGAGCCTCGTCGACGCTCATGCCCAGCGGGCGCACCGCGTCGCGCGGCATCATCAGGAAGAATCCGGACGTCGGGTTTGGCGTGGTCGGCACGTACAGACTGACATGCTCACCCTGCAGATGCGCCGCAACCTCGCCGCTGGGCTTGCCCGTGACGAAAGCGATCGTCCAGGAGCCGGCATGCGGGTACTGCACCAGCACGGCTTCGCGGAAGGCGTTGCCGCTGCTGGAGAACAGCGTGTCCGACACCTGCTTCACCGAGCTGTAGATCGACTTGACGATGGGGATGCGGTTCATCAGCGCATCCCACTGGCGCAGGAACCACTGACCGAAGATGTTGGTCACGAACACGCCCGTGGCCAGCATCGCCAGCACCACCACCAGCACGCTCAGGCCCGGCACATGGCGCAGGCGCTCCAGGCCGTCATAGGCGCTGTGCGGCAGGATGGCCTGGGTGGCCGACAGGACAGCGGCGAACAGGCTGTCGAGCAGACCCAGCACCGACAGCAGCACCCAGACCGTGATGGCCAGCGGCAACCAGGACAGCAAGCCAGCGATCAGATATTTTTTCACGGTGCGTCCGAGGTTGAAACGATGAGATTCAGTGGCAGGCACAAGAACCGCCGCAACCGCCGGCGGCACTGTCGCCACCTGAACTGGCCGAGGCCGAGGAACCACTGTCACTGGCCGGCGCAGGGGCCGGTGCTGCGCTGGCGGCAGTGGATGCCGTCGCGCCGGCGGCGGCCGCCGCAGGTGCCGCAGCACCACCGCTGCCACCACGGAAGTCGGTCACGTACCAGCCCGAGCCCTTGAGCTGGAAGCCGGCGGCGGTGACCTGTTTCTGGAACTGCTCCGCGCCGCAGACCGGGCAGGTGGTCAGCGGGGCATCAGACATCTTTCGCAGCACATCACGCGCATGGCCGCAGGCGGCGCAGCGATAGGCGTAGATAGGCATGGGGAACCTCGGGGGAAAAACGTCGAATTATAGGGCGGGCGCCTCTTCCGGGCGCCCGCGGTGATCACGCGCCGGCTGCCTCGTCGGGCAAACCTGCCACATGCTGCTTGTGTTCGTGGCGGTTGGTCAGCCATTGCGGCGCCAGCGAGCCCACGACCATGCCCACCAGCGCAGCCAGCAGGCCAGCCAGCTGACCCGGGAACACCTCGCCCAGCGACGTGACCTGAGGGAAAAACAGCAACCAGACGCCGATGCCGGCCCCCAGCGACAGCACCGCACCCTGGGTGGTGGCGCGCTTCCAGTACAGGCCCACGGCCAGCGGCACGAACGCGCCGACCAGCGTCACCTGGTAGGCCGACGACACCAGGTCGTAGATCGGCGTGCCCTTCATGGCGATGGCGTAGGCGAGCACCAGGGCCGCGAAGATGACGATCGTCACCCGCATGGCCAGCAGCTGTTCGCGGTCCTTCATGTCGCCGCGCAGGTTCTTCAGGATGTTCTCGACGAAGCTGGTGGACGGCGCCAGCAACGTGGCCGACGAGGTGCTCTTGATGGCCGACAGCAGCGCGCCGAAGAACAGGATCTGCATGATCAGCGGCATCTTCGTCAGCACGAAGGTGGGCAGCAGGCGCTGGTAGTCGTCCTTGGCGATGTCCAGAGCCTCCTGGCCCATCACCACCACGGCCGCGGCCACGATGAACATCGGCACGAAGGCGAACAGGATGTAGCTGACACCGCCGATGACCGCGCCGTTGCGGGCCGTCTTTTCGTCCTTGGCCGACATCACGCGCTGGAACACGTCCTGCTGCGGGATGCTGCCAAACATCATCGTCACGGCCGCGCCGATGAACATGGCCATCTCGGTGAAGGTGGGCTCGGGCAGGAAGCGCCAGAGGTCATTCGCCTGGGTCAGGGCGATGACCTTGTCGGTGCCGCCAGCCAGGTCCGCAGAGAACACGGCGATCACGCTCAGGCCGATGACCAGCACGATCATCTGGATGAAGTCGGTCCAGGCCACCGCCAGGAAACCACCCACCACCACGTACACCAGCACCGCCAGCGTGCCGACGATCATGCCGGCGGTTTCGCTCATGGCGCCGTTGGTCAGCACCGAGAACACCAGGCCGAGCGCGGTGATCTGCGCGGCCACCCAGCCGAGGTAGCTCAGGATGATGGCCGAGGAGCAGAACACCTCGACGCCCTTGCCGTAACGCTGGCGGTAGAAGTCGCCGATCGTCAGCAGGTTCTGGCGGTACAGCTTGGTGGCGAAAAACAGGCCAACCAGGATCAGACAGGTGCCGGCACCAAACGGGTCTTCCACGATCGCGCCCAGACCGCTCTGCACGAACTTGGCCGGGATGCCCATCACCGTCTCGGCACCGAACCAGGTGGCGAAGGTGGTGGTGATCACCATGATCAGCGGCAGGCTGCGGCCGGCGATGGCGAAGTCACTCGTGTTCTTGATGCGGGTGCCGGCCCAGACGCCCAGGCCCAGGGTGCCCAGCAGGTACAGCACGACAAAAACGATCAGGGTGTTGTTCATGGCAAGTTCAACGGAAGGCGCCCGGCAGTGCACACCGGGGGTGAACTGCCTCGAAGGCGCGCATTATCACGGCGCCGGTCAGCCCCACCAAGGGGCGGAAACCTCTAAAAAGTGCCGTGGCTGAAGTAGCGAAGCAGCCAGCGTGCCACCACCACACCCGCCAGGAAGCCGGTGGCCCCCCAGAGCAGGCCCGCCAGCAGGCGATTGGTGCGGCGTTGCTCACGCACCAGCGCCGCCAGCAGCGGGCGCTGATCGGGCTGCTGCGACTGCAACTGGCGGTGCAGCAGGCGCGGCAGCTCAGGCAGCAGCTTGGCGTAGAGCGGGGCCTCGTCCTTCATGCGGCGCAGCAGCGCGCGCCAGCCCACCTGCTCGTTCATCCAGCGCTCCAGGAAGGGCTTGGCGGTGGACCACAGATCGAGATCGGGGTCGAGCTCGCGGCCCAGGCCCTCCACGTTCAGCAGCGTCTTCTGCAGCAGCACCAGCTGCGGCTGCACTTCCACGTTGAAGCGGCGCGAGGTCTGGAACAGGCGCAGCAGCACCTGGCCGAGCGAGATGTCTTTCAGCGGCCGATCGAAGTGCGGCTCGCAGGTGGCACGGATGGCCTGCTCCAGCTGCTCGATGCGGGTATCGGCCGGCACCCAGCCGGACTCCACATGCAGCTCGGCCACACGCTTGTAATCGCGCCGGAAAAACGCGATGAAGTTCTGCGCCAGGTATTCCTTGTCGACCTCGGTGAGCGTGCCGATGATGCCGAAATCCAGCGCGATGTAGCGGCCGAAGGTCTCGGGCGCCAGGCTGACCTGGATGTTGCCCGGGTGCATGTCGGCGTGGAAAAACCCGTCGCGGAACACCTGGGTGAAGAAGATGGTGACGCCGTCACGCGCCAGCTTCTTGATATCGATGCCAGCGTCGCGCAGGCGCTGCACCTGGCTGATGGGCACGCCCTTCATGCGCTCCATCACGATGACATTGGAGGTGCACAGCTCCCAGTGCATCTCGGGCACGATGATCAGCGGCAGATCGGCCATGTTGCGGCGCAGCTGCGCGGCATTGGCGGCTTCACGCACCAGGTCGAGTTCGTCATGCAGGTACATGTCGAATTCGGCGACCACCTCGCGCGGGCGCAGCCGCTTGCCGTCGGCCGACAGGCGCTCCACCCAGCGTGCCAGCGTGTGCAGCAGCGCGATGTCTTCGTCGATGACGCGCAGCATGCCCGGGCGCAGCACCTTGATGGCCACCTCGCGGCCGTCCTTCAGCGTGGCGAAGTGCACCTGGGCGATGGACGCGCTGGCCACCGGCTGCGCATCGAAGCTGCCAAACAGCTCGGCCACCGGCTTGCCCAGCGCCTGCTCGATCATGCGCTGCGACTGCTCGGCCGGGAACGGCGGGACGCGGTCCTGCAGCCGCGCCAGCTCGGTCGCGATGTCGGGCGGAATCAGGTCACGCCGGGTGGACAGCACCTGGCCGAACTTGATGAAGATCGGGCCGAGCGCTTCCAGCGCCAGCCGCAGCCGCACGCCGCGCGGCTCGTCATAGCTGCGCCCGCGGGACACCACCCAGGCCAGGGCCATGATCCAGCGGTGCTTGAAACCGGACAGCACCAGCTCGTCGACCCCATAACGCAGCAGGGTGACGACGATGCGCAGCAGACGCAGCAGGTAACGCATGGACGTGGGTGCCTCAGCCGCGGCGCAGCACGCCGGCCGCACCCTGGGCCACGGCCCGCAGGGCAGCGCCCGCGGTGTCGCCCACGCGGCTCAGGCCATCGGCCACGGCCGGGCCGAAGACACGCTCCAGATCGGCCGCGATGTCCCAGCGCACATTGGCCAGCACCCAGTTCACGTCGGCCGCCAGGCCCACATCACCTTCGATGCGCACGGTGGGCAGCTCGCCCGACACCAGGCGGCGCGCGGCCGCGAAAGGCTCGGAGGCATCCACCCGCAGGCGCAGGTCCGCCTCGGGCGTGGCCGCAGCGGTGGTTTCAGCGCCCGTCGCGGCGCCTTCATCGAGCGACTCGAACAAGCCGGCCGGCGTGATGCGCAGGGCCAGCGGCGGCGGCGGAGGCAGCGGGATCGTCCAGCCCTCGACCTCGACGCGCAAGACACGGCCGGCGTGGGCCTTCAGGCGCTCGGGCGCCACCGGGGCGGCGCTCAGCACATGGTTGGCGAGCAGCACAAAACGGGCGGTGGCAGCCGGCAGAACCAGCTGGGACAAGGCGGTGATGGGATCAGGCATTCACCGATTGTAGAAGCCGGGCGCTCAGCCCGGGCCCCTCAGCACTTGATACCCACATGCAGGGCCACGACCCCGCCGGTCAGGTTGTGAACGTCCACATGGCCGAAGCCGGCGGTCTTCATCATGCCCTTCAGCGTGGCCTGGTCCGGGTGCATGCGGATCGACTCGGCGAGGTAGCGGTAGCTCTCGGCGTCACCGGCCACCAGCTGCCCCAGCTTGGGCAGGATGTTGAACGAATACCAGTCGTAGGGCTTGCGCAGCGGCTTGGCCACCTGCGAGAACTCCAGCACCAGCAGCCGGCCGCCCGGGCGCAGCACGCGGCACATCTCGGCCAGCGCCACGTCCTTGTGGGTCATGTTGCGCAGGCCGAAGGCCACGCTCACCAGGTCGAAGTGGCCGGTCTTGAAGGGCAGCTTCTCGGCGTCACACAGCGTGGTGGGCAGCGCCAGGCCTTCGTCGATCAGGCGGTCGCGGCCGGTGCTGAGCATGGCCTCGTTGATGTCGGTGTGCACCACCTGCCCGGTGGGGCCGACCTGGCGGGCAAACGCGCGCGACAGATCGCCCGTGCCGCCTGCAATGTCGAGCGCCTTGTCACCGGCCTTCAGGTTGGCCACGGCCAGCGTGTAGGCCTTCCAGGCGCGGTGCATGCCCATCGACATCAGGTCGTTCATGACGTCGTACTTCGACGCCACGGAATCGAACACGCCCTTGACCTTGCCGGCCTTCACCGATTCATCGACAGTCTCGAAGCCGAAGTGGGTTTGCGACATGGCTGGGTTTCCTCGGGTCTGGATCAGTGGTTGTGGCTGCTGCAGGCGGAACCGGCCTTCTCGGGCATCGGCGCGTCGCGGTCAACACCGGCGTCCACCAGGCGCTGCTCGTAGGCGGCCCAGAGCGCGTCCTGCTGCGAGCCCAGCTTGTAGAGGTGCGGCCAGGTGAAGATGCCCGAATTGTGGCCATCGTCGAACGTCGGCTGGATGCCGTAGTTGCCCACCGCTTCCACGCCGTCGATGCCGACATGGCGCTTGCCGGTCTGCAGCACTTCCTGGCCCGGGCCGTGGCCCTGCACTTCGGCGGACGGCGAATACACGCGCATCAGCTCGAACGGGATGTTGAACGTCTGTCCGTCGTCAAAACCGACCTCCAGCACGCGGGTGGCCTGGTGCAAGGTCAGCGAAACAGGATGGGGCGTGGCGCTCATGGCGATTCCTTGCTTGAAACGGGGCAAACGATGGGGGGCGGGTCAGGCGGTCAGTGCCGCGACGATGCGGGCATCAACTTCCACCAGCGGGGCGATGAGGCGATCAACCGCCGCGGGCACCGGCGTGCGCTGGGCGGTGCCCCAGACCGGCTGCGGAAAGTGGCTGTCCCAGTCAAACCGGGCAATCACATGCCAGTGCAGGTGCGGCACCATGTTGCCAAAGGCGGCCAGGTTGATCTTGGTGGGCTGCAGCGACGTGCGCAGCACCCCTTCAACGGTGTTCACCGTGTCCATCAGGTGCTGGCGATCGGCGGCTAACAAATCGCTCATCTCGGCCACATGGGCCTGCCAGATCACCCGGTAGAAGGCCGGGAACTCCGGCGCATCGAGCACGCGCACCACCCGCAGCAGCGGGCCCTGGAACACCAGCGACCAGGCCGGAGTGGCCTGGTGCGCACAGAGTTCACAGGTGGAAACGAGCGCACCGGTCATCAGACCAGCACCCGTTCGATGCCACCGGCGTTGGCACGGGCCACGTACTGCTCCATCCAGCCTTCGCCGAGGATCTTGCGGGCCATCTCGACCACGATGTAGTCGGCTTCCAGCAGGCCGTTGTTCAGGTCGTCGCCATAACGGCTCAGGCCTTGCAGGCAGCTCGGGCAGCTGGTCAGGATCTTCAGATCCTGGGTGGCACTGACGGCACCGGTGGCACGCAGCTCGGTCTCGGCCTTGCGCATTTCCTCTTCCTTGCGGAAGCGGACCTGCGTCGAGATGTCGGGGCGGGTCACGCCCAGCGTGCCCGACTCACCGCAGCAGCGCTCGCTCTTGATCACGGCGTCGCCCACCAGGGCCTTCACCGTCTTCATCGGCTCCTGCAGCTTCATCGGGCTGTGGCAGGGGTCGTGATAGAGATAACCACCGGCCGAGCCGTCGAGCTTGATGCCCTTTTCGAGCAGGTACTCGTGGATGTCGATGATGCGGCAGCCCGGGAAGATCTCCTCGAACTTGTAGCCCTGCAGCTGGTCATAGCACGTGCCGCAGCTGACCACCACCGTCTTGATGTCGAGGTAGTTCAGCGTGTTGGCCACGCGGTGGAACAGCACCCGGTTGTCGGTGATGATCTTCTCGGCCTTGTCGAACTGGCCCGAGCCGCGTTGCGGATAACCGCAGCACAGGTAGCCCGGCGGCAGCACGGTCTGCACGCCGGCCTGCCACAGCATGGCCTGCGTGGCCAGCCCGACCTGGCTGAACAGGCGCTCGGAGCCGCAGCCCGGGAAATAGAACACCGCTTCCGTCTCCTGCGTGGTCGTTGCAGGGTTGCGGATGATCGGCACGTAATCCTTGTCTTCAATGTCCAGCAAGGCGCGTGCGGTCTTCTTCGGAAGCCCGCCTGGCATCTTCTTGTTGATGAAGTGGATCACCTGTTCCTTGAGCGGCGCTGCGCCCACCGTCGAAGGCGGTGCGCTGGTCTGCTTGCGGGCAGCCAGCTTCAGCACGTCATGGGCCATGCGCTGCACCTTCATGCCCACGCCCACCATGGCCGATCGGGCCAGCTTGATGGTCTGCGGGTTGGTGGCGTTGAGCATCAGCATGGCCGCGGCATTGCCCGGCCGGAAGCTCTTCTGGCCCATCTTGCGCAACAGGTTGCGCATGTTCATCGACACTTCGCCGAAGTCGATCTTCACCGGGCACGGGCTCAGGCACTTGTGGCAGACCGTGCAGTGGTCGGCCACGTCCTCGAACTCTTCCCAGTGCTTGATCGACACGCCGCGGCGCGTCTGCTCTTCGTAGAGGAAGGCCTCCACCAGCAGCGACGTGGCGAGGATCTTGTTGCGGGGCGAATACAGCAGGTTGGCGCGCGGCACATGCGTGGCGCACACCGGCTTGCACTTGCCGCAACGCAGGCAGTCCTTCACCGAGTTGGCGATCTCGCCGATGTCGCTCTGCTGCATGATCAGCGACTCATGCCCCATCAGGCCGAAGCTCGGCGTGTAGGCATGGCTGAGGTCGGCGGCGTGCACGTCATCGCCCAGGCCGGTCAAGGCCGCGCCTCGCAGCAGCTTGCCCTTGTTGAAGCGGCCTTCCGGATCGACCTTGGCCTTGTAGGCCACGAAGTTGGCCAGCTCGTCGTCGGTCAGGAACTCCAGCTTGGTGATGCCGATGCCGTGCTCACCCGAGATGACGCCGTTCAGCGAACGCGCCAGCACCATGATGCGGGCCACCGCTTCATGGGCGGTCTGCAGCATCTCGTAGTTGTCGGAGTTGACCGGGATGTTGGTGTGCACATTGCCGTCGCCGGCATGCATGTGCAGCGCCACCCACACGCGGCCGCGCAGCACTTCCTTGTGGATGCGCTTGCACTCGTCGAGCACCGGGATGAACGCCGCGCCGGCAAACACCGACTGCAGCGGCTTGAAGATCTGCGTCTTCCACGAGGCGCGCAGGCTGTGGTCCTGCAGCTGGTCGAAGAAGCTGCGGGCCGGCTCGGCCTGCACCACGTCGAGGCCGTCCTTCCAGCCTTGCCACTGCGCGCGCACGTCGCGGATCAGCGTCAGGGCTTGCTGGACACGGTCTTCCAGCAGCTCGGCGCTCGGAATCTCGTTGGCGTCGTCGGTCTTGCCCAGCGGCAGGCTGCCTTCGGCAAACAGCAGCTCCAGCCGGTCGGCCAGGGCGATCTTGTTGCGCAGGCTGAGCTCGATGTTGATGCGCTCGATGCCCAGGGTGTATTCACCCATGCGCTCCAGCGGAATCACCACGTCCTCGTTCACCTTGAACGCGTTGGTGTGCTTGCTGATGGCCGCGGTGCGCTTGCGGTCCAGCCAGAACTTCTTGCGCGCATCGGCCGAGACGGCCACGAAGCCCTCGCCCGAGCGGCCGTTGGCCAGGCGGATGACTTCGCTGGTGGCACGCGCCACCTGGTCGGCGTCATCACCCACGATGTCGCCGATCAGCACCATCTTCGGGAAACCGCCGCGCTTGCTCTTGGTGGTGTAGCCCACCGCCTTCAGGTAGCGGTCGTCCAGATGCTCGAGACCGGCCAGGATCGCGCCGCCGGGCTTCTTCATCTCGGCGAACATGAAGTCCTTGATCTCGACGATCGAGGGCACGCAGTCCTTCGGATTGCCGAAGAACTCCAGGCACACCGTGCGGACGTGGTCGGGCATGCGGTGGACGACCCAGCGCGCGCTGGTGATCAGGCCGTCGCAGCCTTCCTTCTGGATACCGGGCAGGCCAGCCAGGAACTTGTCGGTGACGTCCTTGCCCAGGCCTTCCTTGCGGAAGACTCGGCCCGGAATGTCGAGGCGCTCGGTGCGCTCCAGCTTGCGGCCGGTAGCGTCGAAGTAGCACAGCTCGAAGCTGGCCATCTCCACATCATGGATCTTGCCCATGTTGTGGTTCAGGCGGGTCACCTCCAGCCACTTGGCTTCGGGCGTCACCATGCGCCAGCTGGCCAGGTTGTCGAGCGCGGTGCCCCACAACACGGCCTTCTTGCCGCCGGCATTCATCGCGATGTTGCCGCCGATGCAGCTGGCCTCAGCCGAGGTCGGGTCGACCGCGAACACATAGCCGGCCCGCTCGGCGGCATCCGCCACCCGCTGGGTGACCACGCCGGCGCCGGTCCACACCGTGGCGATCTTGTCAGGCAGACCGGGCAGCTCGACGAACTCGACCTCGGTCATCTGTTCGAGCTTTTCGGTGTTGATGACCGCGCTCTTCCAGGTCAGCGGCACCGCGCCGCCGGTGTAGCCCGTGCCACCCCCGCGCGGGATGATGGTCAGGCCAAGCTCGACGCAGGCGGCCACCAGGCCGGCCATTTCGGCTTCGGTGTCCGGCGTCAGCACGACGAACGGGTATTCCACGCGCCAGTCGGTGGCGTCGGTCACATGCGACACGCGCGACAGGCCGTCGAACTTGATGTTGTCCTTCGGCGTGTGCTTGCCCAGCAGCTTGCGGCAGCGCTGGCGCAGGGCAGACACGTCATCAAACCGGCGGGCGAAGCGGTCGACGGTGGCACGGGCGGCCACCAGCAGCTCGCCGACATTGGCGTCGCGCGTGGCATCGGCCTCCGGCGTGCGGCGCTTCTCGACTTCACCCAGGCGGTGGTGCAGCGCCTCGATCAGCAGGGCCCGGCGTTTCGGGTTGTCCAGCAGGTCGTCTTCGAGGTACGGGTTGCGCTGGACCACCCAAATATCGCCCAGCACTTCGTACAGCATGCGGGCGGAACGGCCGGTGCGGCGCTCCTCGCGCAGTCGGTTCAACAGCTCCCACGCACGTTCACCCAGCAGGCGAAGCACGATTTCGCGGTCGGACAGCGAGGTGTAGTTGTACGGAATTTCGCGCAGGCGCGGCGCGCTGGCGTCGGGATGGGCCACAGGGGCGGTGACGGCGATCGGAAGCGGTGCGTTCATGGCGGGCAGGTGTGGCGCAACGGCCACCTGGCCGCAGGCCCCTGTCTAGGGCACGTTGGGGCCGAATCGTACCGCAGCGCAGCAAACCCCCCAGTTCGCAGGGGGGTGCGTGAAAGAGGGTGATTGTCGCCTGCGCGCCAGCGTCGAAGGGGTTTCCCCGCTTGCCCGGGGTTGACCATCATGTGACAAAACAGTTTTGTCACAAAAGACAGCCACACTGTTGAGTTGTCATGAAACTGATCTCGGAGCCCGTATGAACTTCAAGAAACTGGCCCTGGTGGCCTCGCTCGGCGGCCTGCTCGCGGCCCCTGCGCTGGCCCAGACGGCAGCAGCCCCGGTGGAGGTGCAATGGTGGCACTCCATGGGCGGCGCCCTTGGCGAATGGGTGAATGACCTGGCCAAGGACTTCAATGCCAGCCAGAAGGAATACAAGATCGTGCCCACCTTCAAGGGCAGCTATGACGAATCCATGACCGCCGCGATTGCCGCCTTCCGCGCCGGCAACGCGCCGCACATCCTGCAGGTGTTTGAAGTGGGCACCGCCACGATGATGGCCAGCAAGGGCGCCATCCGCCCGGTGGCCGAAGTCATGAAGGAAGCCGGCCAGAAGTTCGACGCCTCGGCCTACGTGCCCGCGGTCGCCGGCTACTACACGGCGCCCAACGGCCAGATGCTGAGCTTCCCGTTCAACAGCTCGACGCCTGTCTTCCACTACAACAAGGACGCCTTCAAGGCCGCCGGCCTCGACCCGAACAAGCCGCCCACCACCTGGCCCGAAGTGGCCCTGGCAGCCGCCAAGCTGAAGGCCACCGGCCACAAGTGCCCGTTCACCACCAGCTGGGTGAGCTGGACGCAGCTGGAATCGTTCTCGGCCTGGCACAACACCCTGTTCGCCACCAAGAACAACGGTTTTGGCGGCCTCGACACGCGTCTGGCCTTCAACACGCCGCTGCACGTGCGCCACATCGAGAACCTGGGCAACATGGCCAAGCAGGGCCTGTTCATCTACAAGGGCCGCGGCAATGCGGCTGACGCCACCTTCGTCTCGGGCGAGTGCGCCATGATGACCGGCTCGTCGGGCCTGTACGGCAACGTGAAGCGCAACGCCAAGTTCGCCGCCGGCATCGGCACCCTGCCCTACTACCCGGACGTGCCGGGCTCGCCGCAGAACACCGTCATCGGCGGCGCCAGCCTCTGGGTGATGAGCGGCAAGAAGGCCCCGGAGTACAAGGGCGTGGCCACGTTCTTCTCGTACCTGTCGCAGGCTGAAGTGGCGGCCAAGAGCCACCAGCGCACCGGCTACCTGCCGGTCACCAAGGCCTCGTTCGAGCTGACCGACAAGTCCGGCTTCTACAAGGAGAACCCGGGCACCGACGTGTCGGTGAACCAGATGATCCGCAAGACGACCGAGAAGTCGCGTGGTGTTCGCCTGGGCAACTTCGTGCAGATCCGCACCATCATCGACGAGGAACTCGAAGGCGTGTGGGCCGGCAAGAAGGCACCGAAGGAAGCGCTCGACGCCGCCATCCAGCGCGGTGACGAACAGCTGGTGCGCTTCGAGAAGAGCGCCAAGCTGTAAAGTCGCGACCCTTTGCAAAGGCGTGCCGGCACATCCGGCGCACCTGACCTGTCGCAGTGACGGGGCGTCTCCGAGATCCGGAGCGCCCCGTCGGTGTTTGGAGTGACGATGGAAAAACGTGTGCTGTTCCGCTCACGATGGCTGCCCTGGGTGCTGATCGCGCCGCAGATGGCCATCGTGCTGGTGTTCTTTTTCTGGCCCGCTGGCCAGGCGCTCTGGCAGAGCGCGCTGCAGCAGGATGCCTTTGGCACCAATGTCGAGTTCGTCGGGCTCGAGAACTTCCGTCGCCTTTGGGCCGACACCAGTTACCTCGCCTCGTTCAAGACCACCGCGGTGTTTTCGCTGCTGGTGGCGGTGAGCGGGCTCAGCCTGTCCCTCATGCTGGCCGTGATGGCCGACCGCGTGGTCAAGGGCGCGCGCTTCTACAAGACGCTGCTGGTGTGGCCATATGCCGTGGCCCCGGCGGTGGCGGGCGTGCTGTGGATGTTCATGTTCGCGCCGGGCCTGGGGGTGGTCAGCCACGCCCTCGGCCTGATGGGCATCGAATGGAACCACCTGCTCAACAGCAACCACGCCATGACGCTGATCGTGCTGGCCGCCGTTTGGAAGCAGATTTCCTACAACTTCCTGTTCTTCCTGGCGGGCCTGCAGGCCATTCCGAAATCACTGATCGAGGCCGCGGCCATCGACGGCGCCGGCCCCTGGAAACGCTTCTGGACGGTGCAGTTCCCGCTGCTGTCGCCCACCGCGTTTTTCCTGCTGGTCATCAACATCGTCTACGCCTTCTTCGACACCTTCGCGATCGTCGACGCCGCCACCCAGGGCGGCCCGGGCAAAGACACCGCCATCCTGGTCTACAAGGTCTATTACGACGGCTTCAAGGCGCTGGACATGGGTGGCTCGGCCGCCCAGTCGGTGGTGCTGATGGTCATCGTGGTGGCCCTCACGGTGGTGCAGTTCCGCTTCGTTGAACGCCGCGTGCAGTACTGAGGACACCCCATGATTGAACGACGTCCCGTGGCCACCTTCGTGGCCCACCTGGTGCTGATGATCGGCGTGCTGATCGTGGCCTTCCCGGTCTGGCTGACCTTCGTGGCCTCGACCCACACCGCCCAGGAAATCGCGCAGAGCCACCCGCTGTCGCTGCTGCCCGGCGCGCACGCGCTGGAGTCCTACCGCACCGCGCTGTTCGGCGGCACCACCAGCATGGGCAGCCAGATTCCCGCGGCCGCCCCGATGATGCTGACCAGCCTCATCAGCGCGTTGGTGATCTCGCTTGGCAAGATCACGATTTCGCTGCTCTCGGCCTTCGCCATCGTCTACTTCCGCTTCCCCTTCCGCAGCGTGGTTTTCTGGATGATCTTCATCACCCTGATGCTGCCGGTGGAGGTGCGCATCGGCCCGACCTACGAGGTGGTGTCGCATCTGGGCATGCTCAACAGCTACGCCGGGCTGACGGTGCCGCTGATCGCCTCGGCCACCGCCACCTTCCTGTTCCGCCAGTTTTTCCTGACGGTGCCGGACGAGCTGGTGGAGGCCGCGCGCATCGACGGCGCCGGCCCGCTGCGCTTCTTCAAGGACGTGCTGCTGCCGCTGTCGACCACCAGCATCGCGGCGCTGTTCGTCATCCAGTTCATCTACGGCTGGAACCAGTACCTGTGGCCGCTGCTGGTGACCACCGATGAGTCGATGTACCCGGTGGTGATGGGCATCAAGCGGCTGATTGCCGGTGAGGCCTACACCGAATGGAACGTGGTCATGGCCACTGCGATGCTGGCCATGCTGCCGCCGGCCCTGGTGGTCATCGTGATGCAGAAATGGTTCGTCAAGGGCCTGGTCGATTCAGAAAAATAAGCAAAGGACACTGTCAGACATGGCTCAGATTTCACTGCGCGCCGTTGAAAAAACCTACGGCTCCGGCGCTGGCAAGAACAAGGTGATCCACGGCGTGAACGCCGAGATCGCCGACGGCGAATTCATCGTGATCGTCGGCCCCTCGGGCTGCGGCAAGAGCACGCTGCTGCGCATGGTGGCCGGGCTGGAAAGCATCACCGGCGGCGAGATCGCCATCGGCAGCCGGGTCGTGAACGACCTGGAACCGGCCGAGCGCGACATCGCGATGGTGTTCCAGAACTACGCGCTCTACCCGCACATGAGCGTCTACGACAACATGGCCTACGGCCTGAAGATCGCCGGACGTCCGAAGGAAGACATCGACGCCCGCGTGCAGAAGGCCGCGCGCATCCTGGAGCTCGGCGCCCTGCTCGACCGCAAGCCACGGCAGCTCTCGGGCGGCCAGCGCCAGCGCGTGGCCATGGGCCGCGCCATCGTGCGCCAGCCCCAGGTATTCCTGTTCGACGAGCCTTTGTCGAACCTCGACGCCAAGCTGCGCGCCCAGACCCGCCTGGAGATCCAGAAGCTGCATGCCGAACTCGGCGTCACCTCTCTCTTCGTGACCCACGACCAGGTCGAGGCCATGACGCTGGCCCAGCGCATGATCGTGATGAACGGTGGCCGCATGGAGCAGATCGGCACCCCGGAAACCGTGTACGCCAAGCCGGCCACCACCTTCGTGGCCAGCTTCATCGGCTCGCCCCCGATGAACCTGATGACCGGCACGGCTGAAGCCGGCGCCTTCCGCATTGGTGAGCTCAGCCTGCCCCTGCCAGCCGCAGCCCCGCGCACCGGCGCCCTGGTGCTGGGCGTGCGGCCGGAGCATGCCGAGGTGTCCGCCCAAGGATGGCCGCTGAAGGTGCATCTGGTGGAAATGCTGGGCGCCGAGCGCCTGGTGCACGGCCTGCTGGGCGGCGCCGCCTTCACGCTGCGCATCAACAGCACCGAGCCGGCACCACGCGCGGGCGACACCGTGTTCCTGCAAGTGGCCGCCCATCACCTGCACTGGTTCGACCCGCAGACCCAGGCCCGCGTGGAGGCATGACATGAGCGCGCCCACCTGGCTGCTGGATGCTGAGAGCTGGCCGCTGCCGCTGTGGATTGCCCACCGCGGCGCCGGCAAGCTGGCGCCTGAAAACACCCTGGCGGCTTTCCGCGAAGGTGCGCGCCATGGCTACCGCGCGTTCGAGTGCGATGTGAAGCTGTCGGCCGACGACGTGCCCTTCCTGCTGCACGACGCCACGCTGGAGCGCACGACGCCCGAGCGCGGCATCGCGTCGCAGCGCTCGTGGTCAGCACTCTCGCGCATCGACGCCGGGGGCTGGCACAGCCGCTCGTTCGCCGGTGAGCCGTTGCCGAGCCTCGTGGCCATCGCGGCCTGGTTGCAGCGCAACGGCCACGGGCTGGATCTGGAGATCAAGCCCACGCCGGGTGACGAGGAACGCACAGGCCAGCTGGTGGCAGCGGAAGTGGCCCGGCTGTGGGCCGGCCAAGCTCGCCCGCCGCTGCTCAGCTCGTTCCGCCCGGAGGCGCTGCGAGGCGCCCAGGCCACCGCCCCGCAACTGCCACGGGCGCTGCTGCTCGACAGCCTGTGGAGCGGTTGGTGGGACGTGGTGCAGTCACTCGGCTGCGTGGCCGTGATCACGAACTACGGCCTGATGGACGCAGCGCTGATCGAACGCCTGCACGGCGCTGGTCTTCGCGCGCTGGTCTACACGGTCAACGACCCGGCCGAGGCGACGCGCCTGCTGGCCCTGGGCATCGACGGCATCATCACCGACGCCGTGGACCGGCTGGCGCCGGTGGAAGCTGAGCAGGGATTGCTGGACTGAGCGGGACGCGGTTGCGTCACGTCGTTGGGGCACGACGTTTGGTCAGGTCGTGGCGTCATCCACCACCTGCGTGCCGCTGACATTCACCGCCTTCGGAAGCACCTTCACCGCGCGGATCACCGGCCAGCGCCAGGCCACCACCGCCAGCAGGCTGCAGCTGATGCCGGCAAAGGCCAGCGAGGCGCGCAGGTCCACATGCTCACCCAGCCAGCCGCCGATCATCGCGCCGGGGCCCGCGGGCAGCAGGATGAGCCAGCGCATGGTGCTGGTCATCCGGCCGAGCAAGGGCTCGGGCGTCACCGCCTGCCGCAGCGAGATGAAATTGATGAAGATGAGCACGGCACCAAAGCCGAAGAAGCTCAACATGACTGCGAACGCGGCCACACCCACCGCCCCGCCCGGCATCACCGCCAGCACCAGCCAGCCGATGGCCGTGGTAGCCAGGCCCAGCACCAGGCAGGGGCCGGGCCCCAGGCGGGTGCTGATGCGGTCGCCCAGGATGCTGGCCAGCACCGTGCCGGCCCCCAGCGCCACATAACTCAGGCCCACCGCATGCTCGCTCATGCCCAGCGTGCGGGTGGCATA
Organism: Ideonella margarita; assembly: GCF_038066635.1. Taxonomy (NCBI): domain Bacteria; kingdom Pseudomonadati; phylum Pseudomonadota; class Betaproteobacteria; order Burkholderiales; family Sphaerotilaceae; genus Ideonella; species Ideonella margarita. The sequence continues at coordinate 417,325 of NZ_JBBUTI010000001.1, read as the reverse complement.
CAGGATCTGCACCACGATGGCGGACTGGTGGCACATCTGCCAGATGCCCACGCAGGTGGCCAAGGCGATCAGCAAGCGCTGGCTGCGCACAAAGGCCAGGCCCTGTTTGAGGTCCGCCCAGAACCGGCCTGACGGCGCGGACGGCCGCTGCTCATTCACCTTCACGCCCCGCAGGATGGCGGCCGAGCCCAGCAGCATCACGGCGTCCACCAGCAGGGCCACGGGCGCACCCAGCACGCGGATCAGAGCACCGGCCACGCCGGGCCCCGCCACTTCGGCGCCGGAGCTGGCCAGCGCGTTCTTGGCATGCGCTTCCACCAGCCGCTCCCGCGGCACCACCTGGGTCAACACGATCTGTGCGGCCGAGCCCGCCGTGGTGTGCACCGCCCCGATGAAGAAGCCCACCGCGTACAGCCAGCCCATGCCGAGCCAGCCCAGCGCCCAGGCCAACGGCACCGAGGCCACGGCCACCGCCAGAACGATCTCGCCGGCCACATACACCGGCAGCTTGCGAACCCGGTCGAGCCACACGCCCGAAGGCAGCGAAAACAGCACGAAGGGCAGCAGCTCCATCGTGGTCAGCCAGCCCATCTGCGTGGGGCTGGCGTTGAGCAGCACGGCAGCGGTCAGCGGCAGCGCGAGCATGGTCACCTGCCCCCCGAACGAGCTGATCAGGATCGAGGTCCACAGACGCCGGTACACGACGTCGCGCAACAAATCGTCGGGCGCCAGCGTCATGCGGGCGCGCCATTGTTTCCACCAGAGCCTCATGGGCCGCTCACCTGCCGTTCCGGGTAAAGAACGCGTCGGACACTGCGGCCCGGATCAGGCCTCCAACGCAGCCGGACATGCTATCAGGCACGCCCCGATGGTCATCGGGTTGTGACGCTGCCACACTGAGGCGGAAAGCGCTTTCGCCAATTCATAATTGGTTACATGCAGGATCCCTCCTCTTCCGCTGGCACCCAGCAGTTCTTCACCGAGCAGATCGTGGGCTTGCCGATCCGCATCACGCTCGGGCGCCGGCTGGCCAAGGCCGATCAACCGAAGCGTGGGGTGCTGGTGAGCGGCGTCAGCGGGCGGGTGGAGGTGATGCAGATGGCCGCCCTCTCCTTGCTGGCCGATGACCCGGCGCAAGCCCTGGCCGGCCGGCCGGTGAACGGACCCGCCCTGCTGCGTGCACGGCGCGGCTGGCTCATCGGCGGCCTGCTGCTGTGGTCTGTGCTGCTGTGGGGCGCCTTCCACGTTCTGGAACACGGTTTCCCATGACACATTGGCACAACGACGACCCGCTGGACACCAGCCACGACACCCTGGTCATCGACCCGGTGAAGATGAACATCGTCAACCGCATTGCCGAAGGCAGCGCGGTGGATGGCGACCTGCGCTTTGACGGCGGCCTGCTGCTGCAGGGCACCTTGCGCGGCATGGGCGAAATCACCGGCCGGCTGGTCATCTGGCACACCGGCCAGTTGCAGGGCCGCTTCAAGGTGCTGGGCGATCTGTACGTGCTCGGCCACCTCGGCGGCGTGGCCGACGACATCGACCGCGACACCCTGATCGAGTGCCAGGGCACGGCCTATGTGGCCAGCACCGGTGTGTCCACCGGTACCCTGCTGGCCGCCCGGCTGCGCATGTACGATGGTGCGGTCCTTCAAGGCCCCTTCAAGACCCTCCGGCCCGAGCAATCGGTGCCGGTACTGCAAGCGGCTCGCAACAGCTGAGCCACTCCCTCCCGCATTTCAAGCAGTGGCTGTATCGCATGGATTCCAACCCTTACGCTTCCGACCCGTCTGACGACGAGGCCGTGCCTGATGATCCTTCGGCCGACGCGCCCGAGGTGATGATGGGCCAGAGCATGCCCGAGCCCCACCAGTTGCCCACGCTGCAGCCCGCCATGCAGGCGATGCCGGTGGCGGTGCCCGAGGGTCCGATCCGCCACTCCACGCTGGCCGATGGTCTGTCGTTCAGCGGCACTGCCGCGATCGCCGGATCGATCACCGTGGCGGGCGAGGTGCAGGGCGACCTGCGCGTGTCAGAGGCGGTGGACGGGCATGTCACCGTCACCGAAACCGGCACCGTGGTGGGCGACATCACGGCGCGCAACATCTCGGTGCTGGGCCAGACGGTGGGTCTGCTCGATGCGGGTGGCGGCCGGGTGTCGCTGCACAGCACGGCCAGCGTGTCGGGCCGCATCCGCTACACGCACCTGCAGGTCAATGGCGCCGATCTGAACGCGCAGCTCGAGCGCGTCCGCACGGATGGCGACCAGCGCCACTGAACCTCGTCCGCTGACCAGCCAGGAACTGCTGCATGCAGCGATGCACCGTTCGCAGCAGCGAGGCCGGCAGGTGGCCCGCAGGCGCCTGGCTGGGCGCTGGCTGCTGTGGTGCGCCGGCCGCGTGCTGCGCTGGGGCTGGCTGCCCGCCCTGGCCGTGGCCTTGTGGCTGCATGGCGGCACCGTGCTGGCTGAGCTGATGCCCAAGTCAACGCCCAGCCTGGCTCCGGCGATGAAGACACAGGCCCCCGCGGCGGTACCAGCGTCTGGTGCCATGTCCGCATCCGCAGCGTCTTCCGCCGCTCAGCCAGCCAGCGCTGCCGACACCCCGATTCACCTGCGTCTGGACGCTGACAATGCGCCGGCGCCCGTTCCCCGAACCAAGTCCCTGAAGGAGATGTCCCCATGAACTTCAACGACGGCAACCGCGTCACCGCCCGCCTGGTGCCCACGGAGCAACTCAATGCCATCTCCAGCCTGATCGCTGAAGGCGCCGAATTCGAAGGCTCGTTCAGCTCGCGCCAGGACCTGGGCCTGAAGATCGACGGCGTGCTCAAGGGCGACATCAGCTTCGCTCAGGGCGGCACCGTGCACATCGGTCCGACCGGCGTGGTGGAAGGCACCACCATCGAGGCCGACCACGTGCTGCTCGAAGGCAAGGTGCGCGGCACCATCGTGGCCCGCAAGACGCTGGAAATCACCGGCTCGGCCACGCTGCTGGGCGACGCGCTGTATGACGCACTGCTGGACGTGCACCCGCGCGCCCGCCTGCGCGGCAAGGTGGAATACCGCGGCGATGTGGATGCCGACGCCGATCTGGGCAACAACGGCAGCTACTGATCGGCCGGCCTCAGGCCATGCAAAAAGCCGGGGCACCGCAGTTCGCGGCGCACCCGGCTTGTTCAGGCCCGGCCAGGCCTGATGTGACCGTGAGGTCTCAGGACCGATAGTCGGCGTTGATGCTGACGTAGTCGTGCGACAGATCGCAGGTCCACACCGTGACACTCGCGGCGCCGCGGTTCAGGTTCACCTTCACGGTGATTTCTGACTGCTTCATCACACGCTGGCCGTCTTCCTCGCGGTAAGACGGGTTGCGGCCACCTTGGGTGACCACATGCACGTCGTCGAGGTGCATCTCGATCAGGTTCTGGTCGAGGTCGTCGATGCCGGCATAACCCACCGCCGCCAGGATGCGGCCCAGGTTGGGGTCACTGGCGAAGAAGGCGGTTTTCACCAGCGGCGAATGGGCAATGGCGTAGGCCGCCAGCTTGCATTCGTCTTCGGTGCGGCCGCCGTCGATCTGCACGGTGATGAACTTGGTGGCGCCTTCGCCGTCACGCACGATGGCTTGCGCCAGCTCACGCGACACGGCCAGCACAGCCGCGCTCAGGGCCTGGCCCTCGGCGCTGTCCAGCGAGGTGATCTCGGCATGGCCAGCCTGGCGGGTGGCGATCAGCACGAAGGAATCGTTGGTCGAGGTGTCGCCGTCGATGGTGATGCGGTTGAACGAGGCGTCGGCCGCGCGCGTCACCAGCGGCTGCAGCAGGCCCGGGGCCAGCACTGCGTCGGTGGCCACGAAGCCCAGCATCGTCGCCATGTTCGGACGGATCATGCCCGCGCCCTTGGAAATGCCGGTGACCGTGACCGTGACGCCACCGATCTGCACCTGGCGCGAAGCGGCCTTGGGCAGGGTGTCGGTGGTCATGATGCCTTCCGCAGCACGGGCCCAGTGGGCCGGCTGGCGATCAGCCAGCGCGGCTGGCAGGCCCGCCTCGATGCGCTCGACCGGCAGCGTTTCCATGATCACGCCGGTCGAGAACGGCAGCACCTGCTCAGGCGCCACGCCCAGCAGGCCGGCCAGCGACGTGCAGGTGCGGCGCGCCCGCGCCAGGCCGTCAGCGCCGGTGCCGGCGTTGGCATTGCCCGTGTTGATCACGATGGCCCGCACGGCCGCGCCACCAGCGAGGTGTTCACGGCAGACCTGCACCGGGGCGGCGCAGTAGCGGTTCTTGGTGAACACACCGGCCACGGCCGAGCCTTCGGCCAGCGACACCACGACCACGTCCTTGCGGTTGGCCTTGCGGACACCCGCCTCGGCGATGCCGAGCGTGACGCCAGGCACCGGGAACAGGGATTGCGGATCGGGAGCTTGCAGATTCACGGGCATGTCAGAGACCTCAGGGCAGAAGCGACAACGATAGGCGTTGGGGGTGGCGGCCGTGTGACGGCCGCGGTGCGTCAGCCGCGCGGCTTGCGGCCCTTCGGGGGCGGCGGGGGCGGCTCGGCACTTTCCGGGGCGGCCGAGAACAGGCGGGCCGCGCGGCCCTTCAGTTCCAGCAGCTCCGACGGCGTGACCGAATACTTCTGGCCGACCACATCCACCTCGATGCGGAATTCAACTTCCTTCTTGCCGTTGGACAGCATGCCGCAGGTGAATTCGTAGTCTTCGTCTTCGGCGGGGAAACCGTCGTACGGCGGGTCGTTGTTGTCGGACAGCTTGACATCACGGATCTCGCCGCTGGCCAGGTCCAGGATGCCGGTCGATTCAATCACCTCGTCGGCCAGTTCATCCACGATCTTGATGGGCAGCTTCAAATCCACGAGCGTCTTTCAGGCAATGAGAAAAGGGGGCGGATTGTAGTCCGCCCCCTGCATGGCTGGCTTCAGGCCGCCCTTCAGGCAGCGTCGGTTTTGCCCAGATGCACCGGCGTGCTGTGCCAAATGTCATGGGCGTACTCGGCAATCGTGCGGTCCGCCGAGAAGAAGCCCATGCCCGCCACGTTGAGCACGGCCTTGCGGGTCCAGGCGTCGGCGTTGCGGTACAGCGCGTCGACCTGGTCCTGGGTGTCGATGTAGCTGCGGTAGTCGGCCAGCAGCAGGTAGTTGTCGCCCCAGTTCACCAGCGTGTCGAAGATCTGCTGGTAACGGTCGGGCTCGCCCGGGCTGAAGACACCGCTGCGCACGGCTTCCAGCACGCTGGCCAGCTCAGCGTCGTTTTCGAGGTAGCGGCGCGGCTGGTAACCGCCGGCCTTCAGGTCGGCCACTTCCGGCGTGGTCAGGCCGAAGATGAAGAAGTTGTCGGCGCCGACGTGGTCGCGCATTTCCACATTCGCGCCGTCCAGCGTGCCGATGGTCATCGCGCCGTTGATGGCGAATTTCATGTTGCCGGTGCCCGAGGCTTCGGTGCCGGCGGTGGAGATCTGCTCGCTCAGATCGGCCGCCGGAATGATGATTTCCGCCAGGCTCACGCTGTAGTTCGGAATGAACGCGACCTTGAGCTTGTCGCCCACGCGCGGGTCGTTGTTGATCACCGCCGCCACGTCATTGATCAGGCGGATGACCTGCTTGGCCATGTGATAAGCCGACGCCGCCTTGCCGGCGAACACCACGACGCGCGGCGTCCACACCGCATCGGGGTTGGCGATGATGCGCTGGTAGCGGGTGATTACGTGCAGCACGTTGAGCAGCTGGCGCTTGTACTCGTGGATGCGCTTGACCTGCACATCGAACAGCGCGTCGCAGTTCAGCGTCACGCCCAGCTGCTTCTGCACCAGAGCGGCCAGGCGCTCCTTGTTCTGCCGCTTGACCTTGCGGAACGCGCCCAGGAAGCCCGGCAGCTCGATCGCGCCCTTCAGGCCCTGCAGCTGGTCGAGCTGGCGGCGCCAGCCGGTACCGATGCGCGCATCCAGCAGCGCACTCAGGCCCGGGTTGGCATGGGCCAGCCAGCGGCGCGGCGTGACGCCGTTGGTCTTGTTGTTGAAACGCTCGGGCCAGAGCCGCGCGAAGTCGGCAAAGATCGACTGCTGCATCAGGTCCGAATGCAGCGCCGACACGCCGTTGATCGAGTGGCTGGCCACCACCGCCAGGTAGGCCATGCGCACGCGGCGCTCACCCGACTCATCGATCAGCGACAGGCGACGCATCAGGTCGACGTCTTGCCCGTGGGTGCGGGTGAGCTCGCCGAGGAAGTGCGCGTTGATGTCGAAGATGATGCGCAGGTGGCGCGGCAGCACGCGGCCGAACATGTCGATCGGCCAGGTCTCCAGCGCCTCGTGCATCAGCGTGTGGTTGGTGTAGCTGAAGACCTTCTGGCACAGCGCCCAGGCCTTGGCCCAGGGCAGGCGGTGCTCATCGAGCAGCACGCGCATCAGCTCGGGAATGGCCAGCACCGGGTGGGTGTCGTTCAGGTGGATGCTGACCTTGTCGGCGAGCTGGTCGAACTCGGTGTGGGTGCGCAGGTAGCGGCGCACCAGGTCTTGCACGCTGGCGCTGACGAAGAAGTATTCCTGGCGCAGGCGCAGCTCGCGGCCCGACGGCGTGGAGTCGTCCGGGTACAGCACGCGCGACACGTTTTCGCTGTGGTTCTTGCTTTCCACCGCGCCGAAATAGTTGCCCTGGTTGAAGGCCCGCAGGTTCATTTCCTCGGTGGCCTTGGCGCTCCACAGGCGCAGGGTGTTGGTGGCTTCGGTGCCATAACCCGGCACGATGCTGTCGTAGGCCATGGCCAGCACATCGTCGGTATCCACCCAGCGCACCACGGCCGTGGGGCCGGTACCCACCTCTTCCACCCGGCCGCCGAAGCGCACGCGGTAGGTCACTTCCGGCCGCGGAAATTCCCAGGGGTTGCCGTGGGTCAGCCAGTAATCGGGCGCCTCCACCTGCCGGCCGTCCTTGATGATCTGGCGGAACATGCCGTAGTCGTAGCGGATGCCGTAACCGAAGCCGGGCACCGCCAGCGTGGCCATCGAATCGAGGAAGCAGGCCGCCAGGCGACCCAGGCCACCGTTGCCCAGCGCCGCATCGGGCTCCAGGTCAAACAGCTGGTCGACATCGACCTCCAGCTCGCTCAAGGCCTGCTTGAGCGTGGTCATCAGATCCAGTGCCAGCACCGCGTTGCCGAAGGTGCGCCCCATCAGGAATTCCATCGAGAGGTAGTACACGCGCTTGACGTCCTGCGCGTACTGGGCCCGCGTCGTCGTCATCCAGCGGCCGACGAGGTGGTCACGCACGGCGTAGGCGGCGGCCTGCATCCAGTCTTCCGGGCGTGCCGACGACGGGTCCTTGCCGATCTGGTACATCAGCTTGTTGGCGATGGCGCGCTTGAAAGCGGGCACGTCCTTGGCCAGGGCGTCATGCGCATTGGCGAATTGGGTCAGGTCCATGTCGGGCTTCCTTCGGGTTCAGTCAAGTCATCAAAAACGGGGGGCGGCGCCGGCTCAGTGCGGCAGGGCCAGGCGGTACATGTCGCGGTAGGCCTCGGCGGCCACGCGCCAGTCGTGGCGGCGGGCCATGCCGGCGCGCATCACGGCCGTCCAGGCCTTCGGGCGCTTGTAGAGGGCCAGCGCGCGGCGCACGGCGGCGTCAAACGCGGCATCGGTGAACTCCTCGAACACGAAGCCGGTGGCGGTGTCGTCTTCGAGGTTCTCGAGCGCGCTGTCGGTCACGGTGTCTGCCAGGCCGCCCACGCGGCGCACCAGCGGCAAGGTGCCATAGGCCAGGCCGTACAACTGGGTGAGGCCGCAAGGCTCGAAGCGGGAGGGCACGAGGATGACGTCAGCGCCCGCCACCAGCTGGTGGGCGAATGGCTCGTCATACCCGATGCGCACCGCCACCGACGCCGGGTGGCTGGCCGCCAACGCGCGGAAGCGGGCTTCCATGTGGGCGTCGCCGCTGCCCAGCACGGCCAGCTGGGCGCCACGCGCCACCATCGCCTGCACACCGTTCAGCACCAGCGGCAGGCCCTTCTGCTCCGTCAGCCGGCTGACCACGCAGAACAGCGGCGCCTTGGGGTCAAGCGCCAGGCCGAGGCGCGTCTGCAGATCGGCCTTGCAGCGGGCCTTGCCGGCGAGCCGGCTGGCGTCGTAGCGGGTGTTGATCAAGGTGTCGGAAGCCGGGCTCCAGACCGCCGGGTCCACGCCGTTCAGGATGCCGTGCAGCACGTTGGCCCGGCCCGCCAGCAGGCCGTCCAGGCCCATGCCCTGTTCGGGCTGCTGAATCTCGCGGGCGTAGGTCGGGCTGACCGTGCTGAGCCGGTCCGCGAAGTACAAGCCGGCCTTCATGAAGTTGAGCTGGCCCCAGGCTTCCATGCCGTTCACGCCCCAGAAGCTGGCGGGCAGGCCGAGCTGGGCAAAACAGGCCGCATCAAACTGGCCCTGGTAGGCGAGGTTGTGGATGGTGTAGACGCTGGCCACCGGCGCCGCAGTGGCGCGCAGGCAGGCCGGCACCAGGCCAGCGTGCCAATCGTGTGCATTGACCACGGCCGGGCGCCAGGTGGTGTCGGCGCCCAGCGCCAGCGCCGCGGCGGCCCAGCCCAGCGCGGCGAAGCGCAGGTGGTTGTCAGGCCAGGACTGGCCAGCGGCATCGGCGTACGGGCCGCCGGGGCGCTGGTACAGCGCGGGCGAGTCCAGCACGTAGGCGGTGACGCCCGCGGCCGGCAGCTCACCCCGCAGCAGCCGCCCGCCGGGCACCTGGCCGTGGCCCGGCAGCTCCACCAGGCACTCTGCGTTCTGCAGGCCTTGCAGGATGGCGTCGAAGCCGGGCAGCAGCACCCGGGCATCGACGCCCACACCCGCCAGCGCGGCCGGCAAGGCGCCGGCCACATCGGCCAGCCCGCCGGTTTTAAGCAGCGGGAAAATCTCGGCACAGACCTGCAGAACCCGCATCGTCAAAGCGCCTTCAGCATGTCGCGGGTGACCAGCACCACGCCGTTCGGGCTGCGGTGGAAACGCTGCGCGTCCAGCACCGGGTCTTCGCCGATCACCAGCCCTTCCGGCAGCTTGCAGCGGCGGTCGATGACGGCGTTGCGGATGCGGCAGTTGCGGTTGATCTGCACATCCGGCAACACCACGGTGCGCTCGATCTGGCTGTAGGAGCGGACCAGCACGTTCGAGAACAGCACCGAGTCTTTCACCGTAGCGCCCGAGACGATGCAGCCACCCGACACCAGGCTGTTGATGGCCTGCCCGACACGGCCTTCCGCCTCGTCGTCGTGCACGAATTTGGCGGGGGGCAGCTGCTCCTGGTAGGTCCAGATCGGCCAGTCCCGGTCGTACATGTTCAGCTCGGGCGTGACGGTGGCCAGATCAAGGTTTGCCGCCCAGTAGGCGTCCACCGTGCCCACATCGCGCCAGTAGGCCCGCGAGTACGGCGGGTTGGCGATCGCCGACATCGAGAACGGATGCGCCGAGGCTTGCTGCTCGGCCACCGCCTTCGGGATCAGGTTCTTGCCGAAGTCATGCTCCGACTCCGGATCAACCGCGTCCTCTTCGAGCAGGCGATACAGGTACTCGGCCGAGAAGATGTAGATGCCCATGCTGGCCAGCGACATCGCGGGGTTGCCCGGCATGGCTGGCGGATCGGCCGGCTTCTCGACGAACTGGGTGATGTGGCGGTGTTCGTTGATCGCCATCACGCCGAAGCCCATGGCCTCTTCGCGGCTGACCTCGATGCAGCCCACCGTGACACCGCGGCCGCTGGCCACGTGGTCGGCCAGCATCACCGCGTAGTCCATCTTGTAGATGTGATCACCGGCCAGCACCACGATGTACTCGGGCGGCGTGGAGTTGCGGATGATGTCGAGGTTCTGCCAGATCGCGTCGGCAGTGCCGCGGTACCAGTCGTCTTCGTTCAGGCGCTGCTGGGCCGGCAGCAAGTCGATGAACTCGTTCATCTCGTTGCGCATGAAGCTCCAGCCGCGCTGCAGGTGGCGCAGCAGCGAATGCGACTTGTACTGGGTGATGACGCCGATGCGGCGCATGCCCGAGTTGATGCAATTGCTGAGCGCGAAATCGATGATGCGGAACTTGCCGCCGAAGTGCACGGCCGGCTTGGCGCGGCGATCGGTCAGCGACTTGAGGCGCGAGCCGCGACCGCCGGCCAGTACGAGGGCCAGGGTCTTGCGGGCGAGGTGACGGTTGTTCACGCTGTGCTTGATGTCCATGGAAAGAGTCTCCGAGCTTTCTCTTTTTTGCATTGACTGGCGGCGCGGACGCAGCCATCCTGATTTAGCAACTTCGAGGCCCAACCGCTGGCCCCGGGCTCGATCTTGCACCTGAAACCGCGTTGTAACTCGACCCCGGCCTACGTGAAACCACGCATCGGTGCTGCGCCTGCACCGATGGCATCACCCTTGCAGGTACAAGCCTCAACAACACCGACAGGTGGTGCACCCGTACCGGCACAGGTGCCGGGCAGATGCGCCACCCTGGAGAGCCCCGATGGAACTGACCTCCCGCGAAAAAGATAAGCTGCTCATCTTCACGGCCGCGCTGCTGGCCGAGCGGCGCCTGGCCCGTGGCCTGCGCCTGAACTACCCGGAATCGGTGGCCCTGATCACCGCCGCCATCATGGAAGGCGCCCGTGACGGCAAGACCGTGGCGGCGCTGATGAGTGACGGCAAGACCGTGCTGACGCGCAGCCAGGTGATGGACGGCGTGGCCGAGATGATTCCCGAAATCCAGGTGGAAGCCACGTTCCCCGATGGCACCAAGCTGGTGACCGTGCACCAACCCATCGCCTGACCACGCACAAACCCCGGCATTGCGCACCAAGCGTGTGCATTTGCCTCAGATCGCTTTCCTCGCGTCACTCCTGAAGGACCCGACATGACCTCCTCGCTTTCGACCTCCTCCACCCGCCTGTTCGTGCGTGCGGGCGCCGCCCTGTGCCTGGGCGCCTTGCCCTTGCTGGCTTCGGCGCACGGCACGGACGCCGCGCATGCGCACACCGGCTTCGCAGAAGGCCTGGCTCACCCCTACACCGGCCTGGACCACCTGGCCGCCATGCTGGCCGTGGGCCTGTGGAGCGGCAGCGGTGCCAGCCGCCGTGCCTGGGTCGCACCGCTGTCTTTCGTGGGTTTGATGCTGGCGGGCGTGCTGCTGGCTGCCGGTGGCTGGGCGCTGCCGGCCATCGAGCCGATGATCGCCACGTCGCTGCTGGCGCTGGGCCTGTTGCTTGCCGCACGCCAGCAATTGCCGGCCCCGGTGGCGGCCGCGCTGGTCGGCGGCTTCGCGCTGTTCCATGGCGCCGCACACGGGATGGAGCTGGGCGACAGCGCCGCCGCCGTCACCGGCATGCTGCTCGGCACGGCCAGCCTGCACCTGATGGGCTGGCTGGCTGGCCGCTCGCTGCAGCAGCGCCACGGCTGGGTCACCCGCGCAGCCGGCTTGGGCGTGGCGGTGTTCGGCAGCGCCCTGCTGCTGGCTTGAACGGGAGCGCGCGATGATTCCCGGCGAACTTTTCACTGACGAGGGCGAGATTGAACTCAACCCGGGCCGGCCTGTGCTGACCCTGGTGGTTGAAAACGCCAGCGACCGCCCGATCCAGGTCGGCTCGCATTACCACTTTGCCGAAACCAACGCCGGACTGCGCTTCGACCGCGCGGCTGCACATGGCAAGCGCCTGCACATTGCCAGCGGCACCGCGGTGCGCTTCGAGCCCGGCCAGCAACGCACGGTGAATCTGATCGATCTGGCCGGTGACCGCGTGGTCTACGGCTTTCGCGGCCTGGTCCAAGGAAAACTCTGATGAGCACGATCAGCAAACGCGCCTATGCCGAGATGTTCGGCCCCACCGTTGGCGACCGGCTGCGGCTGGCCGACACCGAACTCATCCTCGAGGTGGAGCAAGACCTGACGCTGCGCGCCGGCGGCTACGGCGAGGAAGTGAAGTTCGGCGGCGGCAAGACCATCCGCGACGGCATGGGCCAGAGCCAGCGCAGCAACGGCCCGCTGCCCGGTGACGCCTGCGACTGCGTCATCACCAACGCCACCATCCTCGACCACTGGGGCGTGGTCAAGGCCGACATCGGCCTGAAGGGCCAGCGCATCGTGGCCATCGGCAAGGCCGGCAACCCCGACGTGCAGCCGGGCATCGACATCGTCATCGGCCCGGGCACCGAGATCATCGCCGCCGAAGGCATGATCGTCACGGCCGGCGCCATCGACACGCACATCCACTTCATCTGCCCGCAGCAGATCGAGGAAGCGCTGTATTCGGGCGTCACCACCATGATCGGCGGTGGCACCGGGCCGGCCACCGGCACCTTCGCCACCACCTGCACGCCCGGCCCCGAGAACATCGCCCGCATGCTGCAGGCGGCCGATGCATTCGCGATGAACATCGGCTTCCTCGGCAAGGGCAACGCCAGCCAGCCGCACGCCCTGCGCCAGCAGGTGGAAGCCGGCGTGATCGGCCTGAAGCTGCACGAGGACTGGGGCACCACGCCCGCGGCGATCGACTGCTGCCTCAGCGTGGCCGAAGAAACCGACACGCAGGTGGCCATCCACACCGACACGCTGAATGAATCCGGCTTCGTCGAAGACACCATAGCCGCCTTCAAGGGCCGCACCATCCACAGCTTCCACACCGAAGGCGCGGGGGGCGGCCATGCGCCCGACATCATGAAGGTGGTGGGCGAGGCCAATGTGCTGCCTTCGTCGACCAACCCGACGCGCCCGTACACGGTGAACACGCTGGACGAGCACCTCGACATGCTGATGGTGTGCCACCACCTCGATGCGTCGATTGCCGAAGACCTGGCCTTTGCCGAAAGCCGCATCCGCCGCGAGACCATCGCTGCTGAAGACATCCTGCATGACCTCGGCGCCATCAGCATGTTCAGCTCCGACTCGCAGGCCATGGGCCGCGTAGGCGAAGTCATCATCCGCTGCTGGCAGACCGCCCACAAGATGAAGGTGCAGCGCGGCAAGCTGCCCGATGACCCGGCACGCAGCGACAACGCGCGCCTGAAGCGCTACATCGCCAAGCTCACCATCAACCCGGCGCTGGCCCATGGCATCAGCCATGAGGTGGGCAGCATCGAGGTGGGCAAATGGGCCGACCTGGTGTTCTGGAAGCCCGCGTTCTTTGGCGTGAAGCCCAGCCTCGTGCTCAAGGGCGGCTTCATTGCCGCGGCGGCGATGGGCGACCCGAACGCCAGCATCCCGACGCCCCAGCCGGTGCATTACCGGCCGATGTTCGGCAGCTTCGGCGGCGCCATCGCACGCACCTCGCTGACCTTCGTGAGCCAGGCCGGCATGGCGGCGCAGGTGGGCCAGCAGTTCGGTCTGCACAAGCGCCTGTCGGCGGTGCGCGGCTGCCGCACCGTCAACAAGGCGGCGATGGTGCACAACCACTATGCGCCGCACATGGAGATCGACGCCCAGACCTACCAGGTGCGTGCCGATGGCCAGTTGCTGACCTGCGAGCCCGCCAGCGTGCTGCCGATGGCACAGCGCTATTTCCTCTTCTGAGCGCCCTGACCCGGCCCGGCCTTACCATCGGCGCATGCTGACGATCCAGAAACTCATTCCGCGCGGCCAGGGCCTGGCCGCTGTGTTGCTCAAGCGCGCCGCCACGGTCGAACTCGACTGGGACGTGCGCCAGAAGAGCCGCTTCGATGCCACCGACAGCCAGGGCCGGCACCTGGGCGTCTTCCTGCCCCGCGGCACCGTGGTGCGGGGGGGCGACGTACTGGTGGCGGAAGACGGCTCGCTGGTGGCCGTGAAAGCGGCCCCGCAGCCGGTGCTGGAGGTGCGTGCCTGCACCGAGCACGGCAGCCCGTTTGACCTGCTGCGCGCCGCCTACCACCTGGGCAACCGGCATGTGCCCCTGGCCTTGCAACCCGGCCACTTGACGCTGGAGCCCGACCACGTGCTGGCCGACATGCTGCGCCAGATGCACCTGATCGTCACCGAAACCTCTGCCGCCTTCGAGCCCGAGAGCGGGGCGTATGCGGCGGGTGGGCACGGGCATGGTCACGGCCACAGCCATGACCACGGTCACGGACATGCCCACGCGGCCCCGGCTGCCCCGGCGGCGCATGTGCACGGCCCGGGTTGTGGGCATGACCATGGGCATGACCATGGGCACAACCACGCACAAGACCACGCGCACAGCCCTGCCGCAGCGCCCGTGCGTGGCAAGCCGCTGGGCATCCCGGTGGCGGCCGCGCCGGCACCGCATGTGCATGGCCCGGGTTGTGGGCATGACCACGGCCACGACCACGGTCACAAGCACGACCACTGACCTGATTCCTCGTCTCGATGCCTCGTGTGCGTTCAGCGCCGGCGCCCTTGCCGGCTTCCACCCTGCTGCAGTTGATGTGGCTGGCGTCGCCCGCGCTGCCGGTGGGCGGCTTTAGCTATTCGGAAGTGCTGGAGGCGGCGGTGGAAGCCGGCCTGGTGACACAGGAAGCCCAGGCCAGCGCCTGGCTGAGCGACCAGCTGCACCTGGCACTGGGCCGCGCTGACCTGGGTGTGGTGGCACGCGCCGTGGGCGCCTGGCAGCGCGCTGATCTGGCCCGCATCACCGAGTTGAATGACTGGGTGCGTGAAACCCGCGAATCAAGCGAGCTGCGCCAGCAGGCCGAGCAGATGGGCCGGTCGCTGCACGACTGGCTGCGCCAGCGCAACTCGAGCGATGCGCGGGTGGCGCACCTCGGCGCCTTGTCACCGGCCCCCACCTGGCCGGTGTCTTTTGCCCTGGCCACCGTGTTCGCCGGCGCCCCGCTGCGCGAGGCCCTGCTGACCCACTGCTTCGGCTGGGCCGAGAACATGGTGCAGGCCGCGATCAAATCAGTGCCGCTGGGCCAGAGCGCCGGTCAGCGCATGCTGGCTTCCTTGACGCAGGCCATCCCGGCCGTGGTGGAGGCCGCCATGCGCCAGACCGACAGCCAGCGCCAGGCCTTCACGCCGATGCTGGCGATTCTGTCGGCCCGCCACGAAGCCCAGTATTCCCGGCTGTTCCGGTCTTGAGGGCAGGCTTTGCCGCGAGCAAACCGCGAGCAACAAGTCAGCAACGCGCACTTCGCACGATGGATACCTTCTGAAGAGGAATCCACCATGCGCACACCAGAACAGACTACAAACGCCGGTCACGCGACGCAGCACGAAGCCCATGACCACGCTCATGATGGCGGTCTGCAAGCCGACCTCGACACCCTGGCCCGGCACCGCGCCAGCCGCCGTCGCTGGCTGGGCCTGCTGACCGCCGGTGGCGTGGCACCGCTGGCCCTGCTGGCCTGCGGCGGTGGCGGCAGTGACGCGGGCACCACCACGACAACTTCCAGTGGAAGCACTACCACCGGAGGCACAACGACAGGCGGCTCCACCAGCAGCGGCACCTGCTCAGTCATTCCCGAGGAAACCGCCGGCCCCTACCCCGGCGACGGCTCGAACAGCGTGAACGGCAGCGTGGCCAATGCACTGTCGCTCAGCGGCATCGTGCGCTCGGACATCACGTCCAGCATCGGCGGCGCCACCGGCACGGCCAACGGCGTGCCGCTGACCATCACCCTGACGCTCGTGAACACCGGCAACAGCTGCGCGTCGCTCGAGGGCTATGCCATCTACCTCTGGCATTGCGACCGCAGCGGCAAGTATTCGATGTACTCCAGCGGCATCACCGACCAGAACTACCTGCGCGGCGTGCAGGCCACCAACGCCAGCGGCCAGGTCACCTTCACCACCATCGTGCCGGGCTGCTACGACGGCCGCATGACCCACATGCACTTCGAGGTCTATCCAAGCCTGAGCACGGCCAGCATCGCCAGCAACAAGATCAAGACCTCGCAGCTGACCTTCCCGATGGACATGCTGAACACGGTGTACGCCCAGTCCGGCTACGAGACGAGCGTGAGCAACCTGGCCAGGATCAGCTACAGCACCGACAACGTCTTCAGCGACGGCGTGAGCACCCAGACCACCACCGTCAGCGGTTCGGTGGCGGCTGGCTACAGCGCCACGCTGCAGGTGGGCATCTCGGTCTGAGGTTGCAAAGATGCATGGTGTTGGAGCGATGCAGGCATGTTCCGTGCATGTCGTATGCTCGATTCATTGAACCTGCCACGAGCTGACGCACCATGCCCGCACCCTCTCCCGCCCGTCGTACCAAGCCACTGCCCGCGCTGCGCGTGGGTGTCGGCGGCCCTGTGGGCTCCGGCAAGACCACGCTGGTCGAAATGCTCTGCAAGACCATGCGTGAGCGCTGGGACCTGGTGGTCGTGACGAACGACATCTACACGAAGGAAGACCAGCGCCTGCTGACGATCTCCGGCGCGCTCGAGCCCGACCGAATCATGGGCGTGGAAACCGGCGGCTGCCCGCACACCGCCATCCGCGAAGACGCGTCGATCAATCTGGAAGCCGTCGACCGCATGCTCGACAAGTACCCGGACGCCGACATCGTGTTCATCGAATCGGGCGGCGACAACCTGGCGGCGACCTTCAGCCCGGAGCTGAGCGACCTGACGATCTACGTGATCGACGTGGCGGCCGGCGAAAAGATTCCGCGCAAGGGCGGCCCGGGCATCACCAAGAGCGATCTGTTCATCATCAACAAGACCGACCTGGCCCCGCACGTGGGTGCCGATCTGGCGGTGATGGAAGCCGACACCAAGCGCATGCGGCCGAACCGGCCCTTCGTGATGACCAACCTCAAGACCCGCGAAGGCCTGGCCGAGGTGGTGCGCTTCATCGAAACCAAAGGCCTGCTGACGACCTGAGGCCCTGGCGCGTCAAACGGGCTTGTTCGGCGGGTGGCTGGGCCGCTCAATGGCCCGCTCCACGGCCCGCTCCCCCGCACGCTCAAGCGCCTGCCGGCGCGCGATGACCGCCGCTGCCGTCACCAGCATCTCTACCTTCACGCCGTCCAGCGGCTGGCTGAGGCGGCACTTCAGGCTGCGGCTGTCGCGCTGGTTGCCGTCCAGCTCGGCGATGTGTGCCGGCAGCGATGCGCCCTGGTAGAACTGCAGGTTGATGTGCGCCTTGTGCGGCACCAGCGCCGCCATCAGTTCGTCGCTCACCGTGAACACGAGGTTGCCCCAGCGGATCGACTCGGCCACATCCGGCACGGCCCCCCGCACCGCCGCCTGCAACTCGATCGCCATCGGCCGCTGAGCCGGTGAGAGAAAGTCGAACCAGGCGGCCACGAGGGCCTTGGGACGAGCGGCAGAACGCATGGGGGCCTCTTTCCGGTGTTCAGGCGAGTGCGGCTGTCACAGCTGCTTCGCCTCGAAGGTATTGCACTGGTTGATCTGGCCGCTGTCCATCCCGCGACGGAACCAGGCCACCCGCTGGGCGCTGCTGCCGTGGGTGAAGCTTTCAGGCACCACGCGGCCCTGGGACTGCTGCTGCAGCGCGTCGTCGCCGATGCGCGAGGCCGCGTTCAAGGCCTCTTCCAGATCACCGGATTCGAGGATGTTGCGCCGCTGATTGGCGTCGTGCGCCCAGATGCCGGCGAAACAATCGGCCTGCAACTCCAGGCGCACCGACAGTGCATTGGCCTGGGTCTTCGAGACCCGGCCGCGCATCTGGTCCACCTTGTCCGAGATGCCCATCAGGTGCTGCACGTGGTGCCCCACCTCGTGGGCGATGACATAGGCCTGCGCGAAGTCGCCGGGCGCGCCCAGCTGGCGGCGCAGCGTGTCGTAAAAGGCCAGATCGATGTAGACCTTGCTGTCGCCCGGGCAGTAGAACGGCCCCATCGCCGCTTCGCCATTGCCGCAGGCGGTGCGTGTCTGGCCGGTGAACAGCACCAGCACCGGTTTGCGGTATTGCGCGTTTTGAGCCTGGAACTGCGCGGCCCACACGTCTTCGGTGCTGGCCAGCACGGTGCGCACGAACTGCGTCATCTCATCGTTGCGGGGTGCCTTGGCCGTGGCGGGTGCGTGCTGCGCGGCCACCGGGCCGGCAGCTTCACCGCCACCACTGAGCAGGCCGATCACCGTCATCGGGTTCACGCCCAGCAGCCAGCTGGCGATCAGGGCCACGGCAATGCCGCCCAGGCCGATGCCGCGTCCGCCGATGGGCAACCCGCCACCACCACCGCCGCCGCCCATGCCACCACCACCGTCGTCCCGACGATCTTCAACTTCGTCGCTCTGCCGCTCACCTTGCCAACGCATGCTGCCCCCTTGTGTCCGTGAATGCAGCCATTGTCCGGCCGCAAGCTGACGCAGCGCTGCGAAGCGCCTCGGGCAGCCCGTGTTCAGTGGCCGTTGTCGTGCAATTCGTCCCGGCGGTGGTAGGTCTGGAACAACTCCAGCGCCAGACGGCGCAGCGGGTCGTGAGCGCTGCCGTGCGCGGTGGCGATGCGCTCGTAGGCGTAAAGGCGGTCGTAGCACATGCGGGCCACCTGCACGGCGTGGCCGTCCAGGGCCATCAGCGAGCGGAAGTGCAGCAAGGCACCCATGTCCAGGTCGCTGGCCGCCGGCCAGGCGCGGGCAGAAGGCCGGTTGCCTGAGGCATCAGCCAACTCCAGCGCGCCAAGCACCGGGGGCTGCCAGCTGCGGATGACCTGTTGGGCTGCAGCGGAGTGGGGATGGGGAACCATGGCGCCTCCTTGTGGCATCCGGACCATCCGGATGCGCTCATGGTGCGCCGCCCACCTGCCGGGCTAAAGCGTGAAAAGGCAGGCCTTCCCGGCCCGCTTCAGGTCTTGGGCAGCGTCACGCCGCGTTGGCCCTGGTACTTGCCGCCGCGGTCCTTGTAGCTGGTCTCGCAGACCTCGTCGCTCTCGAAGAACAGCACCTGGGCGCAGCCTTCGCCGGCGTAGATCTTGGCCGGCAGCGGCGTGGTGTTGCTGAATTCCAGCGTCACATAGCCTTCCCACTCGGGCTCGAACGGGGTGACGTTGACGATGATGCCGCAGCGCGCATAGGTGCTCTTGCCCAGGCAGATCGTCAGGACACTGCGCGGAATGCGGAAGTACTCGACGGTGCGGGCCAGCGCAAAGCTGTTCGGCGGAATGATGCAGACATCGCTCTCGATGTCGACGAAGCTCTTCTCGTCGAAGTTCTTCGGATCCACCACGGTGGAGTGGATGTTGGTGAAGACCTTGAATTCGCGTGCACAGCGAATGTCGTAGCCGTAGCTGCTGGTGCCGTAGCTGACGATCTTCTGGCCGGTGGCCGACTGGCGCACCTGGCCGGGCTCGAACGGCTCGATCATGCCGTGCTGTTCTGCCATGCGGCGGATCCACTTGTCGCTCTTGATGCTCATCGGGTTTCCTTGGAGTCCCCCCATTTTAGAAGCCTGTCAGCATGGTGCTCACATGAATGATTCCTCTCGCCCCTCTATTCTCGTCATGGGCACCGGCAGCGTCGGTGGCTTTGTCGGTGGTGGCCTCGCTGCGGCGGGTGCCGACCTCAGCTTCGTGGCCCGGCCCCGCATGCTCGGCGCCCTGCGCCAGCACGGCCTGCACCTGACCGATCTCGACGGCCGCGACACCCGCCTGGCCCCCAGCGTCTTGCAGCTGCACACCCACATCCCCGAAGGCCTGCAGCCCGCGCTGGTGCTGCTTTGCGTGAAGAGCGGCGCCACCGCCGAGGCTGCTGGCGAGCTGGCCCGGATGCTGCCGGCGGGCACGCCCGTGCTCTCGCTGCAGAACGGCATCGGCAATGCAGCGCTCGGCGCCCGCGTGGCACCTGAGCTGGTGTGGCTGCCGGGCATGGTGCCCTACAACATCGCCGAGCTGGGCCCCGGGCGCCTGCACCGTGGCACCGCCGGTCAGCTGGCTGCCCAGCGGCACCTGGTGCTGGAGGCGCTTGTGCCCACCTTCGAGCAGGCCGGCCTGCCGCTGCGGCTTCATGACGACCTGGCCCCGGTGCAGTGGGCCAAGCTGCTGATGAACCTGAACAACCCGGTGAATGCGCTGTCGGGCCTGCCGCTGCGGGCGCAACTGCTGGATCGCGGCTACCGGCGGGTGCTGGCCGCGCTGCAGCAGGAAGCCCTGGGCGTGCTGGCCGCGGCCGGCATCGAGCCCGCGCAGCTGGGCCCGGTGCCCCCGGCGCGCATGCCCGCCTTGCTGCGCCTGCCCACGGCGGTGTTCCGCCTGCTGGCCGCGCGGATGCTGCGCATCGACGACAAGGCCCGCTCCAGCATGGCCGACGACGTGGCCCTGGGCAAACCCACCGAAATCGACGCCATCTGCGGCGCCGTGGTCGAGCTGGCGCAGTCCAAGGGCGGGCAGGCGCCGCTGGCCGCGGGCATCACCACGCTGGTCAAGGGCCTGGGCAGCGGGGCGCCTGTGCAGAGTTCGCGTGAACTGCTGCGCGCGCTGGGCCTGACCTGAATCGCCGACTGGCGCTACGATGGGGCCCTGACGTTCAAACCCGCCGCGCTCCGGTTCGTACCCACCACCATGCCGTCCACGTTCCGTCCTGCCCGTACCCTGCTGGCCTTGTACGCCAGTGACCGGCGCGATGCGCGCAACATCACCACCCACCTGGTCGGCATTCCGCTCACGGTGCTGGCACTGGGCATGTTGCTGGCCAAACCCACCATGCTGACGCTGGACAGCCCGATCGGCCCTTGGCCCGTCAGCCCGGCGGCGGTGTTGTGGGCACTGTCGAGCCTCTGGTACGTGACGCGCGGCGAATGGCGCCTGGGCGTGCTGGTGAGCCTGATGAATGCGGCGCTACTGGGCCTGGGTGCTGCGTTGGTGGGCGCAAGCGCCGCAGGCGGGCTGGGTGCCAGCGCCGCGGTGCTGGCCCTGGGGCTGGGTCTGCAGCGCATCGGCCGCTACTACGAGGGCCACCGCCCCCGGCAACTGCGCGGTCTGGCTGCGCACCTCACCGGTCCGCTGTTTGCGCTGGCTGAAGTGCTGTTTGCCACCGGCCACGCCTGCGCCTTGCGCCAGCATGTGGTGCAGCACGCCGGCCCGACCCGGCTGCGCGACCTGACGCTGCCCGCGCACTGAACCACTCAGTCACCCCGCCCGGATCACTGCGGGTGGCTCGGCCTCAATCGGCCGTGGTTTTCAGATCCGACGCCAGCAGGCCAAAAAACGCGATGTCGTAGGTGCGGCCCTTGGCCGTCCAGCGCTGCCGCAGCAAACCTTCCTGAGTGAAACCGAGCCGGCGGATCAGGGCCATCGAGGCCGCATTGGCGGGGTTCACTTCAGCCTCCAGGCGCCGCAAACCGAGCGGCCCGAACGCGTGCGCCACCAGCGCCTCGCAGGCCTCGAACATCCAGCCGCCATGCCAGTGCGCCTGGCCCAGCACATAACCCAGCTCGGCACGGCCACTGGGCTCATCCAGCTTGAACAGCAGACAGGCACCGATCACCTGGCCCGTGTCGCGGCGCTGCAGCACCAGCTGCAGGGTGTCGCCGGCCTGCTCGCGCTGCCGCACCCGCTCTGCCCATGCAGTCGCGTCGTCCATGCCCGCCCAGGAGGGATACGGCAGATGGTGGGTGACGGCGTCATCGCCATTCACCACCAGCAGATCGGGCAGGTCGTCGGCGTGCAGTGACCGCACCAGCAGGCGCGGCGTGACGATCGGGGCATCGAGCATGAACGGCATGCGGCGATGGTAAGCGGCGCCGCGCACTGTGTCGTGCCCGCCACGCGCCGGGTAACCCGCCGTCACTGGCCCACGCACGCCGCGCCGGCCCGCTTAGCATCAGCGCACTACCAACTCGGATGAGCTGCACCATGACCGTTCTTCGCCGCACCCTGTTGCCCCTGGGCCTGGGCCTGGGCCTGCTTGCCCTGCTGGGCGGCTGCAGCCAGATCGACACCGGCAATGTGGGCGTCGAACGCACGCTCGGCAAGGTCAGCCCCGAAGCGCTGGCGCCAGGCCTGTACTTCACGCTGTTCAAGACGGTGGATGAGTTCACAGCGAAGGAAGTGAACTTCGCGCTCAACGACCTGACGCCAAAGAGCCGCGACAACCTGACCATGAAGGACGTCGACATCGACGTCTACTTCAAGACCAACCCCGGCGCGATTCCGGGCCTGTACGTGAAGTACCAGGGCGACGTCGTGAAGCACAAGGACATGGTGAGTGGCGGCACCGGCGATCTGGTGATCGCCTACAGCCGCGTCTCGCGGGAAGCGCGCGAGGCCGTCTACAAGGCCATCGCCACGCTGGACGCGACCACCATGCACACCAAGCGTTCCGAGCTGGCCGAGCTGATCCGCAGCGGCCTGCAGAGCGAGCTCGACAGCAACGACAAGAGCGCCTTCGTCATCACCGCCGTCAATGTGCGCAACCTGCTGACCGACCCGGCGATCGAGGCCGCCATCCGCCAGCGGGCCGAGACTGACCAGGCGATCGAGCGCAAGCGCAAGGAGATCGAGCTGGCGAAGGCCGAGGCCGAGCGGCTGGTGGTGCAGGCGGAAGGTGAAGCGCGGGCCAACCAGATCATCAGCGCCTCGCTCACGCCGGCGCTGAAGGAGCTGCGACTGGCCGAGATTCACCGTGACGCGGCCATCGCCGTGGCGGGCAAGGCGGGCAACACCGTGCTGCTGAATGGCGGCTCGACGCCGATGGTGAATGTGGGCCGTTGAGCCCCGTTTAAACAGGGAAGGCGCGGCAGCGAACAACCTGGCGCGGCCCGAGGCGCCTAAAATCAGGGGTTCCGGATGCGCGGCACTCGCCGGCCACCAACCCTGACCCTGTTGCCCATGACTCGCAAACTCTTCGTCACCACCGCCCTGCCCTACGCCAATGCGCCCTTCCACATCGGGCACATGATGGAGTACATCCAGGCGGACATCTGGGTGCGGGCGCAGCGCATGAAGGGCGCGCAGGTTCACTTCGTCTGCGCTGATGATGCCCACGGCGCGCCGATCATGATCGCCGCCGAAAAGGCCGGCAAGACGCCGCAGGAGTTCGTCGGCGAAGTGGCCGCTGGCCGCAAGCGCTACCTCGACGGCTTCAACATCGGCTTCGACAACTGGCACTCCACCGACGGCGAAGAGAACCACGCCCTGGCCAAGGAGATCTACCTGGCCCTGCGCAAGAACGAGCTGATCAGCGTCAAGACGATCGAGCAGTTCTACGACCCGCAGAAGGGCATGTTCCTGCCCGACCGCTTCATCAAGGGCGAGTGCCCGAAGTGCGGCACGAAGGACCAGTACGGCGATTCGTGTGAATCGTGCGGCGCCGTCTACGCCCCGACCGAGCTGAAGAACCCGTTCTCGGCGCTCTCGGGCGCGGTGCCGGTGCTGAAGACCTCCGACCACTACTTCTTCAAGCTGTCCGACCCGCGCTGCGTCGAGTTTCTTGAAGAGTGGACGCATGCGCCGGGCCGCCTGCAGCCGGAAGTGCTCAACAAGATCAAGGAATGGTTCACCAAGGATGACGACGGCAACGGCGGCCTCGGCGACTGGGACATCAGCCGCGACGCGCCGTACTTCGGCATCGAGATCCCGGACGCACCGGGCAAGTACTTCTACGTCTGGCTGGACGCGCCGATTGGCTACCTGGCCTCGCTGAAGAACTACTTCGGCAAGATCGGCCAGGACTTCGACGCCTTCTTCGCCGACCCGTCGGTGGAGCAGGTGCACTTCATCGGCAAGGACATCACCTACTTCCACACCCTGTTCTGGCCGGCGATGCTGCACTTCAGCGGCCGCAAGACGCCGGACAAGGTGAACGTGCACGGCTTCATCACCGTCAATGGCGGCGAGAAGATGAGCAAGAGCCGCGGCACCGGCATTTCGCCGCTGAAGTACCTCGACCTCGGCCTGCACCCGGAATGGCTGCGCTACTACATCGCCGCCAAGCTCAACAGCCACGTCGAAGACATCGACTTCAACCCCGATGACTTCGTCGCACGGGTGAACTCGGACCTGGTCGGCAAGTACATCAACATCGCCAGCCGTGCCGCGGGCTTCCTGTCGAAGCGCTTCGGCGGCCACCTGAGCGCCGACCTCGGCGTGGAAGGCCGCAGCCTGCTCGACACCCTGCGCGCCCACCAGGCCACGGTCGAAGAGCTGTATGAAGAGCGCGAGTTCGGCAAGGCCCTGCGTGAAATCATGGGCCTGGCCGACAAGGTCAACGAGTATGTGGACCAGCACAAGCCGTGGGACCTGGCCAAGAAGGAAGGCGCCGAGGCGCAACTGCACGATGTGTGCAGCACCTGCATCGAAGCCTTCCGCCTGCTGACCATCTACCTCAAGCCGGTGCTGCCGGCCCTGGCCGCACAGGTCGAAGCCTTCCTGAACGTGCCGCCGCTGAACTTTGCCGACGCGGCGCGTGCCCTGGGCGGCCACACCATCGGCAACTACCAGCACCTGATGCAGCGTGTGGACGCCAAGCTGCTGGAAGAGCTGCTGACGCCACCGGCCGCGCCGAAGGTGGTGCCGGGTGGCGAAGACCTCGCACCCGAGATCAAGATCGACGACTTCACCAAGGTCGATCTGCGCATCGCGAAGATCGTCAAGGCCGAACATGTCGAGGGCTCGGACAAGCTGCTGCGCCTGACGCTGGATGTGGGCGAGGGCCGCCTGCGCAACGTGTTCTCGGGCATCAAGAGCGCCTATCAACCGGAAGCGCTGGAAGGCAAGCTGACGGTGATGGTGGCCAACCTGGCCCCGCGCAAGATGAAGTTCGGCATCAGCGAAGGCATGGTGCTCGCCGCCAGCCACGCCGACGAGAAGGCCAACCCCGGCATCTTCGTGCTGGAACCCTTCCCGGGCGCACAACCCGGCATGCGGGTGCGCTGACCCCATGGCTGATACCGGGGGCTGGCGAGCAAGGTTGCAACCCTTTCGCCCCCGGCTGCTCAGCACCTTGCCCGGCTATACGCGCGGGCAGTTCCTGGCGGACGCCGGGGCCGGCCTGACGGTCGGCGTGGTGGCACTGCCGCTGGCCATGGCGTTTGCGATCGCCAGTGGCGTGGCGCCCGAGGCGGGCCTCTTCACCGCCATCATCGCGGGCTTCCTGATCTCGGCGCTCGGCGGATCAAACGTGCAGATCGGCGGGCCGGCCGGTGCGTTCATCGTCATCGTCTACGGCATCGTCGAGCGCTACGGCCTGCCCAATCTGCTGATCGCCACCTCGCTGGCCGGGGTGCTGCTGTTCCTGATGGGCTGGCTGAAACTCGGCGCGCTGGTGCGCTACATCCCGGTGTCCATCGTCATCGGCTTCACCAATGGCATCGCGGTGCTGATCGGCCTGTCGCAGGTGAAAGACCTGCTGGGGCTGCAGATCGCGAAGATGCCGGCCGACTTCTTCACCCAGTTGCATCTGCTGAGTGCCAACCTCGGCAGCTTCAACCCCTGGGCGCTGGCCCTGGGGCTGGCCTGCCTGGCCGTGGTGGTGGTGTGGCCCAAGAGTTACGCCATGCCGGCGCAGGGCGCGAGCCCCGCTGACCGGCTGCGCCGCGGCGCCAGCATGCTGCCGGGCACGGTGGTGGCCCTGACCGGCGCCACGCTGGCGACGGTGCTGCTGGGTTTGCCGGTGGAAACCATCGGATCGCGCTTCGGTGGCATTCCCCAAACCCTGCCCTCGTTCAACCTGCCTGATTTTTCATGGGGCACGGCCAAGCAACTGGTGATCCCGACCCTCACCATCGCCCTGCTTGGGGCGATTGAATCGCTGCTGTGTGCCCGGGTGGCCGACAACATGGCCAGCACCCTGCCCCGGCATGACCCGAACCAGGAACTGATGGCCCAGGGCGTGGCCAACTTCGTGACGCCCTTCTTTGGTGGCATTCCGGCCACCGGCACCATCGCCCGCACCGTGACGAACGTGCGCGCCGGGGGGCGCAGCCCGGTGGCGGGCATGGTGCATGCGGGCGTGCTGCTGCTCGTGGTGCTGCTGGCCGCACCGCTGGCGCTGCATGTGCCACTCGCCGCCTTGGCGGGCATCCTGCTGTTCGTGGCGTGGAACATGGGCGAGTGGCGCGAATTTGCCCGGCTCAAGCACTTCCTGATGCCCTACCGCACCGTGCTGGTCGGCACCTTCGTGCTCACCGTGGTGTTCGACCTGACGGTGGCCGTGGAGATGGGCCTGGTGGCCGCGTGCGGTTTCTTCATCTACCGCATGAGCACGCTGTTCACGGTGCTGGCCCAAACCCCGCCCAAGCTGCCCGATGGCGTGCAGGTGTTCGAGCTGTTTGGCTCGCTGTTTTTTGGGGCCGTGGGCAAGGTGGAAGCGCTGC
Organism: Ideonella margarita; assembly: GCF_038066635.1. NCBI lineage: Bacteria > Pseudomonadati > Pseudomonadota > Betaproteobacteria > Burkholderiales > Sphaerotilaceae > Ideonella > Ideonella margarita. Next base: position 391,153 of record NZ_JBBUTI010000001.1, on the reverse strand, counting down.
CGGAGGCCGTGGTGCCGGGCACACAGGCCGTGGTGCTCGACATGCACCGGCTGATTTCGATGGACACGTCAGGTCTGGATGCGCTGGTGCACCTGCAGCACGCGCTGCACCTGCGCGGCGTGGCGCTTCAGCTGGCCGCCGTGAACGCGCAGCCGTTGAGCCTGATGCAGCGCTCAGGCTTTGCCGATGCGCTGGGGCAAGACCACATCGCCGCCGATGTGGACGCGGCGCTGGCGGCGATCAGGCGCTCGGCCGCTGCGCCGCACACCAGCCCAGCACACCCAGCACCCATTGATTGAAGGCGGCTGAGCGCACGAGCCGACCGGCCGCGCGGGTTTGCGCGGCGCCAGCCACGTCCAGCGGGGCCAGCCACAGGATCAGCGACTCCGCCAAGCCGGATTCAGCGGCATGGCGGCTGAGCAGGCTGTGCAGCCGCCCGAGGCCGGCCACCAGCGCCTGGGTGTGGGCCTGGGGCGCTGCCACTGGAGCCGCGGCTTGATCAGCTGCCGGGTCCGCAACCACGGCCGCATTGCGCAGCGCCGCATGCAGGCACGCCGACACGGCCTCATGGCCGGGCTGCCCGGCGATGGCGGCCGGCGGCTGCTGCGGCGGCGAGGCCTGCAGCCCCTGCGCCAGCAGGTTGCCGCGCTCCGCCTTGCTGCGCACATCCAGCCACAGCCCGTGCCGTTGCACCCAATCGGCCGCGGTGGCCAGCAGCCCGGCCACGTCGCCTTGCAGCAGTTCCATCTCCAGTTCGCACACGGCCTGTGCGCGCCCGCCGCCGCGAATCTCGCCGTCGTCAAATGCCAGCTCAACCACGGTGCTGCCGGGCGCCACCGTCAGCGGGGCATGGCCGCGCCGGATGTCGGTCTCGAACACCACGCCCAGGCCGAGGGTGTTGTCGGTCCGGGCAGCCTCATTCATGGCGTCATCGGTGCAACCCAGGGCGCGTGCCAGCGCCGGCAAGGCCGGGGTGCCCGCGTGGCGCGCCAGGCGCAAGGCCGGCGGGTCGCCATCGGCCGGGTCCACCGGGGCGTTGTGCTCCAGGCGCTGCAGCAGGTCTACGCCCTGGGCTTTCAGGGTCTGCACCCACACCGGACCTTCGCGCCGCAAGCGCAAGGCGGCGCGGGCCCGTGCGAGGTGCTGCTCGGGCGTGTCCACATAGCGGGCTTGCAGGCGGGTGCAAGCAGCGCCAGCGTGCGCCTTCACCTCGGCCTGCACGGCCTGGCGGGCGGCGGTCGGCACCTGGAATTTCAATTCGATCTCGATCAAGCCGGGCACTCCGTGGTCGGGTTTCACGCCAGGGGCCGGCGCGGACGCGCAAATCCTACCTGCCGCCAGGGGGCGGGCGCTAAAATCAGCATCCGATTCAATGTCACTACGGCCTGCACCCAGGCCCGTCGCCCGCCATGCCGCTGTTCTGGAAGCCCTACAAGTCCGAAGCCACCGAGTTCATCGAGTCGCTGAAGTCGGCCAAGCCGTGGCTGGAAGCTGAACAGCGCGCCGGCCGCGCCCTGCTGTGGGACAAGGCGCAAGATCGCGAAGCCGCTGGCGAATTCGCTGCAGCCCGCGTGGCGCAGCAGCCTTACGTCTACCAGACCAAGGCCAAGTAAGGCCCCGCGTGAGCGACCACCTGCCGGCCGAGCCCGGCCCGGCAGAAGCCCTCGCGGTGGAGTTGCCGCCAGCCCCGACCGGCGCCGACGCCGTCAGCCCCCAGGCCATTGATGGCGTCGTGATGGCGCGGCTGTATGGCGAGCCGTTGTTCGCCATGCCGAACGACCTCTACATCCCGCCCGATGCGCTGGAGGTGTTCCTGGAAGCGTTCCAGGGCCCGCTCGACTTGCTGCTCTACCTGATCCGCAAGCAGAACTTCAACATCCTCGACATCCCGATGGCGGATGTCACGCGGCAGTACCTGCGCTACGTCGACCAGATCCGCAAGCACAACCTCGAACTGGCGGCCGACTATCTGCTGATGGCGGCGATGCTCATCGAGATCAAGTCGCGGATGCTGCTGCCGCCGAAGAAGACCGACGAAGGCCAGGAAGCGGAAGACCCGCGGGCTGAGCTGGTGCGGCGCCTGCTGGAGTACGAGCAGATGAAGCTGGCCGCCGCCCGCATCGACCAGATGCCGGTGCTGGGCCGCGATTACCTGCGCGCGCAGGTCACCATCGAGCAGGCGATCGCCCCGCGCTTCCCGGACGTGGAAGTGGCCGACATCCGCGACGCCTGGGCCGACATCATGCGGCGCGCCAAGCTGCACCAGCATCACCGCATCACGCGGGAACAGCTCTCGGTGCGCGAGTACATGGGCATGGTGCTGCGGCGCCTGCAGGGCGAGCGCTTCGTCGAGTTCCGCGACATGTTCGACGTGACGCGCGGCCACTCGGTGATGGTGGTGACCTTCATCGCGATGCTGGAGCTGGCCCGCGAACGCCTGCTGGAATTGACCCAGGCGGAGGCCTTCGCGCCGATCTACGTTCGCCTGGCTTACCAGCCCAGCTGAACGCTGCGGGCCGCCCTGCCTGACCGGCAGCACAGCCCGACGGATGCTCAATACGTGGGCGGACGCGGCGTCATCGCGGCGCCTGCGGCGGTGGCCGCGGCCCGGCGGCGCTGCTGGGTCAGTTGCCCGACCGCCAGCACCGCCTGCGTGCGCGAGTTCACATTCAAACCCCGCAACACAGCCTGCACGTGGTCCTTCACTGTTTCCACCGACAGGCCCATGCGGCGCGCGATGTCCTTGTTCGGCTTGCCTTGCAGCAGCAAGGTCAGCACGTCGTGCTGGCGCGGGGTCAGGCCCAGTTCCTCGAACGAGGGCATGGTCTGGTACGGGTCTTCGTAGGGCAGCGGCGCCGGGGAAGCCACGCGGGCGTCTTCCTCGACCTGCGGGTCATCGCCGGCCGTCATCGTGGGCACGAAGATGCCGCCGGCCATCACCAGGCGCAGCGCCTCGGCCAACTCCTGGGTCGACATGCGCTTGGGCAGGAAGCCCATCGCGCCGAGGTCGATCGAGCGGATCACGTCACTGGAGCGATCAGAGGCCGACACCACCACCACCGGCAAGGCCGGCCAGGCGCTGCGCAGCTCGGCCAGCAGATCAAAGCCGTTGGCCTCGCCAAGCTGCAGGTCCAGCAGCACAAGGTCAAAACTGGCGTCGCGCTGCAGCGCATCGCGCGCTTCCTTGGCGGTGCCCAGTGCCGTCACGGCCACACCCGGGCGGATGCTTTCCATCATCGCCTTGAGCGCGGAAAGGATCAGCGGATGGTCGTCTACCAGCAAAACTTTCATGATTCCCTGTGGTCGATCACGGTTGAAACAGCGCGTCGACCCTTGTTATGGACGTGGGCGGCGATGTTACCTGCACGGGCCTTCACAAAATTGACAGGCTTACACGTAGCGACGCGACACCGATTCAGCGACGCACACCGGCTTGTCACTGCCTTCACGCTCGATGGTGACTTCAATCGTGAGCTGTGCACCACCGGACACCGGCTCAAACGACAGCAGACGGAAGTGCCCGCGCAAACGGCTGTTCACCGGCACCGGCGCAGGGAAGCGCACCTTGTTCAGCCCGTAGTTGACACCCATGTGGCTGTCGTCGATGTCGAACCCGCTGCCAAACATCCACGGCAACAGTGACAAGGTGAGGAAGCCGTGCGCCACCGTGCTGCCAAAAGGCCCTGCCGCGGCCCGCGCCTCATCAAGGTGGATCCACTGGTGATCACCGGTGGCGTCGGCAAAGCGCTGGATGCGGTCCTGGTCGATCACGATCCAGTCGCTGGCGCCGAGGGATTGCCCCACCAGCGCTTGCAGGTCAGACAGATGGGCGTATCGGGTCGTCATGCGTCACATATCCATCGGGTCAGGGGCGCCCACTGGGCGCGGTCGCGCTCGACACGGCCGGGCGCGACGTCCCACAGCGTCAAACCGTGGGCCGCCAGATGAATATAGTTCTGGGTGTCGCGCAGCTGCGTCACCAAGGGGACAGGCAGGCCGCTGACGAACTCGGTCAGGCGGTCGGCCGCGATGGTGTGGTCTTTCACCCGCATGCCCACCAGGCCTGTGCGCTTCAAGTGGCCCTGGCCGGCCTGCGCCAGCTCATCGATGAAGGCGTGGGTGGCCTGCATGTCGAACAGGCTGGCCTGCAAGGGCACCAGCACGACGGGGTCGAGTGCCAGCACCGCCGCCAGACGCTTGCCGCGCAGGCCCGCCGGGGTGTCGATCACGACGTGGCTCACGCCCTTCGGCGGCTTGAGCTTGTCGCCGTCGCTCAAGTCCCAACCCTGGATGACCGGCACCGTGGCCGGCCGGATACCCAGCCACTGCCGGGATGAATGCTGCCGGTCCAGATCACCGAGCATCACGTGTTGGCCCTGGTGGGCCAGCCAGCCCGCCACGTTGGTGGCCAGCGTGCTTTTGCCCACACCGCCCTTCGGGTTGGCAACGACGATCACGCGCATCAGGCACTCCTCACTACAAGTCTGGGTTTTCAAAGGTATGGTAGCCGGATGTCTGAGATTCTCGTCCTCGGCGCCCACCCACATCTGGAGCGCTCCCGCGTCAACCGCAGCCTGCTGAAAGCCGCGGCTGCCCTGCCGCCCGGTCGTGTGCAGGTGCATGACCTGTACGCCCGCTACCCCGATTTCCACATCGACGTGGCCGCCGAGCAGGCGGCGCTGGCCGCGGCCAAACTGGTGGTCTGGGTGTTCCCGATGCACTGGTACAGCCAGCCGCCGCTGCTGAAGCTCTGGCTGGACGAGGTGGTGAGCTTCGGCTGGGGCTACGGGCCTGGTGGCGACGCCCTGCGGGGCAAAGACCTCTGGCTGGTGGTGAGCACCGGCGGCACCGACGAGGCCTACACCCCGGGCGGCCACCACCGCCATTTTGTGGATGCCTTCTGGCCGCCGCATGAACAGACCGCTGCCCTGTGCGGCATGCGCTTCTTGCCGCCCCTGGTGCTGCACGGGGCCCACCAGGTGAGCGACTCGGAACTGGCGGGCCACCGCGAGGTGTTCGTCGAGCGCCTCTCCAGTTATCCGGCCTGGCCGGAGATCAGCGAGCTGCCGGCCTGTCCGGGATGCCACGTGCCGGCCGATGAGCGGCCGGAGGAGAGCCACTGATGGACGCGATTGCAACGCAGGCTGCAGCCAGTCAGGCCGTGGCCCACGCTTCCACCGGGGGCGGCTGGCTGACGATGAGCCTGGTGTATCTCGGCGCCGCGGTGCTGGCGGTGCCGCTGGCGCGGCTGGCCGGGCTCGGCGCCATCATCGGCTACCTGGCTGCAGGCATTGCCATCGGCCCCTGGGGCCTGAAGCTGGTGACCGACCCGCAAACCATGCTGCACTTCGCCGAATTCGGTGTGGTGCTGATGCTGTTCCTGGTTGGCCTGGAGCTGGAGCCCAAACGGCTGTGGGCCCTGCGCCGTCCGATTTTTGGCTGGGGCAGCGCCCAACTGCTCGGCTCCACCGCACTGATGACCGGCGCCGCGATCGCCGCCGGGGTGGATTGGCACCTGGCACTGGCGGCATCACTGGCATTGGCGCTGTCGTCCACCGCCATTGGCCTGGGCGTGCTGGCCGAGCGCAACCTGATGTCGACCACGTCCGGTCAGAGCGTGCTGAGCGTGGCGCTGCTGCAGGACATGGCGGCCATTCCCATCCTCGCGCTATTGCCCTTGCTGGCCACCGACAGTGCCACGGGCGCGGTGCATTCCGGCGGCGGCTGGTGGGGCGCGGCCAAGGCGATCGGGGTGATCGCGGCCATCGTGCTGGGTGGGCGCCTGCTGTTGCGGCCGGCGCTGCGCTGGATTGCCCGCAGCGACACGCCGGAGATCTTCACCGCAGCCTCTTTGCTGCTGGTGGTGGCCACCGCCGCGCTGATGGAGGCTGTTGGGCTGTCAATGGCCCTGGGCGCTTTCCTTGCCGGTGTGCTACTGGCCGAGAGTGAATACCGGCGGCAGCTGGAAACCGACATCGAGCCCTTCAAGGGTCTGCTGCTCGGGCTCTTTTTCATCGCCGTGGGCATGAGCATCGACTTCGCCGTGTTGCTGGCCAGGCCGGGGCTGGTGGCGCTGCTGGTAGTGGGCTTTCTGGTGATCAAGGCCGGCGTGTTGTGGGCGATGGCCCGCACCATGCCCATTCCACTGGCCGAGCGGCCGGTGTTTGTCATCTTGCTGGCCCAGGGCGGTGAGTTCGCCTTCGTGGTGAGCCAGGCGGCCACGCAGGCCGGTGCGATGGACGCGGCCACCGCCTCGATGCTGGTGGCCGTGGTGGCGCTGTCGATGCTGTTCACGCCGCTGCTGCTGGTGATGGCGGACTGGTGGTCGGCGCATTGCCAGGTTCGTGACGGCGGCGGGCCTGCGCTGGAGGAAATCAACGAGCAGCAGGAAGCGCCGGTGATCATCGCCGGCTTCGGGCGCTACGGTCAGATCGTCGGCCGCCTGCTGTACGCCAACGGCATTCAAGCCACCGTGCTGGAACACGACGCCGGCCAGGTGGAAAGCCTGCGGCGCTTTGGCTGGCGCGTGTTTTATGGCGACGCGACGCGGCTCGATCTGCTCAAGGTGGCCGGCGCCGGAAAGGCCAAGGTGCTGGTGGTGGCCATCGACGACATGGCGCAGAACCTGGCGGTGGTGGACCTGGCGCGTGAGCACTTCCCGAACCTGCAACTCGTGGTGCGCGCCCGCAATGCGCAGCACTGGTATGAGCTGCAGCGCCGGGGCGTGACGATGGTCGAGCGCGAGACGCTGGATGCGGCCCTGATGAGCGGCCGCAGCACGCTGGAGCAGTTGGGCTTCAGGCCGCACCAGGCGCGCAACCTGGCGCTGCGCTTCCGGCAGCACAACGTGGAAATGCTGGAAAAACTGGCGCCGCATTACGGCGACGAGCAGCGCCTCGTGGCGATGGCCAAAGCCGGCCGGCAGCAGCTGGAAGACCTGTTTGCGCAGGAACGCGCCGAGCAGAAAGCGAAGATGGGCAGCAAGGGCTGGCAGCCGGAGCGGCCTTCAGGCGACTGAGCGCGCCGGAGGCGGTGCTTGCCTGCGGGCTGAAGCAGTCCCGCCCTGCTCGTTGATGCGGGTCAGCCCGTCAGCCTGTCAGTCAGGCAGCGGCAGAGGCGTTGTCGGCGGCGCTGGCAGCGGCCGCCTGCGCGCAGGCCTCATCAAACACTTCGCGGGCGCAGTCGTGGCAGCAGCCGCAGCAGGAAGCCACGCGGGTCTGGTCCTTCAGGACTTCGAAGTCACGGATGGCGTGGACCTGCACGGCCTTGCGGATGTCACGGTCACTGACCCGGTTGCACAGACAGACGATCATGGAAGTTCAGCCCGGTGCCAGCACAAAGGGCACCATGACTGAAGCTTAATGCAAATGCGACTGCTTCTCAATAAGAAACAGAAACCCTGAGACTCAATCAGGGTTTTGGCATCCGTCCGCTAACTGGCGTTCTTCAGCTGCTGGCGTCACCCACCTGGGTCTGCAGCCAGTTCTGCTCACCCAGCTGCGCCACCAGGCCGATCTCGGTTTCGAGGTGGTCGATGTGCTCTTCGGTGTCGTCGAGGATCTCCAGCAGCACATCGCGCGAGACGTAATCGCGCACGCTTTCGCAGTGGGCAATCGCCTCCTTCAGCAAGGGGTGCGAGGCGGTCTCGATCTTCAGATCGCAGTGCAGCACTTCCACCGCGTTCTCGCCGATGTAGAGCTTGCCGAGGTCTTGCAGGTTCGGCAGGCCATCGAGCATCAGCACGCGCTCGATCAGCTTGTCGGCGTGCTTCATTTCCTCGATCGACTCTTCGTACTCGTGCTTGGCAAGGCGCATCAGACCCCAGTTCTTCAGCATGCGGGCATGCAGGAAATACTGGTTGATGGCGGTGAGTTCGTTCTTCAACTGGGCGTTGAGAAACGCGATGACTTGGGCGTCACCCTTCATGGCTGGCTCCTGGTTGTGCGGCGTTGCCAGCCATTGTGCGCAAAACCCGGCCGAGCCGCGAGGCCCCGGTTTGCAAAGTTCAACGCGGCAGGTCGGGGTGCTCGGCCATCGCCTGGGTGCCGGTCATGATCATGCGGACCATGATCACCAGCTGCTCGGTCAGCGCCGGCAGCTGATCACGCGGCATGTCCATCGCCGAGGTGCCCATCGCGAACACCAGCCGGGTGATGGCCTTGGCCGTGAGCCCGGGCTCATGCAGGCCGGTGCCGCGCATCTGGGCCACGCGGATCAGGTCGCCCTGCAGTTCTTCCTCGAAGAAGTTCAGCTGCCGGTCGACCGCCTGCTTGAAGGCGTCAGAGCCCACCGAGCCCTCGCGCAGCAGGATGTGCAGGAACTTGTCGTCCGACTGCAGCTGGTCCATGAAAGCCTCGACCGAACCACGCACCACGCTGCGGCCCGACACCGCGCGCAGGCGCGCCTGGCCAATGATGCGGCGCAGTGATTCACCCGCCAGTTCGATCAAGGCCACTGCCAGTTCGTCAACGTCGCGAAACTGCCGGTAAAAGCTGTTGGGGGCGATGCCGGCCTCGCGGGCGATCTCGCGCAGGCTGAGCGACGACACGCTGCGGTGCGGACCAAGCAGCGTCAGCGCCGCCCGGATGATGTCCTCGCGCGAGATGTGCGCCTTGCGACCCGGCCCGGAGACAGTGGTCGGCAGCGACGCCGACGCGGGCGTCTCGGCGAGCGTCTCAACGGAAGAGGGTATGGGCAGGGCCGTGGTCATGATCTGCATCAGGAAAGCCATGATAGCTTCCTCTAATTAATATACAAGTGTCTAGACATTTGTATTGACACACGTAAAATCCGACCGAAGCTGTTTGCCGGAGTGCCCGTTTGTCTTCGTCCCTGTCCCGATTGCCGATGGAGGCCGCCGCCTCGCCGGCCCCGCTGTTCCACCGCCTGGCGAATGCCGTGGTGGACCCGGCCGTGTTCGACTATTGGGTCGGATTGATCAACCCGCTCTGGCGCTGGGCTGAACCGGTGGCCCGCGTGGTGGATCGTCGGCCCGCCGGCGGTGGCGCCGTCACCCTGACGCTGCAAGCCAACCGGCATGTGGGCACCTTCCTGCCCGGACAGCACGTGAACGTCGGCGCGGAAATCAACGGTCGCCTCATCACCCGCAGCTACAGCCTGACCGGCCTGCCGCGCGCAGACCGTCGGCTGGAGATCACGGTGCAGCCGGTGCAGGGCGGCCCGATGTCCACCCACCTGTGCGAGCCCGCCCGCGTTGGCGACGTGCTGCGCGTGTCACCCGCGTTTGGCGACATGGTGCTGCCCGCCCCCACGGCCTGGGCGCCCGGTGACCGGCTGGTGTTTCTGGCCGCCGGCAGCGGTATCACGCCCTTCGTCGGTCTTGCGCGCGCCCTGGCCGCGCAAGACATGCCCGTGGCGCTCGATGTGATCGTGTGGGCCCGCAGCACCGAGCAGCTGATGCGCGTGGACGACCTGCGCGCCCTGGCCACGCAGCACCCTCGCCTGCGTGTGCAGGTGGTGCTGACCGGCCCGGTGCGCGCGGATGTTCAAGCCTGCCAGCCAGCGCCACATGGGCGGCTCAGTGCGGAGCTTTTGCCCAAGCTGTTGCCCGAACAGTCCACCGAACCCGGCCACGCCCCGGCGGACTGGTCGACAACCACCGTATTGGCCTGCGGCCCGGCCGGCTTCGTGGCCACCGCCCGCACCCTGCTGCAGCCGCTGGCTCGCACCTTCCACGCCGAAGCATTCACGCCGCACGTGCTGGCCGATGCCCCGGCCGCCGACGCACCGCCCGTGCAGGTGCAGCTGCTGCGCAGCGGCCGCACGCTCAGCATCTCGCCCGGTGAGGCGCTGCTGCTTGCCCTGGAAGCCCAGGGCATCACGCCGCCTTCCGGTTGCCGCATGGGCATCTGCCGCACCTGCATCTGCACGCGGGTGTCCGGCACCACGCTGGCCAGTGACACCGGCGAGCGCGACGCCGAGCCCGGCGTGCCGCTGCGCCTGTGCGTGAGCCACGCCTGCACCGATCTTTCGCTTGACCTCTGACCTGCCCCTCCGCATGAACGACGACCACCTGCAGCGCTTCGGCGCCGAAATCGAAGCCCTGCGCGAGCGCACCGTGGCGAGCCTGGGCGCCCAGGACGCCCGCTACATCCGCCGCATCCAGGCCGCCGTGCGCTGGAGCGAACTGCTGGGCCGTGCCCTGCTGCTGATCGGCGCCTTCTTGCCGGGCGCATGGTTCTGGTCGTTCTGGGGCGTAGGTGCCCTGACGCTCGGCATCTCGAAGATCCTCGACAACATGGAGCTGGGCCACAACGTCATCCACGGTCAGTACGACTGGATGGGTGATCCGCACCTGCGCGGCGCCGTGTTCGAGTGGGACATCGCCGGCACCAGCGCCAACTGGCGCAAGACCCACAACTTCCGGCACCACACGTACACCAACGTGCACGGCATGGACGACGACATCGGCTATGGCGTGCTGCGCCTGTTCCCCGAGCAGAAGTGGACACCCGCCGCGCTGTTCCAGCCGCTGTATGCCGTGATCTTCGCGCTGTACTTCCAGTGGGGCGTAGCCATCCAGGACATCCGGCTGGGCCGCTGGTTCAAGAGCCAGCGCCACCGCGACATGATCAAGCAGGAAGCCGTGCCGGTGCTGCGCAAGATGCGCCGCCAGCTGATCAAGGATTACCTGGTGTGGCCTGCGCTGGCCGGCCCGGGTTTCCTGGCGGTGGCAGCCGGCAACCTGGTGGCCAATGGTCTGCGCAACCTGTGGACCTACACCATCATCTTCTGCGGCCATTTCACGACCAACGCACACACCTTCCCGAAGCACAGCGTGCGCAACGAAACCCGCGCGCACTGGTACTACCGGCAGATCCTGGGCTCGTCGAACATCGCGGGCGGCAAATTGCTGAACGTCTTGTCAGGCAACCTGAGCCACCAGATCGAGCACCACCTGTTCCCGGACGTGCCGGCGAACCGCTACGCCGACATGGCCGTCACCGTGCGCGACATCTGTCGCCGCTATGGCGTGGCCTACAACACCGGCTCGCTGCCGCGCCAGTTTGGCCAGGTGGTGTGGCGCATCCTGCGGCACAGCTTCCCGAGCCAGCCGACTGAACAAGGCCTGGCCGGCATGGGCGCCGGGGCGCGCTGATCAGGCAGCCGCTGAAGCCGCCACTCTGACCGCCGCTCAAGCGGCTGTTCAGCCAGCCGAGCGCGGCGCCAACGCCGCGTCGTACAAAGCCTGCAGCAACACCGACACATCGTCCAGGGTGTGCGCGGCGCTGAGCGCAATGCGCAGCCGCGCCGTGCCCGCAGGCACCGTGGGCGGGCGGATGGCCGGCACCCAGATGCCACGCGCCTGCAAGGCCGCCATCACGCCCAGTGCGTCGGCATTGCTGCCCACCACCAGCGGCTGGATCGGCGTGGCCGAAGGCATCAGCGTCCATCCCGCCGCGTCGATGGCCGGATGTGCGCCTGGCATCAAGCCCGCACGCAGGGCGGTGATCAACGCATCCAGGTGGGCGCGGCGGCCATCGCCGCCCTCACCCAGGCATTCACGCAAGCCAGCCCGAACTGCCTCGGCCAGCAATGCCGGCGCCGCCGTGGCGTAGGTGTAGCTGCGGGTCTTCTGCAGCAGCCATTCCACCAGCGTGTCGGGCCCTGCCACGAAGGCACCAGCCACGCCCAGCGCCTTGCCCAGCGTGGCCATGTAGAGAACACGACTGGATGCCAGCGGCCCGGTCAGACCGGCAGCCGCCAGCGCGCCCCGACCCTGCGGGCCGAGCACGCCAAAGCCGTGGGCGTCGTCCAGCAGCAGCAGCGCGTCGTGCGCCTCGCACAGCGCCAGCAGGCCGCGAATATCGGCCACATTGCCGTCCATGCTGAACACCGCATCGCTGATGACCAGCTTGCGGCGCGCCGTGCTGGCGGCCAGCTTGCTCGCCAGATCATTCAAGTCTGCATGCGCGTAGCGGTGGATGGTGGCGCGAGACAAACGCGCGCCATCGATCAGACAGGCATGGTTCAGGGCATCGGAAAACAGCGCATCGCCCTCACCCACCAGCGCCGGCACGATGCTGGCATTGGTGGCAAAGCCGGCGTAGAAATACAGCGCACGGGGCAGTTGCACGGCGTCAGCGAGTTCAAGCTCCAGCGCCGCATTCGCCACGCTGTGCCCGCTGACCATCGGCGATGCCCCGGCGCCCACGCCGTAGACATCAACCGCCGCATGCACGGCCGCGCGCAAGGCAGCGTCTTGCGCCAGGCCGAGGTAATCATTGCTGCAGAACGCCAGCATCGGCTTCCCGTCCACCAGCAAGTGGGCGCCGTGCTGGGGCTGCACAGCGCGCCTGCGCCGGCGCAGTTGCTGTGTGTCGAGCGCGCTCAGGCGCTCTTCAAACTCATGCAGCCAGCTCACGGCGCCACCTGCGGCAGGGCCAGTTGGATAGCGGCGGCGTCAGGTTGGGGCTGCCAGGGCACCACGCCCAGCAAGGGCGCGCCCAGCCGGGCTTGCAGGGTCTGGATGTTCTCGTCGAGGCAGGCCATGTCGGGGTCGATCACATTCGCCACCCAGCCGGCCAGCGTCAAGCCATCGGCCCGCACCGCTTCGGCGGTCAGCAGCGCGTGGTTGAGGCAGCCCAGACGCATGCCCACCACCATCACCACGGGCGCTTTCAGGGCGCGCGCCAGGTCGGCCAGCGTTTCACTGTCGTTGAGCGGCACGCGCCAGCCGCCAGCGCCTTCCACCAGCACGGCGTCGGCATGGGTGCAGAGCGCCTCGAAGGCACTCACCAGCTCGGCCACCTGCACCGGGCGCTGGGCGCGCCGGGCTGCCAAATGTGGCGACAGCGGATCGGGCAAGGCCACGGGGTTGTCCAGGTCGGCGGGCACCTGCACGGTGGAGGCGGCGCGCAGTTGCAGCACGTCCTCGCTCACCATCCGGCCCTCGCGCAGCACCAGCCCGGCCGCGACCGGCTTCATGCCCACCACGCGAGCGTGGCGGGTGGCCAGCGCGTGCAGCAAGGCGGCGCTGATGAAGGTCTTGCCCACACCGGTGTCGGTGCCGGTCACGAACCACCGGGGCGTACGTTCAGACAGCATCCATCACCCCTTGGGTCACGGCGTCACCGCCCTGCTCTTGCGCCAGGGTGTCGTTCAGCGCGGCCAGCGCGCCGGTGGCCAGGTGGGCCATCTCGGTCTCGTTCATGACATAGGGCGGCATGGCATACAGCGTGTGGCCGATGGGCCGCAGCACCAGGCCCCGGGCCAGCGCGGCGCGGCTGTAACGCCGGGCGAAATCGGGCAGGCTGCTGGCCACGTCCCACGCGAAGATCATGCCCTGCTGCCGCGCATGGCGCACCCGCGCATGGGTGCTCAAGGGCTCGAACAGCGCAGCCAGGTGCGAGGCGCTGGCCTGGTTGGCCACCAGCGCGTTGGTCTCATCAAACAGATCGAGCGTGGCGAGTGCCGCCCGGCACGCCAGCGGGTTGCCTGTGTAGCTGTGCGAATGCAGAAAGCCACGCGCCACTTCGTCGTCATAAAAGGCGCCATACACCGCGTCGGTGCACAGCACCACGCTCAGGGGCAAGGTGCCGCCGGTCAGGCCCTTCGAGAGGCACAAGAAGTCGGGCTGGATGCCCGCCTGCTGGTGAGCAAACAAGCTGCCGGTGCGGCCGAAGCCCACCGCGATTTCATCCAGCACCAGATGCACCTGCCACTGGCTGCAGGCCGCCCTCAGCCGCTGCAGGTAGACCGGGTGGTGCATGGCCATGCCTGAGGCGCACTGCACCAGCGGCTCCACGATCATGGCCGCGGTGGTGGCATGGTGCTCAGCCAGCCAGCGCTCCGCCGCATCAGCGGCCAGGTGGGCCACATCCGCTGCGGTTTGATCGCCCCTTGCGGCACGGGCATCCGGGCTGGGCACGGTGTGGGCCAGGCGCACCAGCGGCGCGTAGGCCTCGCGGAACAGGGCGATGTCGGTCACGGCCAGCGCACCCACGGTTTCACCGTGATAGCCCCCGGCCACGCTGACAAAACCGTTCTTGGCGGGCTGCCCGGCATTGCGCCAGTGGTGCGCGCTCATCTTCAACGCGATCTCGGTGGCAGACGCACCATCGCTGCCATAAAAGGCATGGCCCAGGCCGGTGAGCGCCGCCAGCCGCTCAGACAACTCCACCACCGGCGCATGAGTGAAGCCGGCCAGCATGACGTGATCAAGGCGCTGCAGCTGGTCGGTCAACGCGGCGCGGATGGCCGGGTGGTTGTGGCCGAACAGGTTGACCCACCAGGAGCTGATGGCGTCCAGGTAGCGGCCACCGTCGGCGTCATGCAGCCAGACGCCCTCGGCGCGGGTCACCGGAATCAGCGGCACATCGGCGCCTTCGGGCGCATGCAGCTTCATCTGGGTACACGGGTGCCACACCGCCGCCAGGCTGCGACGGCGCCAGTCGGCGTTGCTGTTCATGGCTGAGCCACTCAAACCGACAGCGGCAGGATGTCCGGGTCACCCGCCTGCGGGCCGGCCGGCGTATGGCGCACTTCCGTGATGCGGTTGGCCGCGTCCGGGAACACCAGCTGCGGCACGCAGTCGTCGAGCTTGTCTTCGTGCACCAGGCCAAACGCCGCAATGATGACCAGATCACCCACGCTGGCCCGACGTGCAGCCGAGCCATTGAGCGAGATGATGCCGCTGCCGCGTGGCGCCTTGATGGCGTAGGTGATGAAGCGTTCGCCGTTGTTCACGTTCCAGATGTGGATCTGCTCATTGGGCCGCAGGTTGGCGGCGTCGAGCAGGTCTTCATCAATGCCGCACGAGCCTTCGTAATGCAGTTCGCAATGCGTGACGGTGGCGCGGTGGATCTTGGACTTCAGCAGGGTACGAAACATAGCTCAGGCAACTTCAGGAAACGGATCGGCAAGACAGGCAAAGCCCGTAGATCAGGCGGCGTGGCTGTGGCGGGCGTGCAGGCCCAGACGTTCCAGCAACTCACGGTCGCGGTCAACGTCAGGGTTGCCAGTGGTCAGCAGCTTGTCGCCGTAGAAGATCGAGTTGGCACCCGCCAGGAAACACAGCGCCTGGATGGCTTCCCCCATCTGCTGGCGACCGGCCGACAGGCGAACGCGCGCCTTCGGCATGGTGATGCGGGCCACGGCGATGGTGCGCACGAACTCGAACGGGTCGAGCTTGTCGGTGCCCGCCAGCGGTGTGCCTTCCACCTGCACCAGCTCATTGATTGGCACCGATTCCGGATACGGCTCGAGATTGGCAATCTGGGCGACCAGGCCGGCGCGCTCACGGCGGCTTTCGCCCATGCCGACGATGCCGCCGCAGCACACCGACATGCCGGCCTTGCGCACGTTGTCCAGCGTGTCCAGGCGGTCCTGATAGTCGCGGGTCGAGATGATGCGGCCGTAGGTTTCCGGTGCGGTGTCGAGGTTGTGGTTGTAGTAGTCCAGGCCGGCGTCCTTCAGCTCCTTGGCCTGGTTTTCGTTCAGCATGCCCAGCGTGCAGCAGGCCTCCAGGCCCAGCGACTTCACCTCGCGGATCAGCTCGGCCACCTTCTCCACGTCGCGGTCCTTCGGCGCACGCCAGGCGGCGCCCATGCAGAAGCGGGTGGCACCGGCGCCCTTGGCGGCCAGCGCGGCTTCACGCACGGCGTCCACTTCCATCATCTTCGTGGCGTCCACGCCGGTGTCGTAGTGCACCGACTGCGGGCAGTAGCCGCAATCTTCCGGGCAGCCGCCGGTCTTGATCGACAGCAACGTGGCCAGCTCGACCTCGGTCGGGTTGAAGTGCTCGCGGTGCACGGTCTGCGCACGGTGCATCAGTTCCGGGAACGGCAGGTCGAACAAGGCTTCGATGTCAGCGACAGACCAACGCTCGACAGGCGCCGACTGGGCCGCGCGCGGCTTGTGGATCTGGATGGGCTGTGCGGCCACTGCGGTGTTGTCTTGCATGCTCATGGCAGTTCTCCGGCGTTCAAAGTTCGAGGTTGTCGATCAGGCGCGTGGCGCCCAGTCGGGCTGCACCCAGCGCCACGAGAGGCTCGCCGGCGGCACGCTCGGCGTCGGTGGGTGGCAGCAGGTCGGTGCGACGACGCAGCGTCAGGTAATCGGGCGCCCAGCCGCGCTGGCGCAGCTCTTCCGCGGCAGCGGCTTCCATGCCGGCGAGGGTTTGCTTGGGGTCACGCGCGGCATCGGCCAGGTGCTGCAGCGCCTTCGACAGCGCCACGGCTTCCAGGCGCTCATCCGTGCCCAGGTAGCCATTGCGCGACGACAGGGCCAGGCCGTCATCGGCCCGCACCGTCGGCGCGCCGATCACCTGCACCGGCATCGCGAATTGCTCGGCCATGCCCTTGATGACCTTGAGCTGCTGGTAGTCCTTCTGTCCGAACACGGCCACCGCAGGCTGCACGCACTGGAACAGCTTCATCACCACGGTGCACACGCCCGTGAAGAAGCCGGGGCGGAACTCGCCTTCCAGCAAATCGGCCAGGCCGGCCGGCGGCGTGACCTTGTAGGTCTGCTTGACGGGATAGAGCTCAGCCTCGGACGGCGCGAACACGATGTCGCAGCCGGCCGGGGCCAGCAGCTCGCAGTCACGCGCCAGCGTGCGGGGGTACTGGTCAAAATCCTCGTGCGGCAGGAACTGCAGACGGTTCACGAAGATGCTGACCACCACCGGCCCGCCCAGGCGCGCGGCTTCGCGCACCAGCGAGAGGTGCCCCTCGTGCAGGTTGCCCATCGTGGGGACGAAGGCCGTGTTGGTCTGGCCCGCGAGCGCTTCACGCAGCTCGGCCAGGGTGTGAATGACGCGCATGGGCGCTCTCCTGCAATTGAGTGGATGGCACAGGCCGCCCGTCCGCGGGGCTGGCGCCTGGCCGATCAACGCACGGGTTCAGTAGCCGTGCTGGGTCTCGTCCGGGAAGCTGCCGTCCTTGACGGCGGCGACATAGGCCTGCACCGCCTGGGCGATCGACAGACCCGGCGCATCGGCCTCGGTGCCAGCCACACGGGTGAAGTCACGCACGAAACGCGGCCGCTTGCCCGAGGTGATGCCCAGCAGGTCATGCATCACCAGCACCTGGCCGGCGGTACCGGCGCCGGCGCCGATGCCGATGGTGATCATGCGCGGATGCGCCAGCGTGATGTCACGGGCCAGCGCCGACGGCACCAGCTCCAGCACGATCATGTCGGCGCCGGCCTCGGCCAGCGCTGCGGCCTCGGCCTTCAGGATGGCGGCGGCCGCATCGTCACGGCCCTGCACGCGGAAGCCGCCGAGGGCGTGCACGCGCTGGGGCGTCAGACCGATGTGGGCACACACGGGAATGCCGCGCTCGACCAGGAAGCGCACGGTCTCGACCATCGGGCCGGCACCTTCGAGCTTGACCATCTGGGCACCCGCTCGCATCAGGGCGACGGCAGATGCCAGTGCCTGCTGCGGGCTGGCTTCATACGAGCCAAACGGCATGTCGGCCACCAGCCAGGCGCTGCGGCGGCCTTGCCGCACGCACTGGGTGTGGTACGCCATGTGCTCCAGCGTGACCGGCAGCGTGCTGGTCTCGCCCTGGATCACATTGCCGAGGGAGTCGCCGACCAGCAGCACGTCCACACCGGCGTCGTCGATGATCCTCGCAAACGTGGCGTCATAGGCGGTCAGCATGGTGACCTTCTCGCCGCGCGCAACCATGTCACGGAGTCGGGGCAAGCTCACGCTGGCGCGGGTGGCGGCAGCTGGCGTGGAGGCGGAATGAACGCTCATGGTGTGGGCATTTTCGGCTACAGGGTGGGCAAGGTGCTGCAGCGCAGCACGGGCGGCATTCTGCCTGTGTTGCCTGACCTTGCCCTTCCCGGGCTGCCAGAAGCCTCGACCAATGACTGGCCAACCTGCTGCGGAGCGCCCCCCGGGACTGCACGCGGCGCGGCGTGCCGGGGCCAAAGCACCTAGAAGGCGACCACCCGCATCGGGATGCCGTTCTGCTGCAGCAGGCGCGCCAGCACTTGAGCTTCCTGCTCGGACTTCAGCGGCCACAGCGTGAGCGCCTGCCCACCGGGGGCGGGCAGCAGTTCGAGTTGCAGGTGCTCGCCCTCGCGGCCGAGCGCCTGGCGCAGCCGGCGGCGCATGGCCACCAGCGGCGCAGGGTCGGCGTAGGCGCCCGTGACCAGCGCGAACTTGCCCGCAGGCGCCGCCGACTTGGTCGCCGCAGCGGGCGGAGCCGTGCGAGGCTCTTCCGCCTCGGCCTTGGCAGCAGGTGCAGGCGTGCCGGGCAAGGCGTGCAAGGGCCGCTTGGCGTAGCGGCCCTGCGGCCGGGCGGGGCGCTCCGCCTCACCGTCAGGCGATTCGGCCTGCGCGGCCATGGCCGACTTGTCAGGCTTGATGACCGGATCGATCCGCTCCTGCGGCTCTGCGGTGGCCTTGGCCTTGCCGGCGGCGTGGGCGTCGTCGTGGGCAGAAGCCTTGGTTGCTGCCGGGGTCTTGTCGGCGGCGTCGGCTGGCTTGTCGTGTTCAGACCCGGCCGCTGATGCGGCGTCATCCGAAGCAGCAGCGGCTGACGCAGCCTCCGCCGCCTGGGCAGCCGCCGCAGACGCCGCCTCGGCTTGTTTCAGCGCAGCCGCCTTGGCTTCAGCCGCCGCCACCGCAGAGGCCGCTGCCGCAGCCGACGCTGCCGAGGCCGCCTCCGCCGCCGCGGTGGCGGCGGCTGCCGCGGTGCGGGCCTGCCAGGTGTGCCAGCCAAAGAGCGCCGCGCCAAGCACCAGCGCCACGCCCGCCACCAAGCCACCCACCTTGGGCAGCGACCAAGCCGGCCGGCCGCCCACGGGCATCACGCCACCGGGCGGCACACGGCCCACCAGGGCCCGCAGCGGGTTCTTGCCTTCGCCCGGATAGGCGGCGGTCATCAGGTAGCGCCAATGCACGGCCTGGTCGGGCAAGGCATGGCTGATGTCACGCGTGGGCCAGGTGCCCGGGCCGGGGCGCTCATCAAACCCGTGTGCGTTGACAAAGGCTTCCAGGCGCTTGGCCTTGAGGCCAGGCACCAGTTGCTCAGGGGTAAACAGCGGCTGTGCAGGCCCCTGCGGCCCGCTGGCGTAGGCAAAGCGCACAAGGCCCACACCGTCGATCTGCTCGGCCTTCAGGCGGCGCCGGAACCAGCGCTTGTTGTGCCAGGCCACCAGACCCGCCAGCAGGGGTCCGCTGGCGTCATCACCGTGCTCGGCGTGGCCGCCTTCAGCATGCGCTTCGCCCTCCCCGCCGGCCTTGCCGCTGGCAGCGGCAATCGCAGCAGCGGCTTCTTCGGCGGGCGTGCCGGGCAACTGGTTCACGGGAGATGGCGGCGCAGCCGGGCGACCGGACTGGGCCGTCGCGGTGGCCGCAGCGATGTCGGCCATGTCCAGCACGGGAATGTTCATGCCGGGCGGCGGAGATGCCGGCGAAGGCGGCGGAACCTCGGCGGCAAAGGCCTCGGCGAAGGCGTCGGCGGCGGCGTCGATGTCGTCAGCCATGCGCGATGCCCGATGCCGGAACGGCCATGCTGCGGCCCCACCCTGACAAGCTCAGGGGCTGCATGGCGTGGCCACCAAGGGCCACGGAAGGGGGTTCAAGACAGAGGTCCACCCTCGGCATATCGGCCGAGGGGCAGACTTCTGTAGGTTCAGCGCAGCTCGAGCGAGCCGCGCAGGGCGCGCACGGCGCCCGCACCAACCGAGGCGCCGAAGCGCTTGGCCAGGCGTTCCGCCACGTTGTCCTGCGGGGTGTAGTCGATCACCTCTTCGGCCTTGATGACCTCGCGGGCCACGAAATCAAGGTTGCCGAACTCGTCGGCCAGGCCCATCTTGACGGCCTCTTCACCATTCCAGAACAGGCCCGAGAACGTGTCAGGCGTTTCCTTCAGGCGCTCGCCACGGCCTTCCTTGACCACCTTGATGAACTGCTGGTGGATCTGGTCGATCATGGCCTTGGCCAGGGCGGTCTGGCGCTCATTGGCGGGCGAATACGGATCCAGCATGCCCTTGTTGCTGCCGGCGGTGAGCAGGCGGCGCTCGACGCCCAGCTTCTCCATCAGGCCCGTGAAGCCGAAGCCGTCCATCAACACGCCGATGGAGCCGACCACGCTGGCCTTGTCGACATAGATTTCGTCGGCGGCCACGGCGATGTAGTAGGCGCCAGATGCGCACATTTCCTCGACGACGGCGTAGACCTTCTTCTTGTGCAACACCTTCAGGCGACGGATTTCATCGTTGATGATGCCGGCCTGCACCGGGCTGCCGCCGGGTGAGTTGATGCGCAACACCACGGCTTGCGCACCTTCGTCCTGAAAAGCGGACTTCAGCGATGCGACCAGGTTTTCTGCGCTGGCTTCGCTGTCGGCAGCGATTTCACCGCGCACTTCCACCAGCGCCGTGTGCGGGCCGCTCGGTGCATTCGGATGATTGCCGCGCTGCGAGAAGCCGGACCAGACCAGCGCCAGCACCAGGCCGAACCAGCCCAGACGCAGGGCCAGACGCCAGCGGCGGTCGCTGCGGCGCTCGCGCAGCAACTCACCCGAGACCTGGCGCACCAGGGTTTCGAGGCTGTTGATCTGGCTCTGCGACGCGGAGGCGGCTGCAGGCGCCTGTGCGGTTGCGGCAGTGGATGCCGCAGTGTTTGCATCAGCCGTGGTCTGGGCCACCGCCTCGGGCGTAGGCGCCGGGGTGGGCACTGGCGGGTTGGTGGAGTTGTCTTGAACGTCGCTCATGGTGGGGTCAGGCTGAAATCAAAGAACGGGAAGCCGTGCGGTGCGGGCGATCAGGCCGGCGCCACGGGCTGGATGTCGTTGTCGGGCGACCAGAACACCTGGCCATCCACCTCGTGCATCTTCACGGGGTGCAGGCGCTTGCCGCGGCACGGGCCACCCACGCACACACCGTTGGCGGGCTCGTAAGCGGCGCCGTGGATGGCGCAGATGATCCAGCGCTTGTCCTGGTCAAGGAACTGGCCGGCCTGCCAATCCATTTCGGTGGGCACGTGGGCGCAGCGGTTGAGGTAGCCCACCACTTTCCCGTCAAAGCGCATCGCAAAGGCCCGGGCCGGCTGGCGCCAGAGCTGCACATCGAACACCTGGGCCAGGCCGCGCTCAGCCAGGTCGCTGGCAGCGCACAGCGGCTGAGGCTCCAGGATCAAGGCGGGGCGGGTCGGCTCAGGCATGCTCGGCCAGCCAGTCGTGCAATTCCGCCACCGAGTGCGCCACGAACAGGGGCTGACAGGCGGCGAAGCCCGACGGGTCATGCGCGCCGTAACTGACCGCCACCGACGGCACACCGGCGTTCAGCGCCATCTGCAGGTCGTGGGTGGTGTCGCCGATCATCAGCGTGCGTTGCGGCTCGGCGCCAAATTCGCGCATCAGCTCGTACAGCATCCGCGGATCAGGCTTGGACGCCGTTTCATCTGCCGTGCGGCTGCCGTCGAACATGCCCTTGAGTTCGGTGCTGGCCAGCGCCTCGTTCAGGCCCAGCCGGCTCTTGCCGGTCGCCACGGTCAGCCAGTGGTGGCGGGCCTTGAGGGCGTGCAGCATGGGCAGCACGCCGTTGAACAGGCTCAAGTCATGCTGGCTCGCGGTGTAGTGGGCGCGGTAACGCTGGCCCAGCTCTGGGTAACGCTCGACCGGCAGGCCGGGCACCGCGTGTTTCAGCGCTTCATGCAGGCCCATGCCGATGACATAGGCGGCCTGGCTGTCGCCGGGCACAGGCTCTCCCAGATCGGCCGCTGCCGCCTGGATGGCCCGCACGATCAGCGCGGTGGAATCGAACAGCGTGCCATCCCAATCGAAGGCAATCAGGTCAAAACGGCGGGGTATGGGCATGTCAACGCGGTGAAAGATGAGCCAGCAGTGTCTCGCATTCGGCGGGCAGGGGTGCGGCGAGCTCGATGCGCTCCCCGCTGGCAGGATGGTCGAAAGCCAGCCGGCGGGCATGCAGGAACATGCGCTCGAACTTGACGCCGCAGGCATGGCGGCCGGCGGCCAGCGTCTTGTTCAGGCTGAAGTCGCCATATTTGTCGTCACCCACGATGGCGTGGCCTTCATGGAGCAGGTGCACCCGGATCTGGTGGGTCCGGCCGGTCTTGATGGTGACATCGAGCAGGGTGAAGCCATCAAATTCACGCTGGATGCGCACCAGCGAGATCGAGCGGCGGCCGTCCTCGTTGTCTTCCGGCACGGCGCGCACCCGCCGCTCGCCGTCGGGCGTCAGGTATTTGTGCAGTGCCACGTCCACCACCTTCTTGGCGGGCGACCAGTCACCGATCACCAGCGCGGCGTAGGTCTTGCCGGTTTCGCGCGCACGAAACTGATCTTGCAGGTTGGTCAGCGCGCTGCGCTTCTTGGCGACCATCAGCAAGCCGGAGGTTTCCTTGTCCAGGCGGTGCACCAGTTCCAGGAACTTGGCCTGCGGCCGGGCACGCCGCAGTTGCTCGATCACGCCGAAGCTCACGCCGCTGCCGCCGTGCACGGCCACGCCAGCCGGCTTGTCGATCACCAGCACATGGTCGTCCTCAAACAACACCGGAAACTCGCGCGGCGGCACCAGGGCCTGGGCCGCTTCGCTGTCTGCCACGCTGGCCGAGACGCGCACCGGCGGCACGCGCACCACATCGCCCAGCTCCAGCCGGGTATCGGCGGCCGCCCGCCCCTTGTTCACCCGCACCTCTCCGGCGCGGATGATCCGGTAGACGTGCGTCTTGGGCACGCCCTTGAGTTCGCGGATCAGGAAGTTGTCGAGGCGCTGACCGGCCGAGCCGTCATCCACCGTGACCAGCCGCACCTGCGGCGCCACCACTTCGACGGGCACCGGTGGCACGTTCTGAACGGCGCGAACCGGCTTGGCGGCCACCTTGGCCGCCGGCTTGATCGGCACGCGAATGCCCTTGGGTGGCGCGCCGCGCGTGGCTTTTTGTCCGGCGGCCCCGCGGGCGGCAGTCGCCCGGGTTTTCGCCTTTATAATGGTCTGAGCCACGTTTGAACGGTAAGTACTTGATTTTTCAGAGTTTACCCGGGTAGTTGCCGTGCTACCGTGGTGATGCGCGCTGAAGTTGCGCGCATTTATAGGTGATGCAACGCTGTCTGAATGCAGGAATGGTGGGTCCCGATGTGACTCGCGGCCAGCAGACGGACCGTGGCAGAGAAATATCGGATGTGCCGCCTTGCCTCGTGCAAGGACTTCCAACAAGGTTTTTTGGCCGGATGTTCAGTGCCCCATGGGATCGTCTGAACATCCAGCCAGCGTCGAAGCAGTTCGCCCAGTTCCTCCCGCATGCTGTTGTCTTGCTCCCCCCACCCGCTGACGAAAGGCCCCGGCTCATGGCCGGCGCGGCCTGGTGGCGGCTGGGCGCAACCCCAGGCGCCCGGCGCCCGGTTGCAGCAGATCTGCCTGCACGTTCTGGCCGAGAGCACTTTGCCGCACGCGCCAACGCTGTGATGCTCAGTCCGCCAAGAGCGGCCGCAGCCACAGTCCAGGGCGATTCCTTCTCCGGCCTCATTCCTTGTTTCTCGTGCATCGGTTGAGGCGTCGCCCGAATCTTTCCCGGATTCGGTGACGTCTTCGTGAACGCACGCGGCTGCCACCGGGCTGCCTCGTGCGCACTGAGGAGTGCACATGAAACGCATGCTGATCAATGCGACGCAGCCGGAAGAGCGGCGTCTGGCGATTGTTGACGGGCAGAAGCTGCTCGACTTCGAGACCGAAATCGAAGGTCGCGAACAACGCAAGGGCAACATCTACAAGGCCGTGGTGACACGCGTCGAGCCCTCGCTGGAAGCCTGCTTCGTCGATTACGGCGAAGACCGCCACGGCTTCCTGCCGTTCAAGGAAATCTCGAAGCAGTATTTCAAGGAAGGCGCCAGCGTCCGCGACGCCAAGATTTCCGACGTCATCTCGAATGGCCAGGAACTGCTGGTCCAGGTCGAAAAGGAAGAACGCGGCAACAAGGGCGCTGCCCTGACGACCTTCGTGTCGCTCGCCGGCCGTTACCTGGTGCTGATGCCCAACAACCCGCGTGGCGGTGGCGTCAGCCGCCGCATCGAGGGTGAGCAGCGCGAAGAGCTGAAGGAAAACCTCGACCAGCTCGAGTACCCGAAGGGCATGAGCCTGATCGCCCGCACCGCTGGCATCGGCCGCTCGGCTGCCGAGCTGCAGTGGGACCTGAACTACATGCTCAAGCTCTGGGACGCCATCGACGGCGCGGCCAAGGGCGGCAAGGGTGCCTACCTGATCTATCAGGAATCGTCGCTGGTGATCCGTGCGATCCGCGACTACTTCACCGCTGACGTCGGTGAAATCCTGATCGATACCGACGACATCTACGAGCAGGCCCAGCAGTTCATGAATCACGTGATGCCGGAATCGGCCGCACGTGTGAAGCGCTACCGCGACGACGCTCCGCTGTTCTCGCGTTTCCAGATCGAACACCAGATCGAAACCGCGTTCTCGCGCACGGTGAACCTGCCTTCGGGCGGCGCCATCGTGATCGACCACACCGAAGCACTGGTGTCGATCGACGTGAACTCGGCCCGCGCCACGCGCGGCAGCGACATCGAGGAAACCGCCACCCGCACCAACCTGGAAGCCGCCGACGAAATCGCACGCCAGTGCCGTCTGCGTGACCTGGGCGGCCTGCTGGTGGTCGACTTCATCGACATGGAAGACAGCAAGAACCGCCGCGAGGTGGAACAGCGTCTGAAGGACGCGCTGCGTTTCGACCGTGCCCGCGTGCAGTTCAGCACCATCTCGAAGTTCGGCCTGCTCGAACTGAGCCGCCAGCGCCTGCGCCCTGCGCTGAGCGAAGGCAGCCACATCACCTGCCCGCGCTGCAACGGCACCGGCCACATCCGCGACACCGAATCTTCCGCGCTGCAGATCCTGCGCATCATCCAGGAAGAGTCGATGAAGGAAAACACCGCCGCCGTGCATGTGCAGGTGCCGGTGGAAGTGACCTCGTTCCTGCTGAACGAGAAGCGCACTGAAATCACCAAGATCGAGCTGAAGCAGCGCACCACCGTGCTGCTGGTGCCGAACAAGCACCTGGAAACGCCGAACTACAAGCTGGAACGCCTGCGCCACGACGACCCGCGTCTGGAAAACCTGCAGGCCAGCTACACGATGATCGAGGAGCCGGAAGAAGAAGTCGGCATCACGCGTCGTGAAAAGATGAAGGCCAAGCAGGAGCCGGTCATCAAGGGCGTGCTGCCCGACCAGCCGGCCCCGGTGGCCCCGCCGGCACCGGTGGTGGCTGCCCCTGTGGCTGCTGCACCGGCCCCCGTGGCCGCCAAGCCGGTGGCTGCTGCTGCAGCGCCTGCCGCCAAGAGCGGTGGCGGTTTCTTCGGCTGGCTGAAGTCGCTGTTTGGCGGCGCTGAAGCGCCGGCACCCGCACCTGCTGCACCGAAGGAAGCTGCGACCACCAAGGAACGCGGTGAAGGCACCGGCCGTGACGGCCAGCGCGATGGCAAGGGTGGCCGCCAAGGCCAGTCGGGTCGCCGCGGCGAGCGCAGCGAACGTGGTCAGCGCGATGGCGCACGCACCGAAGGCCGTTCGGGCAACCGCAACGAGCCGCGTGCTGAAGGCGCGCGCACCGAAGGTCAGGCCGAAGGCCGCCGTGACGGTCGCCGCGATGGCCGCCGTGATGGCCGTAACGAGGCCCGCAACGAAGCGCGCAACGACGGCAACAGCCGCGGTGGTGATCAGCGTCGCGGCAATGGCTCGGAGCGCAACGAAGAAGTCGAGAGCACCCAGCCGCTGGCCACGGAAAACCAGCGCCGCCCGCGTCGCCAGGACAGCGAGGCCGCTCCGGTGGCAGCCGCTGAACTGCAAGTCGCGAACGGCTTGGTCGACCTGCCGGAAGGCACCGACGCCGCCACGACGGAAGCCGGCAGCGATGCCGAGCGTGAAGGCCGCCGTCGTCGCCGCCGCCGCGGTGGCCGTGGTCGTGAAGATGGCCGCGCAGAAGGCACCGAAGCCGGCGCAGAAGGCAATGACGCGCCCGACGC
Organism: Ideonella margarita; assembly: GCF_038066635.1. Classification (NCBI taxonomy): domain Bacteria; kingdom Pseudomonadati; phylum Pseudomonadota; class Betaproteobacteria; order Burkholderiales; family Sphaerotilaceae; genus Ideonella; species Ideonella margarita. The sequence continues at coordinate 365,174 of NZ_JBBUTI010000001.1, read as the reverse complement.
AGAAGCCGCTCCGGTGGCTGAAGCGGCCGCCGAAGCTGCCAACCCCGTTGAGACCGCCGACAACGCTGAAGGCACCGACGGTGGCCGCCGCCGCCGTGGTGGCCGTGGCCGTGACCGCCAGCGCCGTGACGATGACGCCGTGAAGAACGGTGACGCCGCAGCGTCGACTGAAGCCAACGGCCAGGAAGCACCGGCCTTCGGTGACAGCCCGGCCCCGACGGCCGAGCAAGCCGCCGATGCCGCCGCCTACGCCGCAGCACCGCTGGTGGGCATGGGTGCCGACACCGTGGAAGCCGCTCCGGCGGCTGCCGTGGCTGCCGAAGTTGCTGCACCCGCAGCGGCACCGGCTGCACCTTTCGTGCTGTCACTCGACGAGCTGAATCGCATCGCCGAAGGCGCAGGCCTGGCATGGGTCAACTCGGATGCTGCCAAGATCGCTGCCGCCCAGGCGGCCATCGCTGCAGAGCCGAAGCCGGTGCACGTGCCGCGTGAACGCCCGCCGGTGGTGGTCATCGACGAAGGCCCGCTGGTGCTGGTCGAGACCCGCAAGGACCTCAGCCAGGTCAGCCTGCCGTTCGATCGTCCCCAGGCCTGATCGCAGGCTCGCCGAGGCCCGTCAAAGGTCTCGGCCCAATGAAAAAGCCGCCTCTATGAGGCGGCTTTTTTGTGGCCGAATCGCCGGTGAGTGATCAGCCGTGCAGGCGCTCCAGCGCGCGGATGTACGGCGCGTGGTGCATCAACTCGTCCCAGAACAGGGGCTCGGTCTGGGGCAGCAGCGCCAGGCGGCGACGCTCGCTGTGCCCGTTCGCGGCCCAGCGGCCACGCACGCGGGCCTTCTCCAGGCCGTCGAGCAGGTCATCCACCGCGCGGCCACCATCAACCTGTGACTGGTTGCACAGCAGCACCATGTCGCAGCCAGCGGTCAGCGCGGCAATGCCCGCCTCCACCGCCGTCACAGACTGGCCGTCAATGAAACGGGCACCTTCCATGCTCAGGTCGTCGCTGAAGATGGCGCCAGTGAAGCCCAGCTGTATGCGCAGCACGTCTTGCAGCCACAAGCTCGAAAAACCGGCCGGCCGGCTGTCCACCTTGGGATAGATGACGTGCGCCGGCATGACGCTGCTGAGCGAGGTGCTGAGCCATTCGTACGGACGCGCGTCATCGGCCAGGATGGCCTTGCGCGAACGCTTGTCCACCGGCACCGCCACATGGCTGTCGGCCGCCACATGCCCGTGGCCGGGGAAATGCTTGCCGCAGTTGGCCATGCCGGCCTGCATCAAACCTTGCATCAGGCTCTTCGCGAGCAGCGTCGAGACCCGTGCATCGCGGTGGAAGGCGCGGTCGCCGATCACCGAGCTCGAACCGTGGTCCAGATCGAGCACCGGCGTGAAGCTCAGGTCGATGCCGCAAGCGCGCAACTCGCTGGCCAGCACATAGCCTGCGGCGGTGGCGGCGTCGGTGGCCTGCATCGCGTCGTTCATCCACATGTCGCCATAAAAGCGCATGGGCGGCAGGTGGGTGAAGCCGTCAGTGCGGAAGCGCTGGACGCGGCCGCCTTCGTGGTCCACGCAGACCAGCAGGTCCGGGCGAATCGACTTGATTTCAGCAACCAGCTGCGTGATCTGCGCGCGGCTTTGCCAATGGCGACCGAACAGGATCAGCCCGCCCGTCATCGGGTGGGCCAGGCGGCGGCGGTCATTGGCGTCCAGGGCGGGGCCGGCGATATCGAGAATGACAGGCGAATGCGTGGTCATGGTGCAGGGGCTGATTCAACAACGACGAAGCTGACCACGTAGTCAGTCTCGTCACTCAGGGTGACGTGGGCTTGCCAGTGGCGCGCTTCAAACCACTCAGCCAAGGGGCCGTTGAGCTGGATGTAGGGCTGGCCACTGGGGTGGTTCAGGATTTCACAGGAGCGCCACGTCATGGGCATGTGGATGCCCAGGCCGATGGCCTTGGAAAAGGATTCCTTGGCGGAGAAGCGGCTGCCGAGGTAGGCCAAGCCACGCTCGGCCGAGCGCTCCCGGCGGGCGTGATAGACCGCCAGTTCATGCGGGCCAAGCACCTTCTGTGCGAAGCGCTCGCCGCGCCGCTCGACCGTCTCGGCAATGCGCCGCAGGTCGCAGACGTCCGTGCCAATGCCAGCGATCATGCGGTGGCGGGGCCTTGGGCAGCGTGGATGCAGCGCAGGTATTCGCGCGTGGTCTGCGCATAGCCCATCTCGAGCGCATCGGCGATCAGCGCATGGCCGATCGACACTTCCGCCACACCGGGCACTTCGCGCAGGAAAGGCGTGAGGTTCTCGCGGTTCAGATCATGGCCGGCATTCACGCCCAGGCCGGCTGCCAGCGCCGCGCGGGCGGTGGCCGCGAATTGCGCGCGCACGGCCTGCTCGTCGGGCGTGCCCATCGCGCTGGCGTAGGTCTCGGTATACAGCTCCACGCGGTCCGCACCCAGCTCGCGCACCAGCGCCATCGCTTCCGGCAGCGGGTCCATGAACAGGCTGACGCGCACGCCGAGGGCATGGCATTCGTCGATCAGCGGCTTGAGCACGGCCGCATCAGCGGGCAGCACCCAACCGTGGTCAGAGGTGAACTGGCCCACCGTGTCGGGCACGAAGGTGGCCTGGTGCGGCCGCACCATGCGCACGAACTCCATCAGGTTGTGCAACGGATTGCCTTCAATGTTGTACTCCACCGCGGGCCAGTCGCGCTTCAGCATCGCCGCCAGCTCATGCACATCGGTCCCGCGGATGTGCCGCTCGTCCGGCCGCGGGTGCACGGTGATGCCTTGTGCCCCGGCCTGCAAGACCTGCTCAGCGGCACGCAGCACGCTGGGAATGCCCAGATGACGGGTGTTGCGCAGCAGAGCCACCTTGTTGATATTGACCGACAGCGCGGTCGTGGCGTGGCCGACATACACGGCTTCGGGGGCCATCAAGGGATTCATGGTTCAGCTGGCTGGATGAGTGGTGGGATCGACCTGCTCGGCGGGCCCGTCGGCCAGGCCGATGAACTGTTGGGCACCGAGCATGACGTCACGGGTCCGCAGGCGTGGCGTCCCCAGATGATAGTGAAGCAATCCGCGCAAGGTGGCCTTGAGGGCGTTGCGCTCGTTGGCGCACGCCGTTTGCAGCTCGCTCAGCGCCCCGCCATCCAGCGTCTGCTGGAGTTGCAGCAGCAGGCCGCCACTCAGGCTGGCCTCGCCTTCGCGGGCGGTGCTGAGGCCGCTGTCCGCACGCAGCAGGTATTGGCGTTGAGGCTGCACCGACGCCAGCGTGGCGGTGACGGTGTCCAGCTCGGGCAGGAGGCCGATCTCGCGCAGCAGCACGATCTCGAAGGCGCGCAGCGCGGCCTGCGTCAGCGTGTCGTCGCCAGCGGCCAGCGCGGGCAGTGACGCGGCGTAGGCATCAAACAGCACGGGGTGAGGATCGTGGCGAGCGAGCAGCTTCATCAGCAGCTCGTTCAGGTAGAAGCCGGCGAACAGCGCGGCGGCAGGCAACATCGGCGCGCCACCGGCCCATTCGGCGCTGCGCAGGTTGAGCACCTCGGAGGGCTCTTCCTTGGCCGGCCGGCCCAGCACCACCGTCATGCCCTGGAAAGGCAGCAGCACGGGCCGCAGCTGCGAATACGGGCGCTTGGCGCCCTTGGCCGCCACCGTCAGCCGGCCCTGTTCACGGGTGAACAGGTCGAGGATCAGGCTGGTTTCGCTCCAGTCGTAGCGGTGCAGCACATAGGCCGCACTGGCAGCCGCTGGGCGCCGCGGGCTCACTCGTAGCCGTAGGAGCGCAGGTGCTCCTCGCTGTCGGCCCAGCCAGAACGCACCTTGACCCACAACTCAAGGAAGATCCGCGCTTCCATCAGCTTTTCCATCTCCTGGCGGGCTTCGCTGCCGATGCGCTTGAGGCGCTCGCCACCACCACCGATGATCATGCCCTTGTGGGCATCGCGCTCCACCACGATGGAGGCGCTGATGCGGCGGCGCGTGCCGCCCTCTTCCTCTTCCCACTTGTCGATGACCACAGTGGAGGTGTAGGGCAGCTCATCACCGGTCAGGCGGAACAGCTTTTCACGAATGATTTCACTGGCCATGAACTTCTCGCTGCGGTCGGTCAGCGTGTCTTCTTCATAGAACCAGTCCTGCTCGGGCAGGTAAGGCTTGAGGATGCCGAACAGGCGATCCACATCCGACTTCTTCTGCGCCGACATCGGCACGAATTCGGTGAAGGGATGGCGGGCCTGCATCTTCTGCAGCCACGGCAGCAGGTCGCTGCGGCGGTGGATTTCGTCGAGCTTGTTGGCGATCAGCACCAGCGGCTTGCCCTCGGGCATCAGCGACAGGACCTTCTCGTCGTCGCTGCCGAAGCGGCCGGCTTCGACCAGGAACAGCACCACGTCCACGTCGCTCAGCGTGCTTTGCACGGTGCGGTTCAGGGTGCGGTTCAGCGGGTTGGCGTGCTTCATCTGGAAACCAGGCGTGTCAACGAACACGAACTGGGCTTCCTCGACCGTGCGCATGCCGGTGATGCGGTGGCGCGTGGTCTGCGCCTTCTTGGACGTGATGCTGATCTTCTGACCGACCAACGCGTTCATCAGCGTGGACTTGCCCACGTTGGGGCGTCCGACGATGGCGATCAGGCCGCAGCGTTGGGCCACGCCGTCGTCGTCAGAGGCGTCGTCGGGGGTCAGGTCGTCAGGGGTGTTGTCCACAGGGGTATTGTCCGGCAATCGCACGGGTTGTGCGCAAGTAAAAAAGCAGACGCGGTGGCCGGCCCCGGAGGACCGGCCGACCGCGGTTGACTCAGTCGCGCAGGCGGGCCGCGATGGTCGATTCAGGGAGGGCCTGCAGCTGCAGCAGCACCTTGCGCGCGGCCTCTTGTTCAGCGGCCCGGCGTGAACGCCCGTCTCCGGTGTCGGTCACGGCAAGGGCCGGCACGTCACAGGCCACGTCGAAGGTCTGGGCATGGGCCTGCCCGCGAACGCCGGCAATGCGGTAGGTGGGCACCGACAGTCGACGGGCCTGCAGCCATTCCTGCAGTTCGGTCTTGGCATCCTTGCGCCAGCTCTCGGCGGTGGTGCCGGTGATCATCTCGCCAAACAGCTTCTGCACCAAGGCGTTGGCGGGCTCGGTACCACCGTCCAGGTACATCGCGCCCAGCAGCGCTTCCAGGGCGTCCGCGAGGATGGAAGCGCGTTGTGCACCACCTGCCTTCGCTTCGCCCTCGGAGAGGCGGATCACGTCGGGCAGACCCAGCACCAGCGCCGCCTTGTGCAGCGAGTCTTCGCGCACGAGGTGGGCGCGGACACGGGTCAGGTCGCCTTCGTCAGAGCCTGCGAAGCGGTCAAACAGCAGGCGCGATACCGACAGGCTGAGCACCGAATCCCCGAGAAACTCGAGGCGCTCGTTGTGGTCAGCGCCGAAGCTGCGGTGCGTCAGGGCCCGCTTGAGCAGCTCGGGACGCACGAAGCGGTATCCGATGCGCTCCTGGAGGTTGACTAGACGCTGTTCCATCAATGGCCGGCCAGATTCAGCGTGAACCGCCGCGGTACTTGATCAGGAGGTAGACCGGCGGAAACAGGTCGACTTCCTTCTCGTAGGCAAAGCGCACACGGAACTTGTCGCCCACGGCCTCGATCTCGAGGTCGCTGCCGTTCAAGGTGGTGATGGCGTATTCAACGTCGCGCTGGCGATCAAATGCACGGCGGATTTCGGGCACCGACGACGGGTTCTCGGCCATGATCTTGTCGATCGACTTCTGCACCGTAAGGTACTCGTTCACGGTCGGGAAGATGCGCATGATCATGAGCGCGGCGAACGCCACCGCGACAGCGGTGAACAGCAGCCCGAACATCGAGAGGCCGCGTTGTGCGTGGTGTGCCGGAGACCGAACGATCATGACTTTCCCTTTCCGTGAATCGCGTGAGAGTGCACTCAGTGGAACCCGCCGATACGGCCCGGGTTGCTGAAGTTCATCCAGACGAAGAAGGCCTTGCCGACCAGATTCTTGTCAGGAACAAAACCCCAGTATCGCGAATCTTCCGAATTGTCCCGGTTGTCGCCCATCACGAAATAGTGACCGGCTGGAACCTTGCACACAACACCCTCGATAGTGTGGCGGCATTGATCCTTGAAGGGGAACGGATAGGTCTGGGCCGGGTTGAAAGGCAACGGCGTCGGGAAGCGCTGGATGCGGTGATCGATCTCGCCGAGCTTCTCGTTGAAGCGCGCCATGTAGCGCATGCTCTCGTCGTCGTAATCATCGCCAGCCGGGGTGGTGGGCACCGGCACACCGTTGATGCGCAACTGCTGGTTCAGGTACGACACCTCGTCGCCCGGCAGGCCGACCACACGCTTGATGTAGTCCATGCGCTGATCGATCGGGTAGCGGAACACCACAACGTCGCCACGCGCCGGCTCATGGTTCGGGATGACCTTGATGTTCAGCACGGGCAGGCGAACGCCATAGTGAAACTTGTTCACAAGGATCAGGTCGCCGATCTGCAGCGTCGGGATCATCGAGCCGGACGGAATCTTGAACGGCTCGAACAGGAACGAGCGCATCACGAACACGATGATGATCACCGGGAACAGGCCGGCGGTCCAATCGAGCCACCAGGGCTGCATCAGCAGCTTCTCGCGGGCTTCCGTGATGTCGCCATCGACCTTCTCGATGCCCAGCTTCGCCAGCTCAGCCCGACGCTGTGCGTCCTGCTGCTCAAGGTTGCGGGCGGCCGCCTCACGGGCAGGCGCGAAGCGGAAACGCTCGGCCAGCCAGTACAGCAGCGTGACGAAGGAGAGGATGAAGAGCAGCAACGAGAAGTTGCCGATCCAGGCATTCATGTACCAACCGCCAAGATAGACGATCAGGGCGCCGTACAGGGCGGCGGTGAGTGCGCTCATAAAGGGTTCAATCGTCCACTTGAAGAATTGCCAGGAACGCTTCCTGAGGCACCTCGACCGAGCCGATCTGCTTCATGCGCTTCTTGCCGGCCTTCTGCTTCTCGAGCAGCTTGCGTTTACGGGAGATGTCACCGCCATAACATTTTGCCAGCACGTTCTTGCGCAGGGCCTTGATGTTCTCGCGGGCAATGATGTTGGCGCCGATGGCCGCCTGGATTGCCACGTCGTACATCTGACGCGGGATCTGCTCACGCATCTTGGCGGCCACGGCACGGCCACGGTACTGGCTCTGCGCACGGTGCACGATGATCGACAGGGCGTCCACGCGGTCGCCATTGATCATCAGGTCGACCTTGACCACGTCGGACGCGCGGTACTCCTTGAACTCGTAGTCCATGGAGGCATAACCGCGCGACACGCTCTTGAGCTTGTCGAAGAAGTCGAGCACGATTTCAGCCAGCGGCATCTCGTACGTCAGCATCACCTGACGGCCGTGATAGGCCATGTTCAGCTGCACGCCGCGCTTCTGGTTGGCCAGCGTCATCACGGTGCCGACATAGTCCTGCGGCATGTAGAGATGCACGGTGACGATGGGCTCGCGGATCTCGTTGATGCGGCCCAGCTCAGGCATCTTCGAGGGGTTCTCGACCTGGATGATTTCGCCGCCGTTCAGCTCCACCTCGTACACCACGCTCGGTGCGGTGGTGATCAGGTCCTGGTCGAACTCGCGCTCCAGTCGCTCCTGCACGATTTCCATGTGCAGCAAACCGAGGAAGCCGCAGCGGAAGCCGAAGCCCAGCGCCTGGGACACTTCTGGCTCGTAGCGCAGCGAGCTGTCGTTGAGCTTGAGCTTCTCGAGCGCATCACGCAGCTGGTCGTACTCGCTGGCTTCGGTCGGATACAGACCCGCAAACACCTGCGGCTGGATTTCCTTGAAGCCAGGCAGTGCTTCGGTGGCCGGGCCGGCGTTGTTGGGCAGCTTCTTTTCGAGGGTGATGGTGTCACCCACCTTGGCAGCCTGCAGCTCCTTGATGCCGGCGATGATGAAACCCACCTCACCCGCCTTCAGAGATTCGCGGCTTTCGCTCTTCGGCGTGAACACGCCCAGGTGCTCGGCCGGGTAGATGGCGTTGGTGGCCATCATGCGGATGCGCTCACCCTTCTTCAGCTCGCCATCGACCACGCGGACCAGCATCACCACGCCGACGTAGTTGTCGAACCAGGCGTCGATGATCATCGCGCGCGGCGGGGCATCGGGGTCGCCCTTCGGGGCCGGCATGCGCTCGATCACGGCTTCGAGGATTTCATCGATGCCCATGCCGGTCTTGGCCGAGCACGGAATGCCGTCGGTGGCATCAATGCCGATGACGTCTTCGATTTCTTCCTTGGCGCGCTCGGGGTCTGCCTGCGGCAGGTCCATCTTGTTGAGCACCGCCACCACCTCGACGCCCAGGTCGAGCGCTGTGTAGCAGTTCGCCACCGTCTGCGCTTCCACGCCCTGGCTGGCGTCCACCACCAGCAGCGCGCCTTCGCAGGCCGACAGGGACCGGCTGACCTCATACGAGAAGTCCACGTGTCCAGGGGTGTCGATCAGGTTGAGGTTGTAGATCCGACCGTTGCGGGCCTTGTATTGCAAGGCGGCCGTCTGGGCCTTGATGGTGATGCCGCGCTCGCGTTCGATGTCCATCGAATCGAGCACCTGCGCTTCCATTTCACGGTCGCTCAGGCCACCGCAGCGCTGGATGATGCGGTCAGCCAGGGTGCTTTTGCCGTGGTCAATGTGGGCAATGATCGAGAAATTGCGAATGTGGTCCATGCGGTTCGGAAACAGTGCGGTGCGCTGCCGTTGCAGTGCGATCGCGAGCGGCGTTGAGCCTGGCCTTGTCAGCGCCCTGGCAGCCCGTGAACGGACGGACGACGGCCTTGCGGCCTGGGGCTGAAGCGTCTGACAAGCCGCTCATGGCACCCGGATGCGCCTCGGGGCACCACCGGTTGAAGGAGCGGATCGCAGTTAAAAAAAAGGCACGTCCAAGAGGAGACGCGCCTTCCAACAAAACGTTTGGCAACTGCATGTTGGGCTTTCATTGTAGCCAAAACACGCTTTGCGCATGCAGCCTCCTGGCGCGGTGGAGGGTCGTTGCAGGGTGCCAACAGGCATTGTTGTCCACAAGTTATCAACAATTCGACTGCGTCTGCGCGGCCAACCTGCAAGCACCGTCGCACTGTGCGCCCAAGACATTGGAAATGCTTGGCGGAAGGCTGTCATTGTATCGCCAGCACATCACAATCAGGTCATTCGGCCAAACAAGTAAGCAGTCACCAACACCTAATTTCTTCTCGCCAGGCACCTGGGCGAACAGCCCCGAGGCCAAAACCGGGGCCAACTATCCCACCATGCAAAAAGACCCGCTGAAATAGTCAGTCAGCGGGTCTTGCGGGCACGCGCCGGCCAACGGCGCGGCCGCCTTACTTGGCGGGTTGCAGGACCAGGTAATCCACCCAATCGCCGCGGCGAACCAGCATGGTCACCCGGCGGCTCTTGTCGACCTTGGCCACCACCGCGTTGAACTGCTTCACGTCGGCGATGTCGCTGTTGTCGATGGCCAGGATGACATCACCCGCCTTCAACCCGGCACGCGCAGCGGGGCCGTCTGCGGTTTCCACGCGCACGCCACCCTTGATGCGCAATTCGCGCTTCTGGGCCTCGGACAGCTCCGCCACCGTCAGGCCCAGCACGCTGCGCGCTGCGGTGGATGCCGGGGCGTCGGCCTTGGCTGCGGCGGCCACCTTGGCATCGGGCTCCAGTTCGGCCACCACGACCACCACGTCGCGGTAGTTGCCCTTGCGGAAAATCTGCAGCGTGGCCTTCGCGCCGGGCTTCACGGCACCAATCGCGCGTTGCAGGTCGCCGGGCTTCTCCACCACGCGGCCATCCACCTTGGTGACGATGTCACCCGCCTCCAGGCCCGCCTTCTCGGCCGGGCTGCCCGCTTCGATGCCGCGCAGCAAGGCACCGGTCACCTTGCCCAAACCGATGCTGTCCGCCACTTCCTTTGTGACGGCGTCGATGCGGACACCGATGCGGCCGCGAATCACCCGCCCGCTGGCGCGCAGTTGGTCTGCAACACGCACAGCCTCATCGATCGGAATGGCGAACGAGATGCCGGCATAACCGCCGGAGGGGCTGTAGATCTGGGAGTTGATGCCCACGACCTCGCCGCGCATGTTCAGCAGCGGGCCACCCGAGTTGCCCGGATTGATGGCCACGTCGGTCTGGATGAAGGGCAGGAAGTCACCGGTGTCGCGCTGCTTGGCGCTGACGATGCCCGCAGTGACGGTGTTGTCGAGGCCGAACGGCGAGCCGATCGCCATGACCCACTCCCCCACCTTCAGGCGACTAACATCGCCCACCTTGACGGCCGGCAGCCCCGTGGCATCGATCTTGACGACGGCCACATCGGTGCGCTTGTCAGCACCAATCACGCGGGCCTTGAACTCCCGCTTGTCAGTCAGCGTGACGATCAGCTCATCCGCTCCGTCAACCACGTGGGCGTTGGTCATGATCAGGCCGTCAGCGGTCAGCACGAAGCCCGAGCCAACACCGCGGCGCTGGGGCGCATCGTCGTCCCCGCCGTTGTTGCCACCTCGTGGCGTGCGCCCGCCTGGCACTGGAATGCCGAAGCGCTTGAAGAACTCTTCGAGGCCGGGGTCGATCTGGCTGTTGCCAGCGGCCGGCTTGGCTTTTTCAGAGGTGCGGATGTTGACCACCGACGGACCGGCCTGTTCCACCAGCTCGGTGAAATCAGGCAGGCCACGAACCTGGGCAGTGGCCGGGGCGTGCGGCAAGGCCGTCAGCAAGACGCCGGCACTCATCATCGCCACCAGGGCGCCGCGGCGCAGATTCAATGCACTCGTGAGCGCAGGGAACTTCATGAAAACTCCTTCTCGTTGGCCGTGTGCATTCGCAACCGTGTCAGGCAGACGCCAGCCACTGATCACCGACGAACAACTCGACGAGATCAGCGCTTGCGCTGCTCCAGCGCGGCTACGAAGCGCTTCAAGGTCTCCGGTGGCACGTCGCCGAGGGCTGTGAGCCACACGTCATCGCGCCGGACACTGAAGGTGTGCGTGGCGCCCACCACCGAAGTACCTTCGGCTTGGTGTCGCTGCGGAGAAAAAGGTTCGATGAACAGTGACACGTGGGTCAGGCCGTCCGAATAAATGACCTGCAGGACCACGGGGGCGCCGGCTTGCCCGGCCGGGTCGAGCGAGCGCTTGGCGCACTGCATTTCCCGGAAGCCCGCGGGCACGGCTCCCATCTGCCAGCCCTCGGCAGCGAGCGAGCTAGGCGCCATCTGCGGGCGCAGCACCTTGTAGCCGTCCAGCTTGCGCAGCGGGCCAGTCACGAGCTCCGGCTGGGGCTTCACGTTGATGCTGAGTTCGGTGAAAGCCGCCGACTCGAGTGTCTGCCCGTTGGCACCCACCGTGTCTGAGCGCAGCAGCAGGCCCGTCTGGCGATCGGCCCACAGGCGCTGGCTGAAACGCAGGTTGTCTTTCGCCTTCAGCAGCACCACGTCGGCGTCACGACCTGCCACACGGTCGACGCCGAGCACACGCAGCTCATACAGCTCCAGCACGCGGCGCTCACCAGCGGAAAGCAGCGCCGGGAAGGTAGCGCGAGCATCCCGTTGTTCAACCACCGCAACCTTGGCGCGCGGCCACACCGTGTGCACGGTGTCGTTGTGGCGCAGGAGGCTGCGAGGCTCGCCGTCCATCGCTTCCACACGTTCGTACTGCTGATTCGCCTCGCAGTAGTGCGCGACCCGTGATGCCGACATCGACGCGCTGTTGGAGAACACCAGCGTGCCCTGGTAGTTGCGTGTCGAGGCAGCTTCATGCGTGCGCATGAGCCAGGCGCGCGCGTCCAGCGGTGCCTCGGGCGTCGAAGCACCCGGATTCTGGGTTTGGGTCTGTGCTTGAACCAGTCCGGCCGATGCCGACAAGGCGACGCAAGCCGCCTGCAGCAGCAAAGGCTGCCAGCGCAGGCGCGCACCTAGACGCAGCGAGCGCCCCAGATGCGCGAGCGCACGTGACGTGGTCATGCCGGGCAGTGGCATCAGCGGCCGTCCGGTGTCACCGCAACTTGCCGCAGGGCGCCTGGCGAGGCCAGCGCAGCGCCTTGGGCGAACTGACGGTGGGCGCTCAGGTAACGATCCAGTTCGGCGTTGCGGACGATCTGAACCGACGACGCTGCAGGCGCCGTGGCCGCCGTGCCTGCCTGGGCCATCACATCACCGGTGGGCGTCGGGTCGCCCAAGCGCAGCACCATTGCGACACCGGCCACGGCCATGCACGCGGCACCCACCGCGGCCGGACGGGACCAGCGGCGCTGGTTATCGCCCACAGCCGCAGGCATCGGCACTGCTGCCACCGCAGGCTGCTCGGCGCTCTTGGACGCCGGCATGGGGGCGAAGACCACGGGCTCGTCGGCCAGGCGGCCACGAAGACGTTGCAGAAACGCACTGTCGTGATCGGCCGGGCTGGCCAGATCATCAGAACGCAGCACGTCACCGATCAGGGCATAGGTGTGCCAGTCGGCCCGCAACTCGGGCTCAGCCGCCCATTCACGCGTGAGCGCAGCCAGCGCAGCGGCATCCAGCTCGCCATCGTGCAAGGCAGAGAGGTCCTGCAGCAGGCGCTCCGGGGTTCTTGACGGCTCAGACATGGTCACTCCAGAAGTTCGGCACGGAAAGGTGGCTCACCAGCGCTCTCCATCACGGGTATCCAACAAAGGGCGCAACTTCACTGCGATCGCCTCTCGGGCCCGAAAGATCCGTGAGCGCACGGTGCCAATCGGGCAATTCATCACATCCGAAATCTCTTCATAGCTCAGGCCCTCGATTTCCCGAAGGGTGATGGCCTGACGCAGATCTTCCGACAACGCGTTGATCGCCGCATTCACGGTTGCAGCAATTTCCTTGCTCGCGAGCAAGGCTTCCGGCGTTGCGGTGTCGGTTGGTTCCTTTCCGGGACGAGAAGTTTCGTCGTCGTCGTCGGAACTTGCAAAGGCCGCCTCGGTGATCAGCGGATCACGCTTGAGATCCATCAAGGCCTTCTTCGCCGTGTTCACCGCGATGCGGTAGAGCCAGGTGTAGAAGGCACTGTCGCCGCGGAACTGCGGCAGGGCACGGTAGGCCCGGATGAAGGTTTCCTGGGCAATGTCCTGCACGAGGTCGGTGTCTCGCACCATCCGGCCGATCAGGCGCTCGATGCGGCGCTGGTACTTGATGACCAGCATTTCGAACGCCTTCTGGTCACCCAGCTTCACGCGCTCGACCAGCGCGGCATCTGCGTCAGGCTGCTGGATCATCGGGCGGGTTGGCCGGTGAAAGGCTGTCGGGCATGCAGGGCGACGCGCAGGGCATGCCATGCAGCCAGGTGGCCCGGCTTCGACGACAAGGCGATGCAGCGCAGCGACTTTGTATCGTCCGCACGCCAACTCAACAGCAGATGCTGCCCGAGATCGAGCAGCAGTTCGGGTGTGCCGCGTTCTGCGGTGACTTCAGCTGCGGTTTTTGTTGCGGCTTCAAGGACAGGAGCCCCGTCAACTCGGGTGTGCAACAACTGCCAGGCGCCCTCGCTCCAGCGCAGCACCGGCGAGGTGGCCTCTTGATTTTCACGACCAGCAACAGCGCGCCAGAATGAACGACAGGCCGGCCACATGGCAAGCACACACAGCAGCGCCAGGATGATCCACGGCCATTGCGCTTCAGCAGCCAGCAACTGGCCGCTCCACAGCAGCACATTGAGCAGCGCCACGATCACGGCACCCAAGGCCAGCCCGTGAAAGACGCTGAACGCGCTCACAGGGTAGCTGGCTGGGGGTGCAACGCGCATGCGGCGCGGCAGGCGCTGGGAATCAGACCCGACGGAACACCAGGGTTCCGTTGGTGCCACCGAAGCCGAAGTTGTTCTTCACGGCGATGTCGATCTTCATGTCCCGCGCCGTGTTGGCGCAGTAATCCAGATCGCACTCGGGATCTTGATTGAAGATGTTGATCGTCGGAGGCGAGACCTGGTTCTTCAGGGCCAGCACCGAGAACACCGACTCGACGCCACCGGCGCCGCCCAGGAGATGGCCGGTCATCGACTTGGTCGAATTGACCACCAGCTGCTTGGCGTGATCACCGAACGCCAGCTTGATGGCGTTGGTTTCGTTCAGGTCACCCAGCGGGGTCGACGTGCCGTGGGCGTTCAGGTACTGCACCTGGTCCGCGTTGATGCCGGCATTGCGCAGGGCCGCCTTCATCGAACGCTTCGGGCCGTCCACGTTAGGCGCGGTCATGTGGTACGCATCGGCACCCATGCCGAAGCCGATCAGCTCGGCGTAGATCTTCGCGCCGCGCTTCTTGGCGTGTTCGTATTCTTCGAGGACCAGCACACCGGCGCCTTCGCCGAGGACAAAACCGTCGCGGTCCTTGTCCCACGGCCGCGACGCGGTGGCGGGGTCTTCGTTGCGGGTCGACAGGGCCCGGGCAGAGGCAAAGCCACCCACCCCGAGCATCGACACCGTGGCTTCAGCGCCGCCGGCGATCATCACGTCGGCGTCGCCATACTCGATCATGCGGCCAGCTTCACCGATGCAATGCAGACCGGTGGTGCAGGCAGTGACAATGGCCATGTTCGGGCCCTTGAAACCGTAGCGGATCGAGATGTGTCCGGAGATCATGTTGATGATCGACGCGGGCACAAAGAATGGGGAAATCCGCCGCGGACCGCGTTCAACCACGGTACGTGCGGTGGATTCGATTTCGGGCAGCCCCCCGATGCCTGAACCAACCATGCAGCCGATACGCTCGGCTTGCTCTTCGGTCAGGGCATCGCCTGTTGGCAGACCCGCATCCTGAACAGCCTGGACCGCAGCGGCCAGACCGAAATGGATGAAAGTATCCATCGCCTTGGCTTCCTTGCCGGGGATGTACTCCTCGACCTTGAAGTCCTTGACCTCGCCGGCAAACTGGCAGGTCAACGCCGAAGCGTCGAACCTGGTGATGGCGCCAATGCCGGAACGTCCTGCAAGCAGGTTGTTCCAGCCTTCGGTGACCGTGTTGCCAACAGGGCTGATCAGCCCCAGGCCGGTGATGACTACTCGACGACGGGTCATGCGTTCAGTATGGATCGTTACTGCCCAATGGGCGTTCAGGCCTTGGCGTGGCCCTTGGCGTAGTCGATTGCCAACTGCACCGTGGTGATCTTCTCGGCTTCTTCGTCCGGAATTTCGATGCCGAATTCGTCTTCCAGGGCCATCACCAATTCAACGGTGTCCAGGGAATCGGCACCCAGATCAGCCACGAAGGCCTTTTCGTTGGTGACGTCGGCTTCGGGAACGCCCAGTTGCTCGGCAATGATCTTCTTGACGCGTGCTTCGATATCGCTCATGACTCCTCCAGGAGGGATTGCGTAAAACGGGCCGGATTCTACGCTGGCAACATGCCAGCACTTTTTCCGGCCATGGGATCAGTTCATGAACATGCCGCCATTGACGTGCAGCTCGGAACCGGTGATGTAGCCCGCTTCGGGCGAGGCTAGGAAGACCACCGCATGGGCGATCTCCCCGGGCTGCCCGAGTCGCTGCAGCGGAATCTGCTGAAGCAACGCGGCCTTTTGGGCCTCGGGCAGTGTTTCGGTCATGTCGGTGGCGATGAAGCCGGGGGCGACACAATTGACAGTGATGTTGCGGCTGCCCAGCTCACGCGCCAGGGCGCGGGTCATGCCCGCCACGCCGGCCTTGGCGGCAGCATAGTTGGCCTGGCCTGGGTTGCCGGAGGCACCGACCACGGACGTGATGTTGATGATGCGGCCATAACGCTGCTTCATCATCGGACGCATCACGGCACGAGACATGCGGAAGACGGCCTTCAGATTGGTGTCGAGCACCGCATCCCAGTCGTCATCCTTCATGCGCATGGCCAGAGTGTCGCGGGTGATGCCGGCGTTGTTCACCAGCACGTGCAGTGCACCGTGCTCCTTGACGATGGCCTCGATGGCCGCGTCCACGCCAGCAGCGTCATTGACGTTCAGGGTCAAGCCTTTGCTGCCAGGGTAGGCGGCCAGCGCTTCGGTGATGGACGCGGCGCCAGCATCACTGGTGGCCGTGCCGATGACCTTGTAGCCTTGAGCGGCCAGCCCCAATGCGATCGAACGGCCGATGCCGCGCGAGGCACCAGTGACCAATGCGATCTGTGCGGGGGTGCTGCTTGCTTCGCTCATGCGAGGATTCCTTTGACTTCGGCCAGCGAGGCCGGATCGAAAATGGTGGCGCTGACAGCTTCCGCGTCGATGCGCTTGACCATGCCGGCAAGCACCTTGCCCGGGCCACACTCGATGATGTGGGTCAGGCCACGGGCACGCAAGGCCTGTACCACCTCCACCCAACGGACCGGGCCGAACGCCTGACGATACAGCGCATCGCGGATGGCGTCTGGTTCATTCGCCACGGACACGTCGATGTTGTTGACCACCGGAATGACGGGTGCCGACAGTTGAATTTGTGCAAGGCGCACCTTCAGCCGCTCGGCAGCCGGCTTCATCAGGCTGGAGTGGAACGGGGCCGACACCGGCAGCAGCAACGCGCGCTTGGCGCCCTTGGCCTTGAGCAGCTCGCAGCCCTTGTCCACGCCGGCCTTCGTGCCTGCAATGACGGTCTGCTTGGGATCATTGAAATTGACCGCCTCGACGGCCTCGCCCGAGGCTGCAGCGGCTTCCAGGCAGGTCGCGCGCACGGCGTCGGCATCCAGGCCGAGAATGGCGGCCATGGCGCCCACGCCGACCGGCACAGCTTCCTGCATGGCTTGCGCGCGCAGACGAACCAGCGGCAGCGCGTCGGCGAGGCTCAACGAACCGGCAGCCACGAGGGCCGTGTATTCACCGAGGGAGTGCCCTGCCACCGCCGCCGGCGTCAGGCCCGTTTCGGCCAGCCAGGCGCGGTAGCAGGCAATGCCCGCCGTCAGCATCACGGGCTGGGTGTTGGTGGTCAGGTCGAGCTGATCCTTCGGGCCCTGCTTGATCAGGGCTGTCAGGTCTTCACCGAGGGCAGCGGACGCTTCAGCCAGCGTGTCGCGCACGGCCGGGTGGTCGCCCCAGGCGTCGAGCATGCCAACGGCTTGCGAGCCCTGGCCAGGAAATACAAATGCAAATGCCGTCATGGTCAATGTCTTTCGATGCGCGCGGTAAGGGACGGTGGCTCAGAGATCGAGCAGCACGGCGCCCCAGGTGAAACCACCGCCAACACCTTCGAGCATGACGGTGTCGCCGCGCTGGATCTGGCCGCCACGGACCGCATGGTCCAGGGCCAGCGGGATGGAGGCCGCGGAGGTGTTGCCGTGTTGGTCCACGGTCACCACCACACGCTCGGCCGGCAACTTCAGCTTGCGGGCTGTCCCCTGCATGATGCGGATGTTGGCCTGGTGAGGCACCAGCCAGTCGATGTCGGCCGGGGTACGGCCAGCGGCGTCGAGCACTTCGCGGGCCACTTCATCGAGCACGCCCACGGCCAGCTTGAACACGGCCTGGCCGTCCATCTTGAGCAGAGGCAGGCCGATCACCTCGCCGCCAGACACATGACCGGGCACGCACAGGATGTCGCGGTGGCGGCCATCGGCATGCAGCTTGGTCGCCAGGATGCCCGGCTCATCGGAAGCTTCGAGCACCACGGCGCCCGCGCCATCGCCGAACAGCACGCAGGTGGTGCGGTCGTTGAAATCGAGGATGCGGGAGAAAACTTCAGCGCCGATCACCAGTGCCTTGGTGGCCGAGCCAGCGCGGATCATCGCGTCAGCGACCGTCAGCGCGTAGACGAAACCGGAGCACACCGCCTGAACGTCAAAGGCCGGGCAGCCGGCGATGCCAAGCTTGTGCTGCACCATCGTTGCGGTCGACGGGAACACCATGTCGGGCGTGGAGGTCGCAACGATGATCAGATCGATGGCGCCGGGCTCGCAGCCTGCCGCCGCCAAGGCCTGTCGGGCGGCTTCGGTCCCCAGGTCACTCGACGTGACATCGGGCGCAGCGAAGTGCCGGGCACGGATGCCCGTGCGCTCGACGATCCATTCGTCAGACGTCTCAAGGCCGCGCTCGGCCAACTGGGCAGCCAGTTCAGCGTTGGTCACACGGCGCTCGGGCAGCTTGCTGCCGGTGCCGGTGATGCGGGAGTAACGAGGATGGGACAAACGCAAGCTTCGAAAAATTCAGGCAGCGGGCCTGACCGGCACATCGCCCGGGTTGGCGGGCATCGCCTGCAGGGTTTCCACGATGCGGTCGTGCACCTGGTCCAACAAGCGGTTGCGGGCGGCATCATAAGCCCGAGCCAGCGCCCGGCCGAACGAATACGCATCTGCCGAACCGTGGCTCTTGAACACCAGGCCCTGCAGTCCGAGCAGCGCCGCGCCGTTGTACCCGCGCGGGTCCACACGTGCGCGGAAGCGCTTCAAAACAGGCATCGCAATGATCGCCGCGAGCTTCGTCCACCACGTCCGGGTGAACTCTTCCCGGATGAATCGGCTCATGGTCGATGCCAGACCTTCGGTGGTTTTCAAAGCGACATTGCCGACGAAGCCGTCACATACGACCACGTCGACAGTACCCTTGAAGATGTCATTGCCCTCGACATTGCCGAAGTAATTGAGGTGCCCGTCAGCACCGGCAGAGCGCAGCAGATCGCCCGCCCGCTTGATCACTTCACTGCCCTTGATGACCTCGGATCCGATGTTCAGCAGGCCCACGGAGGGCTCGGATTTGCCGTCGATGGCCGACACCAAGGCACTGCCCATGACGGCAAATTGCAACAGATGCTCGGCCGTGCAGTCGACGTTGGCACCCAAATCGAGCATGGTCGTGAACTCACCGTGCTCATTCGGGATGACGGATGCAATGGCTGGGCGATCAATGCCCTCCAGCGTCTTGAGCAGGTAGCGGGCCAGCGCCATCAGCGCACCGGTGTTGCCGGCCGAGACGCACACGTCCGCCAAGGCGGGGCTGGTGGCGGTTGCCTTCAGTTTGGAGATGGCCACCCGCATGGACGAATCCTTCTTGCGGCGCAGTGCAATCTCGACAGGGTCGTCCATGGCCACGATTTCCGTGGTGGCGACGATCGTGCAACGCGGCCAGCTGGCTGCAGGCGCCAACGCGTCAGCCATGCCCACCAGCAGCAAGTCGACGTCAGGATGGCTGTCCAGGAAAGCCCGGCAGGCAGGCAGCGTGATGGACGGGCCATGGTCGCCCCCCATGCAATCGACGGCGATTCGCACGCGATCCATGGGCTTCAGAGGTGTGGAATGTGACACGGCGATGAGCTAGATCTTCAGCCAGACAAATTGGCGCACGCCAGCGAAAACGCCCGCGGACACCGACCGGATTCCAGTCGACATGCGCGGGGCGATTTTTGTGCAGACCCGGACCATGAACATGGCACCGGGATTGGCGGCGTGTACAGGGCAGGCATCAAGCCACCCCGATCACGAGCCAGAGATCAGGCGTCCGCCTTGGTCTTCAGCACCTTGCGACCACGGTAGAAACCGGTCGGGCTGATGTGGTGACGCAGGTGGATTTCACCGGTGGTCGGCTCGATGCCGGTACCCGGGGTCACCAGCGCGTTGTGCGAACGGTGCATGCCACGCTTGGAGGGCGACTTCTTGTTTTGCTGAACGGCCATGGAATTCTCCTGGGACGCCGGGGTCCCGGCGAATAAACAGTGTGTGGGCGGCTAGGCCACCCATGCACCTTGAAACTGACAAAGCCCGAGGTGTGCGGCTGCAGGTTTTGGCTTGCACGCTCGGCCACTGCATTCACTGCAGCCGCAAGCTTCGAGCCAAACCCAGGCACACCCGGAAAAGCCCGCTAGTATAACACGGGCCAGCCGCTTGAGGAAATAGCCGAGTTCAGCGCTTCTTCAAAGCCGCCAGGGCCGCGAACGGATTCGGCTTGTCGTCTTCCACCGGCAAGTCGTCTTCCGGCACCGGCAGCGGTTCGGGGCACACCTCGTGGCGCGGGACCAGCGGCAGCGCCAGCAGCAACTCGTCCTCGGTCAGCTCGCGCAGGTCCATCACCCGCTCAAGCACCAGCACGTCGTCCTCCATCTCGGCATCCAGCACCTCGGCCTGCGCTTCGTCACGCACCAAGCGGATCCAGCGATCGACCTCGACGGGCTCCATCACGGCACCCAGGCACCGCTGGCAGCACAGCGCCACCAACGAGGTGGCTTGCAGGTGCAGCCACAACTCGGGCTCACCGCCGGTCACGGGGCGGTACTCGGCGGACAACTGCCAGTCGACGGCATCAGGCGCCTGGCCAGTGGCCATGGCCGATTCATGCAGGCGCTGCAATTCAGCCAGCGGCCATTGGCCCGTCAGCAGCACACCGGAGGCTGCCAGCGAGGCCACATCGGCGCGGCAGGGGTCTATGGATCTCGGATTCATGCGGCAAGTGTACGAGCCCGCCACCTGGCCGGCACGCACCACGCTGCCGGCGATGGGACAATTGGGGGATGAGTTCTCGCCCGACCCTGATCCTTGGCTCCACGTCGCGCTATCGCCGCGAACTGCTGGAGCGCCTTCGCCTGCCCTTCATCACCGTCTCGCCCCAAGTGGACGAAACCCCGCTGTCCGGCGAGGCACCCGCCGCCCTCGCCTGCCGTCTGGCACTGGCCAAAGCCCAAGCCGTGGCCGAGCAGCACCCGGGCGCGATCGTCATCGGCTCTGATCAGGTAGCCGACGTGGACGGAGAGCCCATCGGCAAGCCCGGCACCCATGAGCGCGCCGTGACGCAGCTGCAGCGCATGAGTGGCCGCACGATCACCTTCCAGACCGCAGTGGCCGTGGTGCGCGGCGACACCCAGTTCGCGCAGACATTGCTGGCACCCGTGCATGTGCGCTTTCGCACCCTGAGCGATGCGGAGATAGAGTTCTACTTGCGCACTGAAGAGCCTTACGACTGCGCCGGCAGTGCCAAGTGCGAAACGCTGGGCATCACGCTGCTGGACGCCATCGATTCCGATGACCCGACGGCCCTGATCGGACTTCCGCTGATCCGCACCAGCCAGTTGCTGCGCGCGGCCGGACTGAACCCGCTCGAAGGGGCGGCGCCTTGAGCACGGCCCGAGGCAAGCTGGTGCTGGTGCCCAATGCGCTGGACCTGGGCACGCAGCCGGAGCCCATCGAGCAGGTGTTGAGCCATGGCGTGCTGGCACGCGCGGCGGGCCTGCAGCACTGGGCCGTCGAAAACGCCAAATCAACCCGCGCCTTTCTGAAGCGCGTGGATGCCGTGACGCCCTTGAGCCAGCCGCTGCAAAGCCTGGATGTGAAGGAGTTGCCACGGCCGCGCAAGGGTGCCGGGGACACCACCGACCCGCGCGATTGGCAAGCACTGCTGGCACCGGCCCTGGCCGGCCACGACGTGGGTTTGCTGTCTGAAGCTGGCCTGCCCGCCGTGGCAGACCCCGGCGCCACGTTGGTGGCAGCGGCACACGCGGCCGGCATCATCGTCGAGCCGCTGCCAGGCGCCAGCTCACTGACCCTGGCGTTGGCGGCGAGCGGGCTCAACGGCCAGCGATTCGCGTTCGAGGGTTACCTGCCCCAGCAGGCCGACCTGCGGGCACAGCGTGTACGCGAGCTGGAAACCCGCTCACGCCGCGAAGGCCAGACGCAATTGGTGATCGAGACGCCCTACCGCAACACGGCGCTTTTCCAGGCCCTGGTGCAGATCCTGAGTCCGGGCACGCAACTCAGCGTGGCCTGCGGACTGACCTCACCGGGAGGCTGGTGCAAGACCCAGCGCGTCGAGCGCTGGCGCACTGCGCCGGTGAATCTGCCGGATCAGTTGCCGGCCGTGTTCATGTGGCTGGCGTCCTGAGGGAAGCGCAGGAGCCAGGCGCCGATGGCAACGCCGACGGCATCGGCAACCCAATCAAGCACCGAGGCTTCGCGCCAGGTCGTGAAGGATTGCGCCACCTCGATGCCGGCCCCAAAAACCAGCAACACGGCCACGAGACGCCACGGCGTCAAGCGAGGCACCCGTGAACCAAGCGCCCACAACGCGATGAATGCCGAGGCGTGACGAAGCTTGTCGGCCTGCGGGAACCAATCCGTTCCACCGCCGCCAGGCAGCAGCGCCAGCACCAGGATGCCCATCATCGCCGCCACAAACGCGGCAGCAGCCCAGCGGCGCCAGAGTGCGCCGCGCGGCTGTGTGTCAATCACGCCTTGGGACCACCGCCCAGCAAGCTGGCCAGCTTGCGCTTCGGGCGGATGTTGGGCGAGACGCGTGCGGGCGCTGACGCCGTTGCAGGCGCCGACTTCTCCCAGGCTGCCGGCGAGTCGCTGACAGTGGCCTCGTAGGGCTTGTCAAAGAACGGGTCACGGCTCTGACGCGGCTCATGGCGACGCGGAGCAGGTGCGCTGCGAGGGGCTGATTCGGCATAGGCGCGCGGCGCAACCTCGACCGGGCGACGCGGCTCTGCGTCAGCGTCATACGAGCGAGGGGCACGACGCGGACGATCATCTTCCAGTTCGACGGTGCCGAGCTCGATGGTCTTCTTGATCAGCTTCTCAATGTCGCCAACCAGACGCGCGTCATCACGGGTGACCATGGTGACGGCAATGCCCGAGGCACCAGCGCGGCCCGTGCGGCCAATGCGGTGCACATAGTCTTCTGCGTTGAACGGCACGTCGAAGTTGAAGACGGCTGGCAGATCAGCGATATCGAGGCCACGCGCAGCCACGTCGGTGGCCACCAACAGGTCCACTTCGCCGGCCTTGAAGGCGGCCAACGACTTCAAACGCTCATCTTGCGACTTGTCGCCGTGCAGTGCGGCGGTGCGCAGGCCGTCGCGCTCGAACGAACGCGCCAGGCGCGCCGCGCCCAGCTTGGAGTTCACGAAGATGATGGCCTGCTTGATCTCGCGGTCCCGCAGCATCTTCAGGATGATGCGACGCTTGTCGTCATCCACGCAGCTGATGAACAACTGCTCCACCGTCGAAGCCGTGGCGTTCGGGCGGGCCACCTCGATCAGCTCAGGATCCTGCAGGTAGCTGCCCGCCAGTCGCTTGATTTCAGGCGAGAACGTGGCGGAGAACAGCAGGGTCTGGCGATTGCCCTTGGGCAGGTAGCTCAGGATGCGCTGCAGGTCCGGCAGGAAGCCGATGTCCAGCATGCGGTCGGCTTCGTCCAGCACAACGTACTCGACCTGGTTGAGCACGCAGTTCTTGGCTTCAATGTGGTCCAGCAGGCGACCGGGCGTGGCGATCAGGATTTCAACGCCAGCCTTCAGCTCCAGCGTCTGGGGCTTCATGTCGACGCCACCAAACACCACGGCAGCGCGCAGGTTCGTGTGCTTGGCGTAGGCCTTGACGTTGTTGGCGACCTGGTCGGCCAACTCACGGGTAGGCGCCAACACCACCGCGCGCACCGGATGGCGTGCGGGCGACGTGCTGGAGTTCTCGTGCCGCATCATCTTCTGCAGCAACGGGATGGAAAACGCAGCCGTCTTGCCGGTACCGGTCTGGGCAGCACCCATCACGTCACGGCCACTGAGCACCACGGGAATCGCCTTCGCCTGGATGGGCGTCATGGTGGCGTAACCCTGATCGTCCACAGCCCGCAGGAGCTTGGCGTCCAGCGGCAAAGTGTCAAAACGGGCGGGAATCGGCGCCTGCTCGGCAACAGCCGTGGGCGCGAGGGGTTCGGTGGTCATCACCGCGCATTATCGCTTGGTCCGCCGTTTGCTGCTTTGACAGACTCCGGGCTTTCCAAGATCAATTCAACAAATCAAGGCTGCGTGATGAGATGCGCCTATCGTGAACGCTTCATTTCAAGACTCGGAGACGCCGACATGATGGCCGGCGGCGTCGCGCAAAAGACAGGCCTTCGGCACCAACGGATTGCTGCGGGTTGCCCTGCCAGAACCTCAAATTCACGCCAATCCGCTGCTTGGTCTATGCGCTCATTTGGCAGTCATGCCCGGGCGATAGAATCAGACGGATAGTCCTTTCACAGACGAACCGTGGGGCATACCCACTCATCCATGCATTCCCATCGATATTCCGTCTTGCACAGCTTGAGTCAAGCCGCATTGCTGATTGGTCTGGCTTTCGCAGCCCCGCTCACCATGGCCCAATCGGACAATCCAATCGGTGACGCTGCGAACCGTACGAACCTGCAAAACAGCACCGACGGCACGACCAACGGAAGTTACCGGCTCAAGCGCAGCACCTCGGGAGCCAATCGCAGCGCAACCGACGCTGACGTCATCGAGGTCGTTGAACCCAAGGTCGTCTACAGCCCGGGCGAATTCGAGATTTACGTGCAACGCCAAGCGGAGGCCACCGGCGGCGTGGTCACACCGATCCGCCGGTTTGGTGCGGAGCTCGTCAGTGACACACGGGGTAGCGCGGTTCAAGACCCCTCGCCGCTCGTGCCCAACGACTATGTCGTCAAACCGGGCGATGAAATCAGCGTGACGCTGTGGGGCTCGGTGGACGCCGATCTGCAGGTGATGGTCGACCGGTCGGGCCGGATCGTGCTGCCCCGGGTGGGCTCCATTCCCGTGGCCGGCGTACGCAGCGGCGAGCTGACCGAGATCATCAGCCGCCGTGTGGCGCAGGTGTTCAAGAATTTCCAGATCAGCGTGAGCATGGGGCGCCTGCGCTCCGTGCGTGTGTTCGTTTCGGGCTTTGTCCAACGGCCGGGCAGCCTGTCCGTCAACAGCTTGTCCAGCGTGCTGCATGTGGTGATGCGCGCTGGCGGCCCGACCGCTGCAGGCAGCTTCCGCAACATCACGCTGCGTCGCAACGGCAAGGTCGTGAGCGGCTTCGACCTTTACAACCTGCTGCTCAACGGCGACCGGAGCGCGGACCAGGTGGTGCAGGCCGACGACGTGATCCACATCGGCCCTGTCGGCCCGCAGGTAGGCTTGATTGGCAGCATCAATCAACCTGCCGTGTTTGAACTCAAGCCAAACGAAACCGTGGCGGACCTGCTGGCCATGGGCGGTGGCTTCAGCGCTGTAGCTGATCGCACTCGCGTGGCCGTTGAGCGCCTGGCTGACCGAGCCACTGGCCGCGTCGCCGAGCTGAAGCTGGACGGCGCCGGTCAGCGCAGCACCCTGTCTGCTGGCGATGTCGTGCGAGTGTTCAGTGCCGTCACGGCCGCATTGCCTCTGAACCTGCAGAACAAGCGCATCCGCGTGGAAGGCGAAGTGGCGCGGCCAGGCGATTACGTGCTTGCACCCAACAGCACGCTGGCCGACGCCATTCAAGCTGCTGGCGGATTGACGCCTGCGGCTTATGTGTACGGCACCGAATTCACTCGCCAGAGTGTGCGCCGCACCCAGCAGGAAAATTTCGACCGGGCATTGCGTGATCTGGAAACGGAACTGACCAAGAACGTGAGCACACGGCGGGCGACGATTGCAGGAGACACCGTCAATCAAGGCGCAGCCGAAACGGCGAACGCTCGACTGATCGAACGTCTGCGTCAAGCCAAGCCAACAGGGCGCATCGTGCTGGAGGTAGCAGAAAACGAAACCCGGCTGCCAGTACTGCCGATTGAAGATGGCGACCAGGTGAGCGTGCCTGCGCGCTCAAGTACCGTCGGTGTGTTCGGCAGCGTCTACAACGCCGGGAGCTACCTGTACAACAACGACAAGACCATGGCGGACTATCTGAAGCTGGCCGGTGGCCCAACCCGTGGCGCCGATGCCGAGAGCGTGTTCGTGATTCGCGCCAACGGCACGGTGGTCAGCGCTCGTCAGTCAGGCTCAACCTTCTTCCGGGACAGTCGCTTTGCCAGCGTTACGGCCCTGCCAGGCGACACATTGTTTGTGCCTGAAGAGTTGGACAAGACCACCTTCATCCAGGATGCCAAGGACTGGACCCAGATCCTCTACCAGTTCGGGCTGGGTCTGGCGGGCATCAAGTCGTTGGGGCTGTGAGTCTTCTGATGAACAAACATACTGACGCTTCCCCCGCACCTGCCACAAGCCCATCCATGGGCGCTTCGCTGGAGGCTTGGCTCGCTCCACTGCGCGCTCATTGGCCTTTGCTGGTCGCCGTGCCGCTCGTGGCTGGTGCGCTCGGAATTGGAGGCAGCTTTCTGATAAAGCCTGTGTTCAGTGCCACAACCACTTTTCTGCCACCCCAGCAGCAGCAAAGCGGTGCCGCCAGTGCGCTGGCGTCGCTGGGTGCTCTGGCAAACCTGGCCGGCGGTGGGGGCGTGAAGAGCCCGGCAGAGCAGTATGTAGCCATGATGCAGAGCGTCAAGGTCAGCGATCGTTTGATCGATCAGTTCGATCTGATGAAGGTCTACGGAGCAACTCTGCGCCAGGACGCCCGCCAATCCCTTCTTGAACATGCGCAGATCACGCTCGGCAAGAAAGACGGCTTCATCGTCGTCACAGTCGAGGACACAGATGCCGAGCGAGCGGCAGCGATCGCGAACCAATATGTGACCGAGTTGCGACTGATGACGTCGGTGCTGGCGGTTACCGAGGCACAGCAGCGCCGGGTGTTCTTTGACAAGCAGTTGCAAGAAGTCAAATTGAAACTGGCCGAAGCACAGCGCGCGCTGCAAGGCAGCAGTTTCACGTTGGGGGATCTGAAGTCTGAACCAAAGGCCGCCGCTGAAGGCTATGCCAAGCTGCGAGCCGAGCTCACTACCGCCGAGGT
Source organism: Ideonella margarita (assembly GCF_038066635.1). NCBI lineage: Bacteria > Pseudomonadati > Pseudomonadota > Betaproteobacteria > Burkholderiales > Sphaerotilaceae > Ideonella > Ideonella margarita. Next base: position 338,559 of record NZ_JBBUTI010000001.1, on the reverse strand, counting down.
ACAGCTGCAAACCCTGCAGATCGCCATGGCTCCCGGCTCACCCGAAGTCCAGCGCCAGTCAGCACTGATCCAGGCCTTGCGCTCCAAGCTGACCGACGCGGAGCAGCGTGGCGGCAAGGCCGACCCCTCCAGCCCGGACTACGTCAACCGCTATCGCGAGTTCAAGTACCAGGAGACGCTGTTCGACCTCTTTGCTCGGCAATACGAACTGGCACGGGTAGATGAAAGTCGCGAGGGCGCACTGATTCAGGTCATAGACGTGGCCACGCCCGGCGAACACAAAGTGCGCCCCAAGCGGACGCTGTTCGGCCTGAATGCCGCGCTGGGCGCCGAGCTGGCCACCATGCTCTGGCTGATCCGGCGCAGCCGCCGTCAGCCGGCCAAGACCTGACACAGCGACGTTCGCGCCCTTCTCCCTCGGTGCACCGGCCCTGGCGGCCGATGCACCCATCGTTGCAACACACCATGACCCCGACGTCCCACGTTGAAGACTTCCTGGGCTATCCGCTCACCACGCAGGACCTGGACGCCCTGGCCGACGAGATCGTCGCTGGCGTGCGCGCCCCCCGACCTGCCAAGGGCCAATGGCTGGCCTGTCTCAACCCGCACTCCTACGTGATGGCGCTGGACGAGGCGCCGTTCCATGCAGCGCTGCACCAGGCGCGCTGGCTGATCCCCGACGGCGTTGGCGTCGTCATTGGTTCACGCCTGCTGGGCGGGCACATCCGGGCCCGTGTCTGTGGCCCGGACGCCTTCCTGGCCGTGTCGCGGCGCATGAACGCGGGCGGTCCGTTCAAGGCGATGTTCATCGGCGCCACCGAAGACACGCTGGGTATCGTTGAGCGCCGCTACCGCAGCGACTTTCCGCAGGCCAGCGAAGTGGTGACCTATTCGCCGCCATTCAGGGCCCAGTTCAGCGCCGAAGACATCGCCGCCATGCGCACGCTGATCGAGCGCCACCAGCCTGACGTTCTCTGGATGGGTCTATCGGCCCCAAAGCAGGAAGTTCTGCTGGCCCAGTTGGCACAGGGCGGCCAGTTCGGCTTCGCCGCGGCCATCGGCGCGGCCTTCGACTTCTACGCCGGCAAGGTCGTGCGCTCGCCCATGATCTTCCAGCGCCTCGGTCTTGAATGGCTGCCACGGCTGCTGCAGCAGCCACGCCGGCTCTGGCGCCGCATGTTCGTCTCGGCGCCGATCTTCGTCGGCCATGTGCTGGCTACCCGGCTGCGCGGCGCGCGCGGTCCCCGTTGAGCGCTCGGGCGCACCAACCCATGCATCGCAACTTTTGCACCATCTTCAACGCGACCTACCTTGTCCGTGGCCTGGCCCTGATCGACAGCCTGGCCAAGCACTGCCCGGACCACCGCATCCACGTTTTTGCTATGGACGAGCAGACCGCGACGCTGCTGCGCGAGCTGAAGCGCCCGCAGGTTGTGGTCGTGACCCCGGCAGAGTTCGAAACGCCCGAGCTGCTGCGCGTCAAGCCGAGCCGGGGCATGGGTGAGTATTTCTGGACCTGCACGCCGCACATCATCCGTCACTGCCTGCAGGTGCTGGGCTGCGCGGAATGCACTTATGTCGACGCCGACGTCTGGCTGCTGTCCGATCCCGAGCCGGTATTCGAGGAGATGGGCGACGCGGCCGTATTGCTGACCGAGCACCGCTACACGCCGAAGCACGACCAGGCGGCCCTGAGTGGGCGCTACTGCGTGCAGTTCATGCGCTTCGTGGCCAACGATCGCGGGCTGGCGGCGCTGCAATGGTGGTGCGATCGCTGCATCGAGTGGTGCTTCGCACGGCGCGAGGACGGAAAGTTCGGCGACCAGAAGTACCTGGACGACTGGACCAGCCGCTTCGAGGGCGTGCATGTGTCGACCCACGTCGGCGCGGGCATCGCACCATGGAACGCCGGGCGGACCGAGTTCCGCGAGGTGGCTGGCCAGGTGCAGGTCAGAGACCCGGGCGATCCGGCCTGGGGCGACTGGCGGCCGCTGGTGTTCTTCCACTTCCACGGCCTGATGAGCTACAGCGAAGACCAGCTCTGCTACGCCTTTGGCTACCACCTGCCGGCCGGTGCCAAACGCTGGGTCTATGCGCCCTACGCGCTGCAGCTGCAGCATTGGTACGGCCAGCTGCAGCGCCGTCTGCAAGGGCTGGCGGCACGGGGCCCGGCACCCGGTGCGTCCTACAACGAGCCCTGGCCCAAGCGATTGGCACGTCGCCTCTGGGGCCTGCCCAACACCGTGAGCCTGCGCCGCCTGGCGGTACGCCGCGGCTGAGCTGCCTGACCGGCCAGTGCGGGTCGGCATGCCCTTACAGGCGCAGGTCTTCGATCTTCTGCCAGCGGTCGACCAAGCGGTCCATCTGCAACCACTCAGGCCAGCTCTGGGGGGTGCTGCGGTAGGTCCACTCCGCGCCCTGGACCCGGGTCCAGCAAAGTCCTGCCGCGCACAGCAGGGCCAGGACGGCCATCGGAGCTCGCCAGTCGCCGCCGCGGCGCAGGCCGGCACACAGCAGCAGTGCCAGCATGGGCACGCGCAGGAACTCCAGGAAGAAGTAGGTCCGGAAGAACATCAGCGGAACCTCACGGATGCAAAGCAGCAGCGCCGCGAAGGCAATGCAGAAGTACCACAGCAGTTGCAGCCGCTGTCCGGAGGAGCTACTTCGCAGAAGCCACCAGCCGCCGCTCAACACAGCCAAGTCCAACAGCGGCAGTGCCAGACCGATCTGCCCATCGTCCTTGATGAGGGTGGCCGCTGCCGTAAGCTCATTGAGCCAACCGACCAACCCTGCGTTGGTCAGAATCACGGCGAGCAGCAACATGGCCCAGAAAAGCCTTGGGGCGAGTGGCCTTGCCCAAGCCAGCATCAAGGGTAGCCAAAGCAGAACTGCCGAATTGTGGACGAGTACAGCTACAACAGCCCAAAGCAACACCAGAGGGCGACGGTGCAACACAAAGTGCCACATCGCGAGCATGAAGACGCCACCGGCCAGGTACTGGCGGACGAGGTGCGCCGTCAATGAAAAAGTCACACCCAGCAGCAGCGCCACGCAGACGGCAACCACAGGCGCCGGGTCCGACGGATTGTCGTCAGAGTCATTCAGCACATTGACGACCTGGGCGCTGAGGGCCAGCGCCATACCGTAGATCAGCATGCTGCACATCAGTCCGAAACTGATGCGCGGAGCCGGGCTGAGCTGTGCCAGCAACCACACAAAGCTGCGAAACACCGGCTCTGTCACTCGAACCGAGAGATGTGAGTCCGGGTCACTGACCAACACCCACCAGTCCAAGGGTCGGCAGTAGGCCAGGTACTGGTAATACTCCGCCAAGTCTGAATCCGGCCACTTGGTCGAATTGATCACAGCCAACAGAAGCACCAGAGCCCAAGCAGGCCACCAAGGCCGGCGTACCCACCCAGCGGCACGGGCGGTACTCGCACCAACCAGCGCAAGCAGCACCCACAACAGCGCTGTTTGTGCCAGCAGTGCGGCGGCTAGTGCAGCGAGCCAAAGCCCCAGCGTGGCGATCGCCGGGCGGCTGGAGCTGGCAGTGATCGTCATGCGGAGGCCCAGAAACTCAGATCGCCCGGAAGCTGTTGACTGCGGCGATCACTTGATCCAGCTGGGCATCATCCAGCTGCGGGTGACATGGCAGCGACAGGCACTGCAGGGCATGTTGCTCGCTGGCCGGAAGGCCCAGCGGGTCACGTCGCATATCGAGACAGGTTTGCTGGTGATGCATGGGCACAGGGTAATGCAACAGCGCCTGTACGCCGGCAGCCTTCAGATGCGCCACCAAGGCATCTCGGTGCGCGCTGCAGACCACGAAGAGGTGATATGCGTGTGCTGCCGTCTCTTGAGGAGCGGCCAGCAGCCGAATGGCAGGCTGCTTCAATTCGGCGCGATAACGTTGCGCGATTTGCTGACGCCGCTCGGTGTAGCCTGCCAACCAATTGAGACGCACCGAGAGGATGGCCGCCTGCATCTCATCAAGCCGGCTGTTCATCCCGATCTCGGGGTGGTGGTAGCGCTCGCTCTGGCCATAGTTGCGCAGACGAGCCACCCGGTCGGCGAGCGCCATATCGCGCGTCACGACGGCGCCACCATCACCGAGCGCGCCGAGGTTTTTGGTGGGGTAGAAGCTGTACGCTCCTGCCACACCGAAACCACCTGCCCGCACACCGCCGAGCGTCGCGCGATGCGACTGTGCACAGTCCTCGACCAAGGCGAAGCCCTTGTCTCGTGCCAGGATTTGCCACTCGGCCATGTCACGCACCTGGCCGTACAGGTGTACCAGCAACACCGCGCGGGTGCGCGGCGTCAAGCAACGTTCGACACTGGCGCGACTGAGCAGCGCGGTATCGGGATCGATGTCGGCCAGCACCGGCACCGCACCTGCACGCAGGATAGCCAGCACGCTGGCAAAGGCCGTCATCGGCGTGGTGATGACCTCGTCGCCAGGGCCAATATTCAAGCCACGCAGGATCAGTTCGATGGCGTCCATGCCATTGCCAACGCCGATCGCCCGCGGCAATTGGCAATCTTCGGCCCAGCGTTGTTCGAAGGCCTGCACCTCCGGACCAAGCACATACCAGCCAGACGCTATGACACGCTGTACTGCCGCCAGCATCTCGGTCTGCAATTCGGCCGGCTCGGCCTTGAAGTCATTCATCAGGATCATGGTTGAGCGTCCCAGTAGTGTTGTCCGTGTTCGCGGTAGTAAGCCAGACTGCGGCGCAGGCCCTCCTGCAGATCGATTTTCGGCGACCAGCCCAGTTCCGTACGCGCCAGCGAGAAATCGCTGTAGTAATCGCCGATGTCGATGGCCTTGCGCTCAGGCGGAAAAGGCACGATCTCGAAGCTGCGACCAGGCACCAGCTCGACCATCATCTGCGCCAGGTCCTTGAGGTTGACGACCTCGTCGCTGCCCAGGTTGTAGACCTGGCCGTTGGCCTGCGGGGCCACACCAGCAATGAGCATCGCATCGACACAGTCGTCCACGTAGTTGAAGTCACGCAGCTGCGTGCCGTCTCCGAAGACCTTGATGGGCTGCCCTTCGATCAGCTGACGGATCCAGATGCCCAGGAAGGTCTGGCGTGCATCCTTGACCCGCATGCCGGGGCCGTACGTGTTGGTCAGGCGAAGCACGCAGGCGCGGATGCCGTAGACCTTGGCATACAGCAGGTGATACCACTCGCCGGCCAGTTTGTTGATGCCGTTCACGTCAACCGGGCGGATCGGGTGCTTCTCGTCCACCGGCAGGTAGTCGGGCTTGCCGTAAATCTGGCGCGTGCTGGCGAAGACGATGCGGATGCCAGGGTTGACGGTCCGGCAGGCCTCGAGGATGGACAGCTGCGCCGCCGCATTGATGTCCAGATCGGTCTTGGGATCCGACATCGAGTCCATGTGGCTCGTTTGTCCAGCAAGATTGAACAGGAAGTCCTGGTCGCGCAGCAGGTATTCGATGGCGAAACGGTCCCGCACGTCACAGACGTTGACCGTCACCCGGTCGCGGATGTCGGCGATGTTCTGCAGGTTGCCGCCGTAGGTCGGGATCAGGCTGTCGACCAGGGTGACGCGGGCGCCTTGAGCCACCAGGGCGCGTGCCAGGCTGGAGCCGATGAAGCCGATGCCCCCGGTGATCAGCACCCGCTTGTCGCGATAGTCAGTCATGCAATGTCCTTGGATCAAGGTGAGAAGGATGCGGCCGGCCTCAGGCCGACCTGCGCCAGCGAGCCCACCGGGCGCGGACGTGCCGCAGGAGACGGCGTGGCAGCCAGCGCGTGCGCACGAAGTAGTCACGCACCGCGCGCGTGCCTTCGTCGGAAGGCCGCAACGGCAAGCGCTCCAGCCGCGGCGACGTCGTGGCAAGTTCCACGTCGAAGTCGCGGTTGGTGGCACTGTGGGTACCGCTGTCGTCATTGCCGATGTTGCGTACCAAGCTGCGACCCGGATAGAGGGTCAGCATGCCACGCAGGAAACAACTGGCATGCCAGCGGATGGCCCAGGAGTTGTTTCGGCCGGCGATTTGATGCTCCAGCATGCGCGTGTAGGGATAGGCACCGTTGAAATCGAAGGCACTGGTCAGTCCCTGTGCCCGCAGATCAGCCAGCAGCGCGGCGCCGTCCGGATTGAAATGGGCCCAGGCGCGGCGCCAGGTGGCCCATCCCCAGCAGTCCGCACCACGCAGGAAGAAGGTCTCGGGCAGGGCCCGGTTGACCGGGTAGATGTAGCCATGCACCGAGGCCACCGCCTCGTCGTCTGCGTACAGCTGCAGCGCACTGTTCATGTAACCCAGGAAATGCGGCGAGACGACCAAATCGTCCTCCAGCACGATGACCCGCTCGTGATGGTGAAGCACCTGCCCCACGCCGTCGATGATGGAGCGGGCCAGGCCCATGTTCTGGCTGCGCGACAGGCACTCCACGGCGGCAAAGCCCTGGAGGTCCTTCACCAGGGCGCGCACGGCATCGACGCCGGCCTGGTGGGCCGGCGAGCGCGCCGCGTCCAGGAAGAGGTAAAGCCGCGTTCGCGGTGCCAGCGGGTCGGCCTGAAGGGCCTGCAGCGTTCGGGCCAGATGGTCAGGCCGCATGTAGGCGAACAAGGCCACCGGAGCGGGCTCGAAAGGCAGCAGCTGCTCAGTCATGGGCTGCCTCGGCAGTACTCTTGGCGGCCGGTGTCTCTGCACCCGAGGGGCTCAGGGCCAGCACCGTGTCGGCCAGCGCGGCAATGGTTTCATCATGGGTGATGAAGACCAGCACGCCGTCGTGCAGACGCTGCTTGATGCGAGCCACTACCGTGTCGCGGGTGGTGGGGTCGAGGGCGCTGGTGGCCTCGTCCAGGATCAGGATCTGAGGCTGGCGCAGCAGAGCGCGGGCGATGGACAGGCGCTGGCGTTGCCCACCGGAGAGGTTGGAGCCCTGGTAGTCCAGCGGCGTGTCCAGTCCGGCTGGCAGGCCTTGCACCACCTCCAGCATGTCCACCGTCTGCAGGGCCTCGTTCAAGGCATGGTCGTCCAGCGTCAAGCCCAGGCAGAGGTTGTCACGCACCGACGCCGAGAAGATGCGTGGCTGCTGCTCGACCAGCACCACGCGCTGGCGCAGATCGGCCGCAGCCACGGCGCGCTTGTCTAGAAGGATGCGCCCCTCGTCCGGCTCCACCATGCCCAGCAGTACATCGGCCAGAGTGGACTTCCCCGAGCCGGAGGGTCCGATGATGGCGTGGGTGCAGCCACGGCGGAAGTCGAAACTCAAGTCACGCAGCACTGGCATGTCGGCCAGGTATCCATAGCGCAGGCCGACGAGGGCCAGCTCGTCGAAGGGCGCGGCCAACGGCGCCCCCGGGCCGCTGGCGCGGGGCGTCTGCCCTGGGCCCTCGATCAGCTCACGCAGATCCTTGGCGGCACGGGCATCTACAAGGAAAGTGCCACCGGCCGTCATCAGTGCGCCGAGCGAAACGAACACACGGATGATGATGGTGGTGCCAGCAAACACGGTCTCCGACGCCAACGGCACCTGACCCGCCCACCAGGGCGCCAGCCCGATCACGCCCGTGAGCAGCGCAACCAGGCCGGGCACAGCGCGGATACCGGCCTTGAAGGCGTCGATCTCGAACAGCAAACGGGTATAGCGGCGCATCTGGTCGCGGTAGGTCGCGTGCACGAAGGGCTCGCAATCCATGGAACGGATCGAGCGCAGGCTGTTGAGTGCTTCGAGGAAGCCGGTGCCTGCCTCCCGCGACAGGTCCACCGAGCGCCGGTTCAGGCGCAGCATCTGCTTCAGGCACAGCCCGACCAGCACGGCCGAAACGCCCAGAAAACCCATCGTTGCCCAGAACATCAGCGGCGAGAACAGGTACAGCAGCACCAGGCCCGCGCCGGCCGAGCAGGCACCGGCCAGCATCAGCAGACCGGAATGGATGAGCGAGCCGGCACGGAAGGTGTCGTCGCCAGCCAGCGACACGTAGTGCCCGATCGAGCGCTTGTAGACGCTGGCCATGGGTTCGTCGATCAGCACGCGGCGGAAGACATCCTCGCTGAGCTGCCGGTGCACCTGCTTGGCCACGAAGGTGGTCAGCAGCACATGCAGGTAGCCTGCGGCACTGCGCAGGGTCAGAAGCAGAAGGAACAGCCAGACCCAGGTCATGATGGTGGGCGGCAGGCCCACCGCGCGGACCACCTCGTTCCAGAGCTCCGCAACCTTGCTCGGGTGCGCATCCGGATTGTTGGCTGATGCCAGCGGGATCATCAGACTGATGCCCACGTACTCCAGCACCAGCAGCACGAAGGTCAGCAGCACCGCCCAGCGGGCCAGGGGGAAGCGGCGCAGGACATGCGCCATGAACAGCAGCACCGCTTGGCCGCCAGAGGTCTTGCCGGGGGCGCTCATGGCTGCTCCTCCAGAGTGATCGCTTGCGCGGACAGCAGCACCAGGCAAGCACTCGCCGCCCCGCCCTCGGGCCGCCAGTCAAAGGACAACAGGCCGCGCGCGTCCGGCGCAGCCTGCCACTCCAGGGTTGCCAAGCCGGCCGGCACGCTGCGGACCACGCCGGCATGCAGCAGCTGGCCAGGCCCCGCGGCCCGCAGTTGCAGCCGCACGCCCTGCCCTGGCAAGACGGCCAGCGCGATTCGGCATTCGGCGCGGTTCAGCGCCAGCCCGCCGGCCACCCTGGGCACACCGGCATCGCCCTCGTCGTGGCCGATCTGGCTGAAGCCAGCGTCGAAATACGGCAGATGCTCGTCCCGAGCGGCATCCAGTGCAGCCGGCGGGGCGTAAGCGAGGCGCTGGCCGATGACGCGTGCCGGCGACCCGACTGCAATGCTGTAAGGCGGCAGGTCGGTGGTCACCACCGAATGGGCGCCCAGCACGCAACCACGGCCGATTCGCACCCCCGGCATGACCGCCACGCCGATGCCCAGCCAGCAGTCGTCGCCCACTTCCACAGGCTGACTGCGCTCGGCCGCCGGCAGACCCGCGCGAGCGCGGTCCTGCAGGCGAATTGGCAGGGGGGGATTGCGCCGAAACTCGTGCCGGCCTGAAGAAATGTAGAGGTCAGCCGCCCCGGTACAGCCAGCGCCCAGGCGTACATCACCGTGCAGTTGGCTGCGATGCTGCAGCGTGGTGTGGGCACCAATGTCGACACGGCCCAGCGCTGAGATCTCACAGTCGCTGCCCATCCAGACGCGCTCGCCGATCTGCACGCTTGCGCCGGCATCACCGCTGAGCACGGTGCGAGCGCCGATGTAACTGCCATGCCCGACAGAGAAGCGTGCCCGGCCTCGCCATTGCACGCTTGGCTCGATGCGGACGCCCCGCATCGCCCCCCAAGCTCGACAGGCATTGAAGAGGAACCAGTAGAGCGCTCGCAGCAACGGTTTCAGCATCGTCACGCGTACTGGCGGTAGATCGAAGGAGCACGGTCCAGCATCGCCAACAGTTCTGGCGCTACAACCTGGCCGATCCGGGCGCGCGGGTAGTTGGTACCGAACAGCGTATTGCTGAACTGCAGTTGCAGAATCAGCCGTGGGGCGCCAGTGACATGGGCCCCCTTGTGCAGCCCGCGGGTATCCTCAAGGATGATGCTGCCGCGGGGCGCCGAGAAAGCCAGCACGTCTTTGGCGGGATAGTGCTCAGCCACCTCCTCGTCGGTCAGGCGGACATAGCCTCGACGAAGGATGTGGTCAGGTATGGCGCCGGTCTGGTGCGAACCGCGCACGAACGCGTGCGGGCCGTTCTCGGGCCCCACGTCGGTCAGGTAGATGAAGATCTTCAACCACTTGAACCGGTCCATGTCGAAGTGGAAGAACTGGGCGGCCTCAGCGTCGGGCTGAGTGTGGTAATTGGTGTGCCACCACATGCTGAGTACGTCAGCGAGCGGCTCGCAGCCCAGGTATTCCTGGACAACCTCCAGCAGCGAGCCGTCGGCCAGCAGCGCCTGTACATCCGGGTGATTGAGGAGATCGGCTGGGTCATAGTCGTAGCGCACGGCAAGCGGCTCAGCAGCATCGAACAATGCCTTGCGCGGCACGCTCGACACCGCCTCATGATCCATGCGGCGAACCAGCGCGGGCGTACGCTGGGCAAAGTTCATCAATCGATCGCAGGCCTCGGCCGGCAGCGCGCCGGGAAATACGACATAGCCATCCTCGCGCAGGCGCTCCACCAACGGCGCGCTGCGACCCGCATCAAGATCGCCCAGCACACCACAGCGAGAGCTCAGTGGCAGCTTTGGCCTGCGCCGCGCGAGGAGCCGGGAAGCAACGTCGTTGAACTTGCCACGGCTGACGCAGAAGAGCCAGACCATGGCCTGGTAGGCAGCCTCAGGAGTACGCTGGGTCTGCCGGTAGCGCAGCAATCCCCAAGGCAGCACCAACACGCTGCGGAGGTTGAGCACGGCGACGCGCAGCGCCGCCAGGACCGGACCCAAAACCGGCAACTGCATGGCTTTAGCGAGCATGGGATGTGAACTCCTTGATCAGTATCTCGAGGTGATCGCGCCACCCTGGAAGGGCGCGCAGCGCGGCCAGGCCATCGCGCACGCTGTCTGGCTTTGCGTCCTCGGCATTGCTGGACTTCCAAAACGCGATGAACTGGCGACGCAGAGCAAGCAGTTCAGGGTCGCCGTTCAGGTTATGCATGAAGTAGAAGGCCAGAGCTTGGCGCTTCATCTCCGCTTGCGGCAAAGGGCAATGTCCCGGTGTGCGGAGCATGCTCTGGTATTCGGCTGCAGTGCTTGCAGTGCGAGCAAACTCGAAGGCATGGTGCGGGTGGCGCGCACAGGAGATGCACGGCACGCCCAGGTAGGCCAACTCATGCGCCACCGTTCCATAGACGGTCACTCCGCAGCGCATCCCGGCACGCACCAACTGAGCATTGGTGATGCTGGCGGAGAGCAAACGCAGGTCCGGGTGCTCGCGCTGCAAATCCTTCATCACCTCGCTGCTGAGTGCGATCTGGTTTGGATGCGGCTTCACCCAGAAGGGGATGCCGGCCTCACGCAAAGTTTTGACCGTGAAATCCAGCCAAACCCAGAAATCGGGGAAGACTAGATCGCCGTAAACATGTGGGCTGTCATAGAAGTCGTGAAGAAAGATCACGACAGCACCATTGACCTCAACAGGCACCGCAGTGCCACTGTCGGCGTATGCAGAAACCTTCATGTAGGACGTAGCCGTGTCGATTCCCCCAGACAGGCGAACGCTCAGCTGCCGATCAGCTTCGGCCAGACATTCGGCCTGGTCCGGGCGGGCGTCGAAGGCGCGCCGGTAGTCGCTGGTGTCGACAGTGTGAAATACGTCTTCAGTACTTAGCCGTTTGCCGAATGTGATGAAGTTGCCGTAGACGCGCACTGGCACGCCATGAGCCAAAGCAACGCGCACGGCGATGCCGTGCTCGATGTAGGTCGAGTAGCTGCTGAGATACATCGACGGTCGTGCCTTGGCAAACCAGGCACCGGCACGACGCAGATCGCGCAGGCATTGCCACAACACGTGCCGCACAAATGGATCAGTGACGTCGAAACGGGGCGAGGGACGGAAGCGCAGGAACGAATCAATGACCAGATCACCCACCAAAACGCCATCGATGCGCAGCCCTGAGATGTCGTCGCAAGCCTGAAGCGAGCGCCACAGGCGGCCCGCGCGAAACCAGTCGGCTGCATCGCCCAGCGGATGGGAGAGCGAATCACTTCTGTAGGCCACCGATCCGATGAGCCCATGATTTGCTGCAGCCCATTGCCGGTTGACCAGCCAATTCAGAGGCAGCGAGCGAGCGATGCGGGCGATCCAGTCGTTACCTATGGCTCCGTTGATGGCACGCACCTGAAGAAGAGCGGTGCGCGCGCCGGTGGCGTCGCGCAGCGCCAGAGCCAGCGAGGCGAACAGCCCATAGAACAGCGGGTCCTCCACACCTTGAACGGCCAGCAGCGGACCGTTTTCGGATGGAGCAGGTAGCCGGTCCGCTTCAGCCTGAAGTGCAGCACACAGCGGAGCCACACGCGGATCGGTGGGGCGACGGGCCAGCACACGCGCCGCGCCGCGCAGGATCTTATTGATCAGACTCAAGACAAAATTCCAGTGCTCGCAACTCAGTTGGTCTGGCTGGCGTCAGCCGCATCACTCAGCAGGTCCCAGCTCACCGGCGTGCCGCGGGCGATGGCGCGGCCGGCGCGGCGGCCGATGAACTGCTCCAGGTGCTTGGGTGGCAGACCACCCCCGGGGCGGATGGCGCGCAGGTTGCTTTCGTCGAAGCGCTCGCCAGCCTGCACGTCCCGGGTGATGTAGAGCGTACGCCGGAATTTGAGCGATGGCCGCTCGGCCGCGGTAGGACCGTAGCTGATTTGGCCCAGAGACTGCCAGGCTCGCTCAGTTTCGGTGACCAAGGTCTGCATTTCTGCAGGCTCCATCGAGAAGGATGAGTCGACCCCACCATCGGCACGTGACAGGGTGAAGTGCTTTTCCACAACCGTCGCACCCAACGCTACGCTGGCCACCGACACCCCCACACCCATGGTGTGGTCGGACAGCCCGACCTCACAGCCGAACAGATCGCGCAGGTGTGGGATGGTGGCGATGTTGGTGTTGGCTGGCGTGGCGGGGTAGGTACTGGTGCACTTGAGGAGGATCAAGTGACGGCAGCCGGCTTCACGGGCCGCACGTACGGTCTCGTCCAGTTCGGCGATGGAGGCCATGCCAGTCGAGATGATCAGCGGCTTGCCAGTGGCGGCGACGCGGCGAATCAGCGGCAAGTCGGTATTCTCGAACGAGGCAATCTTGTAGCAGGGCACGTCAAGTGTCTCGAGGAAATCGACCGCGCTGGCGTCAAAGGGTGTGCTGAAGGGCACCATGCCCCGCGACCGGGCCCGCTCGAAGATTGGGGCATGCCACTCCCATGGCGTCATCGCCTCACCGTAAAGCTTGTAGAGAGTGTTGCCTTCCCACAGGCTCTTCTTGTCCGCGATGACGAAGTCGCCCTCCGCGAGGTCGAGCGTCATGGTGTCTGGGGTGTAGGTCTGAATCTTCAGGCCGTGGGCACCGCAGTCGGCGGCCGCATCCACGATCGCCAGGGCGCGATCCAGTGACTGGTTGTGGTTGCCCGACATCTCGGCGATCACAAAGGGCTTGGTATGGCGGCCGATCGGGAAGTCGCCGATCATGAAATCGTTGGTGCTCATTGTCATTCCTGGATACGGATCAGAGTTTGGGCGTGGGGCTGGAAGCCCGCCGTGGCGAATGCAGCCAGTGAGGCTGCGTTGCGATTTTGGATCTCGGCATGGATCTGCCGAACCTCTGGATGCTGGCCCTGCAACCACTCACAGGCCTGGTTGATCAGGGGCGGCCCGAAGCCGGAGCCGAGATGGTCCGGAGCAAGGTAGACAGAGATAAGCGCCGACGACTCGCTCAGGTCAAAGCGGGCGACACCAACTGGGGTCCCGTCGAGCTGGCCGATCAGCAGGCAGCGCTGCGGATTGCTCAGAACCTGCGCGAACCAGCGTTCGTGGCTGGCGCGCTCCAGCGGCCGGTCATCGTGCGAAAAGCGCCGTACGTCGGGATGGTTGCGCCATTCGAACAGCGCCTCTGCGTCTGCCGCCGAGGCGCGCCGGAACTGCAGGCTCGGCTGCAGCAACCGCCGGGCCGTACGCGCGGCGCCCTGACCGTCGACCAGCGCGGCTGCGCGCCTGGCCTGCCCAGCTCGCAGCTCGTCCATTCTCAGCAATCCGCGCAGCAGTGCACGTAGATCGTCATCGTCCAGCGCATCTGCGTCGGGGTGGCCGCACACCAGGCCACCCTGCAGCAAGGCAGCAATGCCGGGTCTCTGGTTGTCGGCGACGCCCAGCACCAGGCCAGGCAGGCCCTGACTGAAGCGCTCCCAGAGCATTCCACCGCCGGCCCCAATAGCCAGATCACAGGACCGCATGAGAGCAGCCATCCTGTCTGTGTGGGGCAGCAACCTCAGCGACAGGCCGGGATGTGCCGCGACCTGCAGATCAGCGTGCATCGTCTGTGGAGCGATGACGGTGGCAGTGAGCCCCGGCAGGCTGGCCAGGACACGTACGCAACGCAGAGTGATGTCCTGCTGCGCTACACCGCCAAAGCAGACCAGCACGTGCCGAACGGGGCGCCTGCAATCCGGCAAGTCGGTCGCGGACTGCCGCACGAACTCCTTGCGCAGCAGCGCATAGCGCGGCCCCAGCAGACTCCTTGCAGTACTCGGCAACAAGCTGGCATAGCGATCGCCCAGCAGTGGGTCCTGGAAGTTCTGGTCCAACAGCAGGTCACACTCGTGGGGTCGGTCTGCCAGGTCATCGATGACGAGAATTCGTCCGACAGCCGGCCTCAATGCGCGCTCCCAGCGGGCGTCCAGCGCATAGTGGTCTACCACCAACCAGTCTGGCCGCGGCCGATCGCGCAGCAGCGCCTGGCATTCCCGTGCATCGGCAGCCTGGGACGTGCCGAGCCAGTCTGCCTGTGGTGGCGCGTCCGGCTCCGTCATGGCGCCGTCTGGCTCGGGCAGCCAGTACAGGACATGTCCGGCCGCCCGCACCTGCTCTGCCCAAGGATTGGCCGAGGGCCGCAACAGGAAGGCGCAATCTGCACCCCGCTCTTTCAACACGGCAGCCAGTGCCAGACAGCGCATCAAGTGGCCGCTGCCGATGTGAGCCGAGGCGTCCAGCCGGAAGACGACACTAGCTCGAGCATCGGGAGCGTTGAACTGCTCCGACGAAACCCTCACCAGGCCCTCCAGCCACCATCAACAGGCAGATCAATCCCCGTGATGTAAGACGCAGAAGCCGATAGCAGGAACAACACCGGCCCTACCAGTTCGTGAGCCGCGCCGATTCGCCCAAGGGGCGCCTTGGCACACAGCGCTGCGTGAAACGCTGGGTTGCTCTGCGCGATTGAAGCAGGAGGAAACGGTCCCGGACTGACACTGTTGACACGAACACCCTGCGGCGCAAGGTGTACGGCCATATACCGGGTCAGTTGCGACAGCGCCGCCTTGCTCGCTCCGTAGAAGGGCGGGTTGTTCTTGCCGGAGTCACCGTAGATGCTCGGATCGGGACTGACATGCCCATACATGGAGCTGAGGTTTACCACCGAGGCACCACCGTTGGCACGGCTGGCCGCCAATGCAGGCAAGGCCTGTCGAATCAGTGCGAATGGGCCGCTGACGTTGAGACGCTCCGCATGTTCGAAATCCTCATCAACTGCCTCGGTGAACGGGATCGCACGTCCACCATAGGCGGCATTCACGATGCCATCGAGACCTGAGCCATCGGACAACAGATGATCGATGGCCGCACGTGTGCCATCGCGGTCGCTGACATCAAGCACGAGTACCTGGCACTGCCCCCCAGTCGCCCGAATCTCATCGGCGAGCGCATGCAAGGTTGCCTCGGTGCGACCTGCCAGTACCGGCGTACCGCCGCAGGCCGCGATTCCGCGGCTGATTGGCGCACCAAGGTGGCCAGCCGCACCGGTGACCAGCACACGGCGACCGTCCAGGCGAAGGTCGAATGGAGCGGAAGTGGAGGTCATGGAGCGCGATTCCATTTCGAAGGATCCAGAAGGCCTAGAGGCAAGAACGGCAGTTCAGCAGTCACCAACTCGCGTGCGCCGGCGTCTAGCGGTGACAACTGCGCAAGTGCCAATTGCTCCGCCAATTGCGACACTTGATCTACACCTACCACCACGCTATGCACCCAAGGCAAGCCGCGCACGTAGGCGAGCGCAAGGTCCAACCGATCGCGCCTCTTCAATGCCGTCACGGATCGGTCGAGGCAATCCAGCAAGACAGACGCATCAACGCCAGGGACTTCCGGCCAGCGGGAGGCAGGCAGTACCAACAATCCCTGCAGCAAGGCGCTGCGCGCGAACACCACCACGTCCGGCCTCGCGGCAATTGCCTCAAGCCAGGCAGGTTGGCGCCAACGCTGGTCAAGCAGGTTGACCGGACACTGGAGAACAGTCACTTCGGGGTCAGCCAAGGCATCCATTGCTTCCTGCGGAGCAGCAACGCTCACCCCGAGACGCCCAATGACCCCTTGACGGCGCCAGTAGATCAGCCGTTGCCAGGCCATTCCCTTCCACGCTGTTCGGTGCTCGGCACGGTGAAGCAGCAGTGTGTCCAGTTCGTCACGCTTCAGTGCGCGCAATGAAGCGAGCACACTGGCGTCAACTGCCGCTTGTACATGGCCGGGGTGGGCATCCTGCGGCAAAGCATCGAGAGGATCGAGCTTGGTGATGACCCGCAGACGATCCTCATGCCGGCCGGTGAGCCAATGGCCAAGTCGCTGCTCCGAATCTCCGTAAGCTCGCGCAGTGTCGATCGCCGAAATGCCCGCGTCGGCAGCCATGCGCAGCAGCCGACCGAGCTCCAGGTCATCCGGCCGCCCTGCCTCGTTGGCGATGCCGTAGTCCAGACCGAACTGTGCTCCGCCCAGAGTCAGAATGCTCTGCAGCTTGCCATGGGGATCCACTTTGCAGGGGATTCGCGCAGAAAACCGGCCTGGGCTGACGGCCGCTAGCCGATCAAGAATCTGTGGCCATGCAACTGCTACCGGGTCATCGACTCCGTGGAACGCCTCCACAAGGGCCTGATAGTCTGCAAAGCTGTCCATGGTGCAGCGCAGACGGGCCCACGCAGGCTCAGCATGCGGCCATTGCACGGGGACGGTCTTTGCGTGACGGCGAATCCATGGGGTGACATGCTCACGGTCGAAGCGCGAGTCGGCATGCCTCGCGGCTGCCCTCAGAACACCCACGCTGAATATCTCTGCACTGAGGCCGTAGGCAAGACCATCCCAGGGCGAATGCGTTCCGAGATAGTCAACGCCCTCGCTATCAAACATGGTCAACAGGGCAACCAGGAAGTCGTGATCAGGCAACACGTTGTCGCCCGTCAGTCTCACGACGACATCATCCGCGTTCAGGTGCGCCACGGCGCCTTCAAACCGCCCGAGAACGTCTTGTAGCGCGCCGCGGTGGACGACGATACCTGCAGCCTTGACTGTCTCTGCGAGAAGGTCATCGGCAGCTTCGTCAGATGTAGCCACGATGAGCGGCAAGCCGCCGCGGGTTGCACGACGTGCAGCCAACAATACGGCAGGCTGGCCCGCCAAAGGGAGCAGCGCCTTGCCGGGGAGCCTGCTCGAACCCGTGCGTGCTTGAAGCACAAGCTGGATGCGGCGCGTCATTGGCTCAGCAATTTACTTCCCGGCGCTCAGCAACGCGGCAAGCGCGGCCACGACATGGTCCTGCTGGGCCTCGCCGAGGTCGTAGTACAGCGGCAGGCTGATTGTGCCGGCGTAATAGGCCTCGGCCTGCGGGCAGTCGCCGGGCTGCGAGCCCAGGCGCCGGTAGTAGGGCTGCAGATGCACCGGGATGTAGTGGACGTTGACCAGAATGCCGGCAGCACGCATACCCTCGAACACGCGATGGCGCTGGCCTGCATCGTCCAGCACCACAGGGTAGAGGTGCAGCGCCGAGTACGAGTCCGGCGTCTGGTGTGGCCGCTTCAGCGGCAGGCCGGCCAGCAGTTGGTCGTAGCGCTCGGCCAGCGCATGGCGGCGGGCCACGAAACGGTCGACCGACTGCATCTGGTGCAGGCCCAGTGCCGCCTGCAGTTCGGTCAGGCGGTAGTTGTAGCCCAGGGAGACCTGCTGATAGTACCAGGGGCCCTCCGACTCACCTTCCATCAGCTCGGGCAGGCGCGTCATGCCGTGGCTGCGTGCCAGCTCCATCTTCTGGGCCAGGCCCGCATCCCGGGTGGTGCACAACCCCCCCTCGGCGGTGGTCACGATCTTGACCGGGTGGAAGCTGAAGACCGTGATGTCGGAGTAGGCGCAATTGCCCACCGGCCGGTCCAGATAGCGGGCGCCGATGGCGTGCGAGGCGTCCTCGATCACCTTGAAGCCGTAGCGGGCAGCCAGCTCGGCGATGCCGCGCATGTCACAGCTCTGGCCGGCAAAGTGCACCGGCACCACCACCTTGGGCAGACGGCCCTGCTGCTCGGCCTGAACGAGCTTGGCGGCCAGGGCTGGCACGCTCATGTTGTAGGTCAGCGGATCGATGTCGACGAAGTCCACCGAGGCGCCACAGTAGCGCCCGCAGTTGGCCGAGGCGAGGAAGGTGTTGGACGCGGTCCAGAGCCAGTCACCCGGCCCGAGATCGAGTGCCATGCAGGCGATGTGCAGCGCCGAAGTGGCGCTGTTGACCGCCACGCCATGCGTCGCCTCGACATAGGCCGCCACACAGCGTTCGAACTCCACCACGCGCGGACCCTGCGTAAGGAAGTCCGAGCGCAGCACCTCGACGACGGCGTCGATGTCGCCCTGTTCAATGTGCTGGCGGCCGTAGGGAATCATGCCATCGCCTTGTGGTTGAAGGTCTGGATCTCGTCCACGCTCAGGAAGTGCGGGTTGGTGCCCGAGTGGTACTCGAAGCCCTGCACCACTGGCGTGCCCACTTCGCCCAGGGCATTGGTGGTGTAGTCCAGGTCGGAGTGGTGGAACTTGATGGTGGGGCGCAGCACGAAGTGGTCACCGAACTCCAGCGTCAGGTGCGAGTCGTCGGCCGGGCACATGATCTCGTGCAGCTTCTCGCCGGGACGGATGCCGATGACCTTGATCGGCAATTGCGGCGCGATGGCGGCGGCCAGATCGGTGACGCGGATGGACGGGATCTTGGGCACGAAGATCTCGCCGCCCCACATGCGGTCGAAGTTCTTCAGCACGAAGTCCACGCCCTCCTGCAGGCTGATCCAGAAACGGGTCATCTGCTCATGGGTGATCGGCAGCTCCTTGGCGCCTTCGGCGACGAGCTTCTCGAAGAAGGGCACAACCGAGCCGCGCGAACCGACCACGTTGCCGTAACGCACCACTGCGAAGGAGGTGCCGCCCTGGCCAACCATGTTGTTGGCGGCCACGAACAGCTTGTCAGAGGCCAGCTTGGTTGCACCGTACAGGTTGATCGGGTTGGCAGCCTTGTCGGTGGACAGCGCGATGACTTTCTTGACCTTGTTCTCGATCGCCGCCGCAATGACGTTTTCGGCGCCGTGGATGTTGGTCTTGATGCACTCCATCGGGTTGTACTCGGCGGCCGGCACCTGCTTCAGGGCAGCGGCGTGAATGACGTAGTCCACGCCACGCATGGCCTGCGACAGGCGCTCGCGGTCGCGGACATCACCGATGAAATAGCGCATGGCCGGTGCGTTGTACTCCTGCTGCATCTCGAACTGCTTAAGCTCGTCGCGGGAATAGATGACGATTCGGCTGGGCTTGTAACGTGACAGCAGGGTCTGCACATACTTCTTGCCGAACGAGCCCGTGCCACCGGTGATGAGGATGGATTTTTGATTGAACATGATCGCTGCAGGTTGAGACGCGATGAAACCGGCGCTTGCGGAGCGGACCGGCAAGAAAAGGAGTTTGGGCGGTACCGCTTCAGCCCGCAGAAGCGGCAGACGCCGCCCCGGTGCGCAACCCGCCCCTGAGGAAATCCTTGTAGGCCGCGGAGATACCCTCGGCCAACGTGGTGCGGGCCTGCCAGCCCTGAGCGCGCAGTCGACTGACGTCCAGCAGTTTGCGCGGCGTGCCATCGGGCTTGCTGGCGTCGAACACGATGCGTCCCTCGAAGCCGACGATACGCATGACTGTTTCGGCTAGCTCGCGGATGGTCACGTCCTCGCCGGTGCCGATATTGACCAAGGGACCGTCGTAGCCGGCCTCCATCAGATGCACGCAGGCGTCGGCCAGGTCATCCACGTAAAGGAATTCGCGCTGCGGCGTGCCGCTGCCCCAGACAACGTATTCGGCATCGCCACGCAGCCGGGCCTCGTGGGCCTTGCGGATGAGCGCTGGCAGCACATGGCTGTTGGCCAGGTCATAGTTGTCGTTCGGACCGTACAGATTGGTCGGCATCACACTGACGTACTGCCGACCGTGCTGGGCGTTGTAGGCCTCGCACATCTTGATGCCGGCGATCTTGGCCACCGCGTAAGGCTCGTTGGTCGGTTCCAGCGGACCCGTGAGCAGACAGTCTTCCACCAGCGGCTGCGGCGCCAGCTTGGGGTAGATGCAGCTGGAACCCAGGAACATCAGCCGCTGCACCCCGGCGAGGTGGGCGCCGTGGATCAGGTGGTTCTGGATACTGAGGTTCTGGTAAAGGAAGTCAGCACGGTAGGTGTTGTTGGCCTGGATGCCGCCCACCTTGGCCGCCGCGATGAACAGGTACTCGGGCTGGTGACGCTGCAACCACGCGTGGACGGCCGGACCGTCCATCAAGTCGAGTTCGTCCCGCCCGGGAGCCAGCACGCGCGTGTAGCCACCCGCGTGCAGACGGCGCACAAGGGCGCTGCCCACCATGCCGCGGGCTCCCGCGACAAAGATCACGGAGTCACGCGCCGGGGCCTGCCGCGACTCACTCATGGTGGTCAAAGGCCTGGAAGCCTGCCTGCTTGACCAGATGGTCCTTGCGGGCCGTGTTGTAGTCGGCCTCGACCATCTCCCGGACCAGTTCGGGCAGCGTGGTGCGCGGCGTCCAGCCCAGCTTCTCACGTGCCTTGGTAGGGTCTCCCAGCAAGGTCTCGACCTCGGTGGGGCGGTAGTAGCGTGGATCGACGCGCACGATGACTTCACCGACCTTGCACTGCGCCTTGATTACGCCATCGACGGGGTGCACGGCCCGGACGGTGCCGATCTCGGCATCGCCCTCCCCACCGAAGGTCAGCTCGATGCCCAGTTCGCGCGCCGCGAAATCGACGAACTGACGCACGCTGTACTGCACACCGGTGGCGATGACGAAGTCCTCGGCCTGTTCCTGCTGCAACATCAGCCACTGCATCTCGATGTAGTCACGGGCATGACCCCAGTCGCGCAGGGCGCTGAGGTTGCCAAGGTAGAGGCAGTCCTGCATGCCCAGCGCGATACGGCTGATCGCACGGGTGATCTTCCGCGTCACGAAGGTCTCGCCACGCAGCGGGCTCTCGTGGTTGAACAGCACGCCGTTGCAGGCGTACATGCCGTAAGCCTCGCGGTAGTTGACCGTGATCCAGTAGGCGTAGAGCTTGGCGACCGCGTAAGGGCTGCGCGGATAAAAGGGCGTGGTCTCCTTCTGCGGGATCTCCTGCACCAAGCCGTAAAGCTCAGAGGTGCTGGCCTGATAGAAGCGAGTCTTCTTGGTCAGACCAAGAATTCGGATCGCCTCCAGGATGCGCAGCGCCCCGATACCGTCGGCATTGGCGGTGTACTCAGGCTCCTCGAAGGAGACAGCAACGTGGCTCTGGGCAGCCAGGTTGTATATCTCGTCCGGCTGCACCTTCTGGATGATGCGCGTCAAGCTGGTCGAGTCGGTGAGATCGCCGTAATGGAGGATGAAGCGCCGACCATCGACATGCGGATCCTCATACAGGTGATCGATGCGATCCGTGTTGAAGAGACTGGAGCGGCGCTTGATGCCATGCACCTCGTAGCCCTTCTTCAGAAGGAACTCGGCGAGGTAGGCGCCATCCTGTCCGGTAACGCCAGTAATCAGGGCAATCTTGTTCAAATTTTTCACGATCATTTCGCTCACTAGTCTCGTCGACGAGCCTCAAGCCCCACGCTCCGCACACCCTTCTTGGGTAGCGATATCGGCCCGCAACTCCTGTATAAGGCATTGCAGCGCCTCATACTCACTCTCCTTGAGCGCCAAAAAGCGGCGCGCAATCCTTAACTTTTCACTAACCCCAGCAGGTGTCAAAAAGTACGCGTACGCCAGCTTGTTATCGCTGCGCCGGAAGTTGCGCGCCTTGATGAGTCCTCGATCCAACAGGGCATGCAACACATAGTGCGTCTTTCCAAGGCTGAGGCCCAAGGCCTGAGACAATTGCCTCTGCGAAAGCTGGTGCTGGTCAGTGAGGAAGCGCAGCAAAGCCAGCTTGGACGCATCGTCGACACCTCCGTCAGCTCCACTGCCAGACGGAGGCACCGGCACAGGGAGTGGGGTGCGTTCAATCATTGAACAGATGATAGCTTGATCGACAGCCCTCGGGCAGGCAAGCAGCAGAAATATTGGAAGAGCATTGATGTTTTGGATTCTTACAACGTCATTCGTCTTGGCGGCGGTGATTTGCCTCTGTGTAATCCGCTCGTCAAAATCACACGGGCACTGGTCTGCTGACCATGACCTGACGGGGCCACAGAAGATGCATTTGGTGCCTGTGCCCAGAATAGGCGGGATTGGTATATCGGCAGGGCTTTGCGTGGGAGTGATGGTCCTCGCCAAAATCTCGCCAGACACCGCACTTCAGTGCATACAAATCGCCCTTTGCGCAACGCCCGCGTTCGCTTCTGGCATTGTGGAAGACATCACCAAGAATGTTTCGCCGCGCCGACGCCTATTTGCAGCGCTCATATCCGGACTCATGGCGTACTTTATTCTGAATATTCACATTCCAAGCCCGGAAATTGAATTTCTGAAAGGCGACCTGGCAAGCATCCAGACAATCGCAATCGTATTCATCACCATATTCTTTGTGTCCGGCGTCGTGCATGCTGTGAATATTATTGATGGCATGAACGGTCTGGCATCAATGTCGGTGATCGCGGCATCCACCGGAATATTCATCATCGCCAAGGTGAATGGCGACGTACTGGTTGCCGGTTTGGCATTGGCTTGCAGCGGTGCGGTTCTCGGGTTCTTCGTCTGGAATTATCCGCGAGGAATCATATTTCTTGGGGATGGAGGCGCCTATCTGCTGGGCTTCTGGGTCGCATCTCTCGGGCTCTTGCTCATCAACCGAAATCAATCCGTGTCGGTTGTATCGCCGATGCTCCTGATGGCCTACCCGCTCTTCGAGACCCTCTTCACGATGTATCGACGACACTTTCTGCAAGGAAGGAGCATCAGCCGACCCGATGGCATGCATCTGCACACGCTGATCTACCGCAGGAAAATGCGGTGGTCCAGCAAGAATGTCGGCAACCTAGAAACGAACACGGGAAACGCCAGAACCTCTCCCCCGCTTTGGCTGATCAACATGATCGCCGTCGTCCCAGCGATTGTCTGGTGGGACAACACGGCGGCTCTGTTGATTGCTTCCGCCGCTTTCGCAGCAGCCTATCTGCTGCTGTATTGGCGCATCGTGAGCTTCAAGACCCCGTATTGGCTCAGGCACTTTTAAACTCTGGGACGATACCTCGAAGCCTGATTCGCACATCTTGATCATCTAGAGATTCAGAGATATTCGAGGCGAGATCATCGACCCAGGACAAAACATCAGCAACCGAGTCGGAATCACCCAGGCTCGCAAGCAAAAGTCGAGGGAAGTGCGTCGGAATCGTGGTATCCCGATCAGCCAGCAGTTCCTCGTACAGCTTTTCACCGGGACGAAGCCCGGTGAACACAATTGATATTCCGGTCGGCCCCAGGCCGGCCAATTTGATCAACTGGTGCGCCAGATCAACGATCTTCACCGGCTCCCCCATGTCCAGCACCAGCACCTGCCCGCTCTCACCGATGGTGGCTGCTTGGATCACCAGGCGCGCGGCTTCGGGAATGGTCATGAAGTAGCGAATGATGTCGGGGTGGGTGACCGTGATCGGGCCACCCTTGGCGATCTGTTCCTTGAACTTCGGGATGACGCTGCCGCTGGACCCGAGCACATTGCCGAAGCGCACCGCCATGAACCGGGTGCCCGGGTGCTCGGCGGCCATGGCCGAGATCACCATTTCGGCCGCACGTTTGGTGGCACCCATCACATTCGTAGGGTTCACCGCCTTGTCGGTGCTGATGAGCACGAAGCGCTCAACCCCGGTTTCCGCCGCGGCCAGCGCCGCGTGGTACGTGCCCAGCGTGTTGTTGCGCAGCGCGGCCCAGGCGTTGTCTTCTTCCATCAGCGGCACGTGCTTGTAGGCAGCCGCGTGGAAGACCACCTGCGGGCGCTGGCGCCTGAAGATGATGCGCAGCGCGTCGAGGTCCTTGACGTCACCGATGAGCTTGGTCAGGGGCAGCGCGGGGTGGCGCTCGCTCAGTTCCTGCTCGATCGTGTAGAGGTTGAACTCCGACAGCTCGACGATGACCAGCCGCGCCGGG
Organism: Ideonella margarita; assembly: GCF_038066635.1. NCBI lineage: Bacteria > Pseudomonadati > Pseudomonadota > Betaproteobacteria > Burkholderiales > Sphaerotilaceae > Ideonella > Ideonella margarita. The sequence continues at coordinate 314,486 of NZ_JBBUTI010000001.1, read as the reverse complement.
TTGAAGCGCGCCACTTGCCGGCACAGCTCACTGCCGATGCTGCCACCACCACCGGTGATCAGCACCACCTTGCCAGTCAGCGCTTCGCTGATGCCGGCCTCGTCCAGTTGCACCGGCTCACGCCCGAGCAGGTCTTCCGGCTCGATGTCGCGCACTCGGGTCACGCCCGCATTGCCTTCACGCAGCTCGTCAGCGGAGGGAACGGTCAGCACGGGCAAGCCGGTTTCGCCAGCCAACTCCACCGCACGGCGACGACGCGCCGCGCTGACGGAGGGCAGCGCAATGATCAGGTGCGTGGCATCGCCCAGAACGCCCTTGTCGCGCACGGCGTCCAGGGGCCCGAGCACCGGCACGCCGGCGATCCGGGCACCGTGCTTGGCAGTGTCGTCGTCCAGCAAGCCCACCACCAGCCAACCTTGCTGGTGAATGCCCGCCACCAGGCGGCGGGCCGCCTCACCTGCCCCCATCACGACCGCGCGGCGGATATCGGCATCGCTCCCAGCCGCCCGGGCGCGGGCATGTTCGTGCAGCATGCGATAGCCGATGCGCACCACGCACACCGCCATCAAGGCGACAAAAGGGTGCAGCGCCAGCACCGCACGCGGCACGCCATACAACTGCAGGCCCATCACGCCAGCGGCACACACCAGGCCAGCACCGAAGCAGGCCAGCGTCAGGCGCCGCACCTCGCCAAAGCCGGAAAAGCGCCACAGGCTTTGCGGCAGCTTCAGCAAGGCGAAAGCGCTCAGGTAGACAGCCACCACGCCCAACAACACCCATGCGTCGTACGGCGGACGCTCATGCAACCAGCGCTCGAAGCCGAGGCGGAACAGATACGTCGCCTGCCACGCCAGCACGATGGCGAGCGCGTCGACGGCCGACGCCGCCCACGGGCGGTAGCGCCGCGCCAGGGTCAGCGCTCGCTGCACCAGCGCTTCGAGTGAGCGCATCACGCCGCAGGCTGCCCGAACCCGTTCGGGTTCTGCTGCTGCCAGCGCCAGCTGTCCGCGCACATCTGATCAAGCCCGCGCGTGGCCACCCAGCCCAGCTTGGCCTTGGCGGTGGCGGGGTCGGCGTAGCAGGCGGCCACATCGCCCGGGCGACGCGGCACCAGGTCATAAGGCACCGGGCGGCCGCTGGCGCGCTCGTAGGCCGCCACCACGTCCAGCACGCTGTAGCCCTGGCCCGTGCCCAGATTCACGGTGAAGCTGGGTTCGCCACGCAGCAGCGCAGTCAACGCAGCCACGTGCCCATCGGCCAGGTCCACCACATGGATGTAGTCGCGCACGCCGGTGCCGTCGGCGGTGTCGTAGTCGCTGCCAAACACCTGCAGACGAGCGCGGCGGCCCACGGCCACCTGCGCCACGTAGGGCATCAGGTTGTTCGGGATGCCGCTCGGGTCTTCGCCGATCTGGCCACTCTCATGAGCGCCAACCGGGTTGAAATAACGCAGGCAAGCGATCTGCCATTCAGCATCAGAAGCGGCGAGTGCCTCCAGCATCTGCTCACCCATCAGCTTGGTGGCGCCATACGGGTTGGTGGTGCTGGTGCGGGCATCTTCGCGGATCGGCAGCACGTCGGGCTGGCCGTACACCGTGGCCGACGAGCTGAAGACGATGCGCTTGACGCCATGCCGGCGCATGGCCTGGCAGGTGTTCAGCAGGCCGCCGAGGTTGTTCTGGAAATACTCCAGCGGCTTGGCAGTGGATTCGCCCACGGCCTTGAACGCGGCGAAGTGCACCACGGCGTCGATGCGGCGCGCGGCGAACAGTGCATCCATCGCCACCGGGTCACACACATTGAGTTGAACGAAGTCGGGCTGCTGGCCCGACAGGGCTTCGAGCCGCTTCAGCACTTCTGGCGAGCTGTTCGAAAAGTCGTCCACCCCCACCACCTGGAAACCAGCCGCCAACAGCGAAAGCCAGGTGTGCGAGCCGATGTAGCCAGTCGCGCCGGTCAGAAGTACGGTTGCCAAGGTGTGTTCCCTGAAGGTGGTTGGATCGAGAGATTTTAAGTGGGGCGCAGCGGTTGGATGGCCGCATGCCACCCCCTGAATTCAGCCGCGCAACAAGACGCGAACTGTGCGCAGCAGCACACCCACATCGCGCAGCAGCGAGGCCTGCGCCGCATAGTGCGCCGCAGCGGCCAGCTTGGCCGGCAGGATGACCTCGACATACTCGCGCTCGGGGTCGGCGGCAGCCGCCAGTTGCTCGCCCTCGTTGCGGAAGGCCAGCGAGGCGGGGTCGGTGATGCCGGGGCGCACGCTCAGCACCACGGCCCGCAGGTCGGCCGGGTACAGCGCCACGTAGCGCGGCACTTCCGGGCGCGGGCCCACCAGGCTCATGCTGCCCACCAGCACGTCGATCAGCTGCGGCAACTCATCCAGCCGGCGGGCACGCAGCCAATGGCCAACGCGGGTGATGCGCTGGTCGTCGCCCACGGTCAACTGGCCGGCGCGCTCGGCATCCACCCGCATCGTGCGGAACTTGTGGATGCGGAACAAGCGCCCGCCCCGGCCCACGCGCTCTTGCCTGAAGAACACCGGCCCCGGGCTGTCGAGCTTGATGGCCAGTGCCAGGCACATCCCGGGCACCGCCAGCACCAGCAGCCCCAGCAAGGCCACCAGCACATCAAAGGCACGTTTGGCCATCAGCGGTGTCAGGCGCGGCCGAGTGCGCGCCGCGCCGCCGCGGCCACGCGCAGCACGTCGTCGCGGCCCATGCGGGTGTAAAGCGGCAGGCTCACCATGCGCTCGAACGCATGCTGGCTGTGCGGGAAGTCTTCGGCGCGCAGGCCGTAGGTCTCGCGCCAATAGGGGTGCAGGTGCAGCGGGATGTAGTGCACGCTGCAGCCGATGCCTTCGGCGTACAGCGCCTCGATGAAGGCGTCACGCGAGATGGGCGCGTCATCGCTCAGGCGCACCACATACAGGTGCCACGAATGCAGATCACCCGCAGCCGGCTCGGGTGGCAGCACCAGCGGCAGGCCAGCCAGCGCCTCGGCGTAATCGGCCGCCAGCGCCACACGCTTGGCCTGGAAGCCACGCGCACGACCGAGTTGATGCAGACCCAGCGCCGCGGCAATGTCGGTCAGGTTGTACTTGAAGCCGGGCGCGACGATTTCATAAAACCAGCTCGGCACCTTGGCAGTGAAGCGGTCAAACGCGTCGCGGTTGATGCCGTGCAGGCGCATCACGCGGGCCCGATCGGCAATCGCCGGATCACGCGTCACCAGCATGCCGCCTTCACCGGTGGTGATGGTCTTGTTGGCGTAGAAGCTGAACACGGTCACGTCGCTGCCCAGCGTGCCAATGAGCTGGCCATGGTGGGTGGTGGGCAGCGCGTGCGCAGCGTCTTCCACCACTTTCAAGCCGTGCTGGCGGGCCAGGGCCAGCAGCGCGGTCATGTCGGCAGCCAGGCCGGCGTAGTGCACCGGGATGACGCACTTGGTGCGCGGCGTGATGGCCGCGGCCACGGCCGCCACGTCGATGTTCAGGGTGCGCGGGTCGATGTCGACCAGTTTGACGTCGGCCCCAAGGTAGCGCACCACCTCCGCCGTTGCGGTGAACGTGTGGGTGGTGGTGATGACCTCATCGCCCGGGCCGATGCCCAGGGCTTCCAGGGCCAGGTGCAGGCCGGCCGTGGCCGAGTTGACGGCGATGCTCTGCAGCGACGGGTCACCCAGGAATTCTGTGAAGGCCTGCTCGAAGCGGCGCGCCTTCGGGCCGGTGGTCACCCAGCCTGACCGCAGCGTGTCGACCACTTCATTGATCTCTTCCTCACCGATCTCGGGCAGGGCGAAGGGCAGAAATGGCAGGTCGGCAGCAGCGGTCATGGTTCAGGAAATATCGGTTCAGCGCGCAGGTGGCGCGGCACAAGGCAGATTGTCCACCGGAACGCCGCCCTCAGGGCGAGGTGCCAGGCCCTGCACCCGCCGCGCGGCAGGCCTGCAGAAAGCGCTCGGCCAGCACGGGGTAGGTGTGCTCAGCCAGCACAAAGGCGCGGCCCCGCTCACCCATCGCGCGGCGCTCGTCGGGCGAGGCTTGCAGCAGCGTGTTCAGGCCGCTCACCACGGCCTCGGCGCTTTCGGGCGGCACGGTCACGCCACAGCCCGCTTCGGCCACCGGGTCGTTGCCCGCCTCCACCGCATGCAGCACCGGGCAGCCCGCCATCAGGTAGTCCATCAGCTTGTTGGGCGCAATGCCGAAGCGGTAGATGGGCACGCGCTGCCAGCCGATGTAGGCCAGGTCGATCGCCGCGAGGAACGACGGGATCTGCGCCTTCGGAATCGGGCCGAGCCAATGCACGTTCGCGAGCTGCTCGTCAGCGATGCGTTGCACCAGCCGGGCGCGCTCATGGCCGTCACCCACCATCACCACGCTCACCGGGGCGCTCCGCATGCTGGCGGCGGCGTCGAGCAGCGTGTCCAGCGCGTTCGGCAAGCCCATCGAGCCGGCATAGCCCAGCACGGTGTGGCCGGCTTGCCGGGCCTGGGCGATGGCCTGCGCCACCTCGGGCTTCAGCGGCTCGGGTTGCTGCTGCCAGTCGTCGGGCGAAATGCCGTTGGGCACGATGGTCAGCTTGCGCAGGTCCAGCCCGCGCGAGGCCATGTGCGCATGCACCTTGGGCAGCATCGAGATCACCACATCGGCGCAGCGGTAGGCGGTTTTTTCAGCCCAGCCGCACAGCAACGCAAACGGGTGCCAGGGCGACATGCCCGAGAGCTCAATGGGCGACAGCGGCCACAGGTCATGCACCTCGAACACCAGCGTGGCGCCAGCCAGCCGAGCCAGGCGGCGCGCCACCCAGATGTCCATCGGGTAGGTGCTGGAAGCGATCACCACATCGGGCTTGTGCGCCGCCACCAGCGCCGGGGCTTGCTGCCAGACCTGCTTCAGGAATGCCGCGATGTTCTTCACCCGGCCGAGGCCATTGCCTTGGTAGGCAGGCGTCTTGAACCACCGGTAGTCAATGCCGTCGACCACCTCGCTGGAAGCCGTGGGCTGGCGGCTGCGCACATGCGAAAAATCAGCGCCCACCATGGTCACTTTGTGGCCGGCGCGCACCCATTCACGGGCCAGGTAGTAGGGCCGGTATTCCATGCCCAGTGCGGGCGAGCCGGCGTAGTGGTTCAGGTAGAGGATGTTCATGAAGCGCGCTGCCCGCCCAGCTGCTCCAGGCGTTCCACATACGTCGCCACGCTGCGCGGGAACAGGGCATGCTCGCCCACCCAGTCGTGCAGTTGGCGGCTCACCGCATCGGCCCGGCTGGCCAGTGGCGCCAGGCGCTGCCGACCTGGCAATTCGCCATCGGCCAGGATGATGCCGTTCTCGCCGTCGACCACCAGCTCCCGGTTGGCGGGCAGATCAGACAGCACGGGCATCGCGCCATGGGCCATGGCTTCAAGCACCGACACCGACACCGAATCGCTCGTTGGCAAGCTCAGGTACCAGCGGGCTCGGCCATACCAGCCGGCCTGCGTTTCAGCGTCCAGCCGGCCCGTGAAGGCAACTCGGCCGAGCAGGTCCGGCTGCGCGGCGCGGGCTTCCAGGGCGGCGCGTTCGCTGCCGTCGTGTGCCACCACCAGCCGTGCTTCGGGCCAGCCCTGGCTGAGGGCCGCAAACACCTCCAGCACCCGACCGGGCGCGTACAGACGCTCCAGGCCACGATTGGCAAAAAACAGGTGTTCATCGCGCGTGGCCGGCAGTTCAGGCAGGGCTTCCAGCCCGAACGGAAAGGTCATCACCTCGCCCGCCCCCAGGGCCAACATGCGGCCCGTCATGTGGCGGGAATCGCTGGTGCACAGCGTGCAGGCGCGCAGCACACGGCTGGTGAGCCAGCGCAGCACGCGGCTGCGCTCAGGCGCCACCAGCACGTCCGAGCCCCAGGCCGAGCCAGCGATGCGGGCCCGCACACCACCCCAACGCACGGCGAGCCAGGCCAGCGTGCCATGCGACGTGAGGTAGTGCGGCGCCAGCCAGTCCGGCTGCACCTGCCGCAGCCAGCGCACCAGCGTCGGCAGGGCCTTCAGCAAGCCGGCGTTGCCGCCTTCAAAACGGGGGTTCGTGCCCAGCGCCAATCGCCGCTCGGGCGGCAGCACGGCATCAAAGCCCGGCAAAAAGCCGCGGCTGGACACCGCCCACAACTCCACCCGGGGCGCCAGCGCGCGCGCCCATTTCAGCAGGTGCGGGCTGTCGCCATCGCCGATCAGCACCAGGCGCATCACAGCGGCCCGCCGGTGCCCGCCCAGGCTTCATACAGAGGGCGCAGCTCGGGGTGGCGCACCAGCAGCGCTTCGTCAGCGCGCCGGCTGTCGCCCACCACGCGGGCGGGCTGGCCTTCGAGGATCACGAAATCCGGGTACTCGCCGCGCACGAAGCTGCCAGCACACACCAGCGTGCCCTTGCCCAGCCGGGTATTGGCCTCGATCAGGCTGTGCGGGCCGATGAAGCTGTACGCGCCGATCTCCACCGGACCGCTGATCCAGCCCGGCCGCGTGCCCACCATGCCGGTCGGCCAGTTGGCGAAGGCGTCGCCGAGCAGGCGCTGCGAGCGGTGCGACGAGTGCGTGACGATGCTGCAATGGCTGGTCACCTGCACGCCCTCGCCGAGGGTGATGCCACCGCTGGCCTCGATGAAGTTGAACGGGCCGATGAAAACGTGATCGCCCAGCTCCAGCCGGTCTTCATGCTCGATGCAGGCCGACGGCGAGATGCGCGTGTGCGGCAGCAATCGCCCCTGGCTGCGCTCGCCGAACAGCACGCGGTGATGCAGCGCGCGCACCCAACGGCGGCGCCAGCGGTTGATGAGGGCTCGCAAGGCGGTTTTCACGGTGCAGATTGTTCCATTGGATCGGGCACGGGGTCGGTGCTCACCGGCCAGCGGGCCAGTGCCAGCATGTAATAGCCGAAATAGCCGGTCATGGCCACCGACACAGCCCAGCCCGCGCCCTGCAGGCCGCCCCAGGCCATGCCGGCCACCAACGCACCCACGAACAGCACTTGGCCGAACAGCGCCAGCTTCAGCGCCCAGGCCTGCGCTTGCCAGACCATGGTCACCACCGCCAGCGGCGCGGCCATGAAGTGCAGGCCGATGTAGAGCGCCAGTGCCTGGGCCAGTGAGCCGGCTTCACGCCAGGCCTCCCCGAACAGCCAGGCAAACAGCCAGGGGCCGAGTGTCCACAACACCAGCACCAGCGGCGCCGCGCCCAATGCCAACAAGCCGATGAGTTGCCGCACCGCCTGCCGCCCCGCCACCGTGGCCCGGCCACCGCCTGCGGCCAGCTTCGGATACAGCGCCTGCGACACCGCACTGCCCACCAGCGTGGCCGGTGCCTTCAGGTAACGCAGGCCCAGGCCCCAGAAGCCCGCAGCGGCCGGGCCGAGCGTGGCGGCAATCAGGGCCACGCTGGCGGTGTCTTGCAGGGCGCCGGCAAAGGCATGCGGGGTGTTGAGCAGCGGGAAGTCGCGGTACTTGCGCACCAGCACTCGCCAATCCACCAGATCGGCCGATCCCCATGCCAGCGGCAGCCGCAGCCAGGCCGTGGCCAGCAGCGCAGCGGCAATGGGCGCGGCGATCAAGCCAGGCACCCCGGCACCCGCCCAGCCCGCGGCCACCTGCGCCAGCGCCGCACCGCCGTACTGCAGCACCCGTGCCACCGCCAGCGCCTGGAAGCGCTGGGCGCGCGTGGCCCACATCGTGGCCAGCGACACCGCCCCGGCCGCGGCCACCGCCGCCGGCAGCCATGCCACCCATGCAGCGGCGCCCGCCAGCCACCAGCCCACGGCCCCCAGCGCGCTCAAAGCCACCGTGCCTGCCAGCACGCGCAGGCACAGCGCGCGCAGGGCCTGCGCTTCGGGCTCGTCAGCAGCCAGCGGCAAGGCAAATTCAAACCGCGCACAGGCCACCACCGCGAGGTTGGCCGCCACCGCAGCAAACAGGTGGAACAAACCAAACTCAGCCGGTGAAAACAGGCGCGTCAGCAAGGGCACGAGCAGCAAGGGCAAGGCTTGCGCCATCGCGCCCCCCACCAGCAGCGTGAAGGTGGCCCGGGCCAGGCCTTGCAGGGGCTTGCCGCTCACGGTGGGGGCAGAGGTCGGCTTCAGGCGCCCACCACGCTGCGCAACGCCGCCACCACCTGGTCCTGGTCGGCTTCGGTCAGGTCAGCGCTCATCGGCAGGCTCATCACGCGGGCAGCCACCTGCTCACTCACCGGGCAGCCGGCGGCCGGCGCAAAGCGCTCATAGGCCAGCTGCTGGTGCATCGGGCGCGGGTAATGCACGGCCGTGGGCACACCCAGCTCCTTGAGCGCAGCCTGCACCTCGGTGCGGCCCTCCACCATCACGGTGAACTGGCCCCACACGCAATCACGGTCCGGCCGCACGGCCAGCAGTTGCAGCTTGAGGCCGGCCAGCAACTCGCGGTAACGCTCCCCCAGCGCATGGCGACGCGCCAGCTCCCACTCGAAGCGCGGCAGCTTGGCCAGCACCACGGCGCATTGCAGGGTGTCCATGCGCCCCCCCACGCCCACGCGGGTGTGGGTGTAGCGGGCGCTCTGGCCATGCACGCGAATCTCGCGGGCCGCCTGCGCCAGCGCATCGTCGTCGGTGAACAGCGCGCCACCATCGCCATAACAACCCAGTGGCTTGCTCGGAAAGAAACTCGTCGCGCCGAAGGTCGACAGCGCACAGCTGCGCCGCCCCTGGTAGCTGGCGCCGAAGCTTTGTGCGGCGTCTTCGATCACCGGCAGGCCGTGGCGTGCAGCCACCGCATTGATGGCGTCCATGTCGGCCACCTGGCCGTACAGGCTCACCGGCATCACGGCGCGGGTGCGTGGCGTGATGGCCGCCTCGATCAGCGCGGCGTTGATGTTGCAGGTGTCCGGCTCCACATCCACGAACACGGGCACGCCCCCCAGCAGCACGATCACCTCGGCCGTGGCCGCAAAGGTGAAGGGGCTGGTGATGACCTCGTCGCCGGGCTGCAGATCCAGGGCCATCAGCGCGATCAGGAGCGCCTCGGTGCCGCTGGACACGGTGATGCAGTGCCGGCTGCCGGTGAACTTCGCCAGCGCGCCTTCGAGCTCGGCCACCTCGGGGCCCATGATGTACTGGCCGTGGTCCAGCACACGCTGGATACGGCTGTCGATCTGGCTCTTGAGGGCCGCGTACTGGGCTTGGAGGTCCGTGAACTGCATGCCGTGATTGTCGCCAACTTTGGGATGGACGCGGACATGGGTGGCTGCAGGTGGGCAAAGCCCGGCTGCGGGTAGCCAAACAGCGGCGATGATGCGCGCTCCGGAACACGCTTGATGATGCCCGCATGCCCGATCTGATCGTTCACACCTACGGCCCCGCCTGGAACACCATCGACCTCAGCCCCTTCAGCGTGAAGCTGCAAACCTGGCTGCGGCTGGCCAGGTTGCCCTTCACCACCCGGCTGTCCATTCCTTCGCGCATGCCCCAGGGCAAACTGCCGGTGCTCGACATGGACGGCCAGCGGCTACCCGACTCCACCGCCATCATCAATGCGCTGCGGGAGCGCCACGGCGACCCGCTCGGTGACTGGCAACGCACGCCTGAGCAGCGCGCCCTCGCCCGGGCGGTGCAATCAATGCTGGAAACAGATCTCTACTTCACGGCTGTGTGGTGGCGCTGGACGCCGCCCGGCAACCAGGCGCTGCTGCGCGCCGAGATGGCGCACTACTTCCAGGGCCTGGGCGTGCCGAAGCTGTTTGCACCGCTGGCCTTTGCCCAGGCGCGCAATGGCATCCAGAAGCAGTTGCAGGCCCAGGGCGCGGGCCGCAAATCTCCGGAAGAGCTCACGGCCAACGGCGAGCAGATCATGTCCGCGCTGCGCGACTTTCTGGGCGATCAACCATTTCTGCTGGGTGATGCGCCAGCGACGATCGACGCCACTGGCTTTGCCTTCCTGCACACCTTGCTGAACACGCCACTCGACATCCCGCTGAAGGCGCGCGTGCTGGCCATGCCGACGCTGGTGGCCTATCACCAGCGCATGCTGGCCCTGTGCTGGCCGGAACGGGTGGCTTGAGCTGAATCAGCCCGGGCGGCTGATCAGCCCGCCTGCAGCGTGAGCCGGCCCGCCACCAGACGGTAACGCTCACCGGTGGCCGGGCACGCAGCTTCGGCGCCGTCAACGGCCCGCACGGGCAGCGCCAGCTTCTCGCCATGACGGCTCATCCAGCCCGTCTGGCGCGCCGGCACACCGGTGACCAGCGCAAAGTCAGGCACATCACGCGTGACCACGGCGCCCGCGCCCACAAACGCCCACGCCCCCACCGTGGCGCCGCACACGATGGTCGCGTTGGCGCCCAGCGTGGCACCGCGCCGGATGGTGGTGCGGCGGTACTCCGCCTTGCGGGGCACGGCGGCACGCGGGTTATGCACGTTGGTGAACACCACGCTCGGGCCGCAGAACACATCGTCTTCCAGCGTCACCGCGTCGTAGACCGACACGTTGTTCTGGATCTTCACGTTGTGGCCGATCACCACGTCATTGGCGATGAACACGTTCTGCCCGAACGAGCAGCGCTCGCCAACACGCGCCCCGGCGCACACATGGCTGAAGTGCCAGACCTTGGTGTCTTCGCCCAGCTGCGCGCCGGCGTCGACGATGGCGGTGTCGTGGGCCCAGGCTTGCATGGTGCTCAGGCCTGACGCTGGCGAATGAACGGGTGGGCATCAGCGCCCGCCGCCACCGGCCGCGCCGAACGGATCACGTTGACGGTTTCCACGCAATGCCGCGCATCGGCCAGGCCATAACCGCGGCCCGCCAGGATCTCCTGGTAGCTCACGGTGTGCAGGTCGGTGAAGCCTTCGGAGAACTCCAGCTGCTCGCCGCCGATGTCGATGTTGCGGAAGGTGGGCTTCTTGCCCTTCACGCCGTCAGGCAGGTCATTCGCATCGATCGACAGGAACCAGCGCACCCGGGCGCGCTCGTATTCCAGATAGCCTGCCGCGCTCTGCTCGGCGTTGTGGTGCACCACGTTGGTCTGCAGCTGGCCGAAGATGAAGTGCAGCATGTCGAAGAAGTGCACGCCGATGTTGGTGGCCACACCGAAGGACTTGCGGGGGTCGCCCTTCCAGCTCTCGGCGTACCACTTGCCGCGCGAGGTGATGTAGGTCAGCTCGACGTCGAATTTGGTATTGGCCGGGGCCGCGGCCACCTTCTCGCGCAGCTTCAGGATGGCGTCGTGGTGGCGCAGTTGCAGGATGTTGTGCACCCGGCCACCGGTTTCGCGCTCGACCAGCGCCAGCTCATCGAGCAACTCGGGCGTCGGCACCAGCGGCTTCTCGCAGATCACGTCCGCACCCAGGCGCAAGCCCGCCGCGATGTGCGCGTGGTGCAGGTGGTTGGGGCTGCACACCGACACATAGTGCAGCTGCGTGGCCGGCTGGCGCTTGAGCTGGTGGGCAAATTCCTGGAAGCGTTCGAACTGGGTGAAGAACTCGGCCTGCGGCGCGATGCTGTCGATGATGCCGACCGAGTCGTTGATGTCATAGGCCACGGCCAGGTGGTGGCCGGTGTCCTTGATGGCGCGCATGTGGCGCGGGGCGATGTAGCCGGCAGCGCCGATCAGTGCAAAGTTCTTCATGCGGGGCTCAGGTTGCAATTCGGGGCTCAGAGGCGGAACACGGTGGTGCCGGCGGCGGCCAGTTCATCGCGCGGGAACAGGGCTTTCACGTCGGCCACCACGGGCTTGCTGCCGCGCACCAGGGCGCGCAGGTCAGCCACGCTGAGGGCGCGGTATTCGCGGTGGGCCACGGCCACCACCAGTGCATCGAACGGCGCTTCAGCCGCAGGGTCGGCCAGCGTGATGCCGCATTCATGCAGCACCTCGGCCGGGTCGGCATGCGGGTCCATCACCACCACGGTGGTGCCGTGGTCGCGCAGCTCGTTCACCAGGTCGATCACCTTGGAGTTGCGGATGTCCGGGCAGTTTTCCTTGAAGGTCAGGCCCAGCACGCCAACGCGGCAGCGCGGCACATCCAGCCCGTTCTGCAGCATCAGCTTGACGGTGTTGCGGGCCACGTAGCGGCCCATGTTGTCGTTGATGCGCCGGCCGGCCAGGATGACCTGCGGGATGTAGCCGTGCTGCTCGGCCTTGTAGGTCAGGTAATACGGGTCAACGCCGATGCAGTGCCCGCCCACCAGGCCGGGCCGGAAGGGCAGGAAGTTCCACTTGGTGCCGGCCGCGGCCAGCACCTCGCCGGTGTCGATGCCCAGGCGGGCGAACACCACCGAGAGCTCGTTCATCAGGGCGATGTTCAGGTCGCGCTGGGTGTTCTCGATGACCTTGGCGGCCTCGGCCACCTTGATGCTGGCCGCGCGGTGCACGCCGGCGGTCACCACCGAGGCATACACCTCGGCCACGATGTCGAGCGTGGCGGCGTCGCAGCCGGAGACGATCTTGCGGATGGTCTCGAAGCGGTGCTCGCGGTCGCCCGGGTTGATGCGCTCGGGGCTGTAGCCGCTGAAAAAATCGACGCCGTGCTTCAGACCGGAGACCTGCTCCAGCACCGGCACGCAGTCTTCCTCGGTGGCGCCGGGATAGACGGTGGATTCGTACACCACGATGTCGCCGCGCTTGAGCGCCTTGCCCACGGTACGGGAAGCCGCGATCAGCGGCGACAAGTCGGGCTTGTTGGCGCTGTCCACGGGCGTGGGCACGGCCACGATGAAGAAGTCGGCAGCGCGCAGGTCGTCGATCTGGTCGGTGTACAGCACCTGCACGCGGGCCAGGTCTTCAGCACTCACCTCGTCGGTGCGGTCGTGGCCGGCACGCAGCTCGGCAATCCGGGCGGCATTGATGTCAAACCCGACGATGGGCGCATGGCGACCAAATGCCACGGCCACAGGCAGGCCCACATAACCCAGACCAACAACGGCAACTTTGCGATGCATGAGAGTGGCTGCGGCGCGCCGCCCGTCCACACGCGGGCTGCCTGCACCTCAGCAATCAAAACGGCAATTTTAGTTCTGCCCTCTGCTGCCCCGGCACAGACGCTTAAAATCGCGGGTTCCCACCGGGGGGAAGCGCCTGAACGCCGCGGCCGCCCGACCCTGGTACCGCCAAAGCGCCGTACCGCCCAAGCAATACCGCCCAGCACCCCTGAGCCACCGCCCCATGAGCCAAGACCACACCGCACCCGCCGCGACCGACGACAACCAGCTGATTGCCGAACGCCGCGAAAAACTGGCTGTGATGCGCGAGCAGGCCAAGGCCGCGGGCCAGGCCGTGTTCCCGAACGACTTCAAGCCGCAGCACCGCGCTGCCGATCTGCACCCCGCCTACGGTGAGCTGCCGAACGAAGAGCTGGAGCCCAAGGCCGTGACGGTCAGCGTGGCTGGCCGCATGATGCTCAAGCGCGTGATGGGCAAGGCCTGCTTCGCCACCGTGCAGGACGCCACGGGCCGCATCCAGCTCTACATCACCCAGGACAACGTTGGCCCTGACGTGCTGGCTGCGTTCAAGCACTGGGACATGGGCGACATCATTGCCTGCGAAGGCACGCTGTTCCGCACCAAGACCGGCGAGCTGTCGATCAAGGCCACCATGGTGCGCATGCTGACCAAGAGCCTGCGCCCGCTGCCTGACAAGTTCCACGGCATGACCGACCAGGAACAGAAGTACCGCCAGCGGTATGTCGACCTGATGATGGACGAGACGGCCCGCACCCGTTTCATCGCCCGCAGCAAGGGCGTGGCCTCGATCCGCAACTTCATGGTCGAGCACGGCTTCCTGGAAGTGGAAACGCCGATGCTGCACCCGATTCCCGGCGGCGCGAATGCCCGTCCGTTCGTCACGCACCACAACGCACTCGACCAGGAAATGTTCCTGCGCATCGCGCCCGAGCTGTACCTGAAGCGACTGGTGGTGGGCGGCTTCGAGCGCGTGTTCGAGATCAACCGCAACTTCCGCAATGAAGGCGTGAGCGTCCGGCACAACCCGGAATTCACGATGATGGAGTTCTACGCGGCCTACTGGAACCACCACGACCTGATGGACTTCACCGAAGCCGTGCTGCGCCACGCTGCGCGCTCGGCCACCGGCTCGGCCCGCGTGAGCTACGCCGGCCGTGAAGTGCACCTCGATGAGCCGTTCGCCCGCCTGTCGGTGCGTGATTCGCTGGTGGCCCACGCCGGCCTGAGCGAAGCCGAAGCCGATTCGGCAGAAGCCGTGCACGCCAAGCTCACCGCCCTGGGCGAAGAGCCGCCGAAGCACTGGAAGCTGGCGCAGCTGCAGTTCGGCCTGTTCGAAGCCGTGGTGGAAGAAAAGCTGTGGCAGCCGACGTTCATCATCGACTATCCGGTTGAGGTGAGCCCGCTGGCCCGCGCATCGGACACCAACCCGGCCCTGACCGAACGCTTCGAGCTGTTCATCACCGGCCGCGAGTTCGGCAATGGCTTCTCGGAGCTGAACGACGCCGAAGACCAGGCCGCACGTTTCCTGGCCCAGGTCGAGAACAAGGAAGCCGGTGACGACGAGGCGATGTATTACGACGCCGATTTCATCCGCGCCCTCGAATACGGCATGCCCCCGACGGGCGGCTGCGGCATCGGCATTGACCGCCTGATGATGCTGCTGACCGACTCGCCGGCCATCCGTGACGTGATCCTGTTCCCGGCCCTGCGCCGCGAAAGCTGACCCCTTGCGGGTTTGACGGGGTGGCGCCAGGCCACGCTTGCCGCGAAAGTAGCTTCATGTCTGCCGTGCCCCACCCTGCCCCAGACCCCGTGCAACTCGACGAGCTGCACGGCCGCGTCTGGGCCGAGCTGACCCGGGCCGCGCGTGATCGCGGCCATGGCTGGCGGCAGGTGACACTGGCCACGGTCGACCATGAGGGCGCGCCGGATGCGCGCACCGTCATCCTGCGGGAGGCCGATGCCTCGCAGCAGGTGCTGCGCTTCTACACGGACGCCCGCTCCCCCAAGGCCGGGCAGATTGAGCAGCAACCGCAGGGCCTGATCGTGGCCTGGTGCCCCGAGCTGGCTTGGCAGTTGCGGCTGCGGGTGCAGTTGTCGCTGCTGGCCAGTGGGCTGGCGGTGTCGTCGCGCTGGGCCTCGATGCAGCTCAGCCGTGCCGCGAATGACTACCTCGCCCCGCAGGCGCCGGGCTCCTTGCTCGACGCTGCGGGCGCAGCCCACGAAGGCCCGCCGGCCGGCGAAAACCGAGGTCACTTCGCGGTGATCGAGGCGCGAGTCGTGTCGATCGACTGGTTGTCGCTGCAGCCCAGCGGGCATCGCCGCGCCCTGCTCGGCGCAGACGGTGCGCGCTGGCTGCAACCCTGACCTAACCTGAACTGAGCCGATCAGGTCTGCGCCGGTCAATCGGCGGCGTTGAACTTGGCCGGCCGCTTGTCGAGGAACGCGGCCATGCCTTCGCGCTGATCGGCCGTGCCGAACATGGCGTGGAACAGGCGGCGCTCATACCAGAGCCCGTCGTTGAGCGAACTTTCAAACGCCCGGTTCACCGATTCCTTGGCAGCGAACAGCGCCAGCTGGCCCAGGCCGTTGATCTTCTCGGCGATGGCGATCACTTCGTCCATCAGCGTGGCGGCAGGCACCACGCGTGACACCAGGCCCCAGGCGTCGGCTTCGGCGGCGGTGATCCAGCGGTTCGTCAGCACCATGTCCATGGCCTTGGCCTTGCCGATGGCGCGCGGCAGACGCTGGGTGCCGCCGGCGCCCGGAATCACGCCGATGGTGATCTCGGGCTGACCGAAGCGGGCGTTGTCGGCCGCGACGATCATGTCGCACATCATCGCCACTTCACAGCCACCGCCCAGCGCCACACCGGCCACGGCCGCGATGACGGGCTTGCGCACCTTGCGCATGGTTTCCCAATTGCGGCTGATGTATTCGTGGCGATAGGTGTGGGCGAAGTCGTAGTCCTTCATGGCCGCGATGTCGGCGCCGGCCGCAAAGGCCTTTTCGCTGCCGGTGACCACGATGCAGCCAATGCCGTCGTCCGCATCAAAGGCCAGCAGCGCCTGGCCCAGCTCGTCCATCAGCTGGTCGTTCAGGGCGTTCATCTGCTTGGGCCGGTTGAGCGTGATCAGGCCGGTCTTCAGGGCGCCTTCGCCGCGCACGTCGGTCAGGATGCATTCGTAGGTCATTGGCAAGTCTCCAGTGATGCCCGATTCGGGTGCGGGCGATGTCGATATTCTGGGTCAGCGGGGCGCGGCCTGCTGCGGGCGTTGCTGCAATTGCAGGTCGAGCCAGGTTTCCGCGTCCTGGCGGATGCCGATGCGCACCGGCAAGTACTGCAGCGAAGGCGCGATCCACATTTCCACCGACAACTCGTTCGGCCGGCTGCCGGTCAATCGGGGCTTCAGGTGGAAGGCCTCGACGGTGCCGAATGGCAGCGCCAGCTCCACCTTTTCCACCACGTCGTAAGTCCAGCGGCCCAGGCGGCGCGGCAGCGCCAGCGGAAACTCCACCGACTGCCCCACCTGCAGCTGCTGCGGCCGCGAGAGGAACAGCCAGGTCATCTGCACGAACTGGCTGGCGGTGTCTTGCACGCCGGCCGGGCGCTCCACGCTTTGTCCGTTGGCCAGGCGCACCACGTCGTTGTCGAACTGGACGGTCTCGGTGCGTGTGCCCCGGAAAGGGATGTCGGTCTGCTGGTCGTAGCGGCGCGGTACCAGCCCGGCTGCCGTGAGGGTGCCGTCGCTGAGCATGCGCCGCTCGAACACGGGGTCGACCTTCACGCCCAGCCGCACCTGGTAGTGCGCCTCCTGGCGCAGCCATTCCACCTGGGCCGTGCCGAACAAGGGGCCGCGGAAGTTGCCTTCCAGCTTGTAGCGCAGGCGGGTGGAAGGCGGCCAGTCCATGGCCTGCGCCACCGGGGCCGAGGCAGCTGTCGCCGCCGTCGTGGCGGCCGGTGGCAGGCCCGCCGGGGCATCCAGCGGGCCCGGCACGATGACGGGTGGCGGCATGCTGGCGGCCTGCGCCACGGGGGGCACGATGACCGGCTCTGGCGCACCGAGTTCAGGCAGGGCCTCGCCGGCAGCGAGGCGGGGCGGCATTGAGGCGGCGGCATCCGGCGACGACGCCGCCTTGGCCGGGCTGGAAGCCGGCTGCGCGGCGGCCGCGACCGCCACGGGCGGTGTGGCTGCGGTCAGCACCGGCGGCGTGGTGGGCGCAAGTTCGCGCACGAAGGCCACGTCGATGGCCTCGGGCACCGTGCTCGCATCGCCATCGCCGATCTGGCTGTCGAGCACCTGATGACCGACGCAGGCATGCGCCAGCAGCACCAGCAGCAGCGAGAGCCACCAGGCCACGCGGCGCGACGGGATCAGCCGGGAGGGAGTCACGTCTTCGCTTGCTTCAGCGGGTCAGGGCCAAGGTGCAGCACGTTGTCACCGAAGACCGGCTGCACCCACGCTTCAGGTGCCGATCCAGGCCTTGCGCAGGGCTTGCGCAGGCGCCGGGGCGGCGTGGTTCAGCGTCAAGGCGCAGGTGGCGGCCAGCGGCGCCTCGGCCTGCGGCGTGATGCGCACGCTGCGCACCTTCTGCTGGCGGCTCAACAGCACCTCGAAGGGCTGGTCAGGGGCCACCCACTGGCGGGCGTCCTCGAAGCGGCGCACGCGCCAGCCTTCCACGGCCAGCAGCTCGTCGCCCGCGCTCAGGCCGGCCTCGGCCGCCGCGCTGCCCTGCAGCACCGACTTGACCACGATGCCGGTGACGGGGCCTTCGGACAGACGCAGGCCGAGACCCGCCGCCCAGGCCGCGTTGTCTGCGCCGATGTTCACGGCGTTGGCGGCCAGCGCATCGTTCAGCGGCAAGTCACCGCGGCCATGCACCCAGCCCAGCAGTTCCAGGCGCAGCATCGGGCCAGCCAAGGCTTCAACCTGGGCCAGGATGGCCGCCTCGGTGACACCGCCGTCCGGGCAGGTGGCCCACAAGCCGCGCATCACATCATCCAGCGAAGCCTCGCCGGTGGCGCGCAGTCGCAGGTCCAGCAGCAAGGCGATCAGCGAGCCCTTGGTGTAGTAGCTCACCGTGGCATTGGCCGTGTTTTCGTCCTGGCGGTAGTACTTCACCCAGGCATCAAAACTGGACTCGGCCACGCTTTGCACCGCACGGCCCGGCGTGGCGGCCACACCGTTGATCGTGCGGGTCAGCAGCTTCAGGTAACGCGGGGCGTCGATCAGGCCGGCGCGCACCAGGAACAGGTCGTCGTAGTATGACGTGAAGCCCTCGAAGAACCACAGCA
The DNA here is from genome assembly GCF_038066635.1 of Ideonella margarita. Classification (NCBI taxonomy): domain Bacteria; kingdom Pseudomonadati; phylum Pseudomonadota; class Betaproteobacteria; order Burkholderiales; family Sphaerotilaceae; genus Ideonella; species Ideonella margarita. The sequence goes on along the minus strand of NZ_JBBUTI010000001.1, from coordinate 296,243 downwards.
GCTCGGTGTAGTTTTCGCGGGTGTAGTCGTAGTTCAGGAACTCGGCGGGCTTGAGGCGCTTGACGTTCCAGGTGTGGAAATACTCGTGGCTGATCAGGCCCAGCAGCGTGAGGTAACCCTCGGATGCGTCCTTGGCCGGATCACCCTGGCGCGGCAGGTCGCGGCGGTTGGCGATCAGCGCGGTGCTGGCGCGGTGCTCCAGGCCGCCGTAGCCCTCTTCCACCACGTTGAGCATGAAGACGTAGCGCTGGAACGGCGGCTTCTTGCGGCCGTGCCAGAAGCTGATCTGGGCCGCGCAGATGCGCTTGGTGTCGGCCAGCAGGCGGGCGCCGTCAAAGCCCGGCCACGCGCCGGCCACCACGAACTCGTGCGTCACGCCGCCGGCGTCGAAGCTGCCGCGCCAGAAGCGGCCGAGCTCGAAGGGGTGGTCGGCCAGCTCGTCGTAATTGGCCGAGACAAAGGCGTTGCGGCCCTTGGCTGCCGCCGGCATCGCCGTGGCCACGTCCCAGCCCGTGGGCAGGCCGGCCAGCTGAACCGCATGCACGTCGGCTTCCCGGCCATGCACCCGCAGGCACAGGCTGGTGGGGTTGAAGAAGCCGCGTTCGTCGTCCAGCCAGGCGGTGCGCACCGAGTTGTCGAAGGCATAGACCTGGTACTGCAGCACCAGCGCCGTGCGGCCAGTGCAGTCGGCTTGCCAGGTGGTCTTGTCGAGCTGGGTCAGGGCGACAGGCGTCTGCCCCTGGCGGCCCGTCATGCCGCTCAGGTGGCGACCAAACTCGCGCACCATGTAGCTGCCGGGGATCCACACCGGCAGGCTGACGGTCTGGTCGGCAGCCGGCGCCGGAATGGTCAGCGTGACCTGGTAGCGGTGACCGGTCAGGTCGACGGGCTCGATGCGGTAGAGGATGTCAGCCATGGGCGGGGGTGTCTTGTGGAGTGTCAGGTGCCGGCGGCACCAAAAAAGCAGGCCAGCGAGGCCACCAGCGTGAGGCGGAAGCGCAGCGTCAGCCAGTGGGCCTGGCCGTTGACCACGTACAGGCGGCGATCCACCACGTAGCAGACGATGAGCATGGCGCCGAGCAAAGCCAGGCCGGCATAGGCGGGCATGATCACGCCCAGCCAGGCCACCAGCGGCGGCACCATGGCCCAGCGGAAAGAACGCGGGCCAGGCCCATCGACCCGCATGGCCAGGCCCCAGTGCACACCGCCCAGGAAGGCCACGATGGTGGCCGCGTAACCGGCCAGTGCCAGCGTCACGAAGGCGTGTGCGTCGGGGTTGTGCGCCACCAGCCAGACCAGCAGGGCGCCGAGCACGAACGGAATCAACCCGGCGTGGCCCAGGCGGCGAGCCAGTTGTGGCGGCTCGGCCGCGTGGGGCGAAGGGGTCAGGTGTAGGTCACTCATGGGCGCGCATTGTCGCTTCAGCGCCCGGCGTTCGGGGCGGCTGCGGCGAGAGACCGTGGCGCCAACCGGACGCTCAGGACTTGCGGGCCGCGACGAGTTGTTTCTCGATGCGATCAGCGGGCCAGGCCCCCGGGGCGCGCGTGCCGTCTTCGAAGACCAGGGCCGGGGTGCCGTTGATCTTGTACTTGCGGGCGAATTCCTGGTTGCGCTCCAGCGCGGTGGCGTCACAGCCCTCGGCCGAGCGGGCCGGCACCGCGCCGTCGATCATCCAGCTGCGCCAGGTCTTCATCGGCTCTTTCGCGCAGACGATGTTGCGCGACTTCAAGGCCGAATCACCACCCAGGATGGGCAGCACAAAGGTGTAGATCGTCACATCCTTCAGGGTCAGCAGGTCTTTTTCGAGGCGCTTGCAGTAGCCGCAGTTCGGGTCGGCGAACACCGCCATCTTGCGGGAGCCATTGCCCTGCTTCATGACCATCGCGTCCTTGAGCGGCAGGTTGGCGAAGTCGATCGCCGTGAGCTTTTCAACGCGCGCCTGCGTCAGGTTGACGCGGGCCTTGGTGTCAAAGATGGAGCCGTCGATCAGGAAGTTGCCGGTCTCGTCGGTGTAGAGCAGCTCGGCACCCATGCGCACTTCATACAGCCCCGCCACCGGCGTCTTGCTGATCTCGTCGATCTTCGGCAGGCTGGGCATGCGGTCGGCCAGCGTCTTGCGGATGGCGGCTTCGTCAGCCCAGGCCGGGCTGGTCAGGGCCGCGGCCGTCAGCGACAGCAGGAAGGCGCGGTGCAGGCCGGACGGCCGGCGAAGGTGGTGAGACAGCATGAACATCCTGAGGTGAATGGCCCGCACGCAGAGCCGTGGAACGCGCTTTATACGTCAAGCGCCCGACCAACCAGCCAGCGCTTGAGGGGGGGCAGGTGTTCAACCAGACTCAGTCCGGCGTTGCGAAGTTCCCGAAGACCGGGTGGATTCTGCGCAAACAGCTGCCACAGGCCATCGGTGGTGCGGGCCATTGCCCATGTGGCGGCCCGGCGGCGGCGGGCATAACGCTTGAGCAGATCGTGGTCGCCGGTGCTGCGCCAGCTTTCGCGGCTGGCCAGCACATCGGTCAGGGCCATCACATCGGCCAGACCCAGGTTCAGGCCCTGGCCCGCCAGCGGGTGCACCACATGGGCGGCATCACCCACCAGCACCCAGCCGGGGCCGCACACATCACTCGCATGGCCCAGCGCCAGCGGCCACACCGCGCGGTCACTGGCCAGGCGCAGGGTGCCCGCCGCGCCGCCCGTCATGGCGTTGAGCACGGCCTCCAGTGCCTCGGGCTCGGCCGTCAGCCAATTGCGTGCCTGCTCTTCCGGCTGTGACCAGACCAGGCCGAAGCTGTGGCCGACTTCCGGACGGTCGAAGGGCAACAGCGCCAGCACGTCCGGCGAGCGGAACCACTGGTGGGCCACGCCGGCATGGGGCCGGTCGCTGACCAAGCGGGCTGCGAGCGCGCTGTGGCCATAGGCATGCCGCTCGAAGCGCACGCCCAATTGCTCACGGGCGGCCGAGGCCTTGCCTTCGGCGACTACGGTCAGGGGCGCGGGGGCCGGCTCTTCCTGCAATTCGACATTCGGGGCGAAGCGCGATGCGGCGTCGAGGGTGGCTTCCAGCGCAGCCGCGTCAACGATCCAGGCCAGGGCCGGCACGGCCTGCTGCCACGCCGACAAGGCCAGCTGCGCGCCGGGGGCATCACCCGCCACCCGCATGTCGTGCACTTCAGTACGCGCGTCGGCGGGCAAGGCGTCCCACACCTTCAGGTCGGTGAGCAGCGCCACCGAGGCCGGGTTGAGCGCGTAGGCGCGCAGGTCAGGCTGGGAAGGCACCGCGGCTGATCGGGCCTGCAGCGCCACCCGCAGCCCCCGTCGGGCGAGGGCCAGGGCGAGGGTCCGGCTGACGATGCCGGTGCCAAGAATGCGCACATCCAGGTTGCTCATGCAGCCGATTGTAGGGAGCCGCCTTAAAATGCGCGGTTTGGTGCCCTTGCTGGCCCCACCGTTTCATTCCCGTCCCCAACAGCGAAAGTTCCCCATGAGCCTGAAGTGCGGCATCGTCGGTCTGCCCAACGTCGGCAAGTCCACCCTGTTCAATGCCCTGACCAAGGCTGGCATCGCTGCCGAGAACTACCCGTTCTGCACGATCGAGCCGAACGTCGGCGTGGTGGAAGTGCCTGACCCCCGCCTGGCTGCGCTGGCCGAGATCGTCAAGCCTGAGCGCATCCTGCCGGCCATCGTCGAGTTCGTGGACATTGCTGGCCTGGTGGCGGGCGCGTCCAAGGGCGAAGGCCTGGGCAACCAGTTCCTGAGCCACATCCGCGAAACCGATGCGATCGTCAATGTGGTGCGCTGCTTTGAAGACGACAACGTGATCCACGTGTCGGGCAAGGTCGATCCGATCTCCGACATCGAGGTCATCCAGACCGAGCTTTGCCTGGCTGACCTGGGCACGGTGGAGAAGAGCCTGCACCGCTACAACAAAGCCGCGCGCTCGGGCAATGACAAGGAAGCCGCAGCGCTGGTGAAGGTGCTGGAGAAGTGCCAGGCGGCGCTGGACCAGGCCAAGCCTGTTCGCTCGATCGACTTCTCGAAGGACGAGCTGGTCATCCTGAAGCCGCTGTGCCTGATCACGGCCAAGCCGGCCATGTTCGTTGGCAACGTCTCGGAAACCGGGTTCGAGAACAATCCCTTCCTTGAGCGTCTGAAGGAATACGCCGCTGCCCAGAAGGGCTTCGTGGTGGCGATCTGCGCGAAGACCGAAGCCGAGCTGGCGGAGATGGAAGATGAAGACCGCGCGATGTTCTTGGCAGAAATGGGCCAGGACGAGCCGGGCCTGAACCGCCTGATCCGCGCGGCCTTCAAGCTGCTGGGCCTGCAGACCTACTTCACCGCAGGCGTGAAGGAAGTGCGCGCCTGGACCATCCATGTGGGCGACACCGCCCCACAGGCCGCCGGCGTGATCCACACCGACTTCGAGCGCGGTTTCATCCGCGCCCAGACCATCGCCTTCGACGATTTCATCCAGTTCAAGGGTGAACAAGGGGCCAAGGACGCCGGCAAGATGCGCGCTGAAGGCAAGGAATACGTCGTCAAGGACGGCGACGTGCTGAACTTCCTGTTCAACGTCTGACGGCGGGAAACCGCCAAAAAGGTCGCTTCGGGGGCTTTTCCAGGGTTTAGCACTCCTCTTCGGAGAGTGCTAATATCTCTGGAACCTTTCGTCTTTCAGACACTCCGACTCGGCATGAACATCAAGACCACCCCCACCGCTGTTGCCCTGCGTGACCCGTGGGCCATGGTGCCGTCCATCGGCAACCTGGATGCCTACATCACGGCGGTCAACCGCATTCCTCTGCTCACCCCCGAGGAAGAATCCGAACTCGGCCGCAAGCTGCAGGCCGATGGTGATGTGCAGTCCGCCGGTCGGCTGGTGTTGTCGCACCTGCGCCTGGTGGTATCGGTGTCGCGCCAGTACATGGGCTACGGTCTGCCGCAGGGCGACCTGATCCAGGAAGGCAATGTCGGCCTGATGAAGGCGGTCAAGCGCTTCGATCCGGGCCAGGGCGTGCGTCTGGTCAGCTACGCGCTGCACTGGATCAAGGCCGAGATCCACGAATACATCCTGAAGAACTGGCGCATGGTGAAGGTGGCCACCACCAAGTCCCAGCGCAAGCTGTTCTTCAACCTGCGCTCGATGAAGCAGGGCCTGAAGAGCCAGGCCGGTGACACCGAAACCTTCCGCAACACGCTGACGCCCGACGAGGTGGACGTGGTGGCTCAGCAGCTGAATGTGAAGCCGGAAGAAGTCATCGAGATGGAAACCCGGATGTCGGGCGGCGACGTGGCCCTGGAGCCGCAGACCGACGACGGCGAAGAGAGCTACGCGCCCATCGCCTACCTGGCCGATGACACCCATGAACCGACCCGTGTGCTGGAAGCCCGCAAGCGCGACCATCTTTCCAGCGACGGCATCACCCAGGCGCTGGCAGCACTGGACGACCGCAGCCGCCGCATCGTGGAAGAGCGCTGGCTGAAGGTGAACGACGACAGCTCGGGCGGCATGACGCTGCACGAACTGGCCTCGGAATACGGCGTCAGCGCCGAGCGCATCCGCCAGATCGAGGTGGCTGCGTTGAAGAAGATGCGCAAGGCGATCGAGACGGTCTGAGGACCTGCTCACGCGCCGCTGCCCGAGCAAGTGCTGCGGGCGGCAGACAAGACAAAGGCTCCCGCGGGAGCCTTTGTTGTTGGTGCCAGCTCAACGACCGGCCAGCAAGACCTTCACGTCGTTGGTCAGCGCCTCGACCGGCGTGCCGTAACGCTCGTACACACGTACCCGGCCTTCGGTATCGAAGAGATAGACCGCCGCGGAGTGGTCCATCGTGTAGTTGTTGGCGTCTGACTTGCCCGGCACCTTGGCGTAGAAGACCTTGAAAGACTTGGCCAGGTTCTTGATCTGTTCAGACTCACCGCGCAGCGCGATGAAATCGCTGCCGAAGTTGGCGAGGTAGGGCTTGAGTATCTCGGCCGTGTCGCGCTCCGGATCTACCGTGACGAACACCGGCTGCAGCTTGGCGCCATCCGCTCCCAGTTGCTGCTTCACGGCAGCCAGCTCGGCCATCGTGGTCGGACACACATCGGGGCACTGCACGTAGCCAAAGAAGACCGCCACGACCTTGCCTTTGAACTCGGCGAGCGTGCGCACCTTGCCGTCGATGTCAGGCAGACCCAGCTCCTTGGCGTAATCCGCCCCGGTCAGGTCGGTGCCCTTGAACGGACTGACGCCTGCAGCGCCCTGCCCGCCCGGCTGGTCACAGCCCGACAAGCCGGTGGTCAGACCCAGCAGCGTGGTGGCGGCACCAGCGAAAGCCAGCAGGGCGTGCCGGCGCGCGCGACCGGAGTTCATTGGTGCATCCATGGGCTGACGTAGTGGTCCACCAGCAGGGCCGCGAACAACAGCGACAGGTGCAGGATGGAGAAGCGGAAGGTCTGACGCGCGAGGGCGTCAGAATAGTTGCGCCAGAGACGCCATGCATAGGCCATGAAAGCCAGGCCCAGCACCAGGGCGCTGACCAGGTAGATCGAGCCGCTCATGCCATAGATGAACGGCAGCATGGTGCCGGCCAGCAGGATGATGGTGTAGAGGAATACATGCAGCCGTGTCAGCTCAGCGCCGTGGGTGACCGGCAGCATGGGCAGGCCGGAGGCGCGGTACTCCTCGGCGCGGTAGAGCGCCAGCGCCCAGAAATGCGGCGGCGTCCACAGGAAGATGATCAGGCACAGCAGCCAGGCTTCCGGCCCGGCATCGCCACGCACGGCGGCCCAACCGAGCACGGGCGGCATGGCACCCGAAGCCCCGCCGATCACGATATTCTGCGGGGTCAGCGGCTTCAGCACCACCGTGTAGATGATGGCGTAACCGACGAAGGTACCCAGCGTCAGCCACATGGTGAGCGGGTTCACCCAGATCCAAAGCACGGCGCAACCGATGCTGCACAGCACGCCCGAGAACATCAGCGTCTGGGCTTCAGGCAACTCGCCCTTGGCGGTCGGGCGCCAGGCGGTGCGCTTCATGCGGCGGTCGATCTCGCGCTCGATCAGGCAATTGAAGGCTGCTGCTGCGCCCGCCACGAGCCAGATGCCGGCCGTGGCCGCCACCAGGATGCGCCACGACGGCAGACCGGGTGCGGCCAGCAGCATGCCGATGACGGCACAGAACACGATCAGCTGAACCACCCGGGGCTTGGTGAGCGCGTAATACTGGGACCAGCGCGAAGGCACGGGCGGGGTCGGGGCAAGGGTGGGAGTCATCAGGAAACAAGGATCAGGCAGTGCGAACCGATTGGAACGCACTTGCGGGGGAAATACTTGATTTGGGCAAGGCGGTTCGCTGGAGCGCAGCGACCAGCACCGCCACCAACGCGGCTGCGCCACCCGTGTGCAGCAGCGCGCCAATCAGAGGCCAGTGCAGCACCACGTTGCCCAGGCCAGTGGCCAACTGCAGGGTGCTCAAGCCCAGCAGCCAAACCGCCGTGCGCTTCATGGCGCCGCCGGAGCGCCAGCAAGCCAGCGCCAGCGACAGCAGTGCCGCCAACACAACCACGGCCATCAGCCGGTGCGCCATGTGGATGGCCACGAGGGCGTTCGCAGGCAGGTACTCGCCGCTGCCGGCGCGGCCCAGTTCACGCAGGATGGTGAAGCCGTGGCCAGCGTCCATGCCGGGCCACCATTGGCCATTGCAGGTCGGGAAACCGCGACATGCCAGCACGGCGTAGTTCGTGCTGACCCAGCCGCCGAGGGCGACCTGCACCACCAGCAGCCCCAGCACGAGCCAGAGCCCGCGGCGCAGTGCGGCTGTTACCGCGACGGGCTTCGCGAGGTACCGCTCATGCTGCACCACCAGCAAGGCCAGCAAGGTGATGCCGCCCATCAGGTGCAGGGTGACGATGGCCGGATACAGCTTCAACGTGACCGTGTACTTGCCGAACAGCCCTTGCACCAGCACCCAGACCAGCGTGGCCAGCGGCCATTTCCAGCCTTGCGGCACCTGTGCCCGCCAGCGCCATGACAACGCGCAGGAGAGCAGGATCAACGCCCCCACCGTCATGGCGAGGTAGCGGTGGATCATCTCGATCCACGCCTTGCTGTACGTCACCGGGCCGGTCGGCTGCGCGCTCTGCGCGGCATGGATTTCTTCATGCGCCGCCCAGGGCGTAGCTTCGGCGTAGCAACCGGGCCAGTCGGGGCAACCGAGGCCGGAATCGCTCAGCCGCGTGAAGGCGCCGAAGATGATCAGGTCGAAGGTCAGAAACAACGTCAATGCCGTGAGCGCGCGCAGGCGCGTGGAAGGCGGCGCGGTGCGCGTGCGCCACACCCACACCGACAGCGGCAGCAAGCTCAACACGCCGGCGAGCAGCAAGAGCTGCAGGCCGGTGAGCCAATGGTCGGCTGCGCTGACGTCTGGCATCACGAGCCCCGACCTTCGCGGTCCCAGGACGACGAGGCGCGCAGCAGGCGCTCCAGGTCCTTGCGGAAGCGGGCCGGATCCAGATCGACCGGCGTGCGCATCATCCATTCGCCCATCGGGTCGACCAGGTAGATGTGGTCTTCCAGGGCGCTGCCAGTGTCAGGCTTGAGCCAGCTGGCCAAGGCCTCACGCTGTACGCGCAGCACCGTCGCCGGCGTGCCAGAACGCAAGGCTTCCTGGATGGGTGCCCGCACGGGTGCGTCGTCGGTCACGAGCAGGACGCGGTCGACGCGCTCCTTCTCGCGGCCCATCATTTCCCGCAGCTGTCGCTGGGCGAAAAGCAGCTTTTCGCAGCGTTCGTCGCAGGCGCCACCAGCGACCACCACCATCAGCCACTGCCCTTTCAGGGTCAGCGGCGGCACAGCTTGACCTGCCGCGTCGGTGAGCGCGAGGGCTGCCGGAATACCCACCGTCGGCTGGATCAGCTCCGCATAGTTGCTGCGGGCACTCGGCCGGACGACGTAATAGCTGAAGTAGGAAGCGATCACCGGCGCGGCGCAGGCCAGCAGGACCAGCAGCATCGTCAGACGGCCTTTGCGGGTCTGACCAACGGGCGCCAACTCAGCGGCGGGCAAGGTGTGGACCGTCATCGAGACGGGATCATCATGAGGTGCGGACACGGCGTGGGCGGAGGAGTTGGAACCAGACATAAAGACCCGCGATCATCGCGCAGAAGACAAACCACTGGGCCGCATACCCGTAATGCTTGTGCACATCCACGGACACTTGCGGCCAATCACGCAACAGGCCATCCGGCTGGTCGCCCGGGGCCACCAGTTGCTGCACGGAGAGCGGGCGCAAGCTCAGGCCCAGCGCCCTGGATTGTTCGTCAACATCGATGTTCTGCTGGATTGGGCCCGGCGCCTCCTGACCCAGTGACGCCAGCCGTGACGGCGCGGCCTCGATGCGGGCCAGCACGTTCACCTCCCCGACCTGCGTGGTGAAGGAGGGCACCCGGCTGCGGTCCTGGGCATCGCGCGGCAACCAGCCGCGTTGAACCAGCACTGCATCGCCACTGGCAAGCCGCAAGGGCGTGACCACGAAGAAGCCGGGCCGGCCACGCATCTGGCGGTTGTCGAGGTAGACCGTGGCGCTGTCCAGCCATTCGCCCTTCAAGGTGATCTGGCGATGCAGCTGGCGGGCGAGCCCGTCCTCGTCGCGCGCCAATTCGGCCTGGCTCAGCGGTGGGGCGTCAGCAGCGGTCTGGATGGCCGCCTGCAGCGAAAGCTTGGACTCTGCCCGATCGAGCTGCCACACACCCAGTCTGGCGGTGACGAGGCAGGCGACCACAGCAGCCAGCAGCACGAGCCGACGTCGCCCGGTGGTGGACAGGGTCATGGCAAAGCGCCCATCTCGAACAGGGTGGAATAATCAGGCGTCATGAAAATCATCATTGTGCTGGCCTTGATCGCCATCCTCTGCGCCCTTGCGGGTGCGGGCCTGTTCATGCTGCGCCGTGGCCAGGGCAAACAAGAGCAGAACTCGCGCATGGCTTGGGCCCTGGCGGTGCGCGTCGGCCTGTCGGTGACGCTGTTCCTGTTCATCCTGCTGTCCTGGCACATGGGCTGGATCCGTCCGACCGGGCTGCCGATCGGCAGCTGACCGAGGCAGCAAAAACGCCGCACAAGGCGGCGTTCTCTTGAAAGCATGGGCCTCGCGCGGGCCCATCTGCTTTTTACATCCAGTAGACGACGATGTAGAGGCCGAGCCAGACCACGTCGACGAAGTGCCAGTACCAGGCCGCGCCTTCGAAACCGAAGTGGCGATCAGCGGTGAAGTGACCCTTCGTCAGGCGCAGCGTGATGATCAGCAGCATCAGCATGCCGAGGAACACGTGGAAGCCGTGGAAGCCGGTGAGCATGTAGAAGGTCGAACCGTAGATGCCCGAGGTCAGCTTCAGGTTCAGCTCGCTGTAGGCGTGCATGTACTCGTAGGCCTGGAAGCCCAGGAAGACCACACCCAGCAAGACCGTCACCCACATCCAGAAGATCGTCTTGGCGCGTTGGCCGGCGATCAGGGCGTGGTGAGCGATGGTCAGCGTGATGCCGGACGTCAGCAGGATGCCGGTGTTGATCGTCGGGATCGGCCACGGGCCCATCGTGGTGAACGGCTCAACCGTGCCAGCCGGCGAAGCGGTCAGGCCAGCCATGGCGCTCGGCCAGATGGCCTTGAAGTCGGGCCACAGCACCTGATGATCCAGGTTGCCCAGCATCGGCAGCGAATGGTTGCGAGCCCAGTACAGCGCACCGAAGAACGCTGCGAAGAACATCACTTCCGAGAAGATGAACCAGCTCATGCTCCAGCGGAAGGAGACATCGATGCGGTCAGAGTACTGGCCGCTCTGGCTTTCGCTGATGGCGTCGCCGAACCACTGGTACAGCACCGTCAGCCAGATCACCATGCCGAGCAGCAGCGACCAGGCGCCCCAGCCGTGGCCGTTGACCCATTGACCGGCGCCAAGGATGACAAAGAACAGGCCGATAGCGGCCATCACCGGGTGGCGCGAAGGCCCCGGCACGAAGTAATAGGGCGTCGCCCCGTGGTTGCTTACTGCGGACATTGCTTGTCTCTCCTTGACACCAATTCGAATTGGCTCAGTAACTTGAACGCTGTATCTTGAAATCAACCAGGGGTGGTCATGCGGCCACGCCGCTGCCAACCACCCACTTCACCAGGACCACCAAGGTGCCCACGAACACCGCGGCGCCCAGCAGGCCCGCGATGACGAGATGCACCGGATTGATCTGGCTCACATCTTTTTCATAGTCGGCGCCACGACGGACACCAAAAAACGACCAGGCCACCGCCTTCATCGTGCCCAGAAACGTGCCCTTGCGAGCGGCCGCCTGGCGCAGGTCACTGGGCTCGCTCATGAGCGCTCCCCGGTGCCGGTGACAACGGCTGCGGCCTTGCCGGTAGGTGCCGCTGGCGTCTTGCCGCCCACCTCGAAGAAGGTGTACGACAAGGTGATGGTGGTCACGTCGCGCGGCAGCTTCGGATCAATGTAGAACACCACAGGCCACTGCTTGCTTTCGCCGGGCTGCAGGGTGTACTCGTTGAAGCAGAAGCATTCGAGCTTGTTGAAGTGCGTAGACGCCTGGTGCGGTGCGTAGCTCGGGATGGCCTGGGCTGCCATGACACGGTTCTGCACGTTGCGGAACTCGTACATCACGGTGGCCATTTCACCCGGGTGCACCACGACCGAACGCTGCGCGGGCTTGAACTCCCAAGGACCGCGTGCGTTGGCGTCGAACTCGACCGTGATGCTGCGCGTGAGATCAACCTGCGTGTTCGCAGGCCGCTCGCGCGTGCCACTCACGCCGCCATTCTTCTGCTCGGACAGCGACAGCACGTTGATGCCCAGGGCCTCGCAGATGTGCTTGTACATGGGCACAAGCGCATAGCCGAAGCCGAACATCAGGGCCGTCACCACGAGCAGCTTCACCACCATCTGGTGGTTGTCGCGCCGGAGTCGCTCGATCAGGGTCATGGGGGGCTCAGTGGACGCCGCCAAGCAGCGCGATCTTCACCACGAAGCCGACACCCAGCACCACGGCCACCGAAGCCAGCACGAGTCCGAGCTTCAGGTTGGCCTTGCGTTGTTCAGGAGTCTGCGCCATGGCGGATTCAGCCGATCACCTTGGTGGCGGTGATGTCCAGCTTCGGCGGGTTCTCGAAGGTATGGAACGGGGCCGGCGACGGCACTTCCCACTCCAGGCCTTCAGCACCTTCCCAAGGCTTCTGCGGGGCCTTCTCGCCCTTGCCGCGCATCATCGGAACGACCACGAACAGGAAGAAGTAGACCTGCATCAGACCGAAACCAAAGGCGCCAATGCTGGCGATCTGGTTGAAGTCAGTGAACTGCATCGGGTAGTCGGCATAACGACGGGGCATGCCGGCCAGACCCAGGAAGTGCATCGGGAAGAAGGTGACGTTGAAGAACACCAGCGAGCCCCAGAAGTGGATGCGACCACGGGTTTCCGAATACATCACGCCGGTCCACTTCGGACCCCAGTAGTACACGCCTGCGAACAGGGCGTACAGCGAGCCAGCCACCAGCACGTAGTGGAAGTGAGCCACGACGTAATAGGTGTCCTGCAGCTGCTGGTCGATCGGGGCCATCGACAGGATCAGGCCGGTGAAGCCGCCCATCGAGAACACGAACAGGAAGCCGACGGCGAACAGCATCGGGGTTTCGAAGGTCATCGAACCGCGCCACATGGTCGCGATCCAGTTGAACACCTTCACGCCCGTGGGCACCGCGATCAGCATGGTCGCGTACATGAAGAACAGCTGACCCGTCACCGGCATGCCGGTCGTGTACATGTGGTGAGCCCACACGATGAACGACAGGATGGCGATCGAACCCGTGGCGTAAACCATCGAGGTGTAGCCGAACAGCTTCTTGCGGGCGAAGGCCGGGATGATGGCGCTCACGATGCCGAAGGCCGGCAGGATCATGATGTACACCTCTGGGTGTCCGAAGAACCAGAAGATGTGCTGGTACATGATCGGGTCACCGCCGCCAGCCGGGTTGAAGAAGTTGGTGCCGAAATGGCGGTCCGTCAGCGTCATGGTGATGGCGCCAGCCAGCACGGGCATCACTGCGATCAGCAGGTAAGCCGTGATCAGCCAGGTCCATGCGAACAGCGGCATCTTCATCAGCGTCATGCCCGGAGCGCGCATGTTCAGGATGGTGACGATGATGTTGATCGAACCCATGATCGACGACGCGCCGAGGATGTGCATCGCGAAGATGCCGGCGTCCATCGAAGGGCCCATCTGCAGCGTCAGCGGGGCATACAGCGTCCAGCCGGCAGCGGGGGCGCCACCGGGCATGAAGAACGAGGACACCAGCATCAGCGCGGCAGGAATCATCAGCCAGAAGCTGAAGTTGTTCATGCGGGCGAAGGCCATGTCCGATGCGCCGATCTGCAGCGGAATCATCCAGTTGGCAAAGCCCACGAAGGCAGGCATCACGGCGCCGAACACCATGATCAGCCCGTGCATGGTCGTGAACTGGTTGAACAACTCCGGGTTGAAGAACTGCAGGCCAGGCTGGAACAGCTCGGCGCGGATGCACAGCGCCAGGATGCCGCCAATCATCAGCATCGTGAAGCTGAACAGCAGGTACAGCGTACCGATGTCCTTGTGGTTGGTGGCGAACACCCAGCGGCGCCAGCCGTGAGGGTGGTCATGCGCGTGGTCGTGCGCGTGATCCCCGTGATGATCGAGAACTGCACTCATGAGGTTTCCTTTTCAGATATCCCGGGGATTCACTTGCGGGCGGCAACGACTTCCGACGGTTGCACCGTCTGGCCAGTCTTGTTGCTCCACGAGTTCTTGGTGTAGGTGATGACGGCCGCGATTTCGGTGTCCGACAGCTGCTTCCAGGCAGGCATCGCACCATTGTTCTGGCCATTCAGCAGCACTTGCACCTGAACCATCTTGTCGGCGTCCAGCACCTTGGTCGAGCCGTCCAGCGCCTTGATCGGGCCAGCGCCCTTGCCGTCGGCCTTGTGGCAGACAGCGCAGTTCGAGGCATAGACCTTCTCGCCACGGGCCACCAGGTCGGCTTGCGTCCAGACCTTGCTCGGATCATCGGCCTTGGCAGCCAATTCCTTCTTCTTGCCTTGCACCCAGGCACTGTAGTCTTCAGCCGACAGCACCTTCACGTGGATGGGCATGTAGGCGTGTTCCTTGCCGCACAGTTCGGCGCACTGGCCGTAGAAGTCGCCGGTCTGCTCAGCCTTGAACCAGGTGTCGCGCACGAAGCCGGGGATGGCATCTTGCTTGACACCGAAGGCCGGCACCATCCAGGCGTGGATGACGTCGTTGGCGGTGGTGATGATGCGGACCTTCTTGCCAACCGGCACGACCAGCGGGTTGTCGACCTTCAGCAGGTAGTTGTCGCCCGACGGATGGCCGGAATTCGACATTTCGCGCTGTGCGGTGTCGAGCGTGGCCAGGAAGTTGATGCCTTCGCCTTCGCCCTTCAGGTAGTCGTAGCCCCACTTCCACTGGTAGCCGGTGGCCTTGATGGTCAGGTCGGCGTTGGAGGTGTCCTTCTGCGCAACCACGGTCTTGGTGGCGGCGAAGCCCATCGCGGTCACGATGATGAAGGGCACGATGGTCCAGGCGATTTCGACCGAGACGCTTTCGTGGAAGTTGGCGGACTTGGCGCCGACCGACTTCCGGTGCTTCAGGATCGAATAGAACATCACGCCGAACACGGCGACAAAAATCGCCAGGCAGACGATCATCAAGCCGTAGTGCAGCGTCTGCACCTCAGCGGCGATCTTGGTGACCGGCGGGTGCAGGTCGGTCTGGTTGACGGCGGGGCCGCCGGGCAGGCTTTCAACGGCAACGGCTGCAGCCGTCACCAGAGAAGCGGCCAGAGCCGCCGAGCCTTGCAGGAGCCGCTTGGGCAGCGAGGTGCTTGTCTTCATCGTTGTCGTCACTTCCATTCCAAACCCCAATGACCGGCGGCGCGCAAGGCGCCCCGCATCGATTCCGCGAGAGCAGAACGCCGATGCGGGCTCAGGTGGCGACCCACCAGAACCCGACGACCGTCTGCCGACAGTTCAATCAAGCCATGCACATCATGGCCATGGCGAACCCGCACTGATCGTGCGAGAAACGCATGTTCTTCCGTGTTTTGCCCAACGGCCAGCTTCACATGAAAGCGGCCATGGGCAATCCACAACAGTTCGTGGTCGCCGGAGCGCCGCGCAAACACCACCACGGCCACCGCCAGGCAAGCCAGCTCGATGCACGCAAACGGCAACACCATCGGCGCGCCGAGCCACCAGAAGGCGCCAGCAATCAGCACCGACACCAGACCCAGCGAGCTCAGCACGATGCACAGATCCCGCGGGCTCAGCGAGCAGTTGCGCTTCAGCAGCCAATGCGCATCGGCTTGCGAAAGATCAACCGCTTGGAGAGCGTCGTCGCCCCATGCCTGCGGCTGGCCCGAAGGGACCGGCAGCACGCTGGGAACTGGACACGCGGAAGGCATGGTGCAAGGGCTGGAAGTACACGATCACGCTACCTTGCAGGTCTACCCGGAAAAATCGGGCATTCCCTGAAGCGGCTGTCGCAACCGTTACCTGATCCACATCAATCGCGAAATTCTATCCGACACTATTTGCGCGGGGTCGGCTTGCGCAACATCAATTTCATGTCAGCAAGGTCAATCCGCGTGTCGGCGGCCACGGCCGGCCCCTTGTCTGGCGCTCTGAACGCATGGCCATAAACCACCTCCACGTCCAGCACGATCCGACCGTCCGGCCCGGCTGTTTCAGCCAGTGCGGCACACAACTGCGCACGCCACCGCGGAGTGCGCAAACCCGCCGTGCGGGCCGGGTCGAGGTTCGCGCCGAGTGCACGCCACTCCGCCAGCAGCGCCTCCGGCGTGACATATGTCAATCTGAGCACCTCCTGGTCCATCACCGGATCAGCGAAGCCGGCCTCCACCATCATGTCGCCCAGGTCATGCATGTCGACGAAGGGCACATGGGGCACGCCCCAGCCCCGCGCCTGGTAAATGTCGCGAATTTGCCGCAGTGAGCCGGGCCCCAAGGTGGAGAACATGACAAAACCTTCGGGCTGCAGGGCCTGGCGCCAGGTCTTCAGCAGTTCAGGAGGCGAGGCCGCCAGGTGCAGCCGCATGTTCGACCACAGCAGGCCGGCGCTGGCGGGCATCACCGCGCCGGCAGGCAGGCGCTCGGCCTCACCACCCCTCAGGGCTCGGGTCAGCTTGCCCAGCCAGCCCTCGGGCGACCGCACGGCGGCCGTCTCGTCGACCCGGCGAAAACGAGCCTTGGGACAGGCCGCCAGCAACGCGGGTGGCAAGGCGCCCGCGTCTTCAGACCAGTCCAGCACCTGCTCGGGCTGGTCGCGAATGATCTGCAGGCGATCGGCCATGCGGGTGGCCACTTCACCGTGCAGCCACGGCAGATCCGCGTTGTGTTGGCGGCGCTGCATGAGGCGGCGCAAAGCGGCCGCATCAATGCGATCGGCGGGATTCTGAGACGTGGTCAAGGACATGGCGGGCAAGTATATGGACGAGCCACCCCACGCACATCAAGCCGACGACTTGACCCGCCGGCCCGCAGGCATTGCGGCGGAAGCGCCATGGCGGCTCCAGGGTTGGCCAGCGCCCTGCGCGGTGTGCAGCACCTGGACGCGCGAGGGCCTGTGCCAGCCCTGCCGCACTCGATTTGCCGGCTGGAAAGCTCGCTGCACCACCTGCGGCCGGCCCGGCGTGCTGCGCTGCGGCGCCTGCCTGCAACACCCGACACCACAGGTGGCCTGCGTCGTGGCGCTGGACTACCAATTCCCCATCGACCAGCTGATCAGTCGCCTGAAGTTCCAGCAGGCGCCTGAGTGGGCGCCCTTGCTCGGCGCGCTGCTGGCGCAGGCGGTGGTGCGGTCAGGCACACACCCGCCGCCGGACATCGTCACCGCGGTGCCGCTGTCAGCACAACGACTGGCACAGCGCGGCTACAACCAATCGTGGCTTCTGGCACGCGAGGTGGCCCGGCGCGTGGGCCGCCCCGCCCTGCCCCATTTGTTGCAGCGCTGGAGGCACCTCGACCCGTTGAGCGGCGGCGCGAATCGCCAGGAACGCGGCGACCTGCTGCAAGGCGCCTTCCTGCCCACCCCCGCACAGCGCCACACGCTGACAGGGCGCAGCGTGGCCCTGGTGGATGACGTGATGACCACCGGCGCAACCACCCGGGCGGCCGCCACCGCGCTGCTGGAAGGTGGCGCCTCGCAGGTGCACCTGTGGGTGCTGGCCCGCACACCGGCGCCTGATGAGCTGCCCTGAACACGACTCACCTCGGGCGCCACAATTCAACGCCGCCGGCCAGCGACAATGCAGCCATGTTTCGCATCGTGCTTGTCCACCCGGAAATCCCGCCCAACACGGGCAACATCATTCGCCTGACGGCCAACACGGGTTGCAGCCTGCACCTGATCGAGCCGCTGGGATTCTCCATGGACGACCGCCAGCTTCAGCGCGCCGGCCTGGACTATCACGAGTACGCGCCCGTGCAACGGCATGCCGACTGGGACAGCTTCCTGCAGAAGGAGCAGCCCGACTTTGGCCGGATGTTCGCCTTCACCACGCGCGGCAGCCGGCCACACACGGACATTGCCTGGTTGCCCGGCGACACGCTGGTGTTTGGTCAGGAAACCGCGGGACTGCCGCCCAGCCTGCGCGACAGTTTTCCGCTGGATCAACGGGTGCGCCTGCCGATGCGCGAGGGTCAGCGCAGCCTGAACCTGAGCAACGCGGTCGCGGTGTCGGTGTTCGAGGCCTGGCGTCAGAACGGGTTTGGCGGAGCGGCCTGAGTCACAGGCGCCGGCGACGTCGAATTCAACCTCAGCTGAACTCCGAGCGCGCCTCGCGCTGCAGCAAACGGCCCAAGGCTTCCCGGGCCGAGAGCTCGCCCGACAGCACGTCATGCACCGCCGCAGCAATCGGCATGTCCACGCCCAGGCTGCGCGCCTGTGCGGCCACGGTGGCAGCGCTGTAAACGCCTTCCGCCACATGACCGAGGCGGGCCAGCACGTCGGGCAGCGCCAGGCCTTCGGCCAGCAACAAGCCAACACGTCGGTTGCGCGACAGATCGCCTGTGGCCGTCAGCACCAGATCGCCCAGGCCCGTCAGGCCCATGAAGGTGGCGGGTTGCGCGCCCATGGCGACGCCGAGTCGCGACATTTCAGCCAACCCGCGGGTGATGAGCGCCGCGCGGGCATTGAGGCCGAGCGCCAGGCCGTCGGCGATGCCGGTCGCGATCGCCATGACGTTCTTGACGGCGCCGCCCACCTCCACGCCCACCGGATCCGGCGAGGTGTAGATGCGCAGAGGGCCGCCATGAAAGGCAGTCACGGCCATGTCGGCGAGGTCAGCATCAACACTGGCGGCCACCAGGGCGGTGGGCATGCCGGCTGCCACTTCCTGGGCAAAGCTCGGGCCCGACAACACACCGGCGCGCGCTTCAGGCAACACCTGTGCGGCGATCTGGTGGCCCAGCAGGCCAGTGCCGGCCTCGAAGCCCTTGCACAGCCACAGCACGCGGGCGTGGGCCGGCAGCAGCGACAGCGCCCCGCGCAGCCCCGCCATGGGCGTGGCCACAACGTACAGTCCGTCAGGCCCGGCAGCATGCGCCAGCGCCTGGGGCAAATCGCTGCTGGCATTCAGGCCCGCAGGCCATTCTGAATCTGGCAGGTAGCGCGCATTGCGGCGCGCCGTCTGCATGTCGGCCGCTTGCGCGGCATCACGAGCCCACAACACCACGTCGTGACGACGGGCGGCAGCAATAGCGAGCGCGGTGCCCCAGGCACCGGCCCCCAACACGGTCAACTGCATGCGGGCTCGTTCAAGCTCAGTTGAGGGTCGCGCCTTCGGCACCTTCAACACCAGCGGCAGCGGCTGCCTGCTGGGCTTCATACATGGCCTGGAAGTTCACTTCGGCCAGCAGGATCGGCGGGAAGCCGGCGCGGGTGCAGACGTCCGACACGATGGCGCGCAGGTACGGGTAGATCATCTGCGGGCAGACCACGCCGACGATGCCCTGGGCTTGTTCGTCCGGGATGTTGCGCATTTCGAAGATGCCGGCCTGCTTGGCTTCAACCAGGAACAGGGTGCGCTCACCGATCTTGGTGGTGACGGTGGCCGTCACGGTGACTTCAACGATGCCGTCAGCGACCGGCTCGGCGCCCATGGTCAGCTGGATGTCGACCTGGGGCTGTTCCTGCTCGAGCAGGATGGTGGGCGAATTCGGCTGCTCAAGCGACAGGTCCTTGAGGTACATGCGCTGCAACTGGAACACGGGAGTCAGGTCTTGCTCGGCCATGAGGGGCTTTCAGAAAAAACAAAGCCCGCAACCGGGATGGTGCGGGCTGCGGGCCGCATTATGGCCCAGCGTCTGCACCGGTCTCCGGCGCCAACGCGACGTGGTTGAAGCTTTGGTCAGGCCTGCAGCAAAGGCATCAGGCTGCCCTTCTGGTCGAGCGCCATCAGGTCGTCGCAACCACCCACGTGGGTGTCGCCGATGAAGATCTGCGGCACCGTGCGGCGGCCGGTCAACTCGATCATGCGATCACGCTGGGCCGGGTCGGTGTCCACGCGGATTTCCTCGATGGCCTCCACGCCCCGCTGCTTCAGCAAGGACTTGGCCCGCACGCAGTAAGGGCAGACCTGGGTGGTGTACATCACGACTTTGTTCATGGCGGCACGCTTTGAAATTCGATGGAGCGATTGTCGCCAAGAGCGAAAAACCTCGCTCGGCAACGGGCAGGCCGGTGCGGCCTGCCTCGGCTGACTCAAGCCGCGCTGGTTTCGACCGGCAAGCCGGCTTCGCGCCAGGCGCGCATGCCACCAGCCAGCACCTGGGCGTTGGCATGGCCGGCCTTCTGCAGCGTGGCCACGGCGCGGGCAGCGCGGGCGCCCGATGCACAGACGACCACCAGCGGCAGGGTCTTGTTGGACGGCACTTCCTTGGCGCCTTCCAGCTTGGCCAGCGGCACGTTGCGCGCACCGACCACGTGGCCCGCCGCGAATTCAGCCACCTCGCAGACGTCGATCACGACGGCCTTCTCGCGGTTGATCAGGCGCACGGCTTCCTGCGGCGAAACGCCACCGGCCGAGGCGCTTTCACGCAGCATGGGCCAGAACAACAGGCCACCGGACACCAGGGCGGCTGCAATCAGCAGCCAGTTTTCAATCAGGAAGTTCACAGAGATGTCCGAAGGCAAAGTACACGAAGGTACGGATTATAGAATTCGACGGTATTTCCTGCCCTGCAACCCTCACCCCCGGCGCGTCCCGTCGCGCCCTCAAGGCCATGTACAAGCTCGTGCTGATTCGCCATGGTGAATCGACCTGGAATCTCGAAAACCGCTTCACCGGCTGGACCGATGTGGAACTCACCGACACCGGCGTCGCCCAGGCCAAGTCGGCTGGTGCCCTGCTGAAGGCCGAAGGCTTTGAGTTCGACCTGGCCTACACCTCGGTCCTCAAGCGCGCCATTGCCACGCTCTGGTACTGCCTCGAATCGATGGAGCGGACCTGGGTGCCGGTGCTGAAGGACTGGCGTCTGAACGAGCGTCACTACGGTGGCCTGCAAGGCTTGAACAAGGGCGACATGGCCAAGCAGTACGGCGATGAGCAAGTGCTGATCTGGCGTCGCAGCTACGACACCCCGCCGCCCGCACTGGATGCGAACGACCCGCGCGGCCAACGCCAGGACCTGCGTTACGCCAAGCTCGACCCGTCGCAGGTGCCGCTGACCGAATGCCTGAAGGACACGGTGGCGCGCGTGATGCCCTGGTGGAATGAAGAGCTGGCGCCGGCCATCAAGTCCGGCAAGCGCGTGGTCATTGCCGCGCACGGCAATTCGATCCGTGCCTTGGTGAAGTACCTCGACAACATCGCCGACGCCGACATCGTGGGCGTGAACATCCCCAACGGCATTCCGCTGGTGTATGAGCTGGACGCCGACCTCAAGCCGATCCGCAGCTACTACCTGGGCGACGCCGAAGCCGCCGCGAAGGCCGCAGCAGCGGTTGCCGCACAGGGCAGCAAGAAGGCCTGATCAGGCCGATGAGCTGCTGGGCGCAGCATCCAGCACCTGCTGGATCTGCGCCTGCATGTGCGCAGCCAGCGCGCGCCGATCCGCGTGCGCGCTGCCGTGCGGAGGCAGGATAGTCAATTCCACGGCCAAGCCGCGCGCACTCACCACCCGCCAGATGCTCTGCACCAGCGTGGTGTCGTCGATGTACTGGGCCGACCATGCAAAGGCGTGGCCAGGCTCGCTGTAACGCAGCGCCGCCGGAATGATCGGCGCCTCCACCGCGATCGCGGCCTGCAGCAGATTGGCGTGAAACGGCAGCGTCTGTGCACCGGCACCAGTGGTGCCCTCAGGGAACACGGCCACGGTTTCGCCCCGCTGCAGCGCGGCCGCCATGTCGTGCACCATGCGCATGGCATCGCGCTTGCGTTCACGCTCGATGAAGAGCGTGCCCACACCGGCGATCAGCCAACCCAGCAAGGGCCACTTGCGCACATCGGCCTTCGACACGAAGCGCGCCTGCGGACACGCCGCATGCAGCACCGCGATGTCGAGCCACGACACGTGGTTGGCGATCAGCAGCCCGCCCGCCTGCCGGGCCTGCCCATTCACCGTGAGCGAAAGGCCGACCACCGCCAGCAACTTGCGGCTCCACCACTGGACCATGGCATGGCGCTGCTGCACGGTCATGCGCTCGAAGCGCAAGGCCATCAGGATCATGCCGTGGCCGAGGTGCACCAGCACCCGGGCCATGCGCCACATCGCCAGCAATACCCGCATCAAGAGACCTGGTAGGCCACCGTGCCGGCCACCAGGGTCGCACGCACACGACCCGGCAGCGCCGTGCCCGTGATGCCGAAATCAAACGGCGTGTGCTTGCCCTGACTCTTCAGCAGCTTGGGCTCGACCTGCCAGATGGCCTCGGGGTCGAACACGCACAGGTCGGCCACGCCGCCTTCCACCACACGGCCGGCGCTTTGCGCGAGCGAGCCCAGCGCATCGCCCAGCACCTGCACCGGCAGACTGGTCACGCGGGCCAGGGTGGCGGCCATGGGCAGCTTCGTGTCCTCGCCCCACTTCAGCGCCAGGCTGAGCAGCAACTCCAGACCGGTGGCGCCGGGTTCGGCTTCACCGAAGGGCAAGGTCTTGGCGTCTTCGTCCACCGGGGTGTGGTCAGACACCAGCGCGTCAATCGTGCCGTCAACCAGCGCCGCGCGCAGCGCTTCGCGGTCAGCCTGCTGGCGCAGCGGCGGGCTCAGGCGCATGGCCGAGTTGAAGAAGCCGATGTCGACGTCGGTCAGGTGCAGCGAGTTGATGCTGACATCCGCGGTGACCTTCAGGCCTTCGGCCTTGGCACGGCGCAGCAGCGACACGCCCGCCGCGCTGGAGAGGCGGCACAGGTGCACCCGCGCACCCGTCACGCGCATCAGCTCGAAAATGGTGTGCAGGGCGATGGTTTCTGCCGCCACCGGCACGCCAGACAGGCCCAGGCGCGTGGCCATGGCGCCGCTGGCCGCCACGCCCTTGCCCAGGAAGGCATCAACCGGACGGAGCCACACGGTATAGCCATAGGTAGCGGCGTATTGCATGGCGCGCTGCAGCACCAGCGTGTCCTTCACCGGCACTTCCGCCTGCGAGAAACCGACGCAGCCGCTCTCGGTGAGCTCGGCCATTTCGGTCAGCGCCTCGCCGGCCAGCCCGCGCGTCAAGGCGCCCAGGGGGAACAGGCGGCACAGGCTCAGCTTGCGGGCGCGGAATTTCAGCATGTCGACCAGGCCCGGCTCGTCGAGGGTCGGGTCGGTGTCGGGCGGGCACACCAAGCTGGTCACGCCGCCGGCGGCTGCCGCATTGAGTTCGGATTCGAGCATGCCTTCATGCTCATGGCCAGGCTCCCGCAGGCGGGCAGCCAGGTCAACCAGGCCGGGGGCGACGACGCAGCCCGTCGCGTCGATGACGCGGGCGTTGTCGAAATCACCGGGCACCCGGCCGATGGCCACGATGCGGCCGTTGGCGACGGCCACATCGGCCACTTCATCCCGGCCCGAAGCCGGGTCCACCACGCGTCCGTTGCGAATCAGGACCTTCATGCTTCATTCCCCGCAATGATGGACATCACCGCCATGCGGACGGCGATGCCGAAAGTGACCTGCGGCAGGATCACGCTGTGGGAGCCATCGGCCACCGACGAGTCGATTTCCACGCCGCGGTTGATCGGACCCGGGTGCATCACGATGCAGTCGGGCTTGGCCAGCGCCAGCTTCTCGTCGGTCAGGCCGTAGCTCTTGAAGAACTCGCCGGCGCTCGGCAGCATCGCGCCGCTCATGCGCTCGTTCTGCAGGCGCAGCATGATGATCACGTCGGCGCCGCGGATGCCCTCGGCCATGTCGTGGCAGACCCGCACGCCCATCTGCGCCAGGTCACCCGGCACCAGCGTCTTCGGGCCCACCGCACGGATGTCGGGCACGCCCAGCGTGGTCAGGGCGTGGATGTCGGAGCGGGCCACGCGCGAGTGCACGATGTCGCCGACGATCGCCACGCTCAGCTGCGTGAAGTCTTTCTTGAAGTGCCGGATCGTGTACATGTCCAGCAAGCCCTGCGTCGGGTGGGCGTGCCGGCCGTCACCGGCATTCACCACGTGCACATGCGGCGCGCAGTGCTGGGCGATCAGGTAGGGCGCGCCTGACTCGCTGTGGCGCACCACGAACATGTCGGCATGCATGGCCGACAGGTTGGAGATGGTGTCGATCAGGCTTTCACCCTTCGACGCGCTGGACTTGGCGATGTCGAGGTTGATCACGTCGGCCGACAGGCGCTTGGCCGCGATCTCGAAGGTGGTGCGGGTGCGGGTGCTGTTCTCGAAGAACAGGTTGAACACGCTCTTGCCACGCAGCAGCGGCACCTTCTTCACCTCGCGGTCATTGACCGACAGGAAGGTGCCCGCGGTGTCGAGGATGTGCGTCAGCACAGCCTTCGGCAGCCCTTCGATGGACAGCAGGTGAATCAGCTCGCCGTGGCGGTTGAGTTGGGGGTTGCGTCGGGAGAGCATGACGTCAGTGCTCCTCGGTCAGGGTGAAAGTCAGGGCGCCGTCGGCGGCCCGGGCCAGCGACAGGCGTTGTTGGGCGGGCAGCGCCACGCGGGCAGCGGCAAACGAGGCCTGGATCGGCAGCTCGCGGCCACCGCGGTCAACCAGCACCGCCAGCGTCACGCTGGCCGGGCGGCCGTAGTCATACAACTCGTTGATGACGGCGCGGATCGTGCGGCCCGTGAACAGCACGTCGTCCACCAGCAGGATGTGGCGGCCGTCGATGGAAAACGGCAGGCTGGTCGGATCGGCCGTGGCGGCCAGGCCGCGTGAACCGAAGTCGTCGCGGTGCAGCGTGCTGGAGATCACGCCCGCAGCGCCCGGCAGTTTCAGATCAGCCTGCAGCCGCTCGGCCAGCCAGGCGCCGCCCGACCACACACCGACCAGCGAGGTCTCGGGCTTGAGCAGCGGCCGCACGCCGTTCAGCAGCTCCTGGTACAGCGCTTGCGCGTCGAGGGTCAAGGTACTCATGTGAAGTGCTCGCGGAAAAATTGTTCGAGGATCAGCACGGCCGAGGCCGCGTCGGCGTCTTGGGCGCCCGACGCGATGGCTTCGGTGGTGGTGTAGCGCTCGTCCACCTCATGCACCGTCAGGCGGAATCGCCCGTGCAACTGGCGGCCGAAGCGCTGCGCGCGGCGCGTATTGTCGTGTGGTGCGCCGTCGGGGTACCAGGGCACGCCGATGACCAGGGCCTCGGGCTGCCATTCCTTGATCAGCGCGTCGATCGCGGCAAAGCGCGCATCGCCCTCGGCCGCGATGGTGCGCAGGCCCTGGCCGCGGCGCATCAGCACGTTGCCGGTGGCCACGCCCACGCGGCGGGTACCAAAATCAAAGGCCAGCAGGGTGGCGGAACTGGACAGACCCGGGGCAATTGGGCTGGCCACGCTCATGCGTGCCCCGCCTCTTGCGAGAGCATGCGCGGGTCGAACCCGAGCAGGGCCACCGCCCGCTGGTAACGCTGCTCGATCGGCGTGTCGAAGATGACTTCGGGCTGCGCATCCACCGTCAGCCAGCCGTTGCGGCCGATCTCGTCCTCGAGTTGCCCGGCCGACCAGCCGCTGTAACCCAGCGTCACCAGCACCCGGCGCGGGCCGCTGCCCTCGGCCAGGGCTTCGAGCACATCCTTGCTGGTGGTCATCGACAGACCACCGGGCACGTTCAGGGTCGAGTGGTAGGCCGCAGCGTCGTCGTCGGGTCGCTCATGCAGCACGAAACCACGCTCCGGCTGGACCGGGCCGCCCAGAAACACGGGCTGGCGGCCGAGCTGCTCACTGGCCAGCGGCAGGTCGATCTTGTCGAACAAGTCCTTCAGGGTGATGTCGCTGGGCCGGTTGATGACCAAGCCGAGTGCACCCTTGTCGTTGTGTTCGCAGAGATAAACCACGGCGCCGGTGAATTGTTCATCGGCCATGCCGGGCATCGCGATCAGGAATTGATGGGTGAGATTGATGCCGTCCGATGCCATGCACCCATTCTATTTCAGGGGGGCGGCAGGCGCGCCAGGCAAGAACGGCCGATTCGTAAGACACTGCGCACCCATGCAAGCTTCCATCGATGCCGCGCTGGTCTGGTTCCGGCGCGATCTGCGCGCGGATGACCATGCCGCCCTGTATGCCGCCTGCCGCGCCGCCCGTCAGGTGTGGTGCGTGTTCGTCTTCGACTCGGCGATTCTGGACGCCCTGCCGCGCAAGGATCGCCGGGTCGAGTTCATCCGGGACAGCCTGGTGGATCTGGACGCACAGCTCACCGCCCTGGGCCAATCGCATGGCCGGGAGAACGTGCACCTGATCGTCCGCCACGGCTGGGCCACCCGTGAGATCCCGGCGCTGGCCCGGCAGCTGGGCGTGCAGGCCGTGTTTGCCAACCACGACGACGAACCGGACGCCGTTTCGCGTGATGCGCAGGTGCGTGGCGCCTTGTCTGAGGCCGGCGTGTCGCTCTACACCACCAAAGACCACGTCGTGTTCGAGCGCGATGAAGTGATGACCGGTGGCGGCACGTCGTACAGCGTGTTCACGCCCTACAAGAACGCCTGGCTGCGCAAGGTCAACGAGTTTTATCTGCGCGCATGGCCGGTCGCTCGTCACGCCTCGGCGCTCGCAGGCTGGCCCGCGCGGGTCGGACAACCCGGCGTGCCAGCGCTCTCAGACATCGGGTTCGAGCCTTCTGATCTGCACACCCTGAAGTTGCCCACCGGCAGCACCGGCGCTCGTGAATTGCTGGATGATTTCCTGCACCGCATTGACCTCTATGAGGACGCGCGCAACTTCCCGGCCGTGAAGGGCCCGAGCTACCTCAGCACGCACCTGCGGTTCGGCACGGTGTCCATCCGCACCTTGGCACGGGAGGCCTTGCATCGCTCGCAGGGCGGCTCGCGTGGGGCCGAGGTCTGGCTGTCGGAGCTGATCTGGCGCGATTTTTATCACCAGATCCTGCACCACCATCCGCGCGTCGTCGGGCATTCGTTCAAGCCCGAGTACGACGCCGTGAAGTGGGAGCACGGCAAGCATGGCGATGCGCTGTTCGCCGCCTGGTGCGAGGGCCGCACCGGCTATCCGCTGGTCGATGCCGCGATGCTGCAGCTGCTGAAGACCGGCTACATGCACAACCGCCTGCGCATGATCAGCGCCAGCTTCCTGACCAAGGACCTGGGCATTGACTGGCGCCGCGGCGAAGCCTGGTTCGCGCTGCACCTCAATGACTTTGACCTGGCCGCCAACAACGGCGGCTGGCAGTGGGCAGCCTCCACGGGTTGTGACGCGCAACCCTACTTCCGGATCTTCAACCCCGTCACGCAGAGCGAGCGCTTTGATCCTGATGGCAAGTTCATCAGACGCTACCTGCCGCAACTGGCCGGGCTGGGCCGCAAGGCCATCCACGCGCCGTGGCTGGCCAAGCCGCTGGAGCTGGTGGAAGCCTCGGTCAAGCTGGGCATCGACTACCCCGAGCCGGTGGTGGACCACGACGCCGCCCGGCAGTTGACGCTGGCGCGCTTTGCAGCTGCGCGTGAGGGCAAGGCCGGCGCCTGAGCGGGCGGCAAAGCCCTCAGAACAGCTCGACGTCGCTGTCGGGCTTGTCTTCTTCCAGGTCGCCGTCGCGCAGCAGCGTGGCGTGGTGGCGCACCTGGTCGCGGCCATTGCGCTTGGCGAAATACACCGCCTTGTCGGCCCGCTCCACCGCGGCCGAAGGCGTGTCACCCGGGCGCACATCGGTGAAGCCGATGCTCACGGTCAGCTGCTGCACCTGCGGAAACGGGAATTGGCGCACGGCCTCGCGTAAGCGTTGCAGGGCCGACATGGCGCCCACCTCCTCCGGGCAGCGCAGCAGCACCACGAACTCTTCGCCGCCAAAACGGTAAAGCTGGTCATAGAAGCGGAAGCACTGGCGCATCACGCGCGAGAGCAACAGCAGCACTTCGTCCCCGATGAGGTGCCCGAAGCGGTCGTTCACGCTCTTGAAATGGTCAATGTCGAGCAACGCCAGCCACCAGCCGCCTGTGTGGGTGTCCTGTCGCCGCTCGGTGCCGTCATCATCACTGGCCTTGGGCAGCGCCGAGGCCTTGTAAAACGATTCGTCGAAGCTCTTGCGGTTGAACAAGCCGGTGAGCGAATCACGCTCGCTGTAGTCGATCAGGCCCTGCACATGGCGCCAGACCCGCATGAACTTCATCAACTGCTCCAGCGTCTGGGCATCGAGTGCGGGGGCTCCGCACAGCTCGAGCACGCCCTGAGGCGCGTGGTCGCCGGGCAATGGCAGCAGCAGGGCCGGGGACGGGTGCTGGGCGTAATGCGGCTCGGCCACGCTGGCGCAGCGGGCCCAGTCAGGCCGATCGCCCTGGGTGGGCAAGGCACGCCAGTCCATCCACAAGGGCACGGCGTCGGGCGTCTGCCCTGCCGTGGTCTGCCGGAAGGTGGTCAGCCAGCGCAGATCAGCCTCGTCACCAGACAGCCGGTGCAGATGCGCCTGATCAACCGCCAGCCAGCGGGCCAGCACGGCCACCAGTTGCTGGTCGAGCAGGTCGCGGTCGCGCAGCCCGGTCAGGGCTGCGACACCGTCCAGGATGTCAAACGGCGACTGGGGCGCCTGCATAGTCGCGGACCAGCATCAACAGCTGGTCTTCGTCGTACGGCTTGCCGAGGTAATGCTGAACACCGAGCTCGGTCGCGTGATCACGGTGCTTCTGCGCGATGCGCGACGTGATCATCACCACCGGCAGGTCGGCCAGACGCGGGTCGTTGCGCAGGTTGCGCACCAGGTCGAAGCCGTCCATGCGGGGCATTTCGATGTCGCACAACATCACGGCCGGGCGCTCGTCGCTCAGACGATCCAGCGCATCCAGACCGTCCTTCGCCAGCACCACCCGGTAGCCTTCGCGCACCAGCAGGCGCTGGGTCACGCGACGCACCGTCAGGGAATCGTCGACCACCATCACCAGCGGCGCCACCGCTTCGGCCGGGGCCGTCGCCTCCTGTGCATCCGTCGGCAGTTCGGGCAAGCCACTGGCCAGCTGGGCCAGCAGCTGGTCGCGCACGGCCTGGCCGTACACGGCCGCCAGTGCCACCGGGTTGTAGATCAGCACGGTCTGGCCGGAAGGCATCAGCGACATGCCGGCCAGGCCTGGCAGGCGCGACAGCTGCGGGCCCAGGTTCTTCACAACCACTTCCTGGTTGCCCAGCACCTGACCCACGTGCACGGCCACGTACTGCGCCGCGCTTCGCACGATCAGGACCTGTGCGGTGCGGCCTTCGACGGCACCCCGCAGACCCTGCTGCAGCAGGCTGCCCAGCCAGAAGAACGGGATGTCGCGGTCGCCATGGCGAAGCGCGCCGGTGCGGTAAGCCTGGTCGACCTCGGCCACCGGCACGCGACGCACCAGCTCGATCAGGGTCGACGGCAGCGCCGTCATCTGCGTGCCGCACATCACCGGCACGACCTGCGTCACGGCGGTGGTCAGCGGCAGCACCATCTTGAACGAGGTGCCGCGGCCACTGCCGCTGGCGGTCTCGATGCGACCGCCCATGCCGGTCACTTCAGCACGCACAACGTCCATGCCCACGCCACGGCCGGCCAGCTCGGTCACCTTGTCGGCGGTCGAGAAGCCCGGCGTGAAGATCAGACCCGCCAGATCGGCTTCGGTCGGACGAGCGTCGTCGTCCAGCAGGCCCATCTGACGGGCACGCTCGGCGATGCGCGACAGATCGAGGCCACCGCCATCGTCACGCACCTCGATCTGCACTTCGTTGCCGCTTTGCTGCAGCAAGACGTCGATGGTGCCGGCAGCGTCCTTGCCGGTGGCTTCGCGCAGGCCCGGGGCTTCGATGCCGTGGGCCACGGCGTTGCGCAGCAGGTGCTCGAAGGCCGGTGCCATGCGGTCCAGCACGCTTCGGTCGAGTTCGATGCTGCCGCCACTCAGGTTCAGGCGAACCTGCTTGCCACTGTCCTTGGCGGACTGGCGCACCACGCGGTACAGGCGATCGGACAGAGTATCGAACTCCACCATCCGGGCGCGCAGCAGGTCGTCCTGCAGGTCGCGGGTCAGACGGGTCTGCACGGCCAGCTGGTCTTCCGAGGCCTGCAGCGTCTGCGCCAGACCGCGCTGCACGGTGCCCACGTCATTGACCGATTCGGCCAGCATGCGGGTCAACTCCTGCACGCGGGTGAAGCGGTCCATTTCGAGCGGATCGAACGCCTGCTGGGACTGCCGCGCAGCTTCGAGGCGCGTGGCCATCTGCGTTTCAGCCTGCAGCTCCAGGTCACGCAGCTGGCGGCGCAGACGCTCCAGGTTGTCCGTCAGGTCGCGCAGGCCCAGCTGCATCTGGCCGAGTTCGCTGCCGATTCGAGCGCGGGCAATGCCCACCTCGCCGGCGTGGCTGACCAGGCGATCGAGCAGGGTGCCACGCACCCGCACGCTGGCGCCGCTGCCGGCATCCTGCGTGAAGGCCGGCGCAGCCGTGGCAGCCGTCGAGCCATCGCCCACCAGCAGGGACCAGTCCAGCGGGGTCCGATCGACCACGGTGCCGGGCGCCACAGCGGCGGTGGCAACGGCGGCTTGCGGCGCCGAGGCTGCCTCGGCAGGCGCGGCCACATGGGCGTCGGCGGCGGTGACCAAGGCGGCCGGAATGGCCGCCAATGCCGGCATCACATCGCTGGCCAAAGGTGCGGACTGGCTCAGCACCTGACCAAGTGCAGCCAGCGCATCAGGCGCTGCCGAGCTGCCGTCCTGCACCGCTTCACCGCGGCGCAGGCGATCAAATTCATCCACCAGCGTGTCGGCGCCCGCTTGCAGGCGGGCCAGCAACACGGCGTCGGCGTGGCCACGGCTGGCCACCTGCTCGACCGCCGTTTCAAGTCGGTGAGCCATCTCGCCGAGGCGCATCGCGCCGGCCAGACGGGCACCGCCCTTGAGCGTGTGCAAGGCACGCATCACCATCACGCCCGAGCCCATGTCGGCCGGGGTCTGCTCCCACAGACGCAGGTGTTCGGCCAGCGTCGGCAAGAGCTCCTGGCCTTCTTCCTTGAAGAACTCAAACAGCTCAGGGTCGATCGCGTCAGCGACGTCGATGTCGTCACCCAGGCCTTCCAGCGACGCCACATTGCGGCGCAGCTGCGGCGCGGCAACCACCGGCGCCTCCTCGGTCAGCGCGGAGTAACTCAGGCCGCCCAGCTGGGTGGCCTGCATCTCGGCGTGCTCGGACGGCAAGTCGTCGCTGCCGGCTTCTTCAGACGACAGCACCTGCTCATCGCCTTCGGCCGGCAGGTCATCGGCTTGCAGGGCTTCCGGTTCCACGGCGTGGTTGCTGACCAGCGTCAGCGCCGCAGGGTGGCTGACCTGCTGCGACTCCTGCGCTTCGTGCTCGTCGAAGCGGGCCGTCAACTCTTCCGGTACCGCCTTGAGGAACCCGGCGGCGAACTGGTGCAGCAGGCGGCGGATCTCGTCAGCGGCGTCAAGGAACAACTGCGCTTCGGCAGGCTCACCAACACCCCGGCCGCGTGAGCGCTCCAGCGCATGCTCCAGCCGACGGGCCAGGCCGGAGAGTGCCGTGTAGCCGACAGCGGCCGAGTTGCCCGCCAGCGAGTGTGCGAGGGCCAGCGCGGTCTCGCTCACCGGACGGTCCAGCTCCAGCTGCCACTCGGACAGCTCGACACACAGGCGTCGCGACTGCTCGTCGGCTTCGTTCAGATAGATGTTGAACAGGGCAATGGAAATCCGCAGCGGACCCACCACCTTGTACCGCTCGGCATCGACCTCATCGGGCGACATGCCTTCCGGGATTTCAGCCACGGGGTCCACGTCCAGGTCGAGTTCAACGTCGATCTGCGGCGCGCGCAATTCAGGCGGCACCACCTCGGTGGTGGGGGCCCAGTCGCTGGCCTCATTGGAGGCCTCCGCAGCCAGCGCGTCGGGCTCAGCCACCTCGTCCGCGGCCTCGGTCGGCAGCGCATCGAGCACCGGCAAAGCGGCTTCGGTGACAGACTCAGCGGGTGCGGCGGCAGCTTCGGCGGTCGGTGCTTCCGCAACCGCTTCCACCGGCTGTTCCTCAACGGCGTCCACCGATTCAACAGCGGAGGCTTCCAGCGCTTCACCGGCAGCAGCCTCGCCAAGATCCAGCGACGGCAAGTCCAGCGATGGCAGATCGAGCGCCGACAAGCGGCCCGGCACCGCCTCGAACGCGGATGCGTCGAGGTCAGCGGTTTCGATGTTGTCCTGGACCTCGAGGCCCTCGGTCAACGCCGGCAAGGCAAAACCTGCGACGTCCAGATCCAGGACGGACTCAGCGGCTGGCACCTCGGGCACCACGTCCAGCTCAGGCGGCAACTCCGGCTGCGACTCCGACTCCAGTGCGAACACCGGCGCCTTGCGCAGCGCATCGGCGCGCGCCATCAAGTCATCCGGGCGAATGGCCGCATCAGCGTCCACTTCCAGTGCGTCCACCCAACCGGCCATCGTGGCCAGGGCCTCAGCCGTGAACTCGCGCGTCGGCGCATCGGCACGCGCCTGGGCATCTGCCAGACGGGCATTGAAGAGCTGCTCGCATGCCCACGCGCCTTCACCAAAGGCCTTGAGCCCGACCATGCGGGAGCTGCCCTTGAGCGTGTGGAAGGCGCGGCGCACGGCCGTCAGCGCACCCAGGTCGCTGTCATCGGCCTGCAGGGCCTGCACGGCCTCGGCGGCCTGGCCAAACACTTCGCGCGCTTCCTCAAAGAAGATCTCGCGCATGTCTGCGTCATCGTCCAGCGGCGCATGGGCGCTGTCTGGCGGCGGTGCCGGCCGCGCGGCGTCGGCAAAGTCGTTCAGGGCCTGCGTGGCATCGGCGCGGGCCATTTCGCGCTCGTCGTCGTTGTCAGCGGCCTCGATGGCGCGGCGCGCCTGCGCCGCGGTTTCCGCCAGCGAGGGCAGATCAGCCGCCATCGCCTGGTGGCTCAGGTCTTCCAGCGTGCGGCTCAGATCGGCCGAGGAAATATCTTCGTCGGTGGCGGTCTGCATCAGGCCGGCCACTTGCTCGGCCAGCTGTGCATCAGCGGCATCGGCCGCCGTGGCCGTGCGGGCGCGGCCCATCACTGCGGCGAAACGGCCGGTGGCGGCATCAAACTGGAAGAGCGACTTGGCCAGCTGCGGCTGCACGCCCAGCATGTCGATCAGGAAGGACAGGGCACCGACGTTGTCGGCCAGGCGGCCCGCCAGGGCCTGTGCCTGGTCGGGTGCCGTCATCGCGGCGTCGACGTCTTCGCGCATGCGGGCCAGGGCTTGCGTGGCCTGGTCCAGGCCCAGCACCGACATCACACCGCGCATCGCGGACAGCTGCCCCGGCACCGGGATCAGCAATTCATGTTCTTCAGGGTTGCGGCTGAAGCGGTCCATCTGCGCTTCAACTTCGGCCAGCGAAGAGCGCAGCTCCTGCACCACGCTGCCCATGGCCTGGCGGTCAGACACATCGCGGTACAGCGCTTCCACCCACGGCTCGACAGGCTCGGACGGACGGCCCGCGGCCACCACATCCAGGCGCTGGGCCAGCCGGACGATGCGGCGTTGCATGTCGGGCTGCTCTAGATCGATCTCG
The DNA here is from genome assembly GCF_038066635.1 of Ideonella margarita. Classification (NCBI taxonomy): domain Bacteria; kingdom Pseudomonadati; phylum Pseudomonadota; class Betaproteobacteria; order Burkholderiales; family Sphaerotilaceae; genus Ideonella; species Ideonella margarita. Next base: position 263,047 of record NZ_JBBUTI010000001.1, on the reverse strand, counting down.
TCGAGCGAGGCGTCAATGCACAGCAGGCAGGTGGCCACTTCCATGGCCAGCGGCGCGCTCGGAGCGGCGTCGCCGCACGAAGCCACGGCCGCCGTCAGCGAGGTGGCCAGTGTCTGGCCACTGCTGTAGAGCTGGCGAACCGAATCGGCGACCAGCGCGGCTTGTTCGTTCAGGCCGGTCTGGGCTCCGTATTCGCCGGCGGTCAGCGCCGACCAGGTGTCTTTCAGCGCACCCACACGGCGTCGCGCCACCGGCAGCAAAGCCGGATCAAAACGGCCCAGCGAAGCGGCATTGACGTCGACCGCATGAGCAGCCTGCAGACCATGCTCGTCCCAGACCTTGCCCAGGCGCGGCGCCACGTCGTCGTCACGTCGGGCGCGGGCGCAGTAGAACAGCAGGTCTTGCAGCAGGCGCTCCGGGCACTCGGTCTGGCCGCGCTCGGCCGCACGCAGCAGGGCCAGCAGGCGCGAGGCCATGCGCTTGGTGTACAGATCGGTTGCCAGCAGGCCCTGGGCCTGGGCTTCAAAAAACGCGGCCGCGAGTTGCCAAGGCAAGGTCAGCTCGCCCGCGGTGGCTTGCGCCAGCGTGTGGAAGCGTTCGCCCATGACACCCGCCGCGGCCGGGCTGCCGGTACGGAAATAGTCGAGCAGCTTGCGCTCGATGGAGCCACGCACGCGGGTATCCGCCACGACGGCCACGCGGCTGCCCGTCACGGCGGCGCCGGCATGACGCACCGGAGGCGCGTCCCACAGGTCGGCCGGGTGCACGCGCTCGGCGCCCGCCAGCGCCAGCACGTCACGGTATTGCGGGAACAGCGCCAGCGCAGGCACGGGCTGGCCGGCCAGCATGCGGCGCAGGTAATCCAGCAAGGCGAACGACGCACGCTCCAGCGTGGCGACCACGTCGTGGTCGACCGCCAACGTGCCGTTGGAGAGCCGCTGCACCGTCTGCTCGCTGGCCCGCAGGAAGCGCGCGGCTGCCGGCAGACCGATCATGTCCAGGGCACCAACACCCTGGTGAATCAGGTGCCGGGCCTGCAACAAGGCCGTCGGCGCCCCACCTTCGAAATCCAGCGGGCGGGAGTCGCTCTCGCGCAGCTGGCGGCGCAAGGACTTGTGCGCCGTTTCGAGCGTGCGGCGCAGCTCGTCGTTTACCCAAGCCAATGCGCTCAGATCTCCCGGCCCTTCGTGGTCGCGGTCTTGGTCCATGGTGATGCCGGAAAGAGGTTTCAGTGGAGCGTGAACAGCGCTGAGGTCAGACGATCTTGAACCGTTCAACCGACTGGCGCAACTCGTCAGCCGTACGCGACAGGTCATGCACCATCTGGGCCGTCGAGCGCGTGCCCTCTCCGGTCTGTTCGGTCACCGCAAAAATGTGCTGGATGTTGGCAGCCACCACGTTGGCGGAGACCGCCTCGCGGCGTGCTTCAGCCGAAATCTCTTCAATCAGGTTCGACAGGTCGCGCGTCACACGGTCAATGTCGTTCAGCGCAGTACCTGCCGCGTCAGACAGCGTGGCGTTCTGCACCACACCCTGCGTGGAGTTTTCCATGGCGGCCACGGCGTCCTGGGTGTCGGTCTGAATGGTCTTCACCAGGGCCGCGATCTGACGGGTTGCATCGCCGGAGCGTTCAGCCAGTCGCTGCACTTCTTCCGCCACCACCGAGAAGCCTCGGCCTGCTTCACCTGCCGAGGCCGCCTGGATGGCGGCGTTCAGGGCCAGCACGTTGGTCTGTTCGGTAATGTCGGAAATCAGCTCGGTGATTTCGCCAATCTCCTGGGACGATTCACCCAGTCGCTTGATTCGCTTCGACGTTTCCTGGATCTGCTCGCGCAGCGCGTTCATGCCGTCGATCGTGTCGGCCACGGCCTGACGACCCGTCGATGCAGCCGTCAGCGATTGACGTGCCACCTCGGCGGTCTGCTGGGCTTGTGCCGACACCTCGTTGATTCGGCTCGCCATCTGCAGCACCGACTCACCGGTTTCGCGAATCTCGCGCAGCTGCTCGGAAGACGCTGCCAGCAGTTCGGTGGACGTGGATTCCACCTGCTGCGTGGTCGAGGTCACCCGCTCAGCCGTGCCCTGCACCTGGGCCACCAGCGAACGCAGCTCTTCCACCGTGTAGTTCACCGAGTCGGCGATGGCGCCGGTGATGTCTTCCGTCACCGTCGCCTGTTGTGTCAAGTCACCTTCAGCGACCGACTGCAGCTCATTCATCAATCGCAGAATGGCGGCCTGGTTGGCGTCATTCACGCGCTTGGCGTCACGCTCCTGCTCTTCAGCCGCCAGACGCTGGCCTTCAGCCTGCTGTGCACGCAGCGCCTGGTTGCGCACATACAGGCGCAGGAAGCCGGCACCACCGGCCACGATGGCCAAGGCACCCAGCAGCAAGGCGATGACGTAGGGCAGCGTCAGGCCGCCCTCGCCTTCCAGCGCGCTCTGCACGGTTTCCAGGCCCTTGCGCAGCGGTTCCGAGTCAGCCACGATGGCCGACTGGGCTTCACGCGCAGACACCAGACCTTGCAGATTGCCCAGAATGGCGCTGGCCTGGTTGCGGGTCTGTTCGTACTGGCCGATCAGCTGCTCCAGACGCTCGCGGGTCTGCGGGTCCTTCGTGCCGGGCAGGCGCAGCTCGGCATTGCCCTTGAGCAGGCCGTCAGCGATTTCGCGGAACGAGTTCAAGTCCTTGCCCAGCAGGAACACGGCCTCGGGGCTCACGCCTTCCAGCGTCAGGAATTCGTTGGCGCTCTTGCCGATACGCTGCGTCAGCATCACGAGCTGACCCACCGCCGACAGCTCAGCCGGCGAGGCACCGGTCTGCAGCTTGAGCGACGACACGGTTTCAGCGGTTTCCAGCAGGTCCGACGACTGGCGGTTGATCAGGCGCAGGGCCTGACCGACCTGGGTCAGCGTGGTCTGCTGGGCCAGCACGATGCCGGCGTTCTTTTCAGCGCGGTCGACCAGGGGCAGCAGCGGCTCCAGCGGGTCTTGCACCGAAGCAGGCACGGCCGACAGCTGGTCGTTGCCGGTGGCCAGACCGCGCAGGTTGCGCGCCAGCACTTCGCCGCTCTCGCGCACTTCCGGGAAGGCTGCGGGGCTGCCGATCAAGGCCTGCGATACCGACTTCGCCAGACGTTGCGACTGCATCAGCGCCTGACCGGTCGCGGTCAGCTGGCCGGCCTGCTTGCTGCCTGCGTTCAGCGCGAGGAAGCCGGTCAGCAGGAACACGGCAGCACCGCCACCGAGCAGGCCCACCAGCAGACGCTGCTGCAGCAGCACCGGGCGCTTGCCGATCAGCGGCAGGCCGGTGGATTCTTCGCCAAACGTGGAAGGCTCAGCCAGGCGCGACAGGGCCGCGTGGTTGGCATCACCGTCATCCAGCTGACGATCGTCCAGGGCGTCCAGCGGCGCTGCGGCGGTCGTCAGGTCCTGGGCGTCGAGGTGGACGGCACTGGGCTCGCCCTCGCTCTGGGAAGCCAGGCGCTGGTCGATCTCGCTGAGCAGCAAGTCCACTTCAGGGTCGTCCGACTTGGCTTCGGTGGCGGTGGCATCGGATGCGACCGAAGTGGCTTGCGCCGGCTCATCTGCCGGGCCGCCGAACTTGTTCTTGAACTGATCGAGCAGACTCATTTCTTCCTCTCAGGGCTGCCGTTGGTCACGGCATCGATGGACGGCAGGGATCACGCCGCCAAATCCAGAAACAGGGGATCCGACACCAGACGAGCCAGATCAAGCTCGTCCCAACGGCGTCCGCGCTCATCGCGCCAGGCTTGCTTGGCGTAGGCCGGCCGAGGCAGACCATCGTCAGGCATCCGGGTGAGCTGGCTCGTGTCACGCAAGCCAGCCAGTCGGTCAATCATCAAGGCGGCGTTCACGCGCAGCGACGTGTTCAACACCACCAGCTGCGCACCCGGGCGCGGCGCCGCAGCGGCACGCAGTCGCAGGAACACAGCCAGGTCAATCACGGCGTCGAGCTGGCCACGCACATTGGCCACGCCAGCCAGCCAGGCGGCCGAATGCGGCACCGGGGTGAGGTCTTTCACCGCCTGGATTTCACCGGCCTGCCCGAGGGGCAGCAGCAAACCTGCTGAGCCACACTCCACGGCCAGCCAACCGGCGTCGCGCGGCTGCTCACGAGCCGCCTGCAAGCGCGTCGCCAGGCGGGTCTGCAATTCGCGCAGTGCTTCTTTGTTGGCCATGTCGGCTGCCCTTTCGAATCAGCCGAGGGCAGCGATCTTGGCCATCAGGTCTTCAGCGGACACCGGCTTGACGACGTAGTCCTTCGCGCCCTGGCGCATGCCCCAGACGCGGTCGGTTTCCTGATTCTTGCTGGTGCACATGATCACCGGCACGCCCGCGTAACGCGGATCACGGGTGATGGTGCGGGTCAGCTGGAAGCCATTCGTGCCGGGCATCACCACGTCCATCAGGATCAGGTCGGGCTTGAGCTCGGCCAGGCGGCGCAGCGCCTCTTCACCGCTTTCGGCGGTGCGCACGGCAAAGCCGCGCTTGGTCAGCATTTCGGTCAGGACATGCAATTCCGTCTTGGAATCGTCAACGAGCAGGATGTTGTGGATGGAGGACATGAGAAACCCCTTCGGGTCAGATCAAAACCAGATGTGCGCAGCCGCGACAGCCGCGGGCGCGCAGGGACTCAGGCGGAGGTGGCGCAGAACTGCGCCACAGCCTTCAGGAGCTGGTCCTTGGTGAACGGCTTGGTGAGGTAGTCGTCGGAGCCGACCATCCGGCCCCGGGCCTTGTCGAAGACGCCGTCCTTGGACGACAGCATCACCACGGGCACATCGGCGAAGCGCGGGTTGCGCTTGATGATGGCGCAGGTCTGGTAACCATCAAGCCGCGGCATGAGGATGTCGCAGAAGATGATCTGGGGATCGTGGTCGTTGACCTTGGCGAGGGCGTCGAAGCCGTCTTCGGCCAGCACCACCTCGTAGCCACCCTGGCGCAGGAAAATCTCCGCACTGCGGCGGATGGTGTTGCTGTCATCAATGACCAACACCCGGGTCGGCGATGCCGACACTTGCTTCAGACCATCAGCGGTCACACTGCGCTCCCACAACGTTGCACGTCCTCAAGTGACTGGCGAGCCCGCGTCATGCTTCGCGCGGGCTTCAAATCTGAACCATCTCGAAATCTTCCTTGCGGGCTGCACATTCAGGGCAGGTCCAGTTCATGGGCACATCAGCCCATGCGGTGCCGGGTGGAATGCCATGCTCGGGGTCGCCAGCGGCCTCGTCATAGATCCATCCACAGATGAGGCACATCCAGGTTCGGTTTTCGCTCACGGGTTCGATGCCAGATCACTACAATCGGCTCAGAGTATAGCGACGGCCCCTCTGCAAAAGCCAAGGGTTTGTCGGCACATACACAACACAGTTTCGAGAATGACCCAAGTCCCAGGCCGGCCCGTTCGCCCCTCCTGAACTCCCCCTCAAGCCAGGCCCCCATGACCACTCTCACCCAACCCGACGACGGCGCCGTGCCGGACCCCATGCAGGAGATTCCTGCACCGGCCTGCGTGATGAGCTTCAACGCCAGCGATCCCAGCGGCGCCACCGGGCTGGGCGGCGACATCGCCACCATCGCCGCGATGGGCGCGCATGCGTTACCCGTTGTTACCACGATCGTCATGCGCGACACCGCCGAGGTGTTCGATCAGCACGTGATCGAGAGTGACCCGGTGGTGGAGCAGGCCCGCAGCATCCTGGAAGACGTCACCATCGGCGGCTTCAAGGTCGGCTTCCTGGGCTCGGCCGAGAACGTCAGCGCAGTGGCCGAGGTGCTGTCCGATTACGCCGAAGTGCCGATGGTGGCCTACCTGCCCAACCTGTCCTGGATGGACGAGGACGAGCAGCAGGCCTATGTCGACGCCTTCCGCGAACTGATCCTGCCGGCCTGCGAGGTGCTGGTCGGCAACCACAAGACACTCACCGATTTCCTGCTGCCCGAATGGGACGCCGAGCGCCCGGCCTCACCGCGTGAGCTGGCGGTGGCCGCGGCCGAGCACGGCGCCAGCTATGTGCTGGTGACGGGCGTGATGCTGCCGATCAAGGGCGCCGGCCAGTTCATCGACAACGTGCTGGCTTCGGCCCAGGGCGCACTCACCGGCGAGAAGTTCGAGCTGTTCGAAGTCTCCTTCGTCGGCGCGGGCGACACGCTGTCGGCGGCGCTGGCCTCGCTGCTGGCGGTCGGCAGTGAAATCCAGGCCGCTGTCGGCGAGGCGCTGCAATTCCTCGACCAGAGCCTGGACGCCGGGTTCCGACCCGGCATGGGCAATGTCGTGCCCGATCGCTTCTTCTGGGCGGTGCCGCCCGAAGAAGGCGACATGCCGCTGGAAGGCGAGCCCGAACTGTCCCCTGACCATGACGACCCCCTGCCTCCCGGAGCCTCGCGCCGTGTCCACTAATCAAGCCCTTTTCGAACGCGCCCAGCTGTCCATTCCCGGTGGCGTGAATTCCCCGGTGCGCGCCTTCCGCGCCGTCGGCGGCACCCCGCGCTTCATCGCCCGCGCTCAAGGCCCCTACATGTGGGACGCCGAGGGCCAGCGCTACATCGACTACATCGGCTCCTGGGGCCCGATGATCCTCGGCCATGGCCACCCGGCCGTGCTCGACGCCGTCATCCGCGCCGCGCATGAAGGCTTCAGCTTCGGCGCCCCCACCGAGCGCGAAGTGGAACTGGCGGAAGAGATCATCCGCAACGTGCCGAGCATCGAGCAGGTGCGCCTGGTCAGCTCCGGTACCGAAGCCGGCATGACGGCCATCCGCCTGGCACGCGGCGCCACCGGCCGCAGCAAGATCATCAAGTTCGAAGGCTGCTACCACGGCCATGCGGACGCACTGCTGGTGAAGGCCGGCTCGGGCCTGGCCACGTTTGGCCACCCGACCAGCGCCGGCGTGCCGCCCGAAGTGGTGCAGCACACCCTGGTGCTCGAGTTCAACAACATCGAGCAGATCGAGGAGACCTTCAAGGCGCAGGGCGGCGACATCGCCTGCGTGATGATCGAGCCGATCGCCGGCAACATGAACTTCGTGCGCGCCAGCGTGCCCTTCGTCAAGCGCATCCGCGAGCTGTGCGACCAGTACGGCGCACTGTTCGTGTTCGACGAGGTGATGACCGGTTTCCGCGTGGCGCTGGGCTCGGCCCAGAGCGTCTATGCCCGCGACATCCCGGGCTTCCAGCCTGACATCTCGGTGTTCGGCAAGGTGATCGGTGGCGGCATGCCGCTGGCCGCCTTCGGCAGCAGCCGCAAGATCATGCAGAACCTTGCGCCGCTCGGCGGCGTCTATCAGGCCGGCACCCTGAGCGGCAACCCGGTGGCCACCGCCTGCGGCCTGGCCACGCTGAAGGAAATCACCAAGCCCGGCTTCTATGAAGCGCTGGGCGCGCGCACCCAGGCGCTGGTGTCCGGTCTCACCGAAGCGGCCAAGGCTGCTGGCGTGCCGTTCGTCGGCGACAGCGAAGGTGGCATGTTCGGCTTCTTCTTCACCAACCATGCCGGTGAAGGCCTGCCGCAGAACTACAACGTCGTGATGGCCACCCAGAAGGAGCGCTTCAACCGCTTCTTCCACGGCATGCTCGACCGCGGCGTGTACCTGGCCCCCGCCCTGTACGAAGCGGGCTTCGTCAGCGCATCGCACACCGAAGCCGACATCGCCGCCACCGTGGCCGCCGCAGCCGACGTGCTGCGCATCGAAGCCGCCAACGCACCGACCACCGCATGAGCGACATCGCCCTGACGTCCTTCCAGGGGCAACCGGCGCTGGCCCTGCGCGCGCCCGACGGTGCCCGCGCCACGGTGCTGCTGCACGGCGCGCACCTGGTCTCGTGGGTGCCCGCCGGCGGCGAGGAACAGCTGTACCTGTCGCCCGATGCCAAGTTCGGCATGGGCACCGCCGTGCGCGGTGGCGTGCCGGTCATCTTCCCGCAGTTCAATGAACGCGGCCCGCTGCCACGCCATGGCCTGGTGCGCAGCCGCAGCTGGGCGCCGGTGGAATCGGTGGTTCGCGCGGGCCACGCCATCGGCGTGCTGCGCTTCACCGACGACATGGCCACCCGCACCCACTGGCCCCACGGCTTCGAGGCGGAGCTGACGGTGAGCCTGGCCGGGCGCAACCTCGACATCGAACTGGCGATCACCAACACCGGTGACACCACCTTCGATTTCACCGCCGCGCTGCACACCTACTTCCATTGCCACGATCTGCTGAAGCTGCAGGTCGAAGGCCTGCAGGGCTGCGACTACGAAGACATGCCCGACGGCCTGCAAGGCCAGCAGTGGGGTGACGTGCTGACCTTCGTCGGCCCGATCGACCGCATCTACAAGATGGTGCGACGCACGCTGACGCTGCGCGAGATCGGTCGACGCACACAGGTCGCCACCAGCGGCTTTGACGACGTGGTGGTGTGGAACCCGGGTGAAGCCGGCGCTGCTGCGCTGAGCGACATGCCCGATGCCGATTGGCAGAACATGCTCTGCGTCGAGGCTGCCACCATCGTCGATCCGGTCCGCCTGGCTCCTGGCCAGGACTGGGCCGGCATGCAAAGCCTGACCGCCTGATCTTGACGGCCACGGGCGCTGACCGCCCGGGCACGGAACCCCGACATGCACATCCATATCCTCGGCATCTGCGGCACCTTCATGGGTGGCGTGGCCGCGCTGGCCCGCGAAGCCGGCCACACCGTCACCGGCTGCGATGCCAATGTCTATCCGCCGATGAGCGATCAGCTGCGGGCGCTGGGCATCGAACTGATCGAAGGCTTTGATCCGGCTCAGGTGAGCCTCAAGCCCGACCTGTTCGTGATCGGCAATGTGGTGTCGCGCGGCAACCCGCTGATGGAAGCCATCCTCGATGCGGGCCTGCCCTACACCAGCGGCCCGCAGTGGCTGGCCGAACACGTGCTGCAGGGCCGGCATGTGCTGGCCGTGGCCGGCACGCACGGCAAGACCACCACCACCTCGATGCTGGCTTGGGTGCTGGAGCATGCGGGCCTGAAGCCGGGCTTCCTGGTGGGCGGCGTGCCGCAGAACTTCGGCATCTCGGCGCGCCTCGGTGAAGGCAGCCCGTTTGTCATCGAGGCCGATGAATACGACACCGCGTTCTTCGACAAGCGCAGCAAGTTCGTGCATTACCGGCCCCGCACCGCGGTGCTGAACAACCTCGAGTTCGACCACGCCGACATCTTTGCCGACCTGGCCGCCATCGAAACCCAGTTCCACCACCTGGTGCGCACCGTGCCGGCCAGTGGCCGCGTCGTCGTGAATGCGCGCGAGGAAGCCCTGCAGCGCGTGTTGAGCCGTGGTTGCTGGAGCGAAGTCAGCCGCTTTGGCAGCCGCAAGGAAGAGTCCGGCAGCCTGCGCGCCCGGGGTGAGCCCGACGCCTTCGACGTGCTGCGCGGCTCGATGAAGGTGGCCCGGGTGGAATGGCACCTGCTCGGTGAGCACAACCAGCTCAATGCCCTGGCCACACTGGCTGCGGCCGAGCATGTGGGCGTATCGCCTGAGGCGGCCGCGGCCGCGCTGGGTGAATTCCAGAACGTGCGTCGCCGGCTGGAGTTGCGTGGCGAAGCCAATGGCGTGAAGGTCTATGACGACTTCGCGCACCACCCCACCGCCATCCACACCACCGTCAACGGCCTGCGCCGCAAGGTGGGCACCGACCGCATCCTCACCGCCTTCGAACCCCGCTCCAACACCATGAAGCTGGGCACGATGAAGGCGCAGCTGCCATGGGCGCTGGAAGAAGCCGACCTGTCGTTCTGCCACGGCGCCAACCTGGGCTGGGACGCGGCCGAAGCCCTGGCCCCGATGGGCGACGCCGCCCGTGTGTGCCCGGACATCGACAGCCTGGTGGCCGCGGTGGTGAAAGCCGCCCGCCCGGGCGACCATGTGCTGTGCATGAGCAACGGCGGCTTTGGTGGCGTGCACGACAAGCTGCTGGCGGCACTGGCAGCGCGTAGCTGACGCTCAAACAGCAAAAAAGGCGCCTGCCCCCAAAAGGACCGGCGCCTGAAAAGCCAGCCTGATAACCCCAGGCCAGCGCTCGCAATCAAATCATTCAGCTTCGGATCATCGAGGCCCGCAGGGCTTCGTTCAGGCTCGACAAGCTTTCGGCGATGTGCGCGCGGCTGTCCACCGACAGGCCGGCGGCACCCGAAGCACGCTTGAGGTCAGCTGCCAGTCGGGTGGCATGCCAGCGCAGCAGGCTGCTCGCGTCGGCCGGCATGCCCGGCGCAGCGCGCACCAGCAAGGCCTGCACGCGCTTCAGGTGCTCACGCTGCAGCGCACGGCGCAGCGGCGAGATTTCGCGGCCACCGTCCAGCTCGCTCCACACCGACTTCTGCAACGTGGCGTACACCTCGTCGAGCGTCAGCACGCCCTTGCGCTGTGCGCTCGGCAGGTAGTTCGGCAACTCCAGCACACGCTGCGCGGTGCCGGCTGACAGCAGGCGGTCAAGCGCCGGGGTCTGCAAGCCGACCACGAGATCAGGCACGCTCACCGGACGGGCACGCTCCCACTCCAGGTAATCCGGGCTCAGGCTGGTCAGGAACTCGGGGCGGAAGTCGAAGCTGTCGCTGGCGAACAGACCGCTGGTCAGGAAGGCCAGCGCCTCACGCTGGCGCGCACTCGACACGGGCTGGTAGGCAGCGCGGCCGGTGGTGCCCGGCAGGTCACGCACGGTGACCATGCCACCCACGTACTTGGCCACCATCTCGGGCAGGTTGCGCAGCTGGCGGAAACCGCTGGCCAGCACGCGGCGGGCACGCAGCGGGTCGTCGCCCAGCTTGGTGCCGCGGGCCTGCACACGCTGCCACAGCTCACGCGAGAGCTGCAGGCGCTTCTGCTGCCATGCCAGCGGGTCATCGCCCAGGTCGAAGCGGTTGGCCAGGGGGTCGATGCTGCCCGTCGGGCCGCCTTCGGCGTCGGCGTCGTCGGCATAAGCCAGCGCCGGCTCGGTGCTGCGGCCGGCGATCTTCTTCAGCTCTGCCGCTTCGTCCTGTGGTGCCAGCGGCTTGTAGGCGTACTCGATCGCCCAGTAGTCATACGCACCCAACGTCGTGTTGTTGGGGGTGCCGCCAGCCTTCTCGCCGCGCAGCGGCAGGTTGTAGGCGTTGTAGTCCATCACCGAGCCGGAAATGCCATTGGCCACGGTGAAGGCCTGGTCACGCAGCTGCTCGCGGGTGATGGTGGTGGACGCCTTGAAGTTGTGCTTGAGGCCGAGCGTGTGACCCACCTCGTGCATGATCGTGTCCTTGATCACGGCATTCACGAAGGCTTCGGCTTCCGGGCTTTCCGGGTCCAGCTCACCGCGCGCTTCAAGCACGTCCATCGCGAAGTGCATCTCGCGGGAAGCCTCGGCGGCGTAGTCGCAATGTGCATCATGCTGGTGGTGGGACTGCGTTCCAGCCTGGCCGGTGGCCGTGCCTTCCTCCACGATCAGGCGGCGCGCGCCACGGCTGAACACATCGCTCATGCCGATGTCGGCGTCCATGATTTCGCCGCTGCGCGGATCGGCCTTGGACGGGCCGATGGCGAAGCCGACGTCGGCGCCCACGAACCAGCGGATAGAGGCGTGGTTGGCGTCCATGTTGTCGAAGTCGGCGTCGTCAGCCTGCTGCTGGGCAACCACCGCATTCTTGTAGCCGATCTTCTCGAACGCCTTGTTCCACTCCGTGATGCCGGCCGTGACGGCGGCGCGGTAACGCACCGGGATGTTGCGGTCGAGCCAGTAGGTGATCGGCTTGACGGGCTCGGACAGCGCCGCTGCCGGGTCCTTCTTTTCAAGGCGCCAGCGCTTCACGAAATGCACGCGCTGGTTCGGCTTCAGGTCACCGCTGAAGTCCACGAAGTCTTCGGTGAAGTGACCCAGGCGCGGGTCGGCCAGGCGGGCGGCCATTGGCTGCTCAGGCAGCTTGGCGAAGCTGTACACCACACCCACGAAGAAGCTGCGGGCATCAGGCACGGTGCGCGGCGGCGGCGGCACGGGCACGGGGCTCGGTGCCAGCGGCGGTGCAGGCAGGCGCGCGGTGTTGAAGTGCAGGCGCGTGGTCAGGGCCGTGATGTCGGCATCGGTGCGCGCGGCTTCGAAGCTGGAGTTGCCCTTGTCGAGGTTGTAGGGAAGGCGGAAGGCGGCTTCCAGACGGGTGCTGTAGCCCATCAGGTCAGCCAGCAGGAAGCTGGCGTCGACCAGCACGCTCTTGCGGTCCGGGTGGGCCGCGCTGGCCACCGGGGCCGACGCCAGCAGGCTGTCAGAGAACGCCTGCTGCACGGTTTGCCGCGACGCAGCATCGGCGCCCGGGCGGAACTCGGTGTTGCGCGCCAGCAGCTGGATGTTGTTGCCCACGCGGCGGAACTCGACCATCCAGGCCGGGCCCATCTGGCTGGCATAGAGGCCACGCTCACCGACCGACTGGCTGATGTTGGCGGTGAACATCAGGGGCTGGTTCAGCAAGGCGGCGGGCACTTCAAGCCAGACCTTGTCGTCCTTGCGCCAGACCGGCACGAAGCCGTCCTGCTGCTTGGCGTCCTTGATGACGTCAGCGAAGGGCTTGGGGGCGGAAGGGTCTGCGGGCTTGGCGGCCGCGCTGGCGGCAGGGCCCGAAGCGGCGGAGGCGGCCGGGGTGGGCGCGGCGCCCGGGGCTGCGGCCTGGCCGGTGGGGCCGGCAGCGCTGCAAGTGCCGGCAAATGCCAGGGAAACGGCCAGCGTCAGGCTGCGCAGCCGGAAATCAACAGCAATGGACATGTCGCGTAAAACAGAAGGCCGATCAGATCCTGACCGGCCGGGTTGGCAAAAAGGGCCTTGTGGGCCGCCGTGCACGAGCTGCACGCCTTCGACCTACTTTCGCGCAGTGCTGCGAAGTGGTCAAGGGTGGTTTGCCTAAGCAAGGGGCATACCGCGCCGGCGGGCCACCCAACAAAGCCGCGCCTACACTGACGGCCATGGCCGCAGCTTCCTCGCCTACTTCGCCTTCGCTCGTCGCGCCGCCGCAGGCGCACGTCACCCACCTGCTCTACCTGCACGGTTTCCGCTCGTCGCCGCTGTCGACCAAGGCGCAGCACGTGGGCCGCTGGCTGGCGCAGCACCGCCCTGATGTGCACGTCTGGTGCCCGCAACTGCCGCCGTCGCCGGCCGAGGCGATGGCCCTGGTACTGAACGGAATCGCACATTGGCCGGTGGCGAACATGGCCGTGGTGGGCAGCTCGCTCGGCGGCTTTTATGCCTCCGTGGTGCACCAGCGCACGGGCTGCCGCGCCGTGTTGCTGAACCCTGCCGTTCAACCCGCGCGTGACCTGGCCCGCCACATCGGCGAGCAGCACACCTGGCAAGACCCGACCCAGGCGTTTTTCTTCCAGCCCGGCTACATCGACGAGTTGCTGGCTCTGTCACCAGCCACCCTCACCGCGCCCGAGCGCTGCGCCGCCGTCATCGCCAAGGGCGACGAGGTGCTCGACTGGCGCGAGATGAACGCGCACTGCCAGGGCGCGCAGGTGTTGCTGCTCGAAGGCAGCGACCACGCCCTGTCGGATTTCGACCAACCGTTTTCCTTCCTGCTCGACTTTCTGCAACTCCAACCATGCGACTGAACCAGAAGATCTGCATCGTCACCGGCGCCGCCCAAGGCATCGGCCTGGCCACTGCCCTGAAGTTCGCCCGTGAAGGCGCCACCGTCATCGTCTGCGACATGCAGCCCGAGGCGGTGAACGCCGCCGTGGCCGCCTGCCGTTCCGCGGGCGCACCAGCGCAGGGCTTTGCCGTCAACGTGACCGACCGCGCCGCCGTGGATGCCATGGTGGCCGAGGTGTTGAACGAACATGGCCGCATCGATGTGCTGGTCAACAACGCCGGCATCACCCGCGACGCCCGCCTGGTGAACATGAGCATCGAGCAGTTCGACGCCGTCATCGACGTGAACCTGCGCGGCGTCTTCCACTGCGCCCAGGCCGTGGCCGGCCCGATGAGCGTGCAAGGCAGCGGCGTCATCCTGAACGCGTCGAGCGTCGTGGGCATCTACGGCAACTTCGGCCAGACCAACTACGCCGCCGCGAAGTTCGGCGTCATCGGCTTCACCAAGACCTGGAGCCGCGAGCTCGGCCCCAAGGGCATCCGCGTCAATGCGGTGGCGCCCGGCTTCGTCGAGACGCCGATCATTGCCACTGTGCCGACCAAGGTCATCGAGCAGATGAAGCAGGACGTGCCGCTGCGCCGCCTGGGTCAGCCCGAAGACATCGCCAACGTGTATGCCTTCCTGGCGAGCGACGAAGCCAGCTACATCAACGGGGCGGTGATCGAAGTCTCGGGTGGCCTGACCGTCTGATCCGACAGGCTGGCAGCGCATCGGCGACAATCGCCGGGTGATGTATGCCCTATTTGATGACGCCGGCAAATTCCTCGCCGGCCGCGTGATGTCCGAGGCCGACAGTTCGATGCAGATCGAGCTGGATTCGGGCAAGCGCGTCAAGGTGAAAAATGCCAACGTGCTGCTGCGCTTTGACAAGCCGCAGCCAGCCGAATTGATGACCACCGCGCAGGCGAAAGCCGGCGAGATCGACCTCGACCTGGCCTGGGAGTTTGCCCCCGAGGGCGAGTTCACCTTCGTCGAATTCGCCCGCGACTATTTCGACGCCAGCGCCGGCATCACGCTGCAGGCGGCCGCCCTGTTCCGCCTGTTTGATGCGCCGCATTACTTCCGCCGCGCAGGCAAGGGCCAGTTCAAGAAGGCCCCGGAAGAGATCGTGAAGGCCGCCCTGCTCGCCATCGAGCGCAAGCAGCAGCAGGCCGCCCAGATCGAAGCCTGGGCCGAGGCCCTGGTGGCTGGCGAGTGCCCGGACAACGTCCGCAACGAGCTCTACAAGATCCTGTTCAAGCCCGACAAGAACGGGCCTGAATACAAGGCGGTGGTGGAAGCGGCCAAGCGCAGCCAGCGTGCACCGCTTGATCTGCTGAAGGACGCTGGCGCCATCAGCAGCCCCTACCAGTTCCATTGGCGCCGCTTCCTGTTTGACCAGTTCCCCAAGGGCACGGGCTTCCCCGCGCTGCAGGCCCCGGTCATCACCGACGAGTTGCCACTGGCGCCCGTGCAGGCCTTCTCGATCGACGATTCGCAGACCACGGAAATCGACGATGCCTTGTCGGTCACCGGCCTGGGCTCGGGCGAGATCGTCTTCGGCGTGCACATCGCCGCGCCCGGCCTGGCCATCCAGCCGGATTCGGCCGTGGACAAGGTCGCGCGCGAACGCCTGTCCACCGTCTACATGCCCGGCTGGAAGCTGACCATGCTGCCCGACGAGGTGGTGCAGGCCTACACGCTGATCGAAGGCCGTGATTGCCCGGCCGTCAGCCTGTATGTGCGCTTCGACGAAGCCACGCTGGCGGTCAAGAGCGTCGAGACCCGCCTGGAGCGGGTGCCGATCGCGGCCAACCTGCGCCACGACCAGCTGGACGACGTCATCACCGCAGCCACATTGACGGGCGAGGCCGTGGCCGAGTACCCGTTTGCGCCCGAGCTGGCCTTCTGCTTCCGCCTGGCGCGGCACCTGAAGTCCGCCCGCGAAGTGGTGCGCGGCAAGCCCGAGAACTTCAACCGCCCGGACTACAACTTCCGCCTCGACGGCAATGAAGGCGAGCCCGAAGGTTCGGAAACCGTGCGCATCACCGAACGCCGCCGTGGTGCGCCGCTCGACCTGATCGTCTCGGAAGCCATGATCCTGGCCAACAGCAGCTGGGGCGGTTGGCTCGGCGAGCTGGGCGTGCCCGGCATCTACCGCAGCCAGGCCAGCCTGGCACCCGGCGTGAAGGTGCGCATGGGCGTGAAGCCGGCACCGCATGCCGGCATGGGCGTGTCGCAGTACACCTGGGCCACGTCGCCGCTGCGCCGTTACGTCGACCTGGTCAACCAGTGGCAGATCATCGCGTGCGCACGGCATGGCGCCACGGCAGCACTGGCCGCGCCGTTCAAGCCGCGTGACGCGATGCTGTTCTCGATCATTTCCAGCTTCGATGCGGCCTACAGCGCCTACAACGGCTTCCAGTCGGGCATCGAACGCTACTGGGCGCTGCGTTGGCTTGAGCAACAGAGTGTGACCGAGCTCGACGCCAGCGTGATGAAGGACGGCCTGGTCCGCACCGACAGCCTGCCGCTGGTATTTCGTGCGCTGGGCTGCGAAAGCTTCGAGCGCAACACGCGCGTCCGGGTACGCATCACGGGCATCGACCTGCTGCAGCTGGAAGTGCACGCCAGCCTGGTGAGCCGTCTGGACGACCCGACAGCGGCCGGTGACGCCGACGAAGGTGATGGCGAAGACGAGTCGGCCGCCGATACAGGCAGCCTGACGCTGGCGATTGATCTGTCGGATTCCGCCGACACCCCGGCTGCCAATCCTTCCTGAGCGCGGCGAGAATCGCGGCCGATGTCGATCTCCACCCTCGTTTCGTGGCGTCCCAGCGTGCTGCAAGCCACGCTGGCGGTGTCCGTGGCCGCGCATGCGCTGTTGATCTCGGTGCGCTTTGTCGACCCCGAGCGCTTCAACCGCATCTTCGAAGACACGCCGCTGGAGGTGATCCTCGTCAACGCGAAGTCGGACGACAAGCCGGTGAAGGCCCAGGCGATCGCCCAGGCCAGCCTGGCCGGGGGCGGTGAGGCCGACCAGGGCCGCGCCACCTCGCCGCTGCCGCCGTCGATGACGTCATTGAACGGTGACTCGCTCGACGACGCCCGTCAGCAGATCCAGCAGATGCAGGACATCCAGCAGCAACTGCTGGCGCAGATCCGGCGCGAGGTGGCCCTGCTGCCGCCGCCCGATCCGTCCAAGCCGCTGATGAGCCGTGAAGAGGCTGAGCGCGAAGAGCGCCGCAAGCTGCTGCTGCGCAACCTGGCCGAGCTGGAAAAGCGCATCAACGAGGAAAACGCGCGGCCGAAGAAGCGCTACATCAGCCCGGCCACGCGGGAAGAGGTCTACGCCGTCTATTACGACAACCTGCGGCGGCGCATCGAAGACCGCGGCACGCGCGACTTCCCTGAATACAAGGGCCAGAAGCTTTACGGCGAGTTGACGATGAACATCACCATCGACAACGCCGGCCACGTGGTGGAAGCCGAGGTGGTGCGCCCGGCCAAGTCGGCGCAACTCAATCGCCGTGCCATCGCCATCGTGCGCGCAGCCGGTCCGTTCGGCCCCTTCAGCAATGACATGCGCCGGCAGGCCGACCAGATCGTGGTCACCTCGCGCTTCCGCTTCACCCGCGACGACGGGCTGGAAACCACCCTCAGCGGCCGCCCCGGAACCCCCTGAATGCCATGACCACACCTGACCGCTATGCCGTGATCGGCAACCCGGTGGCCCACAGCCGGTCGCCGTCGATTCATGCGGCTTTCGCGGCCGCCACCGGCCAGCAGATCAGCTATGAGCGCGTGCTGGCTCCGCTCGACGGGTTTGCTGCCACGCTGCAAGCCTTTGCCAGCAGCGGCGCCCGTGGCTGCAACGTGACGGTGCCCTTCAAGTTCGAGGCGTTCCAGGCCTGCCCCCGCCGCACCGAGCGGGCCGTGCTGGCGGGGGCCGCCAACACGCTGCGCCTGGACGCTGACGGCTGGCTGGCCGACAACACCGACGGCATCGGCTTGATGCGCGACATCCAGATCAATGCCCAGGTGCCGCTGCAAGGCACCCGCGTGCTGCTGCTGGGCGCCGGTGGTGCCGCGGCCGGCGTGCTGGGCCCGTTGCTGGACACCTTGCCGGCCGAGGTGGTGGTGGCCAACCGCACCCTGGAGCGTGCCGAAGCGCTGGTGGCGAGCCACCAGGCGCTGGCCGCCTCACACGGCGTGCGCCTGAGCGCCGCGACACTGGCTGAGCCGGGTGCCGCTTTTGATGTGGTGCTGAATGCCAGCGCCAGCAGCCTGGGCGGCGGCGACATTCCGGTGCCTGCCAGCGTGCTGCGGCCCGGGTCTCTGGCGCTCGACCTGATGTACGGCGCCAGCGCGCGCCCCTTCATCGCCTGGGCGGAAGCCGCTGGTGCCCAGGGCCGCGACGGCCTGGGCATGCTGGTGGAGCAGGCCGCTGAAGCCTTCGCCGTCTGGCGAGGCGTGCTGCCTGCAACGGCCGGGGTGCTGGCCCAGTTGCGCGCCGAGGTCGACGGCGTCGCCACCGCATGACTGGCCGACCCCTCCGGTCGCTGGGGCGCCTGGTTGGTCTGCTGGCGCTGTGCGGTCTGTCGCTGCAACTCTATTTCTTGCTGCGCATCGTCTTGATGCTGGTGCTGGCCCCGCAATCCACCACCTTCCAGCGCAGTGAAATCTGGCGCCTGGCCACCGAACAGCACCAGGTGCTGTGGTCGCAGGACAGCGTGCCCGCCGAGCAGATCAGTGACCACCTGCGGCGGGCGGTGATCGCCAGCGAAGACGCGGGCTTCGTCGACCACAACGGCGTCGAGTGGGACGCCATCGAAAAGGCCTGGGAGCGCAACCAGAAAGCCGAAGCGCGCGCCGAGAAGATCAATGCCCAGCGCGAGCAGCGCACCCAGAACACGAGCAAGGCAGCGCCGGCCAAGGTCACACCGAAGGTCGTGGGCGGCTCCACCATCAGCCAGCAGCTGGCCAAAAACCTGTTCCTGTCGGGTGAGCGCACCGCCCTGCGCAAGGCGCAGGAGTTCGTGATCACCTTCATGCTGGAAGCCGTGCTCGACAAACGCACGCTGCTGACCATCTACCTGAACAACGTGGAGTGGGGCGAAGGCGTGTTTGGCGCCCAGGCCGCCTCCAGACACTACTTCCGCGTGGATGCCGGCCGGCTCGCACCGCAACAGGCCGCGCGCCTGGCGGTGATGCTGCCGGCGCCGAAGGCTTTCGAGAAAAGGCCCGGCTCGGCGTATGTCATCGGTCGGGCCGCTACCATCGCGGCGCGCATGGGCGCAGTGGAGTTACCGTGAGCGCGACCCTCGAGATAGCCGCCGCCGCCGCCAGGCTGGTGGTGGAAGAAGGCCTTGAATACGCCAGCGCCAAGCAGCGCGCCGCGCGCGACCTCGGGCGCCATGCGGGCCGCAGCGGCGAAATGCCGCCGAACGAGATGGTGGAAGACGAGGTGCGCGACTACCTCGAGCTGTTCTGCGCCGACACCCAGCCCGTCGAACTGAGGGCACTGCGCGAATTGGCACTGGTCTGGATGGAGCGGCTGACGGAGTTCCGCCCCCACCTGGGCGGCGCAGTCTGGCGCGGCACGGCCACCCGGCTGTCGAACATCCTCATTGATCTGTATGCCGACGACATCAAGGCGCCCGAGATCGCCTTCCTCAACCGGGGCGTCGACTTCGACAGCGCCGGCGGCGAAAACGGCCGCGACGCTCCGGTGCTGAGCGTGGCCTCGCGCTGCCCGGAACTGGGCGAACGCGTGACGGTGCACTTCATCATCCACGACCACGACGATGTGCGTGGCGCCCTCAAACCTGACGCGCGCGGCCGCAGCTGGCGCGGTGACGCCGCTGCCCTGCGACGCCTGCTGGAGAACGTAACATGACCTTGGCTCGACGTGCATTGCTGGGCGCCGCTGGTGTGGCCGCCCTGGGGGCCGGCGCCTGGTGGTCGAACCGCCGTCTGCAACCGGCCAGCCCGCAGGACACCGCCCTGGCGAACTTCTGGACCAGCGAGTTCAAGACGCCGCACGGCGCTGGCATGCCGATGGCGCCGCTCCAGGGGCGGCCGCTGCTGATCAACTTCTGGGCCACCTGGTGTCCGCCGTGCGTCAAGGAGATGCCGGAGCTCGACCGCTTTGCCGCCAGCTTTGCACCCAAGGGCGGCCAAGTGCTGGGCATCGCCATCGACCAATCCGACGCAGTGAACGAATTCCTGGCCCGTACGCCCGTCAAGTTCCCGATCGTGCTCGGCGGACTGGGTGGCCTGGACCTCGTCAAGGCGCTTGGCAATGCGGCCGGCGGCCTGCCGTTCAGCGTGCTGATTGACGCCAAGGGACGAGTGGCCCAGGTCAAGATGGGCTCAACCACGGAAGTTGAGCTGGAACAGTGGGCCAAGGCGCTCTGACTTTCCAAGCCAAACCGGAACAAGCCCGACCACACCTGTCAAGAGCCCGAAGACACAATATTTTGGGTCAAGCCGTCTAGAAAAGCGGTCAAAAGGCGTAAAGTTCGCGGTCTTGAAACGGCGAGCCACCGGATGCGGGTAGCTTCTAAAGCCACTACGCATCTGTCGGAACGCTGGCAGGCTGGTCACTTGTTCGTTGGGAACCCCCGTGGGGTTGCAAGAGGTTCAGCCGTAATGATGAGAACTGCCCCTTTTTGCGGGGAGTTCGCCGACAATACGTGCAACGCAGCCAACCGGCTGCCTGCAACCTGCCACTGCGGCCCATCGGGCCGCGCGACTCGCCTCCAAGGCGGTCGGACGTCGTGGCCGGCAGCCCGCCCAACGCGCTGCCGGGTGTTTCTTTCCCTTTCTTGGAGACCGATCTCCCATGGACCTGCGCAAGCTCAAGACCCTGATCGACCTGGTGTCGGAATCGAACATCGCCGAACTGGAGATCACTGAAAACGAAGGCAAGGTTCGGATCGTGAAGTCGGGTGGCGCCATGTCGGCTGCCCCGGTCATGACCTACCAGGCCGCACCGGTGGCCGCCGCACCGGCTGCACCGGTGGCTGCTGCGCCCGTTGAGGCTGCCGCACCGGAAGCGCCTGCTGGCTATGTGGTGAAGTCGCCGATGGTGGGCACCTTCTACTCGTCGTCCACCCCGGGCGGCAAGCCGCTGGCGGAAGTGGGCTCGACGATCAAGGAAGGCGACGCCGTCTGCATCATCGAAGCCATGAAGATCATGAACGAGATCGAAGCCGACGTGGCTGGCACCGTGAGCCGCGTGCTGGTCGAGAACGGCCAGGCGGTCGAATTCGGTCAGCCGCTGTTCATCATCGAATAAGCCGCGATCCATGTTCAAGAAGATCCTGATCGCGAACCGCGGGGAAATTGCCCTGCGGATTCAGCGCGCCTGTCGAGAGATGGGCATCAAATCGGTGGTGGTCTATTCAGAAGCCGACCGCGACGCCAAGTACGTGCGCCTGGCTGAAGAAGCCGTGTGCATTGGCCCGGCAGCGTCGAGCCAGAGCTACCTGAACATGCCGGCGATCATCTCGACCGCCGAAGTCACGGACGCCGAGGCCATCCACCCCGGCTACGGCTTCCTGTCGGAAAACGCCGACTTCGCTGAGCGCGTCGAGCAGAGCGGCTTCACCTTCATCGGTCCGACCCCGGCTTCCATCCGCGTGATGGGTGACAAGGTCTCGGCCAAGCAGGCCATGATCAAGTCGGGCGTGCCTTGCGTGCCAGGCTCTGAAGGCGCCCTGCCCGAAGACCCGAAGGAGATCATCCGCATTGCCCGCACCGTGGGTTATCCGGTGATCATCAAGGCGGCAGGTGGCGGCGGTGGCCGCGGCATGCGCGTGGTGCACACCGAAGCCGCCCTGATCAATGCCGTGCAGATGACCCGCAGCGAAGCGGGCGCAGCCTTCGGCAATCCGGCGGTCTACATGGAGAAGTTCCTCGAGAACCCGCGCCATGTGGAGATCCAGATCCTGGCCGACGAGCACCGCAATGCCGTGTGGCTGGGTGAGCGCGACTGCTCGATGCAGCGCCGCCACCAGAAGATCATCGAAGAAGCACCGGCACCGGGCATCCCGCGCCGCGTGATCGAGAAGATCGGCGATCGCTGCGCCGCCGCCTGCCGCAAGATCGGCTACCGCGGTGCCGGCACCTTCGAGTTCCTCTACGAAAACGGGGAGTTCTACTTCATCGAGATGAACACCCGCGTGCAGGTGGAGCATCCGGTGACGGAACTGGTGACGGGCATCGACATCGTGCAGATGCAGATCCGCATCGCTGCAGGCGAAAAGCTGCCGTTCACCCAGCGCCAGATCCAGATGCGCGGCCACGCCATCGAGGTCCGGATCAATGCCGAAGACCCGTACAAGTTCGTGCCCTCGCCGGGCCGGATCACCACCTGGCATGCGCCGGGCGGCCCGGGCGTGCGCGTGGATTCGCACGTGTACACCAACTACTTCGTGCCGCCGAACTACGACTCGATGATCGGCAAGATCATCGTGCACGGCGACACGCGGGAACAGGCTCTGGCGCGCATGCGCACGGCCCTGCTGGAAACCGTGGTCGAAGGCATCCAGACCAACATCCCGCTGCACCGCGAGCTGATGGTCGACAACGGCTTCGTGCAGGGTGGCACCAGCATCCACTACCTGGAAGGCTGGCTGAGCCAGCACCGTCGCTGATCGGAACCCTGCCTGATGGCCATGTATGAGCTGGTGCTGAGCGCACCCCAAGCGCTGGTGGAGCCGGTCTCCGAAGCGCTGATGAACGAACTCGACGCCCTGTCGGTATCGGTGGAAGACGCCGATGCCGACACGGAGGCCGAGCACGCCCTGTTCGGCGAGCCGGGCATGCCCGCGCCTCGTCCGGGCTGGGACCGTTCCACGCTGAAGGCCCTGTTCCCCGACGAGGCGCAGGCCCAGCAGGCAGCCACCTTGCTGCTGGCTCAGGACTGGGCTGAAGGCCTGGGCGTGTTGAGCCTCGCCGCCGTGGAGGAGCAAGACTGGGTTCGACTGACCCAGTCGCAGTTCGCCCCGGTCGAGATCACCCCGAGCTTCTGGATCGTTCCGAGCTGGCATGAGGCCCCGCCGCAGGCTCAGCACGTGATGCGCCTGGACCCGGGTCTGGCTTTCGGCACGGGCACCCACCCGACCACGCGCATGTGCCTGGGTTGGATCGCCAACCAGGCGCCTGCGCTGGCGGCCGGCTGGGACCGTGTGCTCGACTACGGCTGCGGCTCAGGCATCCTGGCCATCGGCGCAGCGCTGCTGGGCGCACGCTCCGTTGACGCGGTCGACATCGACCCGGCGGCCGTCATCTCGACGACCGACAACGCCGTGGCCAACGGTGTGACGATCGCTGCGGGCTTGCCCGACAAGGCCAGTGGCGAGTACCCGCTGGTGCTGGCCAACATCCTGGCCACGCCGCTGAAGCTGCTGGCACCGCTGCTGTGCGGCCACCTGGCGCCCGGTGCCCACCTGGTGCTGGCCGGCATCCTGGAACGCCAGGCGGATGAGTTGAAGGCCGCTTACGCTCCGTGGATCAAGCTGGAGGTGCTGAACACCGACGACGGCTGGATCTTGATGGGCGGACAGCGCCCGGCCTGACTGCCCAACTGAGCGTCAAACTGGGCGCCGACCCGGGGGCTGCACGACGTGCAGCAAGGCGCTGGCAGCCACCCTCCCGTGTCTGTTGGCGCCTTGGCCGAGGCGCCGTCATGGCATCATGCGCGCCATGAGTCTGGCCACGCGTTGTGCGTCTTGCGGCACCGTTTTTCGGGTCGTCCAAGACCAGTTGAAGATCTCCGAAGGATGGGTGCGTTGCGGCCAGTGCCAGGACGTGTTCAACGCGCTCGAGAGCCTCTTCGATCTCGCGCCGGAACCTGACCTTCAGGCCACGCCGGGAAGCACAGGCGCACCAGCGCCAAGTACGCCCGCACCGCCGATGGCGCCACAGCCAAAGCCTGCGCTGATGACCGAGCCGCCGGCCCCTGCACCAGCAGCGCCTGCGCCCTCCCCGGCACCGGCGGCCATGGCGCCGCCACGGCCTCCGCCACCGCCGGCGGTTCAAGACCACGACCTGCGCGACACGCTCCCCGCCGCCTTCGACGGACTGGCGCCGCGCGTGCCAAGAGCACCAGCACCAGCACCAGCACCAGCACCAGCACCTGCGCCTGCGCCGACGACCGCACCCTCAGTGCAACCCATGGTCGCCCGGAGTGAAGGTGATTTCGCCGCCAGCCATTGGGCGGCGTCACGGCTGCCGGAAGGCGACTCCAGCTGGACGGGGATCCGCAAGCGCAAAAGCAAGAGCAAGGATTCACGGCCCAGCCGCGCCGAATCTGCCCGACACGCACCCGCCGAGACGCGGCCCGTGCTGCCTGAAAACACCGCGGGCGGCGAAAGCCAGAGTTACGCGGCCACGCAACAGATTCCGCTTCCTGTGGTGCCGGCGTTCGTGCGCAAGGCCGATCGCGCCGAGCGCTGGCGCAGCCCGCGGGTGGTGGGTGCCCAATGGGCATTGGCCGCCGTGCTCGCAGGTGGTCTGCTGGCTCAGGTGACGGGACAGTCCCGTGACCTGCTGGCGGCGCGTGTGCCGGCCACGGCCCCTGTGCTGGCGGCGGCCTGCCAGTGGGTGGGTTGTGAAGTGCAGGCGCCCCGCTCGCTAGGCCACCTGGTGCTGGACAGCAGCCACCTGGTGCAGACGGCGCGGCCGGGTGAGCTTCGGCTGTCGGCCGAGCTGCGCAACAGCGCTGCCCACGTGGTGCGCACCCCTGCGCTGGAAGTGAGCTTCACCGACACGCAAGGCCAGCTGGTAGCGCGCAAGGTGCTGCTGCCATCCGAGCTGCGCCCGAAGGACACCGGCATCGCCCCCGAATCCTCCTGGCAGGTCGACGTCGTTCTCGCCGTGGCCAACCTGCCCATCACCGGCTTCACTGTTGAAGCCTTTTATCCCTGACATTCACCAGGACACGCCCATGGCCAGCCTTGTCTGCGGCTCTCTCGCCTTCGACACCATCACGAACTTCCATG
This sequence comes from Ideonella margarita, assembly GCF_038066635.1. Lineage (NCBI taxonomy): Bacteria > Pseudomonadati > Pseudomonadota > Betaproteobacteria > Burkholderiales > Sphaerotilaceae > Ideonella > Ideonella margarita. The sequence continues at coordinate 238,412 of NZ_JBBUTI010000001.1, read as the reverse complement.
GTCGCTTCGCCGACCAGATCCTGCCGGAGCAAGTTCACATCCTGAATGTGTCCTTCCTAGTGCCCACGCTGCGCCGGGAGTTTGGCGGTTGCGCCGGCAACATCGCCTACAACCTGCAGGCCCTGGGGGGCCAGGCCGTTGTCATGGCAGCACTGGGCAATGACGGTGACGAGTACCTGGCCCGCATGGCCAAGCTGGGCATCGACACCGGTCTCGTGTTCAAGGTGCCGGAGTCGTACACCGCGCAGGCGATGATCATCACGGACGCCGACAACAACCAGATCACGGCCTTCCACCCGGGCGCGATGCAGGAAGCGCACCGCATCGATCTGCCGGTGCGTGCCGACATCCGCCTGGCGCTGATCGGCCCCGATGGTCGCGATGCCATGCTCAAGCGCGCACGCGATCTGCATGCGGCAGGCATCCCGTTCGTGTTCGATCCGGGCCAGGGCCTGCCGATGTTCAACGGTGAAGAGCTGCGCCATTTCATCAGCCTGGCCACCTGGGTCGCGGTGAATGACTACGAGGCCCGCATGCTGTGTGACCGCACCGGCCAGAGCCTGGCTGAGATGTCGAGTTCGCACCTCGCCGGTGTCATCGTCACGCTGGGTGCCGAAGGCTGTGACGTGTGGGTGAAGGGCCAGAGCAAGCGCGTGGATGGTGTTGCCGCCACCGCGGTGGTCGACCCCACCGGCTGTGGTGACGCGTTCCGTGGCGGCCTGCTGTATGGCCTGGAGTTGGGCTGGGACCTGGTGAAGTGCGTGACGCTGGGCAATCAGCTCGGCGCGCTGAAGATCGCCCAGCAGGGCGGCCAGAACCACGTGATCGACCGCGCCGCACTCGGCCTCGCCTGACCAGCTCATAACGAGCACGTACAGACGAAAAAAAGCCCGGCAGGAACCGGGCTTTGACTGAACACCCCGCCTGAGTGCGGGGTGTCGTCCATCAGGGCTTGTTGCCCGTCGGGAACGGCCAGGCGGCTGCCGGGCTCAGTGCAGTCTTGGCAGCGGGTGCTGCTGCTGCCGACGGCGCAGGGGCAGGGGCCGTCTTCTTGGCTGCAGCCTTCTTGGCAGCCTTCTTGGCCGGAGCTGCCGGGGTGGCAGCAGGCTTCTTGCCAGCGGTGCTGACCTTCTTCGCCGGAGCAGCAGCCTTCTTGGCAGCAGCCTTGACGATCGGCTTCACCGGAGCAGCAGCCTTCTTCACGGGTGCAGCAGCCTTCTTCGCCGGAGCAGCAGCCTTCTTAGGCGCAGCCTTGACGATCGGCTTCACCGGAGCGGCGGCCTTCTTCACGGGTGCAGCAGCCTTCTTCGCCGGAGCAGCGGCCTTCTTGGCAGCAGCCTTGACGATCGGCTTCACCGGAGCGGCGGCCTTCTTCACGGGCGCAGCAGCCTTCTTCGCCGGAGCAGCAGCCTTCTTAGGCGCAGCCTTGACGATCGGCTTCACCGGAGCGGCGGCCTTCTTCACGGGCGCAGCAGCCTTCTTCGCCGGAGCAGCAGCCTTCTTGGGCGCAGCCTTGACGATCGGCTTCACCGGAGCGGCAGCCTTCTTCACGGGTGCAGCAGCCTTCTTGGCCGGAGCGGCCTTCTTCGCAGGTGCTGCAGCCTTCTTTGCCGGAGCCGCCTTTTTGGCCGGAGCGGCCTTCTTTGCAGTTGCCATAACTAACTCCTTGATCAAGTTGCAAGTACACCGGGCCGCTCGATACAGCCCGGCGATCCACCGCCCGTTGGTATTCCTGACGCAGCTTGGTGCCGCCAGGCTCCCCCGGTGCGGTGAACGGGGAGGCAACTCGCATGCTCGGCTTCTGTTCGGCCTTGCTGATCCGAGTTGCGGATCTTGATCTCTCTCGTCAGGACAACGCCGGCCGCGCCGGTGGTCAGTCCCAGCTCAGTGCGCCACCGGATTGATACTCGATGACACGCGTTTCAAAGAAATTGCGTTCCTTCTTCAGGTCGATCATTTCGCTCATCCACGGGAACGGGTTTTCCTCGTTCGGGAACAGCGCCTCGAGACCGATCTGGGTCGCGCGGCGGTTGGCGATGTAGCGCAGATAGCCCTTGAACATCGACGCGTTCAGACCCAGCACGCCACGTGGCATGGTGTCTTCGGCGTAGCGATACTCAAGCTCGACAGCCTTCAGGAACAGCGCCTTGATTTCGGCCTTGAACTCGGCCGTCCACAGGTGCGGGTTCTCCAGCTTGATCTGGTTGATCAGGTCAATGCCGAAGTTGCAGTGCATCGACTCGTCGCGCAGGATGTACTGGTACTGCTCGGCAGCACCGGTCATCTTGTTCTGGCGACCCATCGCGAGGATCTGCGTGAAGCCGACGTAGAAGAACAGGCCTTCCATCAGGCACGCAAAAACGATGAGCGACTTCAGCAGCGTCTGGTCGGTCTCGGGCGTGCCCGTGACGAACTCCGGCTTCATGATCGCCTCGATGAAGGGGATCAGGAACTGGTCCTTGTCGCGGATCGACTGGACTTCGTTGTACGCGTTGAAGATCTCGCTCTCGTCCAGGCCCAGGCTCTCGACGATGTACTGGTAGGCGTGCGTGTGGATCGCTTCTTCAAAGGCCTGGCGCAGCAGGAACTGGCGAGCCTCAGGCGCCGTGATGTGGCGATAGGTGCCCAGCACGATGTTGTTCGCCGCCAGCGAATCGGCGGTGACGAAGAAGCCGAGGTTGCGCTTGATGATGCGGCGCTCGTCTTCGGTCAGACCGTTCGGGTCCTTCCAGAGCGCGATGTCGCGGCTCATGTTCACTTCCTGCGGCATCCAGTGGTTGGCGCAGGTGGCGAGGTACTTTTCCCAGGCCCACTTGTACTTGAACGGCACCAGCTGATTCACGTCAGTCTGGCCGTTGATGATGCGCTTGTCGGCGACGTTCACGCGACGTTGCGTCGGGGCTTCAGCCGATGCCGCAGCAGATGCGGAAACAGGAGAGGAAGACACAGCCGCAGACATCGAAGATGCATGCGAAGGTTGGTTCGTTGGGGTCACATTCCGCGGGTCACTGGACAGGCCAGGAGCGGTGCGTTGAGCAGGTGACGGCGGGGTACGAGGTTCGTCTTCCCAGACCAGCATGTGTGTGTTTCCTATGGGGTCGAATTATCGGAGTGTTGTGTTCAAACACCAAGCACTTCTTGACATCAAACCGATGTCGTTGTTGCAGGCCTGCATCGCTGCGAGGACCTGCAACACGCTCATCAGATCGCGTTGAAGTGCGAGACGTTGATGACCGGCTCGGGGCTTATTGGCAAGCCTCGCAACCCGGGTCATCCACACCACAGAACTTGATGTCGGTGGCCGGCGTCGACGCCGCAGCCATCATGGCCTGCGCTTGTGCTGCGACGGCATCGAGCGCCGACATGCCGGTGCTGCCACCAGAGTTCGACACGGCGTTCAGCGACGTCGTGGCGATGGTCGACTTCTCGGCGTGCGTGGCCGCCATCGTGCGGAGGTAGTACGTGGTCTTGAGGCCACGCACCCATGCCAGCTTGTAGGTGTCGTCGAGCTTCTTGCCTGATGCACCGGCCATGTAGATGTTCAGCGACTGCGCCTGGTCGATCCACTTCTGGCGACGTGCTGCGGCTTCCACCAGCCACTGCGTCTCGACTTCGAACGCGGTGGCATAGAGGGCCTTCAGCTCTTCAGGCACGCGGTCGATGCGACGCAGCGAGCCGTCGTAGTGCTTCAAGTCCATGACCATCACCGAGTCCCACAGACCCAGCTTCTTCAGGTCACGCACCAGGTACTCGTTGACCACGGTGAACTCGCCCGACAGGTTCGACTTGACCGACAGGTTGCCGAAGCAAGGTTCGATCGAAGCGTCCACGCCGATGATGTTCGAGATGGTGGCGGTCGGCGCGATGGCGACGCAGTTGCTGTTGCGCATGCCGTTGGCGGCGATGCGCTGACGCAGCGCGTCCCAGTCCATCGTGACGCTGCGGTCGACATCGACGTAGCCACCGCGCTCTTGCGCCAGCAGGTCGAGCGAGTCGATCGGCAGGATGCCACGGTCCCACAGCGAGCCGCGGTAGGTCGAATAGCGGCCACGTTCGGCAGCCAGTTCGGTCGAGGCCCAGTAGGCGTAGTAGCAGACAGCTTCCATCGAACGGTCAGCGAACTCGACGGCAGCCTGGCTGGCGTACGGCGTGCGCAGCTCATACAGCGCGTCCTGGAAGCCCATGATGCCCAGGCCCACCGGACGGTGACGCAGGTTCGAATCACGGGCCTTCTTGACGGCGTAGTAGTTGATGTCGATGACGTTGTCGAGCATGCGCATCGCGACGCTGATCGTCTTCTTCAGCTTCTCGTGGTCGACGGCGCCGTCCTTCAAGTGCTGCGACAGGTTCACCGAGCCGAGGTTGCAGACGGCGATCTCGTCGTCGTTCGTGTTCAGCGTGATTTCAGTGCACAGGTTCGACGAGTGCACCACGCCGACGTGCTGCTGCGGCGAGCGCACATTGCAAGCGTCCTTGAAGGTGATCCAGGGGTGGCCGGTCTCGAACAGCATCGAGAGCATCTTGCGCCACAGGTCCTTCGCCGGCATGCGCTTGAACAGCTTGATCTCGCCGCGGTCGGCCTTGGCTTCATAAGCCGAGTAGGCCTTCTCGAATTCGGCACCCATCAGGTCGTGCAGGTCCGGGCAGCTCGACGGCGAGAACAGCGTCCAGTCGGCACCTTCCATCACGCGCTTCATGAACAGGTCGGGAATCCAGTTCGCCGTGTTCATGTCGTGGGTGCGGCGGCGGTCATCGCCGGTGTTCTTGCGCAGCTCCAGGAACTCTTCGATGTCCAGGTGCCACGATTCCAGGTACGCGCAGACGGCGCCCTTGCGCTTGCCGCCCTGGTTCACGGCCACGGCCGTGTCGTTCACCACCTTCAGGAACGGCACGACGCCTTGCGACTTGCCGTTGGTGCCCTTGATGTAGGAGCCGAGTGCACGCACCGGCGTCCAGTCGTTGCCCAGACCGCCTGCGAACTTCGACAGCAGCGCGTTTTCCTTCAGGGCTTCGTAGATGCCGTCGAGGTCATCGGCCACGGTCGTGAGGTAGCACGACGACAGCTGCGAGCGGCGGGTGCCGGCGTTGAACAGCGTCGGCGTGCTCGACATGAAGTCGAAGCTCGACAGCACGTTGTAGAACTCGATGGCGCGGGCTTCGCGGTTGATTTCGTTCAGCGCCAGGCCCATGGCCACACGCATGAAGAACGCCTGCGGCATTTCGATGCGCTGCTCGTCGATGTGCAGGAAGTAGCGATCGAACAGCGTCTGCAGGCCGAGGTAGTCGAACTGGAAGTCGCGATCGGCTTGCAGGGCGGCGCCCAGCTTGGCCAGGTCGAACTGCATCAGCTTCTCGTCCAGCAGCTCAGCCTGCACGCCCTTCTTGATGAACTTCGGGAAGTACTCGGCGTAGCGGGTGCTCATCTCCGCCTGGGTCAGCTCTTCGCCGATGATTTCCTTGCGGATCGTGTGCAGCAGCAGACGGGCGGTGGCGCGGGTGTACGACGGCTCCTGCTCGATCAGCGTGCGGGCAGCCAGGATCGACGCCTTGTAGACCTCGTCGAGCGGCACGCCGTCGTAGAGGTTGCGGAAGGTTTCGCTCAGGATGGGTTCCGGGCGAACGTCGTCACCCAGACCGGCACAGGCTTCGGTCACCAGGGCCTTCAGGCTGGCTTCGTTCAGCGGCACGCGCTGGCCGTTGTCGATGACGAACAGGCCGGTCGTGGTCGCCTCAGCCACCACCGGCGCAGCCTTCGCACGCTCTTGCGAGCGACGCTCACGGTACAGCACATAGGCACGGGCGATTTCGTGGTGGCCACCACGCATCAGGCCCAGTTCCACCTGGTCTTGCACATCTTCAATGTGGAAGGTGCCGCCACCAGGACGCGAACGCAGCAGGGCGCGCACCACGGCTTCTGTCAGGCCGTCCACCGTGTCACGGACGCTGGCGGATGCAGCACCGCTGGTGCCGTGCACAGCCAGGAAGGCCTTCATCAGGGCCACGGCAATCTTGTTGGGCTCGAAGGACACCACGGCGCCATTGCGGCGAATGATCTGGTAACCCTGGTAAGCGCTGGCGGTGGCGCTGCTGCCCTGCGATTGGGCTGCGCGCGGCGCCGCGGCGGCGTCGGTGGTGCTGGAGACGACAGATTGCATGGTTTCCCCTCTAAATATGTTGAAAGACTGCGAGCCCGGTGACATTCACCGCGACCAGAAAAAGCTAGCGCTGACGACAGTTGTCGCCGGCATCCGTAGTGGCTTGGTTCCGGGGTCCGCCTTGGCGGACACGTCACCTCATCGTCGTCGACAGCGGCCCTCGGCCAATGCACCAAACCGAGCCGGATTCACGCTGGAATTCCGGGCGACATGCGCCGCCTTGGGGCGTGCGATGAAGGGATTTGGCTGCTGCATGTGGGTGCTGCGACAAGGCTTGTAGGTTAGCACAAGCAGACACTATATCTGGGGGTCCAGGGCACCTCAAGCACTAGATATAGCGTGAACATCCCTCTTGACGTCTCCGCAGATTTTGATCAACGGGCGCCTATTTCAGCAGCAGCACGAGGGCAGAAAACCTGCCGATCCAGCAACCATGCGGCCTCCCGGCCAATTTCCCGCGCAGAGGCGCGCCAATCAAGGCGCGTCGGACAAAAACTCAGTCTGCATCAAGCACGCCGGCCGGCCAGCGCCAGCCCTGAGCCTTGATCAAGGCACCGACCTTGTTCCAGTTGAAACCTGGACCCGGATCGAGTTTGCGACCGGGCGCCACGTGCTCATGACCCGCCAGGGATTCGATCGGGTAACTCGCGGCCAGTGCCAGAAGCAATTCATCGAGGGCTACATATTGGGCGGGCTCAAAAACCTCGCCTTCCAGGCCTTCCAGCTCAATGCCGATCGACCAGTCGTTGCAGTTGTCGCGCCCTTCCCACGTCGACCGGCCCGCGTGCCAGGCACGGTCATCACAGGACACGTACTGGGTGACGATGCCCAGCCGGCTGATCACGAAATGCGACGACACCTCCAGGCCGCGAATACCCTGGAAGTACGGATGCTCGTCCCAGTCCAGCGTGTTGGTGAACAGGCGGTCGATGTGCGGGCCGCCGTACTCGCCCGGGGGCAGGCTGATGGAATGGAGCAAGGCCAGCGTGATGGGCACGCCAGCGGGCCGCTGCCCGAAGTTGGGCGACGGGCAGGCCCGCGCACCAGACCACCAGCCAGCGCGCCACTGCGATGCGGGCGCCTCAGGCATCCAGGCCCTCGGCGTCGCTCCCACCTTCGGTGATGCCGAGGCGGGCCATGCGGTAGCGCATCTGGCGCAGGGTCAGGCCCAGACGCGCGCCTGCGGCCGTGCGGTTGAAGCCGTGCTCCTTGAGGGCGCGCGTCAGCAGCACACGCTCGACATCGTCCAGGTACACCGCCAAGTCGGCGGGCAAGGCAGCCTCCGCCGTGGTGGGCACGGCCGCCTGCACCGGCACAGGCGCTTCAGGCGACGCATCAAGGTCACCCAGTGCGCCCGGCCCGCTGTGCACGAACAACTGTTCCGGCAGGCCCAGGTCAGACGCTTCGATCAGCTCACTGGCGCTCAGCGCCACCGCGCGGTTCAGCAGGTTCTCCAACTCACGCACATTGCCCGGGAACGGGTAACGGGCGAGCCGCAGTCGCGCCTCCGGCGACAACACCGGCGACGGGAATACGCCGGCATCGCGGGCAATGCGGTCAAGCAGCGCGCGGCAGATGTCGTCCAGATCCGCCAGGCGGTCGCGCAGTGGCGGCACCTGGATGCCGATGACGTTCAGGCGGTAGAACAAGTCCTGGCGAAACCGGCCAGCCGCGACTTCCGCTGCCAGATCCTTGTGGGTGGCGCTGACGATGCGCACATTCAGCGGCTGCTCCTGGGTGGAGCCCACCGGACGCACCGAGCGCTCCTGGATGACGCGCAGCAGCTTGGCCTGCATGGCCAGCGGCAGATCACCGATTTCGTCGAGGAACAAGGTGCCGCCCTGGGCCGCCTGGAAAAAGCCGCCGCGGTCTTCATTGGCCCCGGTGAACGCGCCCTTGCGGTAACCGAAGAACTCACTCTCCAGCAGATGTTCGGGGATGGCGCCACAGTTCACCGCCACGAACGGCTGGCCGCTGCGGGCGCTGACGTCGTGGATGGCGCAGGCCACCAGTTCCTTGCCGGTACCGGATTCGCCGTTGACGAGCACGGGCGCCATGCTGCGCGCCACCTTCTCGACCATCTCGTGCACCTGACGCATGGCGGGCGAGCGCCCCGCCAGCCGCGACAGCGGGCTGGTGGAGGCCACCGTGGCCGGCCGCCCGGCCGACGTGGGCGCCGCGGGCGCGATACGGCCCGTGGCCGACGCCACCACCGACCGGAACTGCTTGGGCTCGACCGGCTTGGTCAGGTAGTCGAACGCGCCGGCCTTCAGGGCCTCGACCGCGTTCTCGGCCGAACCATACGCGGTGATGACGATGACCTTCTCGGTGCGTCCGGCCTGCTCCATGCGGCGCATGAGTTCCAGCCCCGTGCCGTCAGGCAAGCGCATGTCGGAGATGACCACGCCGTAGCGCGTCTCGCCCAGCAGTTGCCAGGCCTCGCTGACGCTGGCGGCCACATCAACCTCATACCCTTCACGCAGCAGCGTCAGCTCATACAGGGTCAACAGGTCGGGCTCGTCGTCCACCACCAGAATGCGGTTGCCGATCTGGTTGTCATTCATAGCGCAATCGTCCTTCTGCCAGCACCGAGTCGCGCCGCATCACCACTTGAAATACATTGCCGTGCCGCTGGTCGGGGCGGCGCAGGTAATCAATGCTGCCGCCGTGCCGCACGCACAGCTCCCGGCAGATGTAGAGGCCCAGGCCGGTGCCGCGGCTGCGCGTGGAGTGGAAGGGCTCGAACAGGTGCGGCTCCACGTCAGGCGCGATCAGGTCACCGTCGCTCGCCACCGACAGGCGTGCCACGCCGGCATCGGCCGCCTCCAGTGTCACAAGCACCGAACCCGCATGCTCACGGGCGTGGCGCCAGGCGTTGTCGAGCAGGTTCACGAGCACGCGGCGCAGGTGCTCCACATCAAACGACACGCCGAGCGGGTCGGAGGGCAGGTCCACGCGCAGACGGCTGAGCGTGCCCAGCGCCACACCGCTGGTGCGCGCCCATTCGCTGCAGATTGCCGCCACTTCGGCGTTGGCATCAAAGCTGGTGGACGGCGCCGACTTGCCGGGCGCGGCTTCCATCACGTCGTCGACGATGCGCTTCAGGCGCTCGACGTTGTCGGCCATGATGCGCACCAGGCGCTGCTGGTCAGGCCGCAGCGCATCCTCCTGCAGCAAGGCGTTGGCCTGCGCCACGGCAGCCAGCGGGTTGCGAATTTCATGGGCAATGCCGGCCGAAACCCGGCCCATCGCCGCCAGACGTTCTTGTCGCTGGCGCGCCAGCAGGCTGCGGAGCTCTTCCAGGAACAGCACAGCCAGCACCTCGTTGCGCACCGCGGTCTGCGCCTCCACCGATATGCGACGCCCCCGCGTGAAGCGAGCCCGCACCCGCACCGAGCGGGGCGCCTCGTCGCTGGCGGCCAGCGTCAAGTCCAGGCCCTGCGAGGGCCAGCGGCCACGTTGGTAAGCCGCTTCCACCGAGGTCACCAGAGAGCGCCAGCCCGCTTCCGCATGCAGGGAAAACGGCGGCGTCGGGCAATCGCCCTTCTCCGACAACAGCTGCCGGGCCGCCGGATTGGCCGCATGCACGCGGCCCTGGCGATCCACCACCAGCACGCCATCGCTCATCTCGTCGATCACCAGGCGGCTCAACTCACCTTGCTGTCGCGCCAGTTCCAGGCCGCCCAGCGCGCGCCCCTCTTCCCGGGCCAGCCAGGCCGCCAGCTGGCCCGCCACCAGCGTGATGAGGAACAGGCCCATGCCGGCCAGGCCCGCCTGGGGCAGCAGCACGGCCAGCTCGTTGATGCCGAAAGCCCGGCGGAACGCCACGGCCAGCAGCGCCAGCGCCAGCAAGGACGCAATCGCGAGCGCCGAGGTGCGCGACATCAGCACGCCGGCCATCAGCACCGGCAGCACCAGCAGGGCCGCGTAATTCAGCGTCGACGAGGGATCGAGCCAATGCAGTGCTCCAAACACCACCGCATCCACACCCACCGTCGACCAGCGCAGCTCATTGCTGACGGGCGTACGGCGAGACTGGCCACGCCCTTGCCACAGCCACCACACCAGTGACTGCGCCGCGTAAGCCGCGCACAGCAGCCAGGACATCGGCCCGGCGCGACCCGTGAGGGCATCAACCACGGCCTGCACCAGCAACAGCGTCACGCCAAGAATGGCGCGCGAAGCGAGGTAGGTGGAAAGCACCCGCCGCTGCGCAGAGTTGCCATCGGCATCCAGATGGCGCATCTGCCCGGCCAGCAGCCGGCTTTCTTCGCTGCCGTCCACGCTGTCGCGCCCGCCGTGCCACGACGACGCCCGGGCCTCTCCGGACGGCCCGGACTTGCCGAACCAGCTCATGGCGCGGCCGGGCCGGCGGCGCGGTGCGCCGCCGAGCAATAGGCGTGGCCTTGCTCGTCCTGCACGGCTTCAGCCGCCGGCACATGCAGGCCGCAGTGGGCGCAGGGCAGCATCGGGTCAGCGGTTGCAGGGGTGGCGGATGGCGCTTTTGGTGGAGCTTCGGGCGGCGATTCGGGCGGCACCTCCGCCGCCTGGCCGGATTTGGATGACGGCCGGCGCAACCAGGCCATCACCACCAGCACCACCGCCACGATCAACAGCAGGCGCCACATCAGACAGCCCCTGCCCCACCGCGCTGCAGCAGCACTTCCAGCACGAAGCGCGAACCCACATAGGCCAGCAGCAGGAGCACGGCGCCCGCATACAGCCAGCGCGTGGCCTGGCGGCCGCGCCAGCCGCGCCACAGGCGACCCACCAGCAAGGCGGCCAGCGTCACCCAGCCCATCATCGACAGGATCGTCTTGTGGTCCCAGTGCCAGTAACTTGAGCCCAGGCCCAGCGCCAGCGCCAGCGTCAGCACCACGAAGCCGGCCTCCACAAACCGGAAGGTGAGTTTCTCGAGCTTGAGCAATGGCATGCCGAGAGCGGTGGACGGCCCCTTCTGCTTCTTCTGGCGCATCTGGCGCTCTGCGGCGTCGAGCATCAGCGCATGCAGCACGGCCACCGCCACCAGGCCGTAGGAGCTGATGCCCAGCACCCAGTGCAGCGGCGCCCAGCGCGAATGCGCAACGGCCCGCAGCTCACCCGGAAACAGGAAGGCCAGCGTCACGGCCAGCGCACCACTCACCGCCAGCGCTCGGCGCAAGCCGGCGATCGGCACAAAGCGGCTTTCGATGCCATGCACCGCCAGCACCAGCCAGATCGTGAACGACAGCACGGGCGCAAAACCGATGCGCAGACCCGCTTCATGCGGGCCCCACACGCCCGCCCCCGCCACCAGCATCGCGCCCTGCAGCACCCAGGCAGCCACCAGCGCCTGGACCGGCCAGCGGCGCTCGCTCGGCACGGGCACGGCGGCAAGCAGATAGGCCGCCGCGGCGAGCAGCGCCAGCAGCTGGGCGTAGTCGGCAGATAAAATCATCGGCACAGTTTACCGGCGCCCCTCAACCGTCCGACGCTGCACGCATACCCGCGTGAATGTGAACCCCGCACGAAGGAGCGCAAACGCCATGGCCACTACCCTCACCGATCGCCTGTCACGCCTGGTCAAGACCATGCGCGGCCAGGCCCGCATCACCGAATCGAATGTCCAGGACATGCTGCGCGAAGTGCGCATGGCCCTGCTGGAAGCCGACGTGGCCCTGCCCGTGGTGCGCGATTTCATCGCCCGCGTGAAGGACAAGGCGCTGGGCCAGGAAGTGGTCGGCTCGCTGAACCCCGGCCAGGTGCTGGTCTCCATCGTGCAGAAGGAGCTGGCCGCGACGATGGGTGAAGGCATTGCCGACATCAATCTGAATGCGCAGCCGCCGGCGGTCATCCTGATGGCCGGCCTGCAAGGTGCCGGCAAGACCACGACCACCGCCAAGCTGGCCAAGCACCTGATCGAGAAACGCAAGAAGAAGGTGCTGACCGTCTCCGCCGACGTGTACCGCCCGGCCGCCATCGAACAGCTGAAGACCGTGACGAAGCAGGCCGGAGCGGAATGGTTCCCGTCCGAGCCGAACCAGAAGCCGCGTGACATCGCGCTGGCGGCCATCGACTGGGCCAGGAAGCATTACTTCGACGTGCTGCTGGTGGACACCGCCGGCCGCCTGGCGATTGACGAAGCGCTGATGGCCGAGATCCGCGATCTGCACGCGGTGCTGAACCCGGTTGAAACCCTGTTCGTGGTGGACGCCATGCAGGGCCAGGACGCCATCAACACCGCCAAGGCCTTCAAGGAAGCCTTGCCGCTGACCGGCATCGTGCTGACCAAGCTCGATGGCGACTCACGCGGTGGTGCGGCGATGTCGGTGCGGCAGATCACTGGCGCGCCCATCAAATTCGCGGGTGTGTCCGAGAAGATCGACGGCCTCGAAGTGTTCGACGCCGAGCGCCATGCGGGCCGCGTGCTCGGCATGGGCGACATCGTGGCGCTGGTCGAGGAGGTCACCAAGGGCGTTGACCTGGACGCCGCCAAGAAGATGGCTGACAAGCTGCGCTCGGGCGACGGCTTCGACCTCAACGACTTCCTGTCGCAGATCAGCCAGATGAAGAAGATGGGTGGCCTGGGCAGCCTGATGGACAAGCTGCCGACGCACCTGGCCGCCAAGGCCGGTCAAGGCGACATGGACCGCGCCGAGAAGGACATGCGCCGCATGGAGGGCATCCTGAACGCGATGACCGCGAAGGAGCGTCGCCAACCCAGCTTGCTGATGGACGGCAAGAGCAAGGCCAGCCGCAAGCGCCGCATCGCCACCGGTGCCGGTGTGCAGATCCAGGACGTCAACCGCCTGCTCAACCAGTTTGACCAGATGCAGGGGATGATGAAGAAGATGAAGGGCGGCGGCCTGATGAAGATGATGAAGCGCATGGGCGGCATGAAGGGGATGATGCCCCCCGGCTTCCCGGGCGCCTGATGCGGCGACGGGCGCGCGGCCCCCGCGCTGCCCTCACCTGCTCAACCGCTCATCAATCCGTCAGCTCAGCAGCGCGCTCGCGAACTCGCGGGCGCTGAAGGTCTGCAGATCTTCCAGCTGCTCGCCCACGCCGATGAAATACACCGGCACCGGGCCACCACCCGCCGCCTGGCGCTCACGCACCCACAACGCAATTGCGGCCAGCACGCCACCCTTGGCGGTGCCGTCGAGCTTGGTGACGATCAGGCCGGTCAAGGTCAGCGCGTCATCGAAGGACTTGACCTGGGCCAGTGCGTTCTGGCCCGTGTTGCCGTCCACCACCAGCAGCACCTGGTGCGGCGCCGTGGCATCGGCCTTGTTGATCACCCGGCGGATCTTCTTCAGTTCTTCCATCAGGTGAAGCTGCGTGGGCAGGCGGCCGGCGGTGTCGGCAATGACCACGTCGCAGCCACGGGCGCGGCCCGCGTTCACCGCATCAAACGTCACCGCAGCGGGGTCGCCGCCTTCCTGGCTGACGATCTCGACCTGGTTGCGGCCGGCCCACACCGACAACTGCTCGCGCGCTGCGGCGCGGAAGGTGTCGGCGGCGGCCAGCAGCACCTTGGCGCCGCTTTCAGCCAGATGCCGCGTGAGCTTGCCGATGCTGGTGGTCTTGCCGGCACCGTTCACGCCCACCACCATGATCACCGTGGGCACGAACTCGCCCACCACCAGCGGGCGCTCCAGCGGCGCCAGCAGCTCGGCCACGCCTTCGATCAGCAAGGCCTTCACCTGCGCCGGGTCGGTGGCCTTGGTGTCCTTCACGCGCTGCTTCAGGTCACGCAGCAGGTGCTCGGTCGCCTTGACGCCGGTGTCGGCCATCAGCAGCGCCGTTTCCAGCTCTTCATACAGCGCGTCATCAATGCGCGTGCCGGTGAACACTTGGGCAATGCCGGAGCCGGTGCGTGCCAGGCCTTGCTTCAGGCGGCTGAACCAGCTGGCCCGCTCCATTTGCGGCTTGGGCGTGGCGGCCACGTTGGCGGGCGCGCTCAACACCGACGACGGCAGGGGCGTGGCGGCGGGCGAAGCAGCTGGGGCGGGTGCTTGTGCGGCCACCGCGGGCTGTTGAGGCGCATCGGCCGGAGCCGGGCTCTTCTTGCGGAAAAAACTGAACATGGGTCTATTGTCGGGGTGCTCAAGAAATTTGTCGCGAACAGTTGTTGCATTGCGCCCAATACTTGATGTATAGTCATGGGCTGTTGGCGCTTTAGCTCAGCCGGTTAGAGCGACGGAATCATAATCCGCAGGTCCGGGGTTCGAATCCCTGAAGCGCCACCAAAACAAGCCGGCCCGAGTTTTCGAAAGGAAACTTGGGCCGAATCATTTCACAGCCCCTGGATACACACCATGAACCGCTGTGCCATGACGACGGCCCGCCTGAAACACGGCTTGCGCAGTGCTTGTCACGCGCTCAATGCGCACGCACTGCGCGCCGCATTGGTTCTGGCGATGTCGGCCACGCTGCTGACAGCCCTGCTGGCAACGCATCTGCCAGCCCAAGCCCAGGCCGCCCGCAACTTCCCTGCCTCCGCCCTGCGCGGCGAACTGCAGTTCCAGTCGCAGCCCGAAGTGCTGCTGAATGGCCAGGCCGCTCGCCTCGCCCCCGGCGCGCGCATTCGTGGCACCGACAACCTGCTGCAGCTGGCCGGCAACCTCACCGGCACGCGCGCCATCGTCAACTACACCATCGACCCCTTCGGTCTGGTGAAAGACGTCTGGCTGCTGCGCCCCGACGAGATCCTCGTGAAGCCGTGGCCCCGCACCACCGCCGAAGCCCAGAGCTGGGTCTTCAACGCCGACGCACAGACCTGGTCGCGCCCCTGAGCGCACCGGCCTCTCCCATTTGATTGACGGGTGCGGCGCCGAGGCGCGCACCGACGGAGTCTTCGCCATGAGCAAGAAAGTTTTCATTCGTACCTTCGGCTGCCAGATGAACGAGTACGACTCGGACAAGATGGCCGACGTGCTGCGCGCAGCCGAAGGCTACGAGCCGACCGACGACGTGGACCAGGCTGACCTCGTGTTGTTCAACACCTGCTCGGTGCGCGAGAAGGCGTCCGAGAAGGTGTTCTCCGATCTGGGCCGGGTCAAGCACCTGAAGGAAAAGGGCGTGCTGATCGGCGTGGGCGGTTGCGTGGCCAGCCAGGAAGGTGCGGCCATCATTGCGCGCGCACCGTACGTCGACATCGTCTTCGGCCCGCAGACCCTGCACCGCCTGCCGCAGCTGATCGAGCGCCGGCAATCGCAGCAGCGCGCGCAGGTCGACATCAGCTTCCCCGAAATCGAGAAGTTCGACCACCTGCCGCCGGCCCGCGTCGAGGGCGCCTCCGCCTTCGTGTCGATCATGGAAGGCTGCTCGAAGTACTGCACCTACTGCGTGGTGCCGTACACGCGCGGTGAAGAGGTTTCGCGCCCGTTCGAGGACGTGCTGACGGAAGTGGCCGGGCTGGCCGACCAGGGCGTGAAGGAAGTGACGCTGCTGGGCCAGAACGTCAACGGCTACCGCGGCACCATGGGCAATACCAGCGAGATCGCCGACTTTGCCCTGCTGCTGGAATACGTCGGCGAGATCCCGGGCATCGAGCGCATCCGCTACACCACCAGCCACCCGAACGAATTCAGCCAGCGCCTGATCGACGTGTACGCCAAGGTGCCGCAGCTGGTGAACCACCTGCACCTGCCGGTGCAGCACGGCAGCGACCGCATCCTGATGGCGATGAAGCGCGGCTACACCACGCTGGAATTCAAGAGCACGATCCGCAAGCTCAAGCTGGTGCGCCCTGACATCACCTTGTCGTCCGATTTCATCGTGGGCTTCCCCGGCGAAACCGACGATGACTTCGCCAAGACCATGAAACTGATCGACGACATCGGCTTCGACGCCTCGTTCAGCTTCATCTTCAGCCCGCGACCCGGCACGCCGGCGGCTTCGCTGGCCGATGACACGCCGCACGAGGTGAAGCTTGCCCGACTGCAAACCCTGCAGGCCCGCATCGAAGCCAACATCAAGGCGATCAGCGACACCCGTGTCGGTACCGCGCAGCGCGTGCTGGTTGAAGGCCCGTCGCGCAAGAACGCGGCGGAGCTGATGGGCCGCACCGAGTGCAACCGCATCGTCAATTTCCCCGGCTCGGCCCGCCTGATTGGTCAGATGGTCGACGTGACGATCACCAGCGCGATGCCGCACTCGCTGCGCGCCGAGGTGCTGGTGCGCGAATCGGGCACGGCCCCGGCCAGCCTGCCGGCCTGATCAGAGGTGGCGCAGGCCCTTCCACCAGAGGGCCAGCGCCGTGGCGCCCACCAGCGCCAGGTAGGTCAGCATCCGACCGTCACGGCCGAAGAGCACCAGGCCCGCCACCAGCACCACCGCGCCAGCCACCGAGGCCCACACCACCAGCGTGCGCCAGGGCACGGCGCGCAAACCCCGGCGCCACACCAGCTTGCTGAGGCTGGCCGCCAGCACGGCCACACCCACCGCGGGGGCGAAGAAGTTCAGCAAATGCCACAACACGTCCAGCGGACCCATGATTCACCTGTGATGTGCGCCCCTGCTGTGCCGCTTGCGCACTGCACCGAGCTTGATGCCGATCAATTCCCACACAAAACGCCCGCTATGTCTCAGGCAGCGTTTGTGAATGCAATTTTATAATCGCGTCATGAGTGTTTTCGCTCTCGGGCTCAACCATCAAACCGCACCGCTGGATATCCGCGGGCGCTTTGCGTTTGCCCCTGAGCAACTGAGCCCTGCCCTGCGCGGCTTCCGCGAGCAGTTGTTGCGCGCCATGCCCGAGGCGGCCATCCTCTCCACCTGCAACCGCACCGAGCTGTATGTGGCGGCTGACCCCGCCCGCAGCCGCGAGCTGGTGCGTCCAGCCCTCGATTGGCTGGCAGCCCATGGCGGCCTGCACGGCGACCAGCTGCAGGCCCACACCTACGTGCTGGAGAACCGCGAAGCCGCCCGACACGCCTTCCGCGTGGCCTCGGGTCTCGATTCGATGGTGCTCGGTGAGCCGCAGATCCTGGGCCAGATGAAGCAGGCCGTGCGCGGCGCTGACGAAGCCGGCACGCTGGGCACCACCCTGCACCAGCTTTTCCAGCGCTCGTTCTCGGTGGCCAAGGAAGTGCGTACGTCGACGGAAATCGGCTCGCACTCGATCAGCATGGCGGCCGCCACGGTGCGGCTCGCGTCGCAGCTGTTTGAAGACCTGCGCGATACCCGCGTGCTGTTTGTCGGCGCGGGCGAAATGATCGAGCTGGTGGCCACGCACTTCGCCGCGCGTGAGCCCAAGCTGATGGCTGTCGCCAACCGCACGCTGGAGCGCGGCGAGAAACTGGCCAGCCGCTTCGGCGCGCAGGCCCTGCGGCTCGCTGACCTGCCAACGCGCCTTCAAGACTTCGACATCATCGTGTCTTGCACCGCCAGCAGCCTGCCGATCATCGGCCTGGGCGCGGTGGAGCGCGCACTGAAGGCCCGCAAGCGCCGGCCGATGTTCATGGTCGACCTGGCCGTGCCGCGCGACATCGAGCCCGAAGTAGGACAGCTTTCTGACGTCTACCTCTACACGGTCGACGACCTGACGGAAGTCACCCGCACGGCTGGCGAGAAACGCCTCGCGGCAGTGGAGCAAGCTGAAACCATCATCGACGCCGGCGTGCAGAGTTTTGCGCACTGGCTCGACCAGCGCGCCAGCGTGCCGCTGATCCAGGCCCTGAACCGCCAGGCAGATGACTGGCGCGCCGGCGAGATCGCCCGTGCCCGCAAACTGCTGGCCAAAGGCAACGACATCGACAGCGTGCTCGAAGCCCTGAGCCGGGGCCTGACCCAGAAGATGCTGCACGGCGCCCTGGCCGAACTGCACGCCAGCGAAGGCAGCCAGCGGCACCAGACGGCCGAGGTGGTGTCGCGGCTGTTCCTGCGGCAATCGCCCCGCGACCCCGCCGACGACACCGGCCGTTAGCGCTGCGCGTGTTCGCTTCGCCTGGCCTTGCTGCCAGGCCCCGCGCAACAGCCCTGGCCTGCGCCAAGGCTGACGCCCCCGGTGGCGAACGCCGACACGACGGCCGACACGACGGCCCAAACGACCGCCCACCCGATCGCCTACCCAGCGCCCCCTGCCCGGCGCCCGCCCCATGAACGACTCGCTGCGCCAGCAACTCCGACGCCTGGCTTTCCGGCTCACCGAACTGGACGCGCTGCTGGCCGACCCCCAGGTCACGGCCGACATGAAGCGCTACCGCCAGATTGCGCGTGAGCAAGCCGATGCCGCTGAGGTGGCCGCCCTGTTCCGCACCTTCGAGCAACGCGAGCAAGACTTGGCCGACGCCATCGCCATGGCCGACGATGCGGAGATGGCCGACATGGCCCGCGAAGAACAAGCCGCAGCCAAGGCTGACCTGGCCAGTCTGCTTGGCCAGCTGCAAACCGCCCTGCTGCCCCGCGACCCCGACGACGGCCGCAACGCCTTCGTGGAAATACGGGCTGGCACCGGCGGCGAAGAATCTGCGCTGTTCGCCGCTGACCTCGCACGCATGTACCTGCGTTATGCCGAAGCCCTGGGTTGGCGCTGCGAGTTGATGAGCGAAAGCGCCTCCGATCTGGGCGGCTACAAGGACGTGGTCATCCGCATGGAAGGTGACTCGGTCTACGCCCGCATGAAGTTCGAATCAGGGGGCCACCGCGTGCAACGCGTGCCGGCCACCGAAACCCAGGGCCGCATCCACACCAGCGCCTGCACCGTGGCCGTGATGCCCGAGCCTGATGAAGCCGCGGAAGTGACACTGAACCCGGCCGAGCTGCGCATCGACACCTTCCGCGCCAGCGGCGCCGGTGGCCAGCACATCAACAAGACCGACAGCGCGATCCGCGTGACCCACCTGCCCACCGGTCTGGTGGCTGAGTGCCAGGATGACCGCTCCCAGCACCGCAACAAGGCCAAGGCCCTGGCGGTGCTGCAGGCGCGGTTGCAAGACAAAGAACGTACCGAGCGGCAGGCGCGCGAAGCCGCTACGCGCAAGGCGCTGGTGGGCTCGGGCGACCGCAGCGACCGCATCCGCACCTACAACTTCCCGCAAGGCCGGCTCACCGATCACCGCATCAACCTGACGCTCTACAAGCTGGGGCAGATCATGGAAGGTGACCTCGGTGACGTGATCCAGGCGCTGCAGGCCTTCCGCTCACAGCAGCAGATGGCCGCGCTGGAGGCCGGGGCATGACCGGCGCCACAGCAACACCGATGACGGTGGCACAAGCGCTCATCAACGCACAGGCACAGGGCGTCGAGCGTCTGGATGCGCAACACCTGCTGGGCAGCCTGCTGGGCCAGAGCCGCAGCTGGCTGTTCATCCATGGCGACACGCCGCTGCAGCCCGCCCATGCCCACACCTGGGCCGACTGGTGCCACCGCCTGGCAGGCGGTGAGCCGCTGGCCTACCTGCTCGGTCAGCAGGACTTTCACGGCCTGACGCTGCAGGTATCTCCTGCCGTGCTGGTGCCCCGGCCGGATACGGAGGTGCTGGTCGACTGGGCGCTGGACACCTTGAACGGCGCGCTGGCACATCTTCCCGCACCCCGGGTGATCGACCTGGGCACGGGCAGCGGCGCCATCGCATTGGCCGTGAAGCAGGCGTGTCCGCGGGCCGTGGTGCATGCACTCGACGCCAGCCCGGAGGCCCTGGCGGTGGCACGCGGCAATGGCGAGCAACTGGGCTTGGCCGTGCACTGGCTGCACAGCCACTGGTGGCAAGGCGTGGCGGGCGATCAGTTCGACCTGGTGCTGTCGAACCCGCCCTACATCCCGGGCGACGACCCGCACCTGGCCGATCTGGCGCACGAGCCGCGCATGGCGCTCACGCCCGAGGGCGACGGCCTGGCCGCGTACCGCGAGATCGTGGCTGGCTGCGACACCTGGCTGGCCGCAGGCGGCTGGCTGCTGCTGGAGCATGGCTACGACCAGGGCGACAGCGTGCCAGCCTTGCTGCGCGCCGCCGGCCTGCACAACGTGCGCCTGCAACTGGACCTGGCGGGCCGCGCCCGCTGCACTGGTGGCCAAAAGACCAACATCGGCGCGCAGCTGTAAACAAAACAAACAGGGGCTTTCCGCCACTGTTTGATGGCCCACAGAAGCCGGCCGACGCGTTACGATGAATCATCGACTGGCCCGCGTGCCCAACGCAGGTCTCGATGGCCGACTTCCGGGAGGTGTTATGCGCATCGTGCTGCTTGCAACTGTCCTCGCCACGCTGCTGCCTTTGGCGGCCACTGCCGCTGATGGCGGCCAAGGCTTGCGCTGGGACAACGCCAACCCGGCTTGGTCGACCTGGCAGGCCCGGCTGAGCGTCACCTCGACCCTGCCGCTCGACAGCACCCGCCCGAACCTCACGCCCCCCGCTGCACGCGCCGCACTCCGGCTCAGCAGCGACCGCTACTTCAACCTCGCGCCCCTGGGCGATGGCGGCGGTCTGCGGGCCACCACCGCGCTGTGGCTGGGTCCGAAGACCGTGGCGCTGGGTTCTGCCGCCGCCATCGGCCCTGAAGCCTGGAACATCAGCGCGGGCCAATCAGCCGCACTGATCGACAACAGTGAACAGGCGGCCACCGCCATGCCCTACCTCGGTCTGGGCTACAGCACCTGGTGGCGCAAGCTGGGTCTGGGCATCAGCGCCGATGTGGGTGTGCTGGCCCAGCGGCCGGGCGGCGCGAGCCTCGGGCGGCTGCTGAGCGGCAGTGACAGCCTCGACCTCACGCTGCGCTCGATGCAGCTGTCGCCGGTGTTCCAGCTGAACTTGTCGTACAGCTTCTGACGGCGCGCCTCGCGCTCTGGGACAATAGACGCCGATTACCGCCCCGCCGCGTCGGGGCTTGTCTGGCCACACCTGCAAGCCGGCTGTGCTTTGCCGTATAAACCCGGCATCGCAGCACGAGCTGCTCCCAATTCGAATGAAAGACACGCCATGAGCGACGTTCAGCAGCGCATCGACGAGATCGTCAAGGGCAACAAGGTTGTCCTGTTCATGAAGGGCACTGCCCAGTTTCCGCAGTGCGGCTTCTCCGGCCGTGCCATCCAGATCCTGAAGGCCTGCGGCGCGCAGGACATCACCACCGTCAACGTGCTGGCGGACGAGGAAGTGCGCCAGGGCATCAAGGAATACGCCAACTGGCCGACCATCCCGCAGCTCTACGTCAACGGCGAATTTGTCGGTGGCTCGGACATCATGATGGAGATGTACCAGGCCGGCGAGCTGCAAGAAGTGCTGGCAGGCTGACCCCGGCATGGAGGCATCAGCGCCCCGCGTCGTCGTCGGCCTGACGGGTGCCTCCGGCGCCATCTACGGCGTGCGGCTGCTGCAGCGTCTCAAGGCGCTGGGCGCGCACACCCACCTGGTGGTCACACCGGCTGGGGTGCTGAACGCGCACCACGAACTCGGCCTGAGCCGGCCCGACCTCGAAGCGATGGCCGATGAATGCCACCCGCTGGGTGACATCGGCGCCTGCATTGCCAGCGGCAGCCACCCGACCGATGCGATGGTGATTGCGCCGTGCACGATGAAGACGCTCGCCGCCATCGCCCATGGCTTCGGCGACAACCTGCTGACCCGTGCGGCCGACGTGACCTTGAAGGAGCGTCGGCGCCTGCTGTTGATGGTGCGAGAGACGCCCTTCAACCTGGCCCACCTGCGCAACATGACGGCCGTGACCGAGATGGGCGGCATCATCTTCCCGCCGCTGCCGGCGTTCTACCACCGCCCGCAGACCATCGACGAGCTGGTGGACGACACGGTCGAGCGCGTGATCGAACTGCTCAACGTGGGCCGGGGCAGCCCGAAGCGCTGGACTGGGCTCTGAGGCAGCCGCCTCAGGCCAGCCACTGGCGCCGGGCGCCAAACACCATGTCCGGATACTCGGACTTGCCGCGGCTGCCGTTGTAGCGCCCCAGGGCGAGGAACAGGTCACCCTGTTCGCGGTCGAGGTAGTGGCGCAGGATCACGCAGCCGAAGCGCAGGTTGGTCTGCATGTGGAACAGCGATGCCGGATCGCCATTGCCGATCAGGCGCGCCCAGAACGGCATCACCTGCATGTAGCCGCGCGCACCGGCCGAGCTGATGGCGTATTTGCGGAAACCGCTTTCCGCCTGCACCAGCCCCAGCACCAGCGCGGGCTCCAGACCGGCCCGCTTGCTCTCGTACCAGAGGGTGTCGAGAAACTCGAGCCGCGTCTGCAACTCTGACTTGCGGCGCTTGAGGCGCTCGCTCATCGCACCCTGCCAGCGCAAGTAGGCCAGCCGGTCGTCCATGTTCAAGAACACCGGCTTGGGCGGCGCCGGGTTGGCGATGGCAGCAGACAGGATGGTGCGCACGGCATCCGCCAGCGGCTCCTCGGCCTGCCGGCCGGCCTGCGCAAGTGGTGCCCAGGGGGCCAGCAGCGCCGCTGCCGCCCCGCCCAGCACCTTGCGACGATCCACGCCGTGGTCGTCGCCTTGGCGGCTCATCGGCCGAGCCGGGCCAGCACGCTGGCCACCACGTCCGTGGTCGCGATCTTGGCGGCTTCAGCGTCACGGCGGCCTTGCACCTCCAGCAGCCCTTCCTTCAGGCCGCGGTCGGAGATGACCACGCGCTGCGGCACGCCTACCAGTTCCCAGTCGGCGAACATCGCACCGGGGCGCTCGCCCCGGTCGTCCAGCAGCACGTCGACGCCAGCCGCCTTCAGCTCGGCATAGAGCTGGTCGGCCGCCGTCTTCACCTCTTCCGAGCGGTCATAACCGATCGGGCACAGCACGGCCTCGAACGGGGCGATGGACACAGGCCAGATGATGCCGCGGCCGTCGTGGTTCTGCTCGATCGCTGCACCCAGGATGCGGGTGACGCCGATGCCGTAGCAACCCATCTCCATGAGCTTCGGCTTGCCGGTCTCATCGAGGAAGGTGGCGTTCATCGCCTTGGAGTATTTGGTGCCGAGGTAGAACACATGGCCCACCTCGATGCCGCGCTGGATGGCCAGCACGCCCTTGCCGTCGGGCGACGGATCGCCCTCAACCACATTGCGCAGGTCGGCCACGGCGTCAGGCTCAGGCAGGTCACGGCCCCAGTTCACACCGGTGATGTGGACGTCGGCCTCGTTGCCGCCGCAGACCCAGTCGCTCATCAGCGCCACGGTGCGGTCAGCCACGATCTTCACCGGCTTCTTCAGGCCGATCGGGCCCAGGTAGCCAGGCTTCGTGCCGAAATGGTCTTCGATTTCGGAGACGGTGGCAAAACGGAAGCCGCCCCTTAGACCTTCGACCTTGCCAGCCTTGACTTCGTTCATGTCGTGGTCGCCGCGCAGCAGCAGCAGCCAGATCGTGGACTTGGCGATGTCGCCCTTGTCGTCCAGCTCGTCGGTGGCCAGCACCAGCGACTTCACGGTCTGCGTCAGTGGCAAGCCCAGGAACTGCGCCACGTCGGCGCAGGTGCTCTTGCCCGGCGTGGGCGTGCGCACCAGGGCATTCGCTGCAGCGGCGCGTGCGGGCAGCAAGGCCACTCCTTCAGCCAGTTCGATGTTGGCGGCGTAGTCGCTGGTCGGGCAGTAGACGATGGCGTCTTCGCCGGTGTCGGCGATCACCTGGAACTCATGCGAGAGATCACCGCCGATGGCGCCGGTATCGGCGGCCACTGCGCGGTAGGCCAGACCGAAGCGATCAAAGATGCGCTTGTAGGCGGCAAACATCGACTCGTAGCTCTTGGTGGCGCCGGCCTCGTCACGGTCGAAGGAGTAAGCGTCCTTCATCGTGAACTCGCGGCCGCGCATCACGCCGAAGCGGGGGCGGCGCTCGTCGCGGAACTTCGTCTGGATGTGATAGAAATTCTTGGGCAGCTGCTTGTAGCTGCGCAGTTCCTGGCGGGCGATGTCCGTCACCACTTCTTCAGAGGTGGGCTGAATGATGTAGTCGCGGTCATGGCGGTCCTTCACGCGCATCAGCTCTGGGCCCATCTTCTCGAAGCGGCCCGTCTCTTGCCAGAGTTCCGCCGGCTGCACCACGGGCATCAGCAGCTCGACCGCGCCCGCCCGTTCCATCTCCTCACGGATGATGCGCTCGACCTTGCGGATCACGCGCAGGCCCATCGGCATGTAGTTGTAGATGCCTGCGCCAAGCCGTTTGATCATGCCGGCACGCATCATCAACTGGTGGCTGACCACCTCGGCGTCGGCGGGCGCTTCCTTGAGCGTGGAGATGAAGAACTGGGTGGCTTTCATGGGCGGTCCGTGTGTGCACCTGGCAGGCTTGGGGTAAGCGAGGCATGTGCCCGCAGGCCCGCCGGTGCTATATTGAAATCAGTTCAAAAATTGGGGTTCGATTATGCTCGACCGGGAAGGCTACAGGCCTAACGTCGGCATCATCCTGCTCAACGCCCGCAACCAGGTTTTTTGGGGCAAGCGCTTGCGCACCCATTCCTGGCAGTTCCCGCAAGGGGGCATCAAATACGGCGAGTCGCCCGAGCAGGCGATGTTCCGCGAGTTGCACGAAGAGGTCGGGCTCTACCCCGACCACGTCCAGATCCTGGCCCGCACACGCGACTGGCTGCGCTACAACGTGCCCGATCACTTCATCCGCAAGGATGCCCGTGGCCACTACAAGGGCCAGAAGCAGATCTGGTTCCTGCTGCGCCTGACCGGGCGCGACAGCGACATGAACCTGCGCGCCACCAACCACCCCGAGTTCGACGCCTGGCGCTGGAACGAATACTGGGTGCCGCTGGACGTCGTGATCGAGTTCAAGCGCGACGTCTATCAAATGGCGCTGACCGAGCTCGCACGCTACCTGCCCAAGGTGAACCACCACAACCGCTATCTGCGCGGCGGCATGCGTTCACACGGCCGGGACCATGAGCACGAACATGCCGGGGCCAGTGATTTTGGTGCCGGCATGAGCGACAGCGAACTGGCCGACCTGCACCACGAGACGCCCCCCGACCTGGCCGCCGGCTGAGGCCTTTGGCCCAGGGGCCAGGGCGCTCAGCCCAGCACCATGTTGTCGCGGTGGATGAGTTCGGGCTCGTTCGCGTAGCCCAGCAGGCCGCCGATCTGCGACGACGGCTTGCGGGCAATCAGGCGCGCCTCGGCGCTGGAGTAGTTCGCCAGGCCACGCGCCACTTCGGCCCCCGCACCATTGCGCACGGCGATGACATCGCCGCGGTGGAATTCACCTTCCACCTCCAGCACGCCGATCGGCAGCAGGCTCTTGCCTTCGTCGCGCAGCTTGATGACTGCGCCGTCATCAACCGTGACGGCACCGCGCAGCTGCAGATGGTCAGCCATCCACTGTTTGCGGGCCGCCAGCTTCGGCAAGCCGGCCACCAGGGCCGTGCCGATGGCTTCGCCAGCGGTCAGGCGCAGCAGCACATCCGGCTCACGCCCCCAGGCGATGATGGTGGAGGCACCGCTGCCGGCCGCGCGCTTGGCGGCCAGAATCTTCGTCAGCATGCCGCCGCGGCCAAGGCTGGAGCCCGCGCCGCCGGCCATCAATTCCAGGGCCGGGTCACCCGCTTCGGCGACGTCGATGAAACGCGCCTGCGGGTCCTTGCGCGGATCGGCTGAATACAAACCGCGCTGATCCGTCAGGATGACCAGGGCGTCTGCATCGACCAGATTGGCCACGAGGGCACCCAGCGTGTCGTTGTCACCGAACTTGATTTCGTCGTTGACGACGGTGTCGTTCTCGTTGATGACGGGAATGACCTTCAATCCAAGCAGGGTGAGCAGGGTTGATCGCGCATTGAGGTAACGCTCCCGGTCAGCCAGGTCGGCGTGGGTCAGCAGCACTTGCGCGCTGCCGATACCGTGCTCCGAGAGCTTGGTCTCGTACATCTGCGCCAGGCCCATCTGGCCGACGGCAGCAGCGGCCTGCAGCTCCGGCAGTTCGGTCGGACGGGTGGTCCAGCCCAGGCGCTTCATGCCTTCGGCGATGGCGCCGCTGGACACCATCACCACCTCACGGCCTTCACGCGCAAGGGCAGCCAGCTGCCGGCACCAGGTGCCGATGGCTTCGGCGTCCACGCCGCGGCCCTCATTGGTGACGAGGCTGGAACCGACCTTGACGACGATGCGCCGGGCGTTTTTCAGAACGTCGCTCATCGGGCGATCTCAGGCTTGTTGGTCGTCAGGAGCCGGTTCGTCGAAACGCGGGTCGTACTCGGGCTCAGGCTCGCGCTGCTCGGCGGCCACGTGGTCCCAGATGGCGTGCAGCAGTGGCTGCAGGCCTTCACGGGCCAGGGCCGAGATCTCGAAGACCGGGCCCTTCCACTTGTAGCGCTTGACGAAGTCCTTCACGCGCTTGGCGCGCTCGTCCTCCGGCACCATGTCGAGCTTGTTCAGCACCAGCCAGCGCGTCTTGGCGTGCAGGCTTTCGTCGTACTTGCGCAGCTCTTCCACGATGGCCTTGGCCTGCTGCACCGGATCGACGGTGTCGTCGAACGGAGCGAGGTCAACCACATGCAGCAGCAAGCGGGTGCGCTGCAGGTGGCGCAGGAACAGATGCCCGAGGCCGGCGCCTTCCGAGGCGCCTTCGATCAGGCCCGGGATGTCGGCGACCACGAAGCTCTTCTCCGGGCCGACGCGCACGACACCCAGGTTCGGGTGCAGCGTGGTGAACGGGTAGTCAGCGATCTTCGGCTTGGCGTTCGAGATGGCCGTGATCAGCGTCGACTTGCCGGCGTTCGGCATGCCCAGCAGGCCCACGTCAGCGAGCACGCGCAACTCCAGCTTGACCTTGTAGCCTTCGCCCGGCCAGCCCGGCGTGTGCTGGCGCGGCGCGCGGTTGGTGCTGCTCTTGTAGTGCAGATTGCCGAAACCGCCGTCGCCGCCCTTGGCGAGCAGCACTGGCACATCCGGCTCGATCAGCTCGGCCAGCACGCGGCCGGTTTCGGTGTCAGTGATGATCGTGCCGACCGGCATCCGCAGGATGACGTCGTCAGCCGCAGCGCCGAAGCAGTCTGCGCCGCGGCCGGACTCGCCATTGCGGGCCTCGTGGCGGCGCGCATAGCGGTAGTCGATCAGGGTGTTGAGATTGCGGTCTGCAACAGCAAACACGCTGCCGCCCTTGCCCCCGTTGCCGCCGTCCGGCCCACCGAAGGGGATGAATTTTTCGCGCCGGAAGCTCGCGCAGCCGGCGCCACCGTTGCCGGCTGCGATGTCGATGGTGGCTTCGTCAACGAATTTCATGATGGTCGGATGGTAACGAAAGGAGTCGCGGAGCGCGAACACCCGCAAAAAGGCAAAAAGCCCCGGCGAGCCGGGGCTTTGCGTCGGACGGATGCCGCTGTATTACAGCGGAGTCACGTTGACGGTGTGGCGGTTCAGCTCGCCCTTGACGGCGAACGACACGGTGCCATCGACCAACGCGAACAGCGTGTGGTCACGGCCCATGCCGACATTGTTGCCAGCGTGGAACTTGGTGCCACGTTGACGAACGATGACCGAGCCAGCCGGGATGACTTGGCCGCCGAACGCCTTGACGCCCAGCATCTTCGGTTGAGAGTCGCGGCCGTTCCGGGTGGAACCGCCGCCTTTTTTCTGTGCCATGGTTCAGAACTCCTTGGAATGCTGTGGCTTCAGCCGTTGACCGCGCTGATTTGCAGCTCGGTGTAGTGCTGGCGATGACCGCCATGCTTCTGGTAGTGCTTGCGGCGACGCATCTTGAAGATGCGAACCTTGTCGTGGCGACCATGCGCCACCACCACTGCCGTCACGCTTGCACCGCTCACCAGGGGAGAACCGACTTTCAGGTCAGCGCCGCTACCGACGGCCAACACTTGATCGATCACGATTTCCTGGCCAACGTCCGCAGCAATCTGTTCTACCTTGATCTTTTCGCCGGCTGCAACCTTATATTGCTTGCCACCGGTTTTTACGACCGCGTACATATGTGCCCTTTGCTCAAGTTCCACCTGCGGCTTGCTGCCCAGGCGCCGAACTGCACGGGTTTTCCCCACTCAGCCCAGCCCCGCAACATGCAGCCGCACGTGCGTATCGCCCGGACCATTCCGAAGCGAAGCCCTCGATCTTAGCACAATGTGCCCGCAAATGCAGCACCCCGCCCGCCACACGGGATCTGACCCGCCGACGCGGTTCGTGACACATTCCTATAATCATTGTTTTGCCGTCACCCGAAACGCTGCACCGTGCCAACGATCACCACAACAACGCCAGAGGCCGCAGATGCCCGATCGATCGACCCGATGCAGGCGGACATGCAGTGCGTCGACGCGGTCATCCGCGAGCGCCTGAGCTCTGACGTTGCGCTGGTTGAGCAGATCGGTCACTACATCGTGACCGCAGGCGGCAAACGCATCCGCCCCCGGCTGGTCGTGCTGTTTGCCAAGGCCCTGGGCTACACGGGCACGCACCATCACACGCTGGCGGCCACGGTTGAATTCATCCACACCGCCACGCTGCTCCACGACGACGTGGTGGACGAGTCCTCGCTGCGCCGCGGCCGTGCCACGGCCAATGCGATGTTCGGCAATGCCGCCAGCGTGCTGGTGGGCGACTTCCTCTATTCACGCGCGTTCCAGATGATGGTGACGGTCGACCGCATGCGCGTGCTCGACGTGCTGGCCGACGCCACCAACGTGAT
Source organism: Ideonella margarita (assembly GCF_038066635.1). Classification (NCBI taxonomy): domain Bacteria; kingdom Pseudomonadati; phylum Pseudomonadota; class Betaproteobacteria; order Burkholderiales; family Sphaerotilaceae; genus Ideonella; species Ideonella margarita. The sequence continues at coordinate 209,699 of NZ_JBBUTI010000001.1, read as the reverse complement.
TGCCGAAGGCGAAGTGCTGCAGCTGATGAACATGCACGACCCGGACATCAGCATCGATGACTACCTGCGCGTGATTCGCTACAAGACTGCCAAGCTGTTTGAAGCCAGCGCGCGCCTGGGTGCCGTGCTGGCGGACGCATCGCCGGAAGTCGAAGAGCGCTGCGCCGGCTACGGCCGCGCGCTGGGCACAGCCTTCCAGCTGATCGATGACCTGCTGGATTACGAGGGCAACACCGAAGCGCTGGGCAAGAACGTGGGCGACGACCTGCGCGAAGGCAAGCCGACCCTGCCGCTGCTGGTGGCCATGGCCCGCGGCACCGAGGAAGAGCGCCAGCTGATCCGCCACGCCATCGAGCACGGCGAGGAAGCGCGATTGCCCGACATCATCAGCATCGTGCGCCGCACGGGCGCCCTCGACGCCACGCGGGAAGCCGCCCGAAAAGAAGCCGCCGTCGCAGCAGAATGCCTTTCTTCGCTGCCCGACTCGGAATCGCGAAAAGCTCTGCTAGAATTCTGTGCTCGGTCGGTGGGGCGTTCTTCTTAAGAAGCTCGGCTCCTCAGATCAACACCACGGGGTGTAGCTTAGCCTGGTAGAGCGCTACGTTCGGGACGTAGAGGCCGGAGGTTCGAATCCTCTCACCCCGACCAGACATGAGATCCGGAACATCTGCTTCGCGCAACGGTGTTCCGGATTTTTCATTTGTGCGGCGCAACTTGCGTCTTCGGCAACATCGCCCCGCTCTGCGCAACCACTTGCCACCGGTGCTGCCGCACCTGCACGGCCCCAGCTGGACAACGCGCCCCCCAGGCTGCGCGAACATGTTGTCACAGCGGTGTTGCAGTGAAACGATCCCGCGGCGCCCGTCGGTTTACAGCCTTCCCCGCTTCAGCGATGATGAATGATCGTGGGCTGATTGCGTCTTTTTCAAGCGTTTCTCCGTGGACACCATCATTGATGCTTCTTCTGCTGCCTTGTCCGGCGTGGCCCGGGTCTTGGTGCATGGCGGAAAACTGAACGCCAAACTGGCCGAGACACTGGCGAACAGCGCTCGGGACAAGAAGGTCAGCTTCGTCTCCGAATTGATGGCCTCGGGCAGCATGACGCCCAATGCGTTGGCGCACACCTTGTCCCAGGCACTCTCCGTGCCGCTGCTGGACCTGGACGCCGTTGATGCCACACGCCTGCCCAAGTCGGCCATCGACAACAAGCTCATTGCGCAATACCAGGTCATGCCCCTGGGCCGTCGCGGCAGCCGGCTGTTCCTGGCTTGCGCTGACCCCACCGACCAGGAAGCCGGCGAGCGCATCAAGTTCGCCACCCAGCTGGCGCCCGAGTGGGTGGTGGTGGAGTTCGACAAGCTCAAGCGCCTGATCGATGAGCAGACGACGACGACGACGCAGGCACTCGACGCGCTGGCCACCACCGATTTCGACTTTGACGTCTCTGAAGACGACCCCGCCGCGGCCGCGCCTACCCAGGAAGTGACCAGCGACGTGGAAGACGCGCCCGTGGTGCGCTTCCTCCAGAAGATGCTGGTGGACGCGATCAACATGCGCGCGTCTGACTTGCACTTCGAGCCCTACGAATTCAACTACCGCGTGCGCTTCCGGGTCGACGGCGAACTGCGCGAGATCACGCAGCCGCCCATCGCCATCAAGGACAAGCTGGCCTCGCGCATCAAGGTCATCTCGCGCCTCGACATCGCTGAAAAACGGGTGCCGCAAGACGGCCGAATGAAGCTGCGCTTCGGCACCAAGTCGATCGACTTCCGGGTCAGCACGCTGCCCACGCTGTTCGGCGAGAAGATCGTGATCCGTATCCTCGACTCGTCCAGCGCCAAGCTGGGCATCGAGGCGCTGGGCTACGAGCCCGAGGAGAAGGCACGCCTGCTGCATGCGGTGAACCGCCCCTACGGCATGGTGCTGGTCACCGGCCCCACGGGTAGCGGCAAGACGGTGTCGCTTTACACCTGCCTGAACATCCTGAACCAGCCTGGCGTCAACATTTCCACCGTGGAAGACCCGGCGGAAATCAACTTGCCGGGCATCAACCAGGTCAACGTGAATGACAAGGCGGGCCTGAATTTCTCGGCAGCCCTGAAGTCGTTCCTGCGTCAGGATCCGGACATCATCATGGTCGGCGAAATCCGCGACCTGGAAACCGCCGACATCGCCATCAAGGCCGCCCAGACGGGCCACCTGGTGCTCTCGACCCTGCACACGAACGACGCACCGTCCACCCTGAACCGCCTGCTGAACATGGGCGTGGCGCCGTTCAACATCGCGGCCAGCGTGCTGCTGATCACGGCGCAGCGTCTGGTTCGGCGCCTGTGCGAGAGCTGCAAGCAACCGACCGAATACCCGCTGGAGGCCTTGCGCAAGGCTGGCTTCACGGAAGAAGACCTTGACGGCAACTGGCAGCCCTACAAGCCGGTCGGCTGCACCGCGTGCAACAACGGCTACCGCGGTCGCGTGGGCATCTACCAGGCCATGCCGATCACCGAAGCCATGCAGCGCCTGATCCTGAACAACGGCACGGTGTCCGACATCGCCCGACAAGCCCACGTGGAGGGCGTGCGTGACTTGCGCCAGTCCGGGCTCGTCAAGGTCAAGCAGGGCTCGACGACACTTGAAGAAGTGATCGCGGCGACGAACGAATAAAGCGCGCCCACCAGCGCACCTCAATTGAACCTCACCCCCGGTACCGACCGGAGACGCAATGGCAACAGCAGCGGCGAAGAACATCAAGGAAGCAACCTTCGAATGGGAAGGCAAAGACCGCAACGGCAAGATCGTTCGCGGTGAGCTGCGTGCTGGTGGTGAGGCCGCTGTCAGCGCCAGCCTGCGTCGCCAGGGCATCCTGGTCAACAAGATCAAGAAGCGCCGCGTCAGTGGCGGCCGCTCGATCGGCGCCAAGGACATCGCCATCTTCACGCGTCAGCTGTCGACGATGATGAAGGCTGGCGTGCCCCTGCTGCAGGCCTTTGACATCGTGGCCCGCGGCAGCACGAACCCGCGCCTGACACGCCTGCTGCTCGAAATTCGCGGCGACGTGGAGACCGGCACGAACTTGTCCTCGGCGTTCCGCCGTCACCCGCTGTACTTCGATTCGCTGTATTGCAATCTGGTGGAAGCCGGTGAGGCCGGGGGTATTCTGGAAGAGCTGCTGGCCCGCCTGGCGCTCTACCAGGAGAAGACGCTTGCCATCAAGCAGAAGGTCAAGTCGGCCTTGATCTACCCGATCTCGGTGCTGGTGGTGGCCTTCATCGTCGTGACGATCATCATGATCTTCGTGATCCCGTCGTTCGAGTCGGTGTTCAAGGGCTTCGGCGCCGAACTGCCGGCCCCCACGCTGTTCGTGATCGCGATGAGCAAGGTCTTCGTCGCCTACTGGTGGGCCATCTTCGGCGCCATCTTCGGCGGCGGCTACATGTTCCTGCAGACCTGGAAGCGCTCCGAAAAGATGCAGGTCGCGATGGACCGGTTGTTCCTGCGCATGCCGATCTTCGGCGACCTGATCCGCAAGGCCGTCATCGCCCGCTGGACGCGCACGCTGTCCACCATGTTCGCGGCCGGTGTGCCGCTGGTGGAGGCGCTTGATTCGGTCGGCGGCACCGCCGGCAATGCGGTGTATGCCGCAGCCACCGAGCAGATCCAGCGCGACGTGGCGTCGGGCACGGCGCTGACTGCCGCCATGAGCACCACCGGCGTGTTCCCGAACATGGTGTTGCAGATGGCCGCCATCGGTGAAGAATCGGGTGCGCTTGACGACATGCTGGCCCGCGCGGCCGAGTTCTTCGAGGAAGAAGTGGATGAGGCCGTGAAGGGCCTGTCCAGCCTGCTGGAGCCGGTCATCATCGTCTTCCTGGGCACCTTGATCGGCGGCATCGTTGTCGCGATGTACCTGCCTATCTTCAAGCTCGGCGCTGTGGTCTGAGTTCAGCTGATGTTTGCTCCCGAGATGTTGGCGGTGTGGTTGTCCCCCGTCGTGATGGCGTTGTTCGGCCTGTGTGTCGGCAGCTTTCTGAATGTGGTGATCCACCGCCTGCCGCGCATGATGGAGCGGCAGTGGTGGGCTGATGCCGGCCTGCAGATCGGCGACGCCGACTCCTGGCAACGCACCTTCGGCAAGGCCGCACCCAAGCCGCTGGCGGCCACGGCCACCCAGGTCCAGGCCGAACTGGAGGCGCTGGGGCCGATGACGCTGTCCAAGCCGGCATCCACCTGCCCGTCCTGCGGCCACCGCATCCGCTGGTATGAAAACGTGCCGGTGCTGAGCTGGCTCTGGCTGCGCGGGCGCTGCTCGGCCTGCAAGACGCGCATTTCGGCGCGCTACCCCTTCATCGAATTGCTGACGTCCGGTCTGTTCGCCGCCGCCGCCTGGCGGTTCGGCCCCGAGCCTGTCACGCTGGCCTGGTGCGGCGTGCTGGCGGTGCTGGTGGCGCTCACCGCCATCGACTGGGACACCACCCTGCTGCCCGACTCCCTGACGCTGCCGCTGCTGTGGGCCGGTCTCGTGGCCGCCTGCCTGGGCTGGACGCTGCCGCTGTCCACGGCCTTGTGGGGCGCGGTCGTGGGCTACCTGTCGCTGTGGTCGGTGTACTGGTTCTTCAAGCTGGCCACGGGCAAGGAAGGCATGGGGTACGGCGACTTCAAGTTGCTGGCCGCGCTCGGCGCCTGGCTGGGCTGGCAGGCCATCCTGCCAATCGTGCTGATGTCGTCCGTGCTGGGTGCCATCGTCGGCATCGGGCTCAAGCTCACGGGCGGTCTGCGCCAGGGCCGGTATGTGCCCTTCGGCCCGTTCCTGGCCGGTGGCGGGGTGGTGGTGATGCTGGCGGGCACCGCCCGGGTGCTGGGCTGGATCGGGCAGTGAACCTGCGCATCGGGCTGACCGGCGGCATCGGCAGTGGCAAATCCACCGTCGCCGCCATGCTCGTCGAGCTCGGCGCCCACCTGGTCGATACGGACGCCATCGCGCGTGAACTGACCCTGCCGGGCGGAGCCGCGATGCCCGCCATCGTGGCCGCCTTCGGACCAGAGGTGCAAACACCCGACGGCGCGCTGGACCGCCCCCGGATGCGAGAGATCGTCTTCCACGACCCCGCTGCCAAGCAGCGCCTGGAAGCGATCTTGCACCCGATGATCCGCGAACAGACCGAAGCCCGGGCCGCATTGGCCGGGCACGGTCAGGTGGTGGTGTTTGATGTGCCGCTGCTGGCCGAGTCCAAAGGCTGGCGCGAGCGCGTTGATCGCATCCTCGTGGTGGATTGCAGCGAAGAGCGGCAGATCGAGCGGGTTCAAAGCCGGAGCGGCTGGCCCGCAGACGCAGTGCAGCGGGTGATGGCGCAACAAGCCACCCGGGCACAGCGGCTGGCCATCGCCGACGACGTGATCCGCAATGAGGAACTGTCGCTGCCGGATTTGAAGCGTGCCGTTGCCGAAGTCTGGGCCAATTGGCCGCGATTTGACTGAATCACGGCAAGGGTGTGAAACAATCGTTGCTGCACCTGCCAGGAAAGCCCACCTTGGTCCTCTACGAATACCCGTTCAACGAAGGCATCCGCACGATGCTGCGCCTCGAGCACCTGTTCGAGCGCCTGCAGACCCTGACGCCCCGGGAAGACGCGGTAGACCATCACTTCGCGCTGGCCACGATCTTCGAGATCATGGACGTGGCGTCGCGTGCTGACCTGAAGTCTGATCTGCTGAAGGAGCTGGAACGCCACAAGGCCCAGCTGCTGAGTTACCGCGGCAATCCGAACATCTCCGAAGCGGCCCTCGATGAAGTCATCGGGCGCATCGACCACGCCTTCAGCGGCCTGAACCAGCTCTCCGGCAAGGCCGGCCACACGCTGACCACGAACGACTGGCTGATGAGCATACGCAGCCGCATCAGCATCCCGGGCGGCACCTGCGAGTTCGACCTGCCGGCGTATTTCGCGTGGCAACAACTGCCCGCAGGGCGCCGCCAGGACGACCTCGGCCGCTGGATCGCCACGCTGTGGCCGTTGGCCGAAGCCCTGCGCGTGCTGCTCAACCTGCTGCGTGACAGCGGCGTGCCGCACAAGGTGCTGGCCGCCGGTGGCAATTACCAGCAAAGTCTGCCCCAGGGCCGCACCTACCAGCTGCTGCGTCTGCGCATCGATGAAACCCTGGAACTGGTGCCTGAAATCACCGGCCACCGCTTGATGGTGACCGTGCGGCTGATGAAGGCTGATGCCGAAGGCCGCCTGCGCCCCTGCGGCTCCGACACCCCGTTCGATCTGGCGCTGTGCTCCTGAGCGATCGCGCCAGCGGCCATCTGAACACCCGCCTTTCCGCCTTCCCTGTCCCATGACCACCCCGTCACAACCGGCCGAAGGCCGTGCGATCGAAGTGCGCTGCCCAGGTTGCGGCGCCATGACGCTCTACAGCGCCAGCAACCAGTACCGGCCCTTTTGCAGCGCCCGCTGCCAGGGCCATGACTTTGGCGCATGGGCCAGCGAGGCCTACCGCGTTGAAGCCAAGCCCAGCGTCGAAGACATCGACGACTGAGCGGGGCATTTCACGGACGCGCTCCGTGGACCCCTTGAAAGCCAGCCGACCGTCCCTATAATCCTTGTTAGCACTCAAGTTAGCCGAGTGCTAACAACCGGTTCGGCAGCTTGTCGACCGTTCGGGCCCGGCCTCAGCCGATTTTCCGAGCCGCCGGTTGTGAACTGGCATCCGCACTCCGGTGCAGGTGCCCACCTTGAGTCCCATCGCAACATTTTCTGGAGATGCCATGAAACTTCGTCCTCTGCACGACCGCGTGATCGTCAAGCGCCTGGAACAAGAAACCAAGACCGCCCTGGGCATCATCATCCCGGACAACGCCGCTGAGAAGCCGGACCAGGGCGAAGTCCTGGCCGTCGGCCCGGGCAAGCGCAACGACAAGGGCGACTTCGTTGCCCTGAACGTGGCCGTCGGCGACCGCGTGCTGTTTGGCAAGTACAGCGGCCAATCCGTCAAGGTTGACGGCGAAGAACTGCTGGTGATGCGCGAGGAAGACCTCTTCGCCGTGGTGCAGAAGTAATCTGCCCCCATCACCCACCTCATTGAACTGAATTCGGAGAATTGAACATGGCAGCAAAAGACGTCATCTTCGGCGGCGAAGCACGTGCTCGCATGGTTGAAGGCGTGAACATCCTGGCCAACGCGGTCAAGGTCACCCTGGGCCCCAAGGGTCGCAACGTGGTGCTCGAGCGCTCGTTCGGCGCCCCCACCGTGACCAAGGACGGTGTGTCCGTGGCCAAGGAAATCGAGCTGAAGGACAAGCTCCAGAACATGGGCGCGCAGATGGTCAAGGAAGTTGCTTCCAAGACCAGCGACAACGCCGGTGACGGCACCACCACCGCCACCGTGCTGGCTCAGTCCATCGTGCGCGAAGGCATGAAGTACGTGGCCGCCGGCATGAACCCGATGGACCTGAAGCGCGGCATCGACAAGGCTGTGCAAGCCCTGATCGTCGAGCTGAAGAAGGCTTCGAAGGCCACCACCACCTCCAAGGAAATCGCTCAAGTCGGCACCATCTCGGCCAACTCTGACGAATCCATCGGCGAAATCATCGCATCCGCGATGGACAAGGTGGGCAAGGAAGGCGTCATCACCGTTGAAGACGGCAAGAGCCTGAACAACGAACTCGACGTCGTCGAAGGCATGCAGTTCGACCGCGGCTACCTGTCGCCGTACTTCATCAACAACCCTGAAAAGCAAGTCGCCCTGCTGGACAACCCGTTTGTCCTGCTGTTCGACAAGAAGATCAGCAACATCCGTGACCTGCTGCCGGTGCTGGAAGCCGTCGCCAAGGCTGGCCGTCCGCTGCTGATCATCGCTGAAGAAGTTGACGGCGAAGCGCTGGCCACCCTGGTGGTCAACACGATCCGCGGCATCCTGAAGGTTGTCGCCGTGAAGGCCCCTGGCTTCGGCGATCGCCGCAAGGCCATGCTGGAAGACATCGCCATCCTGACGGGCGGCAAGGTCATCGCTGAAGAAGTCGGCCTGTCCCTCGAGAAGGTGACGCTGGCTGACCTGGGCCAGGCCAAGCGCGTCGAAGTGGGCAAGGAAAACACCACCATCATCGATGGCGCTGGTGAAGCTGCCGACATCGAAGCCCGCGTGAAGCAGATCCGCATCCAGATCGAGGAAGCCACCTCCGACTACGACCGCGAAAAGCTGCAAGAGCGCGTGGCCAAGCTGGCTGGCGGCGTGGCCGTGATCAAGGTCGGCGCTGCCACCGAAGTCGAAATGAAGGAAAAGAAGGCCCGTGTCGAAGACGCGCTGCACGCTACCCGTGCTGCCGTTGAAGAAGGCATCGTGGCTGGTGGTGGCGTGGCTCTGCTGCGTGCACGCCAGGCTGCCGGCACCATCAAGGGCGACAACGCCGACCAGGACGCCGGCATCAAGCTGGTCCTGAAGGCCATCGAAGCTCCGCTGCGCGAAATCGTCTACAACGCCGGTGGTGAGCCGAGCGTGGTGGTCAATGCCGTGCTGGCTGGTTCGGGCAACTACGGCTTCAACGCCGCCAACGACACCTATGGCGACATGATCGACATGGGCATCCTGGACCCGACGAAGGTCACCCGCACCGCCCTGCAGAACGCCGCTTCGGTGTCGTCGCTGATGCTGACGACCGAGTGCATGGTGTCCGAGTCCCCCAAGGATGACGCTCCGGCCATGCCGGGTGGCGGCATGGGTGGCATGGGCGGCATGGGCATGGACATGTAAGTCCTGCACAGCGCTTTTTGCGACTGAGCACGAAGGGGGCCCGCAAGGGCTCCCTTTTTTTTCGTTTGTCATGGCCCGCCGTCACAATCCGCACATGCGATTTGCCCTCTCCAGCCTGCTCGCCGCTCTGGCTCTCCTGCTCACCGATGCCAGCGCCCTGGCCGCAAGCTTGCCCAGCGCAAGCGCAGCCACCGCGCCCGACACCCCTGAGCCGAAGCCGACGCCGCAGTCGGTCACCCCACCCACCGGCACCCCTGTCCCCATGGCGCTGCCCCGCCCGCGGGTCGGCCTGGTGCTGTCTGGCGGTGGTGCACGCGGCCTGGCCCATGTGGGCGTGCTGAAGGTGCTGGAGGCGGCGCATGTGCCGATCGACGTGATCGCGGGCACGTCGATGGGCGCCATCATTGGCGGGCTGTACGCCAGCGGCATGCCCGCCGACGAGATCGAGCGTGAGCTGCTGAAGGTCGACTGGAACCGGCTGTTCGCCACCCGGGTGAACCGCCAGCAGATGTCGCAGCGCCGCAAGGAAGAAGACTTCGAGATCGCCAGCGCGATCGAGATGGGTTACCGCGACGGCGAGTTCCGTGCGCCGCAGGCCGCCGTCTCCAGCCGGGGTCTCGAAACCCTGCTGCGCCGCTACACCCTGCCGGTGCGCACCACCGAGCAGTTCGACCGCCTGCCCATTCCCTTCCGCGCCGTGGCCACCGACATGGAAAGCGGTGAGGCGGTGGTGATGGACCATGGTGATCTGGCCATGTCGCTGCGCTCCAGCATGAGCGTGCCGGGCGTGTTCCCGTCCACCGAAATCGAAGGCCGGGTGCTGGGTGACGGCGGCCTGGTGAACAACGTGCCGATTGACGTGGCCCGGGCCATGGGCGCGCACATCGTGATCGTGGTCAACATCGGCACGCCGCTGGCGGGTCGCGACACGCTGAATTCGGCGATCGGCCTGACGGCCCAGATGATCAACATCCTGACGGAGCAGAACGTGCGGCGCAGCCTCGCGACGCTGCTGCCGACCGACATCCTGATTGCGCCCGATCTCGGCACGCTCACCTCGGGCGATTTCGAACGCACCCGTGATCTGATCAGCCTGGGCGAAGCCCACGCCCTGCAGCAAATCTCCCGCCTTGCAGAGTTGGCCCTGCCGCCGGAAGACTACGCCGGCTGGCGCCTGGCACGCCGCCCGAACGAGCCGGCTGCGCCTGTCATCCAGCGGGTGGTGTTTGAAGGCTCCGAGCTGACCAACCCGGCGCGTTTCGAAGTCCAGTTGCTGAGCAAACCCGGCCAGCCTTTTGACTCACAGAAGGCCGCACGCGACGCCTACAACCTGGCCGCGAGCAACGACTACCTGCGGGTCGATTACCACCTCTACAGCGCGCCGGAAGGCGAGACGCTGCAGTTCGAGCTGGAGGACAAGCCCTGGGGGCCGAATTACCTGCGCGTGGGGCTGGATCTGTCCACCGACTTCTCCGCCCGCAGCGCCTTCAACGTGAAGATCAGCCACAACCGACATTGGCTCACGCCAGCTGGCACCGAATGGCGCAACCGCATCCAGATCGGCGAGGTACCGACCATCTTCACCGAGCTGTATCACCCGCTGAACTGGAAGCTCGGCATCTCGGACGACTGGTTCATCTCGACCTATGCCCAGGCGCAGCGGCGTCGCCAGACCTTGTTCCTCAACGAGACGGACACCGAGCTGGGCCAGGTGCGCCGCACCGAAAGCCGCGTCGGCATTGACCTCGGCCAGCCCTGGGGCAACCTGGGTGAGCTGCGCATGGGCCTGGTGCAAGCCATCGGCCGCACCAGCCCGCTGATCCTGTCAGCCGACTACGCCGGCCCGCAAAGTGCCGCCGTGTGGCGCGAAACCGCCGTGCGCGCCCGCATGGTGGTAGACCAGCTCGACTTCGCCAACTTCCCGCAGCGGGGCTACCGCGTGACCAGCGAACTGCAATACGGCCGCCGCCACCAGGTGGTGTCCGAGAACCTGACACGGGTGGAGTTCGAGGGCCAGGCCGTCACCAGCGTCGGTCGCCACACCTTCAGCGTCTATGGCCAGGTCAAGGCCGCCGACGCCAGCCAGGACACCTTGGGGGGCCAGTACCAGCTCGGTGGCTTCCAGCAGCTGTCGGGGTACCAAAGCGGCCAGTTGACCGGCAACGCCGTGCTGCTGGGCCGGGTGGGCTGGTACCGCCGCCTGGCCGATCCACCGGTCTTTGCGCGCGGCTTCTTCGTGGGCGCCACGCTGGAGGCCGGCAACGCCTGGGCTGACCGCCGCGCCATCACCCTGAACGGCCTGCGCGCCGGCGGCAGCCTCTACATGGGCGCAGATACCGGCATCGGCCCGATGTACCTGGGCGTGACCTGGGCGCCTCGCGGCGAAACCGGCCTCGCGCTGTTCATCGGCCGGCCTTGAGCGCGGCGAGCTCCTCGCGCACGGCAGCCAGCACCAGCGCGGGCTGCTCGTGGATCAGCCAGTGGCTGGCGTCGGGCACACGGGTCACGCGCAGGTCGGGCACATGCTCGGCCAGGCCGTCCAGCAAGCTGGGTGGCAGTGCACGATCGGCCTCGCCCCACAGCACCCGCACAGGCACGGGCACATGCGTCATGCTGGCGGGCAGGCTCAGTTGATGGATCGCATCCGTCACACCCAGGGGCGGTCGCAAAGGCGATGCCCGGTACCAGTTGAGCTGCGGATCGAGACCGCGCGCCCATACCGCCCGGTACTGCGCGCGCATCGCCGGCGTCAGCCAGCCGTCGTCGCCTGAAGCAGCCGGGCTCATGGCCTCGAAGAACTGCCACATCGGTGCGAAATCATCGGCTGACAAACGCGTGGCGGCATCGGCCTCGCACAGCATGTTCATGTAGGCGCTGGCGGCCTGCTGCGCCGGGTCGTCCCGCAGGGCCTGAAGGAACAGCGCGGGGTGCGGCGAATTGATGATGAGCAGGCGCCGCAGCAACTGCGGGCAAGCCGCGGCCAGGTTCCAGGCCACCGCACCACCCCAGTCGTGGGCCACCAGCAAGTCGACGGGGCCGCCCGTTGTTTCAATCAGCTCGGCGATGTCCGCCACCAGGGTGCGGGCCCGGTAGGCCGCCGCACCGTCTGGCGCATCGGACGCGCCGTAGCCGCGCTGGTCGGGCGCCAGCACATGGGCCTCATCGGCCAGCGCCGTCATCAGCGGCTGCCAGATGAACGCGGCCTCGGGGAATCCGTGCAGCAGCAGGACGCGCGGAGAACCCGGCGCGCCCGACTGGTGCAATTGCAGCTGCACCCCTTGCGAGGGCAGCAGATGGCGGCTGGAAGACAGTGGCATGGCGGCTCCTTGGCTCACCGCAGTATGCGGTGGCGCCGCCATGCTGGCCGTCAAACTGGCGACAGGGGCTCGGCGGGGTCGGCCGGCAGGTCGGTCGCTGCTGCGGCAGGCGATGCCGTTGTATCACCGGCAACGTCACCCGTTGTCACGGCGGCCACGGCAGCCGCTGCCGCGGCGTTGTGCGCATGGGTCCAGCCGTACAGCGTTTCAGCCAGGTCGGCCACGCCCACCTGTTTGGGGCCGGAAAACAACAGCATGCCGAGGTCCGAGGCGTCCGTTGCCAAGTCAGCCAGCACTTCCTGCGCGCTGGCCAGCGACGCGGCCTGCTCGCGCTTGTTGAGCTTGTCGGCCTTGGTCAGCAGCACCAGCAGCTTGACTTCACCCGTGCCCACGCGGGGCGCGATGAACTCCAGCAACTGCTTGTCGAGCGGGGTGAAGCCCAGGCGGCTGTCCACCATCAGCACCACGCCGTGCAGGTTGCGACGCACCTCCAGATAGTCGGCCATCACCTTCTGCCAGCGCAGCTTCGCACTGCGCTCCACAGAGGCGAAACCGTAGCCGGGCAAGTCGGCCAGGTAGGTGTCGGGCGCGTCCTTCGGACCCATCGCGAACAGGTTGATGTGCTGCGTGCGGCCGGGTGTCTTGGAAGCGAATGCCAATTGCCTACGCTGCGCCAGGGTATTGATCGCGGTGGACTTGCCGGCGTTGCTTCGGCCGACGAAGGCGATCTCGCCGAGGTCGCCCTCTGGCAGGTGCACCAACTGGCTGGCGGTGGTCAGAAAACGGGCGGTATGTGCCCAGCCAAGGGCAGTTTTCGCACTGTCTGACAGCGCGTTAGCGCCGGGTCTGGATGATTCGGTCATGGAGCATTGTAAAATCCTTGAGTTAGGTCGCCCGGGAATCTCCCGGATCACCCACAAGAACATTACACCCCGAGGCCCTTCGAGATGAAGTTCCCTGCTGCCAACGCGCTGTCTTTCGTGCTCGCCGCCCTGATCGCGGCTCCCGTCTTCGCCAATGAGGGCGCTGCGGCCCCGGCCAAGGCAGACCTGGCCAAGGGCCAGGAAATCGCGACCAACGTCTGCGCAGCCTGCCACACGGCAGACGGCTCGCGCGGTTCGCCCGCCAACCCGATCCTGCAGGGCCAGCACCCTGAGTACCTGGCCAAGCAACTGGCCGAGTTCAAGGCCGGCAAGCGCGTCAACGCCGTGATGAACGGCATGGCCGCACCGCTGTCTGAAGCCGACATGAAGAACGTCGCCGCCTTCTACGCCAGCAAGCAAGCCAAGCCGGGCGCCGCCAAGAACAAGGACACCGTCCTGCTGGGCGAAAAGATCTGGCGCGGCGGCATCGCCGAGAAGAACGTGCCGGCCTGCGCTGGCTGCCACAGCCCGAACGGCGCTGGCATGCCCGCCCAGTACCCGCGCATCGGCGGCCAGCACGCTGAATACGTCGAGACGCAGCTGAACAATTTCCGCTCCGGCGCCCGCGCCAACAACGCCCAGATGATGACCATCTCCGCGAAGATGAGCGACAAGGAAATCAAGGCCGTCTCCGACTACGCAGCCGGCCTGCGCTGAACCATTCAGCACGGGTGGGCACCTGATGCCCGCCTTAAGCACACACCCGGGGCCGGTCTTTGACCGGCCCTTCTTCATTGGCGCGCCCGCGCCCGGATAATCACCTGATGTCTGCTGTGAACGGCTCCGCCACTGTCCTCCCGCTGCGCCCCTGGCGCCTCGTCCTGGACCTGCTCGCATCGATGCGCTTCGCGATCTCGATGCTGAGCATCATCTGCATCGCCTCGGTCATCGGCACCCTGGTCAAGCAGAACGAGCCCTACAACAACTACATCAACCAGTTCGGGCCGTTCTGGGCGGAAGTCTTCGGCAAGTTCCAGCTCTACAACGTCTACAGCGCGGGCTGGTTCCTGCTGATCCTCGCCTTCCTGGTGATCTCCACCAGCCTGTGCATCGCCCGCAACACGCCGAAGATCCTCGCTGACCTGAAGACCTTCAAGGAAAGCGTGCGGGTGCAGTCGCTCAAGGCCTTCCACCACAAGGGCGACGGCGTGCTGCCGCTCGACCGCGCTGGCGCCCTGGCGCAGGTGGCGGCCGTGCTGGGCCAGCATGGCTGGAAAGCCAAAGCCGAGGTGCGTGAGGACGGCACGATGGTGGCGGCCCGCGCCGGCCGCATCAACAAGCTCGGCTACATCGCGGCGCACTCGGCCATCGTGCTGATCTGCCTGGGCGGGCTGTTCGACGGCGACCTGATCGTCAAGGCCCAGATGTGGTTTGCGGGCAAGACCAGCTTCGACGGCGGCGGCTTCATCCGTGACGTGGCGCCCGAGCACCGCCTGTCGGTGAACAACCCGACCTTCCGCGGCAACCTGCTGGTGCCCGAAGGTGCGCGCTCCGGCACCGCCGTGCTGACCATGCCCGACGGCGTGGTGCTGCAAGACCTGCCCTTCGACATCGAGTTGAAGAAGTTCGTGGTCGACTACTACGACACCGGCATGCCCAAGCTGTTCGCCAGCGAGATCGTGATCCACGACCACGACTACGGCGAATCGAAGACCGCCACGGTCAAGGTCAACGAGCCGGTCTTCCACCGAGGCGTGGCGATCTACCAGAGCAGCTTCGACGACGGCGGCTCGAAGGTGAAGCTGCAGGCGCTGCCGATGCGTGCCGGCGGCAAGGCTTTCGACATCGACAGCCGTGTTGGCGACAACACCCGCCTGAGCAACGGCAACGAGCAACTCACGCTGGAGGTGACCAGCTTGAAGGTCATCAACGTCGAGAACATGGGCGGCGAGGTGAGTGACGCCGTGGATGTCCGCAAGGTCGACCTCGGCGGCACCCTGAACAAGCACCTGGGCAGCGGCGCACGCGGCGACAAGGCCAAGACCCTGCGCAACGTCGGCCCGGCCATCAACTACAAGCTGCGTGATGCCAGCGGCCAGGCGCGCGAGTTCCACAACTACATGTCGCCGCTGATGCTGGACGGCCAGCTGGTGTTCCTCGCCGGCGTGCGCGACAGCCCGGCCGACCCCTTCCGCTACCTGCGCATTCCTGCCGATGAGCGCGGCAGCGTGGACGGCTGGCAACGCCTGCGCCAGGCCCTGCTCGACCCCGAGCTGCGCAACAAGGCCGCCCGCCAATACGCCGCAATGGCCGCACCGGCCGACAAGCCGGAAATGCTGGAGCAGCTGCGCGTGACGGGCCAGCGCGCCCTGGCCCTGTTCGCCGGCGACGAAGTGCCGCCGAACACCACCGGCCCGACGGGTGGCCTGGTGGCTTTCAGCCAGTTCATCGAAAGCACCGTGCCGCAGGCCGAGCGCGCCCGGGTGTCGGAAGTGCTGCTGCGCATCCTCAACGGCAGTTTGTTCGAACTGAATCAACTGGCGCGGGAACAAGCCGGCCTGAAAGCGCTCGAAGTGGGTCCATCCACCGAGACCTTCATGACCCAGGCCGTGATGTCCTTGTCCGACAGCTTCTTCTACCCCGCCCCGGTGATGCTGCAACTGGCTGAATTCAACCAGGTGCAGGCCAGCGTGTTCCAGGTGGCCCGTGCGCCCGGCAAGACGCTGGTGTACCTGGGTGCCGTGCTGCTGATCATCGGCGTGTTCGCCATGCTCTATGTGCGCGAGCGGCGCCTGTGGGTGTGGCTGAGCGACGACCCGGCACAGCCCGGCCACACGCGCGCCCTGGTGGCGATGTCGCTGCCGCGCCGCACCCTGGACCTCGACGCCCAATTTGAGACGCTGCGCCAGCAACTGCTGGCGGGCAGCACCCCGACCGGAGAAAACCCATGAGCACCACCACGCTGACCCTGGGCCGCCCGGGCCTGTTGTCAGGCCGCACGCCATTCGACTGGCTGTTCGCGGCCCTGATCCTGGGCGGAGCCGGCTATGTCTTCTCGCGCTACGGCGGCGCCATGGACGGCTATGAAAAAGGCATCCTGATCGGTGCCGTGCCGAGCCTGATCGCCATGGGCTGGTTCTGGGGCGCCTTGCGGGTGCTGGGGCTGGCCGTAGGAGCGGCAACGCTGCTGGCGATCAACCTGTACCTGCGCACCCCGGACGATTTCGGCGCTGACCTGGCCGCGGGCGAGAAGGTCTTCCTGCTGAAGTATTTCCTCTCCAGCCAGAGTGCCATCCTGTGGATGAGCGTGCTGTTCTTCATGAGCACCGTCTTCTACTGGATCGGCTTCTTCGCCAAGGCCGGCAATGAAGACGCCACCGCACTGAAGCTGGGCTCGCGCCTGGCCTGGGTCGCCGTGTTCATGGCGTTGACGGGCACCATGGTGCGCTGGTTCGAGAGCCACCAGATCGGCGCCGACATCGGCCACATCCCGGTCAGCAACCTCTACGAAGTCTTCGTGCTGTTCTGCTGGCTGACCACCACCTTCTACCTGTACTACGAGCAGCACTACAAGATCCGCTCGCTGGGCGCCTTCGTGATGCTGGTAGTGAGTGCTGCCGTCGGCTTCCTGCTCTGGTACACCGTGGCGCGTGAAGCGCAAGAGATCCAGCCGCTGGTGCCAGCCCTGCAAAGCTGGTGGATGAAGCTTCATGTGCCGGCGAACTTCATCGGTTACGGCACCTTCGCGCTGGCGGCCATGGTGGCCTTCGCCTACCTCGTGAAGCTGCACGCCAGCGCCGGCAGCATCTGGAAGCTCGCGCCGCTGTTCGGCCTGGGCATGGTGCTGTGCTTCGAGCCGCTGGTGTTTCGCCAGTCGGCGAGCAATTCGGTCGCCTACTGGGTGGTGTATGCCGGCGTCAGCGCGCTGATCGTGGGCGGCATCCTGGCCGCGCGCGTGCGCATCGCCGAGCGCCTGCCCAGCTACGAGGTGCTCGATGACGTGATGTACAAGGCCATCGCGGTGGGCTTTGCCTTCTTCACGATCGCAACAGTGCTGGGCGCCTTCTGGGCCGCCGAGGCCTGGGGCGGTTACTGGAGCTGGGACCCGAAGGAAACCTGGGCGCTGATCGTCTGGCTGAACTACGCGGCGTGGCTGCACATGCGCCTGATGAAGGGCCTGCGCGGCGCGGCATCGGCCTGGTGGGCACTGGGTGGCCTGGTGATCACCACCTTCGCCTTCCTGGGCGTCAACATGTTCCTGTCGGGCCTGCACTCCTACGGCGAGCTCTGACCCGCGGGCTTGTGCCCCATCCACCATCAACAGGCCGTTTCACGGCCTGTTGTGCTTTTCAGGATGCGCCCCGGCGTCGTACATTGCGCCATGCCCTACGTACGCCGTGATGCCACCGGCGCCGTGCTGAGCCTGCACCGCCAGGCTGAAGACGGCGCCCAGGAACTGCTGCCGGACCACCATCCGGAAGTGCGGGCCTTCCTGAACCAGCCCGATGCCGACCAGGCCCATTTCGCGCGGCTCGACGCCGACTTCGTGCGGGTGCTGGAAGACGTCATCGACACGCTCATCGGCAAGCACCTGATCAACATCACCGATCTGCCGGCCGAGGCGCAGGCCAAGCTGTTCTCGCGCAAGGGCTTTCGTGAGCGCCGCTCGCTGCAATCGCTCAGCCTGTTCAGCGAGACGGACATGCAGCAGATGCTGCCCGCGACCGAAGGCAAAGTGCCCCCGGCCCGCTGACGACTTGGGTGCGCCAGGCACGCGCGCCCGCCTTGCCCTGCACCCATCAGGGGTCTTGGTGGCGGTGAAGACACGGAACTGGCTGCCGCGCGTAAGGTCTGAGCCTGTTCGCACGACCACTGTGCACTGACCTCACGTTTGTCGAAAGCCAACCTTGCACCTGCTCAAAGACCGCGGTTTCCAGCACCCTGTCGCCTCCGAAATCACCCCGCAGGGGCTGTGGCTCGGGCGCCGCGAATGGTTGCAGCGCACCGCGCTGGCCGGCAGCGGCCTGGCCGCCATGGCCAGCCGCGACGCCATGGCGCAAGTCACGCCGCCCGGTCGCCTGGCCAAGCTGCCCGGCATCAAGAGCGGTGTGGCCGGCGCGATGGTGATGGACAAGGCCACCGCTTATGCCGACGTCACCGGTTACAACAACTTCTACGAATTTGGCACCGACAAGGCCGACCCGGCCCGCACCGCCGGCTCACTCAAGACCCGTCCATGGACGGTGACCGTCGAAGGCGAGGTGCGCAAGCCCGGCGTCTTCGGCATCGAAGACCTGCTCAAGCTCAGCCCGATGGAAGAGCGCATCTACCGCATGCGCTGTGTCGAAGGCTGGTCGATGGTGATTCCGTGGATCGGCTACTCGCTGGCCGAGCTGATCAAGCGCGTCGAGCCCACCGGCAATGCGAAGTTCGTACAGTTCGTGACCCTGGCCGACAAGGCGCAGATGCCCGGTGTGCGCTCCGGCGTGCTTGACTGGCCGTATGTGGAAGGCCTGCGCATGGACGAAGCCATGCACCCGCTGACGCTGCTGGCCTTCGGCCTGTACGGCGAAGTGATGCCCAACCAGAACGGCGCGCCGGTGCGCCTGGTGACGCCCTGGAAGTACGGTTTCAAGAGCGCGAAGTCGATCGTCAAGATCCGCTTCGTCGACAAGCAGCCTGTCAGCAGCTGGGAACGCGCCAACGTGCAGGAATACGGCTTCTATTCCAACGTCAATCCGCAGGTCGACCACCCGCGCTGGAGCCAGGCCAGCGAGCGCCGCATCGGCGAAGACGGCCTGTTCGCCAAGAAGCGCCCGACCCTGATGTTCAACGGCTACGAAGCCCAGGTGGGCCAGCTCTACGCCGGCATGGACCTGAAGAAGTTCTACTGAGATGCAGGCCGTGCTGGTGAACCGGCTGCTGGCGCGTCCGGCGGTCAAGCCCGTGCTGTGGCTGCTGCTGGCCTTGCCGGCGCTGGGCCTGCTGTGGGGCGCCGTGCAGAACACGCTCGGCGCCAACCCCGCTGAGGCGCTGATCCGCAGCCTGGGCGACTGGACACTGCGCGGCCTGTGCCTGACGCTGGCCATCACGCCGCTGCGCCAGTGGACGGGCTGGCATGGCCTGATCCGCCTGCGCCGCAACATCGGCGTGGCCACCTTCCTCTACGGCTGCCTGCACTGGCTGGCCTACGCCTGGCTCGATCAGGGGCTGGACATCGATGCGCTGGTGAAGGACGTCATCAAGCGCCCGTTCATCCTGGTGGGCACCGCAGCGTGGCTGGCGATGTTGCCGCTGGCCCTCACCTCCTTCAATGCCGCCATCCGGGCCATGGGCGGCCGTGCCTGGAAAGATCTGCACAAGGTCACCTACGTGATCGCGCCGGTGGCCTTGCTGCACTTCCTCTGGATGAAATCCGGCAAGCAGGACTTCGCCGAAGTCACGGTGTACGCCCTCATCGTGGGCGTGCTGCTGGGATGGCGCTGGTGGCGCCGCCAGACGGGCAGCGCCTGAAAGCTGCTACGTCTGCAGCTCAACGCGGTGCGCTGCGAATGTCGCTGACCAAACGCGACAGATCGCTCGCCACACGTTGCAGGTCTTGGGCGGAGGGCGGCACGCCGCGCGCCAGTTCCGCCTCCAGCGCCAGGATCTGCGTCACCAGGTCTTGAGCACCCAGCGTCGAGAGCGCACCCTTGAGCCCGTGCAGCAGGTGCCCCACCTGGTCGAGCCGACCGGCTTCGGCGGCTTGCAGCAGGTGTTGATCATCGCTGGCATGGTGATCCACGAACACCTGCAGCAGGCGCTTGAGCAAGGCCTCGTTGCCGCGCATCGCCGCCAGCGCACGGGTCAGGTCCAGGCCCGGGATGCGGAAGTTCAGCCGGGCCGTTGGCTCGGCCTCGCGGCCCTGCCCGCCGGCTGACACCGTCACGTCGCTGCCCAGCCAGCGACGCAGCGCCGCCTCCAGGTCCATCGGGTCTACCGGCTTGGCAACGAAGTCGTCCATTCCGGCCTCGCGGCAGCGGTCGCGGTCGTCCTGGAAGGCATTGGCCGTCATCGCCACGATCGGCGTGTGCGCATGGCCGGGCAGCTTGCGCACCTGCCGCGTCGCTTCCAGGCCGTCCATGGTCGGCATCTGCACGTCCATCAGGATCAGGTCGTAGTGGCTGTGGCGGGCCAGCTCCACGGCTTCCACACCGTCGCCGGCCAGGTCTGGCACCAGGCCCAGCGCCTCCAGCAATTCGGCGCTCACCTCGCGGTTCAGCGGGTTGTCTTCCACCAGCAGCACGCGGGCCCGCGGGTCAGGCGTCCAGCTCGGCAGCACCACCGGCTGGTCAGCCACGCTGCGCCGCAGAGCCCGCATGAGGGCGTCGTGGAGCTGGGACGGTGACACCGGCTTGGCCAGCACGCCTGCAAAGCCTATCTCGCCCACTTCCTCGGGCGGCACCTGGCCGCCCATGGCCGAGATCATCAGGAAGGCCGGCTGCACGGCCAGCGACATGCGGCGGATCTGCCGAGCCGTGGCCAGCCCGTCCATCACCGGCATGCGCCAGTCCAGCACGCACACCTCGAACGCGTCGCCCTCGGCCTCGGCACGGGCCAGCAATTGCAGGGCCTGGCTGCCGCTGTCGGTCACCGTCACCCGCAAGCCCAGCATTTCCAGCATTTCGCCGAAGGCCTCGCGGGCATCGGCCAGGTCGTCCACCACCAGCGCGCGGGTGCCCTCGAAGCGGGTCATCGCGCGGCGCCCAGCCACTGCCACCTGGGCCGACACCAGCGGCAAGTCGAACCAGAAGCGGCTGCCCTGGCCCACCCGGCTATCCACCCTCAGCGTGCCCCCCATCAGGCCCACCAGCCGGCGGCTGATCGTGAGCCCGAGGCCGGTGCCACCGAAGCGCCGAGTGGTAGAGGTGTCCGCCTGCTCGAAGGCCTGGAAGATGCGCAGCTGCTGCGCTTCATCCATGCCGATGCCCGTGTCACGAACCTCGAAGCGCACCAGCGGCTCGCCCTGCGGCCCGCTCAGGCGGCTGAGGTTGACGCGCACATGGCCCTGGTCCGTGAACTTCACGGCATTGCCGATCAGGTTCACCAGCACCTGGCCGAGGCGCAGGTCATCACCGCGCAGAAAGGCCGGCAATGTCGGGTCGATGCGCTGCACCACCTCGATGTCCTTGGCCAACGCCCGGTCGCACACCATCTGGCAGGCCTGGTCCAGGAGGTCATCGACATCAAAGTCGCGACTGGAGAGCGTCAGCTTGCCCGCCTCGATCTTGGAAAAATCAAGGATGTCGTTCAGGATGGCGAGCAGGTGGCGGGCCGCGCCGCCCAGCTTGTCGAGCTGGCTGAGCTGCTGCGGTGAGGCGTCGCGACGGGCCAGGTGCGCCAGGCCGATGATGGCGTTCATCGGCGTGCGGATCTCGTGGCTCATGTTGGCCAGGAATTCGCTTTTCGACCGGGTGGCCGCCTCGGCCTGGTCACGGGCGCGGGCCAGCTCATCGGTGCGCTCGGCCACCAGCTCTTCCAGGTGGTCACGGTGACGGGCCAGCTCCGCATCCAGCATCAGCCGCGCGCGCACGTCCCGCGCCACCGCAGTGAACCGCGGCTGCTCGCTCGTGTTGTTGCGCGAGATGCTGATTTCGACGGCCACCGCATGGCCGTCCCGATGCCGGCCGTTCACATGCCGCCCGGCCGCCATACGCCGCGCCAGCTGCACGTCGCCGCCCTGCGCAAAACGCGTCAGCCAGCGCTGGTGATCATCGGCCACGCCTTCCGGCAAGAGCACCGTCAACGATTGCCCGATGATCTCCGCCTCGGTGTAGCCGAACAATTGCTCGGCGGCGAGGTTGAAGCTGTCGATGCGGCTGTCCGCGGTGAGGGTCAGGATGGCGTCGGGGGCATTGGCCACCAGCTCACGCAGCCGCTGCTCGCTGTCCAGCCGCGCCTTGACCGTGGTGTTCAGCTCATCCGCCATCTGGTTGAAGGCCCGCACCAGGTGATCCATTTCGGACAGCAGCACCGGCGCCATCGGCTGGGCGGCACGCCCCTGGCCCAGGTTGTCGGCCGCGCGAGCCAAGGTGCGCAGCGGCGCGGCCAGCAGGCGGTCGAGCACCAGGTAGAGCACCAGCGCGGCCAGCAGCAGCAAGGCCATCTGCGGCAGGTGCGACTGCAGGCTGCCCTCACGCATCTGCTTCAAGGCGGGCGCCAACTCATAGCGCAGCAGCACCACGCCGTGCCGTGTGCCCCGCAGCTGGCCTTCCGCGGCCGGCCACGGAAAGGCCTGGGTCAGCACCAGTCGCTGGTGCTCGCGGTCCTCATGGAGCTGCGCCGCACCGCCAACCGTCAGGTCGCTGTGCCAGCCGGGCTGCACGTTCGGCAACTCCACCACGGAGCGGCCCCGTTGCGATTGCACGGTGCTGGCCACGACCTCCTGATCCGGCCCCATCACCGCGGCCCAGCCGATGCGCGGATCGGCCATCGACTGCACCACCAGTTCGGCCAGCAGCGCCGGGTCTGACCGCCCGATGCGCTCGGCGGACACGGTCAGCAAGGCCAGCTCGCGCTGGCCGTGCAGGCGCGCGCTGTCCCACTGTTGCTGCTCTTCCTCGGCCCGGCGCTGGGCCAGCGAGGCCGTCATTTCCAGGCCGGTGGCCACCACCAGCAGCAAAGGCAACACCAGCCTCAACGACAAGCGGGGGCGCGGCAGCGGGGGCAGGTTGGAGAGGTTCATGTGGCTGGAAGGAAATGGTCGTCCACCAACAGGCTCAGGTCAGGTCCATCCACCTGCTCGGGCAGCAGCCCGGCCGAACGCATGACCCTGGACAGCATTCGCGCGCTTTCATTCAGACGACCAACATCGGTGGCCAGCCAGCTGTGGTTGGCCGCCGCGTCGGGCAGTTCCAGCTCTTTCAGCACCGCGGCCAGCTCAGCCGGCTCGATGTGCAGCGACTGAGCCATGGCCGCCAGGGCCGGCGACGGATCTGCGCGCCAGGCGGCCAGCGCCGTGAAGTGCCCGTGGACCAGCGCACGAATGCCCTGGGCACAGGCATCAAGGCGATCTGCCTGCACGGCCAGCACATCCACGATGCGGCCGGGCACCTGGGCACTCGAGAACAGCTGCACCGCGCCGTCGCGCCGAAGCAGGTTGCTGGCTGGCGCGTACGTCACCACCGCGTCGACACGGTGCGACCGGTAGGCGGCCACGTGTTCATCAACGGTCAACTCGACCAGCTTCAGCTCGGTGAGGTCCATGCCGTTGACGCGCAGGAAGGCGTCCAGCATCACCGCGGCGGTGGCGCTGGGCTCGACGCCCACGCGCCGGCCACGCAGCTGCTGCGGCCGGGTGATGCCCTCGCGGGCCAGCACCACGTCGGCGCCGAGCGACACGTCGACCACGGCCACCACCCTCAGGTTCAGGCCGCGCGATCGTGCGGTGATGACCTCGTCGAGCGTGAGCGCCGCGCCGTCGAGCGTGCCATTGGCCAGCGAACGCAGGCTGGCGGACGACGACGGCGTTTCAACCAGCTGCACGGCCGCCGGCAAGTAGCCCTGGTCGCGCGCCAGATAAAGCAGCTGGTAGCCCGGCCACGGGTGCGCGCCAAAGCGCAGCGGCTTGGCCCCGCCTCGCCCGCAGGCGGACAGGCCCAGCGCCGCCAGGCAGGCAAACAGAGAACGTCGGCGGAGATGGAGAGGCATCGGCACGACAAACACGTTGTGGTTGCGGCCGATTGTGACGTCAGCGTGCCAGTACCGGCCCCAGTGCTCGCCCGGTGTGTGTGCCCTGCGCCACGACCTGCTCCGGCGTGCCCGCCACCACGATGCGACCACCCGCGATGCCGCCGTCCGGCCCGAGGTCGAGTACCCAGTCGGCTTCAGCCATCACGTCAAGGTCATGCTCGATGACCACCACGCTGTGGCCGCCGTCCACCAGGCGGTGCAGCACATGGATCAGGCGCTCCACGTCGGCCATGTGCAGGCCCACGGTCGGCTCGTCCAGCACGTACAGGGTGTGCGGCGGCTTCGGTCCGCGGCGCGGCCGCGGTGCATCACCCGGTGCAGCCGCCGGCGCAAACATGAACTCGTCGCGCACCTTGCTGAGCTCGGTCACCAGCTTGATCCGCTGCGCCTCACCGCCCGACAGCGTCGGCGACGGCTGGCCCAGCGTCAGGTAGCCCAGGCCCACATCCTTCAACAGCTGCAGCGGATGCGAGATGGACGGCATCGAGGCGAAGAACTCCACCGCCTCATCCACCTCCATGTTCAGCACATCGCCGATGCTCTTGCCGCGCCAGGTAACCGCCAGCGTTTCGGTGTTGAAGCGCTGGCCGTGGCACACATCGCAAGGCACCTTCACATCGGGCAGGAAGCTCATCTCGATGGTGCGCATGCCCTGCCCTTCACAGGCCGGGCAACGCCCCTGGCCGGTGTTGAACGAGAAGCGCGCCGCCGTGTAGCCACGGGCCTTGGCCTCCAGCGTTTCGGTGAAGAGCTTGCGGATGGCGTCCCAGAAGCCGATGTAGGTGGCGGGGCACGAGCGCGGCGTCTTGCCGATCGGCGTCTGGTCCACCTCCAGCACGCGCTCCACCACGCCCCAGCCGCTGATCGACGCGCAGCCGGTGAGCAGCACCGACGAGGCCGCGGCTTCATCCGGCTTGCGGCCCTTGGCCGTCACCAGCGCGGCCACATTGGCCAGCAGCACGTCACGGGCCAGCGTGGACTTGCCGGAGCCGGACACCCCCGTCACCGCCACCAGGCGGTGCAGCGGCACGTCGGCATCCACCTGCTGCAGGTTGTGCAGCGTGGCGCCGCGCACCTGGATGGCGGGCGTGTCAGCCGTCACCGGCCGGCGCGCATGCAAGGGGTGGTGCAGCGGGTTGGCCAGGAAGCGGCCGGTCAGCGATTCAGGCACCAGCGCCAGGTCGGCCGCCGTGCCTTGGGCCACCAACCGGCCACCACGTTTGCCGGCGCCCGGGCCGATGTCGATGATGTGGTCAGCCCGGCGGATCGTGTCTTCGTCGTGCTCGACCACGACCAGCGTATTGCCCCGATCGCTCAGGTTCTTCAGCGCGTTCAGCAGGATGCCGTTGTCGTGCGGGTGCAGGCCGATGGTCGGCTCGTCCAGCACGTAGCAGACGCCCTGCAGGTTGCTGCCCAGCTGCGCGGCCAGGCGAATGCGCTGGGCCTCGCCGCCGCTCAAGGTGGGCGCGGCGCGGTCAAGCGTCAGATAACCCAGACCCACTTCTTCGAGGAAGGCCAGGCGGTTGCGAATCTCGACCACCACGTCACGCGCAATGCCGGCTTCGCGGCCAACCAGCGCCAGGCCATCCACCCAGGCCAGCGTGTCGCGCACCGACCACTGCGCCACTTCATGGATGGCCTTGTGGGCGAAGGTGACGCCGCGTGACGACAGGTTCAGGCGCGCGCCGTGGCAATCCGGGCATGGCTCACCGGCCACGCCTTCAACGTCCGGCTCCTCGCTCGGGAAGCTCTGTTCGCGGCCCTTGTTGTCATCGTCCTTGACGCTGTCGTCAAAGGCCTTGCGTTGCTCGCGCGTCAGCGCCAGGCCCGTGCCCACGCAGGTGGTGCACCAGCCGTGCTTGCTGTTGTAGCTGAACATGCGCGGGTCCAGCTCGGGGTAGCTGGTGCCGCATTGCGGGCAGGCCCGCTTGGTGGAAAACACCTTCAGCGTGCCCACCTGCGCCGTGGATTCACCCGACTCGATCAGCCCCGCCAGGCCGTCCAGCGGGCTCAGCAGGTGCATCACGCCCTTACCCACGTCCAGCGCCAGCGCCAGCAGGCGACGCAGTTCGGCCTCGTTGTCCGCGCGCACCACCAGGTCGCCCACCGGCAACTCCAGCGTGTGTTCCTTGAAACGGTCCAGGCGCGGCCAGGGGTCGACCGGCAGGAATTCGCCATCCACCCGCAGGTGCGTGTGGCCACGCGCCTTGGCCCACTTGGCCAGGTCGGTGTAGACGCCCTTGCGGTTCACCACCAGCGGCGCCAGCAAGCCGATGTGCTGGCCCATGTGGTCGCGCAGCAGCTGCGCGGCAATGCTCTCTGCGGTCTGCGGCATCACCGGTGCACCGTCGTGCACGCAGTGCTGCAGGCCGAGCTTCACCCACAGCAGGCGCAGGAAGTGCCAGACCTCGGTGGTGGTGGCCACCGTGCTCTTGCGGCCACCGCGGCTCAGGCGCTGCTCGATCGCCACCGTGGGCGGAATGCCCCACACGGCATCCACCTCGGGCCGGCCTGCCGGCTGCACGATGCTGCGCGCATAGGCATTCAGCGATTCGAGGTAGCGCCGCTGACCCTCGTTGAACAGGATGTCAAACGCCAGCGTTGATTTGCCCGAGCCCGATACGCCCGTGACCACGCTGAACTTGCCGCGCGGAATGTCGACGTTCAGCGACTTCAGGTTGTGCTCGCGGGCATTGACGATGCGGATGGACTCGTCCTCCACGCGCCGCTCGCGCAGCTTGCTGCCCAGGTAGGCGCCGCCATCGGCCGCCACCATCTTTTCGCTCACGCCCAAGGCGCCGTCGTACTCGGCCAGCGCCTTGCCGGTGTGGGAGGTGGGGTGCAGGCGCACCTCTTCGGGCGTGCCCGTGGCCACCACCCAGCCGCCGGCATCACCGCCTTCGGGGCCGAGGTCGATCAGCCAGTCGGCCGCGCGGATCACGTCCAGGTTGTGCTCGATCACCAGCAGCGAATGGCCGGCGTCGAGCAGCTTGCGCATCGCCCGCATCAGCTTGGCGATGTCGTCGAAGTGCAGGCCGGTGGTCGGCTCGTCGAAGATGAACAGCGTTCCCTTCTTCGCCAGCTTCTGCCGCGGCGTGGAAGCGGCTTCAGCCAGGAAACCCGCCAGCTTCAGGCGCTGGGCCTCACCGCCCGACAGCGTCGGCACGGGCTGGCCCAGGCGCACGTAATCCAGGCCCACATCGACGATGGGCTGCAGCGTGCGCACCACCTCGCGATCGGCGGCGAACAGCTTCACGGCCTCGCTCACCGTCAGGTCCAGCGTGTCGGCGATGCTGAGTTCGCGGTCACCGCGGCTGATCTTCACGTCGAGGATTTCAGCGCGGTAGCGGCGGCCGTCACAGTCCGGGCAACGCAGGTACACGTCGCTCAGGAACTGCATCTCCACATGCTCGAAGCCCGAGCCGCCGCAGGTCGGGCAGCGGCCGTCACCGGCGTTGAAGCTGAACATGCCGGCGGTGTAGCTGCGCTCGGCCGCGAGCGGCGCCACGGCAAAGAGCTTGCGGATCTCGTCGAACGCGCCGACGTAGCTGGCCGGGTTGGAGCGCGCCGTCTTGCCGATCGGCGATTGATCGACGAACACTGCATCAGCCAGGTGGTCAACGCCCAGCAGGCGGTCATGCTCGCCCGGGGTTTCGGTGGCCTTGCCGAAGTGGCGGCTCAGCGCCGGCACCAGCACGTCCTGCACCAGCGTGCTCTTGCCGGAGCCCGACACGCCTGTCACCACCGTCAGGCATTGCAGCGGGAACTGCACATGCACGTCTTTCAGGTTGTTCTGCCGCGCGCCTTCAAGAATCAGGCGCGGGGTGCTGTCGACCACCGCGCGCTTGAAGCCCATGCCCACCGTCTTGCGGGCGCCCAGGTAGGCGCCAGTGAGGGTGTCAGCATGGCGGGCCTGCGAGGGCGTGCCGTCGAACACGATCTGCCCGCCACGCTCGCCCGGGCCGGGGCCCATGTCGATCAGGCGGTCGGCGGCCAGCATCACGGCGGGGTCGTGCTCCACCACCACCAGCGTGTTGCCAGCGTCGCGCAGGCGGTGCATGGCCTGCACGATGCGGTTCATGTCGCGCGGGTGCAGGCCGATGCTCGGCTCATCCAGCACGAACATGGTGTTGACCAGCGAGGTGCCGAGTGCCGTGGTGAGGTTGATGCGCTGCACCTCGCCGCCACTCAGCGTGCGGCTCTGGCGGTCCAGCGTGAGGTAACCCAGGCCCACGTCGCACAGGTAGCGGATGCGGTTGCGCACTTCATCGAGCAGCAGCTTCAGCGCCTCGTCGTGCAGCACGTCGGGCAATTGCAGGGTGTCGAAGAAGGTGCGCAGCCGCTCGATGGGCAGCAGCATCAGGTCATGCAGGCTCAGGCCCGGCAGGGCTTCAAGCTGCTCACGGCTCCAGCGTGCGCCCACCGGCAGATTGCGCAGCGCCGGCTTCAGCACGGCGTTGGCGTTCTCGACACTGCCCAGGCGCCACTGCAGCGCTTCGAGCTTCAGGCGCGCGCCGCCGCAGGTGCCGCACGGCGTGTAGCTGCGGTACTTCGACAGCAGCACGCGGATGTGCATCTTGTACGACTTGCTTTCGAGGTACTCGAAGAAGCGCCGCACGCCGTACCAGGCCTTGTTCCAGTTGCCCGTCCAGGCGGGCGAGCCTTCCAGCACCCAGTCGCGCTGGGCCTGCGACAGCATGTTCCAGGCGGTGTCACGCGGAATGCCGGCCTCACCGGCGTACTTCACCAGGTCGTCCTGGCACTCTTTCCAGGCCGGCGTCTGCATCGGCTTGATGGCGCCGTTGCGCAGCGTCTTGCGCTCATCCGGAATGACCAGGCCGAAATCCACGCCGATCACCCGGCCGAAGCCGCGGCAGGTTTCGCATGCGCCGTAGGCCGAGTTGAAACTGAACAGCGCCGGCTGCGGATCGCCGTAGCGCAGGTCACTCTCCGGGCAATGCAGGCCGGTGGAGTAGCGCCAGAGCTGGGTGTCGCCGTCCACCACTTCGGCGGGAGCCTCAGCCGCAGGGCCTGAGGGCACGACGTTCAGCGCATACACCGCCAGCCGGCCACTGCCGCGCTTGAGGCCAAGCTCGATCGCCTCCATCACGCGCACCCGCTCGGCGTTGCTGAAGCGGAAGCGGTCAGCCACCACGTCCAGCACCTTCTTGTCTTCCACCACCCGCTCGGCCTGCACGCGAGAGAAACCGCTGGCCTGCAGCCACTGCTCCAGCTGCTCGGCAGTGGTGTTGGCGGGCAGTTCCACCGGGAAGGTCACCACCAGGCGCGGGTCACCGCTGGCGGCGGCGCGCTGGCGCAGGTCTTCATAGATGGTGTCGGCCGTGTCGTGGCGCACCGGCAGCGCGGTTTCACGATCAAACAGCTGCGCGGCGCGGGCGTAGAGCAGCTTCAGGTGATCGTTCAGCTCGGTCATCGTGCCAACCGTGGAGCGGCTGGTGCGCACCGGGTTGGTCTGGTCGATGGCGATGGCTGGCGGCACGCCGTCGACCTTGTCTACGGCCGGGCGGTCCATGCGGTCGAGGAACTGCCGCGCGTAGGCGCTGAAGGTCTCGACGTAGCGGCGCTGGCCCTCGGCATACAGCGTGTCGAACACCAGGCTGGACTTGCCCGAGCCGCTGGGGCCGGTCACCACGGTCATCTCGCCGGTGCGGATGTCCAGGTCCAGGTTCTTCAGGTTGTGCTGGCGGGCGCCGCGAATATGAATCAGACCGTCGGACATGGCAGGTACGAAGACATCATGGAACCTGACATGTTGCCATGCACGAGGCTGGCGTGGGCGGTCGGGGGCATCGATGCGGGCCCTTGTTCAGCGGCGTCTCGGGATTGACGCGAAATCAGGATCGACCCTGTTCGCGCTATCCACAACGGGCCGTCATGAAATCCCCTCAGAATCTCGGGCACAAGCAGTCAAGAAGAGGTTGGAAGACGATGGGGCAAGTTCACCACCAGGTTGTTCGGGTGGTCGCAGCGCGTGGGCGTGCGACCTTGATGGTGCTGGCGTTGGCACTGGCCGGCGCAACGGCCCAGGCCCAGATCCGCGTCGGACAGACGGTGGGGCTGACCGGCCCGGTGGCTGCCACCTCCAGCGAGGCTCGTCAGGGCGCGCTGCTGTGGATCGATGCGGTGAATGCCCAGGGTGGCGTGAACGGCCAGAAGATCGAGCTGCAGACGCTGGACGACCAGTTCGACGTGCAGCGCTCGATGGACAACGCCAAACAGCTGATCGACAGCGGCGTGATCGCCTTGTTCCTGACCCGCGGCACGCCGCACAACCAGGCGCTGCTGCCGCTGTTGAGCGCCAACCGCATCCCGTTGGTCGGGCCGTCCACTGGCGCCATGGTGCTGCACAAGCCGGTACAGCCTTGGGTGTTCAATGTGCGCGCGGCCTACCAGCGCGAAGCCGAGCGCGCCGTGGCCCACCTGGTGAACACCGGCATCACCCGTGTGGCCCTGGTGCAGGTGAATGACAGCTTCGGCGACGACGCCGTGCAGGGCGCGCTCAAGGCCCTGAAGACCGCCGGCCTGAGCCCGGCCGCGCATGAGCGTTACGACCGCAGCAAGCCCGATTTCAGCCAGCTCACGCCGGTGGTGGTGAATGCGCAGGCGCAGGCCGTGCTGTACGTGGGTTCGGGCACGGCCGTGGTCGACGGCATGAAGGCGCTGCGGGCGGCGGGCTCGCGTGCCCAGCTGGTGACGCTGTCGAACAATGCATCGGACGGATTCATCAAGCAGCTGGGCGATGTGGCCCGCGGCACCATCGTCAGCCAGGTGTTTCCGTCCGAGCGCTCGATCTCGACGCCGATGATCAAGGACGTGCTGGCCCTGGCCAAGGCCAAGGGCATCCAGAACGTCAGCCCGGCGATGGTCGAAGGTTTTGCAGCCGCGAAGGTGCTGGTGGAAGCGCTGCGCCGCGCCGGCCGCAACCCCGACCGCGCCAGCCTGGTTCAGGCGCTGGAGCGCATGCAGCGGGTGGACCTGGGCGGTCTGGACGTGTCTTTCAGCGCCCAGGACCACAGCGGCCTCGACTACGCCGACCTGGCCATCATCGGGCCCGACGGCCGGTTCCAGCGCTGAGCGCGGACTGACAATACCTTGGCCAGCACCTGCAGGCAGCCTTTGTTGCTGGCGCGTTAAGGCTCTGTAAATAGGGCGATCACGCGGCCCTTGATGGGGGAAAACGCTGGAACCGCCATCGGCAGACTGCGAGGCAATCCTTTTCAGGTTGCCACCATGCCCGCCTCCGAGACCCCCCGTTCGCGCAACGCTCCCGCCGCCAGACCCGCCACCGACGTACCCGCCCGCACCACCCGCACGGCCGCAGCACCGGGCCGCGTGCTGGTGGTGGCGCCAGACGAACACATGCGCCGCTGGGCCGCACTGTGCCTGCAGGTGCATGGCCACGACGTGCATGACACGGCGGACGCCGACGCGATTGAAACGGCGCACCGCGACGGCCACGACCTGCTGCTGATGGACCCGGACGCCCGGGCGCAGCGCGGCACCCGCCACGGGCTGGACGCCTGGCAGCGCCTGCGCGGCCTGCGCGACCGCTGCCCCACATTGCCGGTCATCGTGCTGCAGGGCCACGGCGGCGCCACCGACCGCACGGCGGCCTTCGAGCTGGGCGCCGACGCAGTGATCGCCCAACCCTTTGACCCCCGCGAGCTGCGCGCCCGGGTGGCGCGCCTGCTCTACCTGGCGCGGTTTCGGCCGACCGCCGACAGCGCCCCGACACCGGAGCCGCAAGACGAGCCGCTGCAAGTGGGCGGCTGGTGGCTCAACCCGGTGACCCGGCAACTGCACACGCCCACCGGGCTGCGCGTGCAGGTGTCGGAGCCGGAAATGCGGCTGCTGCGCGCCTTTCTGCGTGCGCCGCACAGCGCGCTGGGCCGTGAACACCTGCTGGCCTTGGTGAGCGATGGCGGATCAAGCCCCGGGGACACCGCCCCGTACACCGCGCCCGGCGCCACACCGAACGCCGCGCGCACCGTGGACATGATGGTCTCGCGCCTGCGCCAGAAATTGCACGACAACCCGCAGGCGCCGCGCGTCATCCAGACGGTGCGCGGGGTGGGTTACCTCTTCGAGGCGGGCGAAGGCCCCCGCGATCGCTGATGAACCGGCGCCACAAGCCGGCAACCATGCCATCCAACCCACCCACCTTCGTTTGAAAGGAGATGCGATGAACGTCTCATCCAATGCATCGAACAGCCAGCTCTGGAGCCTGTTGTCGAAACAGGCGGCCAGCTCGCTCGGCAAAGGCAGCGCCACCAACAGCACTGCCGGCACATCGGCCAGCTACGCGGCAGCATCGACCACCGCGACGACGGATGCCGAGGCCAGCACGTCAGCCACCGGCAGCGCAACGCGCGGAGGGCACCATGGCCACCACGGCCCGCCACCCTCCAGCTTCAGCAACGACATGTCGACCGCGCAGTTCGCGGGCCTGCAGCAGATGGGCGGGGGCCGCCCGATGGGGCAGCCGCCGGGGGATCCGGTCGCGTCGCTGGACAGCGATGACAGCGGCAGCGTGTCCGCCGACGAGTTCGGGCTGGAAGGCGCCAGCAGCGAAGTTCAGGCCCTGTTCAAGGCCATCGACGGCGACGGCAGCGGTGATCTATCGACCGACGAGATCGACCAGTTCCGCGAGCAGATGATGGCCGCGGCCGAGGCGCAGGGCCAGGCGCAGGGGCTCGGGCACGAGCGTGGACATGGGCAGGGCGACGGGCCACCACCAGAGCCACCCGAGAGCGGCGGCATCGACGTGAACGCGTTCCTGAACCAGCTGGCCAGCCGCTATGCCGACATGATGGGCGGCGCCGACGTCAGCGCCACGGCCAGCTTCAGCGTCAGCGTCACTGCCTGACGCCCCTGCCACACGGGCCAGGCCAGACGGTCATGGCCCGTCAGGCCGAACGTCAGGCCATGAACCCCAGGTTGCGCTGGCTGAAGTTGGCAAGGTTGGGGAAGAGCGACAGCAGCTCGCCGTCGCTCAGCCCCATCCAGCGGCCCAGCGTGGCGCCGTACTGATCGACCGAGGTGCTGGGCAACATCACGCCGTTGCCGATCTGGTCGGGGCTGCCGTCGAAGTTGTTGCTGTTGGCATTGCGCGCCGACAGCACCGGCACCTGCCCGTACACATCGCCGCCCTTGACCGCGCCCCCCATGATGAAGTGGTGGCTGCCCCAGCCGTGGTCGGTGCCGTCGCCATTGCTGGTGAAGGTGCGACCGAAGTCCGACGCGGTGAAGGTTGTGACGTTGCTGCGCAGGTTGAGCCCGCCGAGCGTGTCGTCGAAGTACTTCAGGGCCTGAGCCAGCTTGGCCATGTTGTCGGCCTGGTTGCGGTTCTGCCCGTCGTGGCTGTCGAAGCCGCCGATGCTGACGAAAAACACCTGCCGCTTCATGCCCAGCGCAGACGAGCTGCTGGCCTCGATCATGCGCGCCACCATCTGGAACTGCTGGGCCAGGCTGTTGCTGCTCTTGC
The DNA here is from genome assembly GCF_038066635.1 of Ideonella margarita. Taxonomy (NCBI): domain Bacteria; kingdom Pseudomonadati; phylum Pseudomonadota; class Betaproteobacteria; order Burkholderiales; family Sphaerotilaceae; genus Ideonella; species Ideonella margarita. The sequence continues at coordinate 176,538 of NZ_JBBUTI010000001.1, read as the reverse complement.
CGCCGGTCAGCGGGTTGTCGTACTGAAGCTTCGGGTCGTTGTTGGCGTTGTAGCTGCCAGAGACCGGTGCGGTGCCGAACAGCGGGTCGCTCGCCGCCTTGAGCGTGGTGCGCAGCGCCACCTCGGCATCAATGGAGCGGCCGTGGATGTCGGCCATGTCGGTTTCGAAGCGGTGGGTGCTGCGCGCATTGCGCACCACCCGCTCCAGCGCCGAAGCCACCGTGGTCGAGCCAAACAGGCGGCCGCCGCTGTCAGCGCCCATGCGCACCGCGCCGCTGGTGCTCATCTGGTACTGGCGCACCGTGTCACCCGACAACCAGACCGCATTGCCGGCCACCGACACCGCGGTGAAGCTGGCCCGCGTGTTCTGCGACAGCAGCAGGTCCGCCATGCGGCCGCCCCAGCCCTTGGTGGCACCTTCCGGTGCAAAGGCCTGCCAGGTGTTCTGCTGGTCGTTGTGGGAAAACAGGCTGGCCGGCAAGGGGTAGCCGGTGGTCGCGTACTGGGCCTTGGTGGTGGGCTGTTTCAGCGGCCCCACATTGGCCAGCACCGCGAGGCGCTTCTGGCTGTTGAACAAGGTTTGCAGCGCGCCCAATGACGGGTGCAGGCCGAACGTCTGCGTGCCCCCGCCGGGCGCGGTGCGGGCAGTAGCCGGCACGATGGGCAGCACGCCCCCCAGCCGCGCCGGCGAAGCTACCTGCGCGGTGGGCACCGGTGCCGTGCCGGGTGCGAGCAGCGCGATGGAATCGGGCGCCTGGTCACGCACGGCCGTGTAGTTGGCGAACGAGGTGCTGTCGGTCGGCAGGAACATGTTGTAGGCGTCATTGCCGCCGAACATGAAGAGGCAGACCACCGCCTTGTAGTCGGACGCGGCCTGGGCCGACGCACTGCTCATGGCTGCGAGATTGAGCGCCAGCGGTGCAGCAGCACCCAGCGAGGTGAAGGCGCCGAGCTGGCGCAGGAAGGCGCGACGCGCGGCTTGATCGTGATGCATGGCGCGGCTCACTTCTGCACGGTGTATTCGGGGGAGGCCAGGGTCAGCATCACGGCCGTGCGCACACGGTTGAGCTTCGCTGATTCGATCTGGTCCTGGTTCTTTCCGTTGGCCACCGGCACGGCGATCGACAGCACGGCGGGCGCGATGATGTCCTTGAGGGCGGCTGGCATCGGCGACGGCAGCAGCCGGGTGGCCACCTGGTCCACCAAGGCCGGCACTTCGGCGTCGGTGGCGGCCAGGGTGCGCAGGGCGTGCGTGGTGTCGCGCAGGAAGTCGGGCTGCACGTCGCGGCGGGTCGCCTTGTAGTCGTAGCCGTTCTGCCCGACACCGAACTGCAGCGCCATCGACATGTAGTTCACATAGCCCACGACGCTGCTTTCGTGGGTGATCTGCATCTCGGGCGCCAGCAGGCCCGCCAGGCCGAGCTGCCCGCCGGAGGGCACATAGCCCGGGCGGTAGAAATTGAAGACCGATGGCGCGCGGAAAGGCGTTTGCGACAGACCGTCGGTATTGCTGTCGGTGGTGCCCACCAGCCAGCTGCCGGAATCGGACTTGGCGTCGAAGGCCCGCAGGAACGCAGACAGCCGCAGCACCGGCTCGCGCAGCTTGCCGAACGACGGGTCCGTCAGCCCGTTGCTGCTTCGCGCCTCGGTGTCCAGCAGCACGGCGCGCACCAGCGCCTTCATGTCGCCGTTGCCCGCGGCAAACGCGCTGGCCACGCGGCCCACATACGCCGGGCTCGGGTTGCTGGTCACCATGCGCTGGATCATCTGCCGCGCCAGGAACGGGCCGACATTCGGATGGCCCGCCAGCGTGTCCAGCGCCACCTTCAGGCTGGCGGCCGGATCAGCGTTGCTGCCCTGGTCGGCCACGGTGGCGCCGAGGAAGGACTTGACGCTCGACGAATGGAACTGCGGGTACGAGCGCATCGGCTTGATCATCGCGTCGATGTCGCGTTCGGAGTCCCGGCTGACGCCGTTGAAGAAGCAGCTGTCGTCGGACACCGGGCAGGCATAACTCCAGCCGGTGAACACCTTGGCCAGCCCGGAAATGTCGCTGGGCGTGTAGGTGGGCACCGGGCTGCCGCCGCTGGTCTTGACGCTGCCGTCGGCGTTCAGCTGCACCAGGCCGATGGAGAACAGCTGCATCACTTCGCGCGCGAAGTTCTCGTCGGGCACCCGGCCGGTCCGGGTGTTTTCCTTCATGTTGTGCAGCGAGGTCAGGTAGGTGCCCATCACCGGGTGCAGGGCGACCGATTCCAGCAGGTCGCGGTAGCGGCCCAGGCCCTTGGCACCGAGCATGTCGGCATAGCTGGCCAGACCGCGTGAGTTGTTGCCGACGCCCGAGTCGAGCATCGACACCACGAAGATCTGCGACAGGGCATACGCCACACGGGCACGCACCTGGTCATCGCCAGACACCGCCTGGGTCCAGAACGCATCGAGCACCTCGCGCTGGCCGGCCTTCGGGTTCGCGGTGGTGCCGCCGAGTGCGGCATTGCGGGCGTCCCAGTAGCTCACGTAGCTGAGGCTGGCGGGCTTGGCGAGTTGCGCATCCAGCCAGGCGGCGTAACCCTGGGCGACCACGGCGTCAATGTGCGCGGTGGTCGGGCCGAAGGTGGCCTGGGTCAAGAAGCGGGCGGCTTCGGCACGTGTCGGCTTGACCTCGGGCACGGGCTCGGGCGGCGGATTGACGGCATCACCACCACCTCCGCCACCACAGGCCGACAGCACCGCCAAGCCCAACCCCAATCCCACCGCCTGTGCCGCACGCCACAGCGAACGGCGCCTTGTTGCAACCCACATCATCCTGAGGACTCCTGAAGCCTTGCCGTGTCGCGACCTCCGCGGCCTCACAGCGGCAGCGATGCTGCCAGCGCTGATCGGCGCCGGAAAGGCCCCCATGAGCGCCGAACACAATTGGCTACAGGCTCTTACCGTGGCTTTACATCGGCTTGCGGTGCAAACAACGTCGCAGCCCAGGGTTGTTACGCAACGACACCACCGTGCGCTATCCCATGAATGGCAAGAACCACCCCTCCACGCCTCCAGGCTCCGCCCGCAGAATCGCCGCGCAAAGGGCCGGTCCGGCCCTGATCACAGGAGGGATATCTTCATGCAAAAAGCTTTGGGCGCTGAACTGGTCGGCACGTTCTGGTTGGTGCTGGGCGGCTGCGGCAGCGCGGTTCTGGCGGCGGCGTTTCCGGGTGTCGGCATCGGCTTGCACGGTGTGTCGCTGGCCTTCGGCCTGACGGTGCTGACCATGGCCTATGCCCTGGGGCCGATTTCGGGTTGCCACCTGAATCCGGCGGTGTCGATCGGCCTGTGGGCGGGCGGGCGCTTCCCGGCCAGCCGCCTGCTGCCGTACATCGTGGCGCAGGTGATCGGTGCGGTGGCCGCCGGTGGCGTGCTCTATCTGATCGCCAACGGCGCGCCGGGCTTTGATGTGTCCAAGGGCTTTGCCTCGAACGGCTACGGCGCGCACTCGCCGGGTGGCTACAGCATGGCCGCCGCGCTGGTGTGTGAAGTGGTGATGACCGCGATGTTCCTCATCATCATCCTCGGCGCCACCGACAGCCGCGCGGCCCCGGGCTTCGCCCCGATCGCCATCGGCCTGGGCCTCACGCTCATCCACCTGATCAGCATTCCGGTGACCAACACGTCGGTCAACCCGGCGCGCAGCACCGGTGTGGCGGTGTATGTCGGCGGCTGGGCGGTGGAGCAGCTGTGGCTGTTCTGGCTGGCCCCGATCGCTGGCGCCTTGCTGGGGGCGGCCGTCTGGCGCGGCCTGCGCAGCGAAGACTGACGCCGTCCCAGATCCATCAGGGGACCCCAAGGTCAGCCCTGATGGATCTGCCGGGGCAGTGGGGCGACACTACGTCGAACTCATCGACGCAAGGAGATCTGCATGCCCCGACGCCACCAGCCCCGCGCCCTGCCCGGCAACCTCGCCCGGAGGGCTGTGCTGCAGGCTGCCCTGATCCCGCTGGCCGCCCTGGTGGGCGGCGGCGTGCAGGCGCAAAGCCAGGCGCCATCGGCCGCTGGCTGGCCCGCCAAGCCCGTGACGATCATCGTGCCCTTCCCTGCAGGCGGCGGCACCGATGCCTTTGCACGCCCGCTCACGGCCGTGATGAGCAAGAACGCGGGCAAACAGTTCATCATCGACAACAAGGGCGGCGCCGGTGGCACGGTCGGCGCCAGCGTGGCGGCCAAGGCGGCGCCTGACGGCTACACCTTCTTCATGGGCGCGGTGCACCACGCGATCGCCCCGCACATGTACCCGAAACTCGACTACAACATCGAGTCAGACTTCGTGCCCGTCGGCCTGATTTCCAGCGTGCCGCAGGTCATCGTGGTGAACCCGCAGCGGGTGCCGGTGAATGACCTGGCCGGCCTGCTCGACTTCGTGCGCAAGAACCCCGGCAAGCTGAACTACGGCTCGGCGGGCAACGGCACCTCGCACCACCTGGCGGGCGAGCTGTTCAAGCTGCAGACCAAGACCTTCATCACCCACATCCCGTACCGCGGTGCCGGCCCGGCCCTGCAAGACCTGATCGCAGGGCAGGTGGACGTGATGTTCGACGGCCTCGGCTCGTCGGCCACCCACATCAAGAGCGGCCGCATCAAGGCGCTGGCCGTGGCCAGCGACAAGCGCGCGCCCGGCTTCCCGGACGTACCCAGCAGCACCGAAGGCGGCGTCCCCACCTACCAGGTCGCCACCTGGTACGGGCTTTGGGCGCCCAAGGGCACGCCGAAGGACGTCATTGAGAAAATGCAGGCCGAGCTGAAGAAGGCCCTGAACAGCGACGAGCTGAAAGCCACCTGGACGGGCCTGGGCACCGCCACGCCCAACGTGTGGGGTGACGACTTCGGCAAGTTCGTGGGCAACGAGGTCAAGCGCTGGGGCCAGGTGGTGAAAGCCTCCGGCGCCAAGCTCGACTGAGCGCCCTTCGCTGGTTTGTCGGGCCTCCGGGCCCCTGCGTTTTCTGGTTGCTCGATGCCTGGTTTTGTTGACTACACCCCGCCCGACGAGCACGGCGTGGCCCATGCCCTGATTGCCCACCCGGGCAAGCTCAATGCGCTGGACACCGCCATGTGGCAGGCCCTGCGCGAGGTCTTCAGCGTTCACGTACCCCGCACCGCCCCCCGCGTGGTGGTGGTGCGCGGCGCCGCCGGCACCTTCGTGGCCGGCGGTGACATCGCCGAATTCCCCGACTTCCGCTTCGAGGCCCACACCCTGGCGCGCTTCCATGAAGCGCTGGTGGCCCCCGCCCTGCAAGCCATGCTGGATTGCGATGTGCCGCTGATCGCCCACATCGAAGGCGCCTGCATCGGCGGCGGGCTGGAGATCGCGGCCTGCTGCGACATCCGGCTCTGCGGCCAGACCAGCCGCTTCGGCGTGCCCATCGCCAAGCTCGGTTTTCCGATGGCCCCGGCCGAAGTGGCCATCGTGGCCCGGGTGGTGGGCCCGATCGTGCTGCGCGAGTTGCTGCTGGAAGCCCGTGTGCTGACGGCCCACGAAGCCTTCGAGCGCGGCTTGATCACCCGCGTGCTGCCCGACGACGGCCTGGCCGCCGAGGTGGCCCAGGTGGCGAGCCGCATGGCGCAGCTGTCACCGCAAGCGATGCGCCTGAACAAGCAGGTGCTGCGCGAATTTGGCAACGGCGACGCCGGCACGCCCGCCAGCCGCGCGCCCCATTACGCCTACGCCCCTTCCGCGGAACACCGCGAAGGCCTGGCCGCCTTCAATGAAAAGCGGCCCGCGCGCTTCTGAGCGAATCGCGCCCTGGCCCAACCCTTCTCCAACTTGCCCCCGACATGAGCAACGCCAACCTCTTCTGCGCGCTGCGCGCCGCCTTCCCAGCCAACCTGGACGCACCGGCCATCCTGCCGGCCGACGGCCCGGACACCACCCACTTCTACAGCTGGCGCGACCTGGACCAGGCCAGCGCGCGCATCGCCAACCTGCTTGATTCGCTCGACCTGCCGCCCGCCAGCCGCATCGCCGTGCAGGTGGAAAAAAGCGTTGAAGCGCTGATGCTGTACCTCGCCGTGCTGCGCGCCGGCCACGTCTTCCTGCCTCTGAACACGGCCTACCAGGACGGCGAGATCAGCTACTTCGTCGGCAATGCCGAGCCCGCCGTGGTGGTGTGCTCGGGCAAGAACTTCACCTGGGTCAGCCGCATCGCCTTCCTGGCCGGCACCACGCATGTCTACACGCTGAACGACGACCGCACCGGCACGCTGCTCGACCGCGCCAGCTTCCATGCCGACACGCATGAGCCGGCACAGGTGGCCGCCACCGACCTGGCCGCCATCCTCTACACCAGCGGCACCACCGGGCGCAGCAAGGGCGCGATGCTCAGCCACGGCAACCTGCTGAGCAACGCGCTCACGCTGCGCAGCTACTGGAGATGGCAGCCGGACGACGTGCTGATCCATGCGCTGCCGATCTTCCATGTGCACGGCCTGTTCGTGGCCTCGCACGGCGCCTTGCTGAACGGCAGCCCGATGATCTGGTTCAGCAAGTTCGACCCGGCCGCGGTGCTGGCCCGTCTGCCCGAAGCCACGATCTTCATGGGCGTGCCCACGCTGTACGTGCGGCTGCTCGGAGAAGCCGGGCTCACCCCGCAGGCCTGCAGCCACATGCGCCTGTTCATCAGCGGCTCCGCGCCCTTGCTGATGGACACCTTCACCGAATGGCAGCGCCGCACCGGCCACACCATCCTCGAGCGCTACGGCATGAGCGAAACCGTGATGCTCACCTCCAACCCCTGCCTGCCGGCTGACGGCGAGCGGCGTGGCGGCACGGTCGGCTTCCCGCTGCCCGGCGTGGGTGTGCGGGTGCACGATGACCAGGGCCAGCCGGTGCCGACGGGCGAGATCGGCGGCATCCAGGTGCGTGGGCCGAACGTGTTCGGTGGCTACTGGCGCATGCCCGAGAAGACCCGCGAAGAGTTCACCGCCGATGGCTGGTTCAAGACGGGTGACGTGGGCCGCGTCGACGTCGACGGCTACGTGACCATCGTCGGCCGCTCGAAAGACCTGATCATCAGCGGCGGCTACAACGTCTATCCGGCCGAGATTGAAAGCGTGCTCAACGACCTCGACGGTGTGGCCGAGAGCGCCGTGATCGGCGTGCCGCATGCCGACTTCGGCGAGGCGGTGGTGGCCGTGCTGGTGGCCCGATCTGGCGCCGAACTCGACAGCGCCCGCCTCATCAGCCACCTGAAAGGCAAGATCGCCAACTTCAAGGTGCCCAAGCGGGTGTTCGTGGTGACCGACCTGCCGCGCAACACCATGGGCAAGGTGCAGAAGAACCTGTTGCGCGAGCAGCACAAAGCCCTGTTCAACCCCGCTTGAACCCACGGGCCGGGGCGACGCACAATCGGCCAGCCGGGCTCTCATCCCCGGCCAGCCGCCCAGGAGCGTCGTGATCCGCCTGCCCTTGCCCTCGCTTGTGCCCGTACTCGTGCCGCCGACCCCGGCGCCGCAGCGCCCTTCGGCGGCATGCGCACTGCCTGCGTCCGGTCACAAGCAGCATCGGCTGGCAGGCCTGGCCGCCACGAGCATGGCGGCCTTGAGCCTCGGGCTCAGCATCACCAAGCCAGCACACGCCATCGGCAACGAGGTGTTGCAAGCCTGGTGGCGCGACTGCCTGCACGGCGGCAGCCCCCCGTCTGCGCCGGGGCCGGTGCCACTGGAATGTCTGCAGATTCGGGAAACCCGGGCCCTGACCGAAGCCAGTGGCTCGGTGAGCCGCAACGCCGCCCGCCTGACCGTGCAACGCCCCGACGCACCGCCGGTGGCATTCACCGACGACAGCACCAGTCGGCACCACTTTCTGGGTGCGGTGGACGAGTTGCAAGCCAGCCTGGTGCTGCAACAGTTGCCGGAGCAACCGGCCCGCGTGTGGCTGGTGCCTGCCCAGGGCCAGCCGCTGAAGCTCGACAACCTGCCGGTGCCGGCACCGGGGGGGCGTTTGCTCGCGGTGGTTGGCACCGGCGAGGCGGCTGGCAGCGATGCCCCGGGCTCAGCCACCAGCCGGATTTCACTCTGGCAACGCGCGGGTGCGCGCTGGTCGCGGCAGTTCAGTTTCAGCGCACCGGAGGGTGTGCAATTTCAATGGCGCAGCTGGCGCGCAGATGCTGCAGCGGCCCGACTGGACTGGCAGCGCCAGGGCCACTGCGGCCCGTCGCAAGGCAGCGTGCAGCTGCGGGACGGGCCCTACGGCTGGGAGTTCTACCCCGAGCCGCCCGCCGCTTGCCGCTGACGCGGCTTATTCGTCTTCGTCTTCGCCGTCGGCGGCCTTGCCGCCCTTGGGCGCCTGCAGCGCGCCCGGCATCGGCGCCACGCCACCCATGCCCGGCCGCAACGCACCCATGGCACCCGGCTGAGCGCCAAGTGCGCGGTTGGCCGAGGCGTGGCCGCTGGACGACGGATCAGGCAGGCTGAGCTCGTTCGATGCAGGACCGCCGGTCGGGCCGATCTTGATGGAGCGGCGCGCCACCGACAGCAACACGGTGTCGCCGTCGATGACACCGCCGACGCGCACGGTGCGCGGCCGGCCGTCGTCCACGGCGATCAGCGCCAGGCCACCGTCGAGGCGGCCGGCAGCCGGCGCCACCACGCCCAGCAGCTGGAAGCGGGTCGCGGCGGGAGTGTCATCCTCCTCCTCGGCCGCATCGGCGCCACCCAGCACCTTGAGCAATTCGCCACCCATGGCGAGGCTGCGCATCGGCGTCTGGGCCTGGGCTGGCAAGGGGGCGGGTTTGACAAGCACACGGAACCCCCAGAACAGTGCACTGGCGGCAATGAGTGCCCACACGGTAAACGTTAACAATCTGGAAGCCATGCGACGATTATGATTCAAGCCACCCGAGAGACGGGGCCCCAAAACGGCCTCTTTACTTCCATGAGTTTTTCTTCGCGCAAGACCCTGGTGCAACGCCGCCTGCGACAAGCCGGTTTCACCCTCATCGAGTTGCTGGTGGTGCTGGTGATCATCGGCGTGCTCGCTGCCCTGATCGTGCCCAACGTGCTGGAGCGTGCCGATGACGCACGCGTCACCGCGGCCCGCACCGACGTGGGCAACCTGATGCAGGCCCTGAAGCTCTACAAGCTCGACAACCAGCGCTACCCCACCGGCGAGCAAGGCCTGGAGGCTCTGCTGCGCAAGCCCACCACCGGCGTGATTCCGCCGAACTGGAAGGTGTACGTCGAGAAGCTGCCGAACGACCCCTGGGGCCGCCCCTACCAGTACGCCAACCCCGGCGTGAAGGGCGAGATCGACGTGTTCAGCCTGGGCGCAGACGGCCAGGCCGGCGGCGAAGGCAAGGACGCCGATATTGGCAGCTGGCAATGAGGCCAATGCCGGCCTTCGGGCTGGCCCTCTGCTGCAACACCCCCGCATGCCCTCGGGCCTGATGACGCACGCGCCGCGGCGCCAGCACGGCTTCACCCTGCTTGAGCTGATGGTGGTGGTGGCCCTGCTGGCCATCGCCGTGGGCATGGCCACACTGGCCCTGCGTGACGGCAATGCCAGCAAGCTCGACGAGGAAGGCGCCCGCCTGGCCGCGTTGCTGGAAGGCGCCCGTGCGCGCTCCCGCGCCACTGGCCAGGACGTGCGCTGGCAGCCCGCCCGCGACCGGCCCGGATTTGCCTTTCTCGGCCTGCCCGCGGCCGTGACCATGCCGACCCAGTGGCTCGATGAGCGCACCACCGCGGAAGTGGTGGGCGCGCCCGCGCTGCAGCTGGGGCCGGAACCCGTGATCGGCGCACAGCGGGTGCGCCTGCGCATCGAAGACCGGCAACTGCTGCTGGCCACCGATGGGCTGGGGCCTTTTGCACCCATCGCCGACAAAGACACCGGCGCACGCTGACACCATGCCGCACCGGCCTTCCCCCCTTCCTCTGCCACGCAATGCCAGCGGCTTCACCTTGATCGAGGTGCTGGTGGCGCTGGCCATCGTGGCGGTAGCGCTGGCTGCGGGCAGCCGGGCCGGCGGCGCGCTGCTCGCCAATGCCGACCGGCTCAAGCTGGTGACCAGCGCGCAGTGGTGCGCGGACAACCAGCTCACCGGGCTGAAGCTGGCGCGCCGCTTCCCTGACACCGGGGAAAGCAGCTTCGAGTGTGAGCAGTTGTCCCAGACCTTCCGCGGCAAGATGCGCGTGCAAGGCACACCCAACCCGAACTTCCGCCGGGTAGATGTGATGATGAGCGACGACCGGAATCAACCGGTGGTCACCGTGTCCACGGTGCTGCCGCGGTATTGATGCGGCCCCCCACGATGCACCCGAAACCGCACCTACGCCAGTGCACCGCCATCCGGCTGCGCCCTCGCGCCCAGCACGGCTTCACGCTGGTGGAGGTGCTGGTCGCGCTGTTCATCATGGCGGTGATGGCCGGCATGGCCTGGCAAGGCATCGACGGGCTGGTGCGCACGCGTGACGGCGCACAGCAGGCCAGCGAAAGCACCCTGCGCCTGGGCACCGTGATGGCGCAATGGGACGCCGACCTGGAACACCTGCAACAAACCCCGGCCACGCCGACCCTCAAATTCGACGGCAGCTCACTGCGCCTGACCCGCCGCCACCGCGACGGCCTGCAACTGGTGTTGTGGACGATGCAGCAGGGCAAGCTCCACCGCTGGGCCTCGCCGGCCGTCACCCGCGTGCAGGAGCTGCAGGACTGGTGGTTCCGCAGCCAGCAATGGTCCGTCATCCAGGCCGACGCCCTGCCCATGCTCGACGGCGTGGCCGCGTTGCAGATCTACTTCTATCAACAAGGCGACAACACCTGGAGCAATGCGCAATCCACCGGCAACGTCAGCACCGGAAAATCTGGCAACCGCACTGCCAAGCCACCGCCCGGTGGTGGCACTCCGCCGGGCGGCGCCCCCGGCAACAGCCCACCCGCTGATGCCGGCACGGCGGGCACCAATGGCAATGGCGGCGTGCCCACCCTCCCGGACACCGACAGCGGTGACGACACCTTGCCCATCGGCATTCGCCTGGTGCTGACCCTGCCGCAAGGCCGCCTGCTGCGCGACGTGGCGCTGCAACCTGCCCAATGACAACGCGTACCGCCTTTTCCCACTGCGCCATCAGCCACGGCGGCCCGGCCTTCCGGCGGCAAGCTCGGCGCGCCCAGCAAGGTGCTGCGTTGCTGATGGCCATGCTCATCGTGACGCTGGTGGCCACGCTCGCGGCGGGCATGGTGTGGCAACAATGGCGCGCCATCGAGGTGGAAGGCGCCGAGCGCGCCCGCACCCAATCGACCTGGCTGCTGACCGGCGCACTCGACTGGGCCCGGTTGATCCTGCGGGAAGACGCCCGCGATGGTGGCCCCGACGGCCTGACCGAACCCTGGGCCACCGGCCTCGAAGAGATTCGCCTGTCCACATTCCTGGCGGCCGACAAGGACAACACCAGCGACACCGGCCTGGATGCCTTTCTGTCCGGCCAGATCACCGATGCGCAGTCGCGCTACAACCTGCGCAACCTGGTGGAAGACGACGACGAGGCGGTCAAGGCCGAGCTGAAGATCATCACGCGGCTGTGCGAGGTGCTGAGCCTGCCCTCGGGCGTGGCCCAGCGCCTGGCCGAAGGCATGCGCGGTGCCAGCGAGGCCGAAGACAAGCTCGACGACAAGGAGGCCGTGGCCACCGGCGCGCCGCTGCGACCGGTGCGCGTGGAGCAGCTGCGCTGGCTGGGCCTGGACGCTGATACCGTGCAACGGCTGACGCCGTTCGTGACCATCCTGCCGCAGCGCACCCGGGTCAACCTGAACACCGCCTCGGTCGAGGTGATGATGGCCACCATCGACGGCCTCGACCGCGCCAGCGCCCAGCGCCTGACCCAGCAGCGGCTGCAGCTGCGCAAGGGTTTCGAGAACCTGGCCGCGATCAAGGCCCTGCTGCCCGAGAAGGTGGTGCTGGAAGAGCGCCATGTCGCCATCAACTCCTCGCACTTCGAGGTGACCGGGCAATTGCGCTATGAAGACAGCATCCTGCGCGAGGTCTCGCTGGTGCAGCGACGTGGCCAGGATGTGACGGTGTTGCGCCGAGACCGCCTGTCCCATGAATGAGCGTTCCCCCCGCCCCGGACGGGCCTTTGCCCACGCCACAATAGAAGGTTGTGACTCTTCGTCCGTCACCAAGGCCACTGCCACTCCATGTCCACATTGATCGTCCAGTTGCCAGCGCAACCCCGGCTGGCTGCCGTGCATGCAGACACGCCCGCGGCACGCCCCACGCCCGAGTACGACTGGGTGCTGAGCACCGACGCCGCCACGTCAGCCGGCCAGGCCCATGGCCGCTGTGGCGTGGCCCAGCTGCCGCGTGCCCAGAGCCTGGTGGCCGTGCTGCCGGCCGATGACGCGGGCTGGCACCTCATCACCGCCCCGAAGGCACCGGCCGCACGGCTGCGCATGGCGCTGGCCGGCATGCTCGAAGAGCAACTGCTGGAAGACGAACAAGACGTGCACCTGGCTGCCTCGCCCAGCCTGAAGGCCGGCGAGCCGGCCTGGGTGGCCTCCGTGGGCAAGGCCTGGCTCAAGGCACAGCTTGAAGCGCTGGAAGCCACCGGCCTGACCGTGGACCGCGTGGTGCCCGCCTGGGCCCCGACCGGCGCACCGGCGGCGCATGTGTACCGCGAAGCCACCGTGGAAGGTGACGCCGGACTGCGCCTGGCCTGGCGCGATGATGCCGGCGCCGTGGTGCTGCCGCTGCACAGCGACGCCGCCCGCGCGCTGCTCACCCAGCCCGGCACCGACACCCCGTCCACCTGGACCGCCAGCCCCGATGCCGCCGAAGCCGCGTCGCAGGTGGCCGGCCATGCCGTGGCCGCCCGCTCCAATGCCGACAGCCTGCTGGCCGCCACGCAGACCGACTGGAACCTGCGCCAGTTCGACCTGGCGCCGCAGCACCGCGGCAGCCGCGCCCTGCGTGACAACGCCCGCCGCTTCTGGAACGACACAGCCTGGCGCCCGGTGCGCCTGGGTCTGGCCGTGCTGCTGGGCGTTCAGCTGATCGGCGCCAATGTGTGGGCCTGGCAGCAGCGCCAGGCCGTGACGGAGCGCAAGCTGGCCGTCACCGCCCTGCTGCAAACCACCTTCCCTCAGGTGCGCGCCGTGATCGACGCGCCGGTGCAGATGCAGAAGGAACTCGATCTGCTGCGCACGCTGGCTGGCAAGCCGGGCGACACCGACCTGGAGCCGCTGCTGTATGCCGCGGAAGCCGCCTGGCCGCCATCACGCGGGCCCGCCGATGCGCTGAAGTACGAACCGGGCCGGCTCACGCTCAACAGCACGGGCTGGAGCCCGGCCGAGGTTGAAGGCCTGCGCGAACGCCTGCGTGCGCTTGGTCTGTCGCTGGACACCGAGCCCGGCAAGTTCACTCTTTACAAGGGCAAGGCCCAACCATGAAGCGCATGACTGTGCCGCCCGCCCTGCTGGCCCGCTGGCAAGCCCTTGCCGTGCGTGAACGCCAGGCCCTGATGGCCGCCGGCGCGGCGCTGGCCGTGCTGATCGTCTGGCAAGTGGCCATTGCGCCGGCCTGGACCACCTGGAAGCAGGCCCCCGCGCAATTGCGCGCGCTGGAAACCCAGACCCTGCAACTGCAGCGCATGGCCACCGAAGCGCATGAGCTGAAAGGCCAGCCGCCGGTCGACGCATCGCAATCAGCCGCCGCGCTGAAGGCCGCCACCGAGCGGCTGGGCGACAAGGCCAAGCTCTCGGTCATCGGTGATCGCGCGACGGTCACGCTCACCGGCGCCACCGCCGACCAGCTGCGCGCCTGGCTGCAGGAAGTCCGCCAGGGCGCCCGTGGCCGGCCGGTCGAGGTGCAACTGCGCCGGGTCGACGGCGGCCTGTCGGGCACCGTGGTGGTCAGCCTGCCTGGAGCGGCCTGAGTTCATGGCGCGTCTCGTCTTCAACCGCCCCGTCGTGCGCTCACCCGCCGCATCGGTCAGCGGGCCGCAGCGTTTGCGCCGCTGGGCGGTGGCCGGTGGGCTGCTCGGTGTTCTGCTCGGCGCAGTGAGCCAGGCCCCCGCCGTGTGGCTGGCCCGCGCGGTGGACGACGCCACCGGTGGCCGCCTGCAACTGATCGAAGCCCGGGGCACCGTGTGGGACGGCAGCGCGCTGCTGATGCTGACTGGCGGCCCCGGCAGCCGTGATGCATCGGTGCTGCCCTCGCGCCTGGACTGGCAACTCAGCCTGCACCTGGACGGCGTGCAACTGGCGCTGGCCCAGGACTGCTGCGTGGCGCCCGGCCTGAAGCTGCGCCTGCAACCCGGCTGGCGCGACGCCACCTTGCTGGTTCAACCCGGCGACGCCACCGGCCTGCTCGGCCAATGGCCCGCTGCCTGGCTGGACGGCCTGGGCGCGCCCTGGAACACCCTGCGGCCCGGCGGCCTGCTGCGCCTGAGCAGCCAGAACTTCGAACTGACGGCCGGCGCCACCGGCTGGCAGGTGCAGGGCGAGGCCCGCGTCGGCCTGATGCAGACCTCCTCGCGCCTGTCCACGCTGAACCCGCTGGGCAGCTATGAATTGAGCCTGGTGGGCCAGCCGGCCGCACCGGCGACACTGCAGCTGCAGACCCTCGAAGGCGCCTTGCAGCTCAGCGGCAGCGGCGAGCTGCGCGCCAAGGGCGGCGTGCGCTTCCGCGGCGAAGGTCGGGCCCAGCCCGGCCAGGAACCCGCGTTGAACAATTTGCTGAACATCATCGGACGCCGCCAAGGGGCGACGTCCGTCATCACGATCGGATGACCATGACGACCCATCGCTTTCTTTCCGCTGCGCGCCGCGCCCGTCTGCCGCGCCTGGTGCCGCTGGCCCTGGCCCTCAGTCTGGCTGGTCAGGGCAGCGGCCTGCATGCGCAAGGTGCCGAAGCCGCCGACCCGCCGATGCCCACCACCCGGGCCCGTGCGCCGGTGACGCTGAATTTCGTCAATGCCGATATCGAGATGGTGTCGCGGGCCATCGGCGCCATGCTGGACCGCCAGATCCTGGTAGATCCGCGCGTCAAGGGCCAGGTCACGATCACCAGCGAAAAGGCCCTGCCGCCGCAGGAAGCCTGGCGCAGCTACCTGGCCGCGCTGCGTGGCCTGGGCTTCACGGTAGTCGAAAACGCCGGCCTGCTGAAGGTGGTGCCGGAAGCCGAAGCCAAGCTGCAGGCAGGCACGGTGGCCATCGGTGCGCCGACGGCGCGGGGCGACCAGATCCTGACCCAGATCTTCCGTCTCAACCACGAGAACCCGAACAACCTGGTGGCCGTGCTGCGTCCGCTGATCAGCGCCAACAACACGATCAATGCCAACCCGGGCAACGGCACGCTGATCATCACCGACTACGCCGACAACCTGCAGCGTCTGGGCAAGATCATCGCCGCGCTCGACCAGCCGGCCGCGTCGGAAGTGGAAGTGATTCCGGTGCGCCATGCCCTGGCTGCCGACCTGGCGCCGCTGGTGCAGAAGCTGACGGAAAGTGCTGCCGCAGCCGCCGTGCCGGGCGCTGCGAACACGACGGCGGCGGCCACCTCGGTGATGGTCGAGCCGCGCAGCAATTCGCTGATCCTTCGCACCGCCAACCCGACCCGCATGGCGGCTGCCAAGGCGCTGATCGCCAAGCTCGACCGCGCGGTTGATGGCGGCGGCCCGGCCGGCAACATCTGGGTCGTCTACCTGAAGAACGCCGATGCGGTGAAGCTGGCCGAAGTGCTGCGCGCTGCCATGGCCAGCGGCAGCGGCACCGGCAGTGGTGCCGGCAGCAGCGGCAGCGGCCTGTCCAGCGGCGGCGTGTCGGCCGCGCGCCCGAGCGGCGTGAGCGGCGCCACCGCCGGCATGACGGGCAACACCGGCGGCGCCAGCAGCTCGGCGGCCACCACGCCGGTCTCGGCATCGGCCAGTCCGTCCACCGGCGGGCAGATCCAGGCCGATCCGGCCACCAACTCGCTGATCATCTCGGCGCCGGAGGCGGTGTATCGCCAGATGCGCCAGGTGATCGACAAGCTCGACACCCGCCGCGCGCAGGTTTACGTCGAGACCATGATCGTCAAGGTCGACGCCGAGAAGGCCGCCGAGTGGGGCATCCAGTGGCAAGGCGCGCTGGGCAGCAGCAACTCCAGCGTGGTCGGCGTGGGCGGCACCAACTTCGGCAGCGGCGGCAACAACCTGCTGAACCTGTCGCTGACGGGTGTGACCAGCAGCAGCTCTTCGTCCACCTCCACCAGCGTGTCGCTGCCGGGGCAGGGCCTGAACTTCGGCCTGTTCCGCAAGATCAACGGCGTCTACACGCTGGGCGCGCTGGCCCGATTCCTGGAAACCAATACCGGCGCGAACATCCTGTCGACGCCGAACCTGGTGGCGCTGGACAACGAAGAAGCCAAGATCGTCATCGGCTCGAACGTGCCGTTTGTCACCGGCAGCTTCACCAACACCGGCACCAGCGGCGGCTCGGTCAATCCGTTCCAGACGGTCGAGCGCAAGGACGTGGGCATCACGCTGCGCATCAAGAGCCAGATCGGCGAAGGCGGCACGGTGCGCATGACGGTGTTCCAGGAGAACTCCTCGCTGCGCACCGACAACAACGCCATCACCGACAAGAGCTCGATCGAGACCACCGTGGTGGTCGACGACGGCCAGACCATGGTGCTGGGCGGCTTGCTCAAGGATGAATATGGCGACGCCGAAGGCCGCGTGCCCGGCCTGGGCAGCCTGCCGATCGTCGGCGGCCTGTTCCGCAACGACGCCCGCAAGCGCGTGAAGAGCAACCTGATGCTCTTCCTGCGCCCGGTCGTGATCCGCAATGCCAACTCGGCCGATGCGCTGACGGTGGACCGTTACGACGCCATCCGCGCGCTGCAGACCAACAGCCAGCCGGCGCAGAGCATGGTCACCGAAGTCAACAGCTCGCCGGTGCTGCCGGAGCGCCTGCCGAACGGCCGCAACCTGACCCGCCCGCTGCAAGGCCAGCCCCAGACCGACAGCCAGGACGGCAGCGCCGTTCCAGCGAACTGACAGCATGGCCCAGCGACACCCCTTGCCCTACGCCTTCGCCAAGGCGAACACGCTGCTGCTGGAAGACGACGGCCGGCAGTTGCTGCTGCGCATGGCGCCGACCACGCCGCGCAGCGCGCTGACGGAAGTGCTGCGCATCTACGCGGTCGACCGCATCGAGCGCGAAGACGGCGCCGAACTGTCGCAGCGCCTGGCCGCGGCCTATGCCGGTGGTGAAGCCAGCGCCGCGTCGGTGATCGGCGAAGTGGAAAGCGCCGTTGATCTGTCGCGCATGATGCAGGAGCTGCCGGCGGTCGAAGACCTGCTGGAAGCAGCCAACGACGCGCCGATCATCCGCATGCTGAACGCGCTGCTGACGCAAGCCGCGAAGGACGGCGCCAGCGACATCCACATCGAGGCCTACGAGCGCAGCTCCAGCGTGCGCTTCCGCGTCGACGGCACGCTGCGCGAAGTGGTGCAGCCGAACAAGGCGCTGCACGCCGCCCTCATCAGCCGGCTGAAGATCATGGCCGAGCTCGACATTGCCGAGAAGCGCCTGCCGCAGGACGGCCGCATCAGCCTGCGCATCGGTGGCCGGGCCATCGACGTGCGGGTGTCGACGCTGCCCTCGGCCCACGGCGAACGGGCGGTGCTGCGCTTGCTCGACAAGAGCGAATCGCGCTTCACGCTCGAAGGCTTGGGCATGGACGGCGAGGTGCTGACCGCCTTCGACAAGCTGGTGCGCCAGCCCCACGGCATCGTGCTGGTGACCGGCCCGACCGGCTCCGGCAAGACCACCACGCTGTACGCGTCGCTGGGCCGCCTCGACACCGCCACCACCAACATCCTGACGGTGGAAGACCCGGTGGAATACGACCTCGCCGGCATCGGTCAGACGCAGGTCAATGCCAAGATCGACCTGACCTTCGCCAAGGCCTTGCGCGCCATCCTGCGCCAAGACCCGGACGTGGTGATGATCGGCGAAATCCGCGATTTCGAGACGGCGCAGATCGCCATCCAGGCCTCGCTGACAGGCCACCTGGTGCTGGCCACCGTGCACACGAATGACGCGCCCTCCACCGTGGCACGTCTGATCGACATGGGCGTCGAGCCCTTCCTGCTCAGCTCCAGCTTGCTTGGCGTGCTGGCGCAGCGCCTGGTGCGCAAGTTGTGCCCGCATTGCAAGACCGTGGACGACCAGGGCCGCTGGCATCCGGTGGGCTGCCCGGAATGTGGCCACACGGGCTACAAGGGCCGCACCGGCGTGTACGAGCTGATGGTGGTGGACAACGCCGTGCAAGGCCTGATCCACAGCCGCGCCGCCGAGAGCGAGATCATAGCCGCGGCCAGCGCCAGCGGCATGCGCTCGATGCGTGAAGACGGCGAGCGCCTGGTGCGCGAAGGCATCACCTCGCTGGAGGAAGTGATGCGCGTGACGCGCGACTGAGCCCCCCATGACCGCATTCAAGTTCGAGGCGCTGGACGCCGCCGGCAAGACCAGCACCGGCCTGATCGAGGCCGACCATGCCAAGGCCGCACGCGCCGCCGTGCGCGCCCAGGGGCTGGTGCCGCTGTCGGTCTCGCCCGTCAGCAGCTCGGACGCCGGCACCGGCCAGATGCGCTTCAGCCGCCGCGCCTTCAACGCGGCGGGCCTGACGGTGTGGACGCGGCAGCTGGCAGGTCTGGTGGGCTCCGGCCTGCCGCTGGAGCGGGCACTCACGGCTCTGGCCGACGAATGTGAACACCCGGGGCAGCGTGAGCTCATCGCCCACCTGAAGAGCGAAGTGAATGCGGGCAGCCCGTTCGCGCGCGCTCTCGGTTCAGCCCCACGCGAATTTGATGATGTGTACCGCGCCGTGGTCGCCGCCGGTGAGGCCAGCGGCGCCCTGGGCGTGGTGCTGGAAAAGCTCGCCGATGACCTGGAAGAACGGCAGGCGCTGAAGGCCAAGCTGATGGGCGCGATGCTGTATCCGGCGATCGTGTCCCTGATCGCGGTGGTGATCGTGGCCTTCCTCGTCACCTATGTGGTGCCGCAGGTGGCCTCGGTGTTCAACAACGGCAAGCGCGCCTTGCCGGGTCTGACCGTGGCCATGCTGGCCCTGAGTGACTTCGCGCGCAGCTACGGTCTGCTGGTGCTGCTGGGCCTGGGCGCAGGCGGCGTGGGCTTGTCGTTCGCGCTGCGCAACGAGGCCTTCCGCGAACGTTTTGATGCCGGCCTACTGCAGGTGCCGCTGTTCGGCCGCCTGACCCGCGGCTACAACGCCGCCCGCTTTGCCGGCACGCTGGCCATGCTGGCCGGCGCCGGTGTGCCCATTCTGAAAGCCCTGCAAGCCGCCGCCGAAACCCTGGGCAACCGCGCCATGCGCGCGGATGCCATGGACGCCCTGGTGCAGGTGCGTGAAGGTGCTCCGCTGGCCGCAGCACTGGCCGGCAAGAAACGCTTCCCCGGCCTGCTGGCCATGTTCAGCCGCCTGGGTGAACAGACCGGCCAGCTGCCCGTGATGCTGGACCGCGCCGCACGCCAGCTGGGCAATGAAGTCCAGCGCCGCGCCATGGCCCTGGCCACCATTCTTGAGCCGCTGCTCATCGTCGGCATGGGCCTGATGGTGATGGCCATCGTGCTCGCGGTACTGCTGCCCATCATGCAGCTCAACACCTGGGTGAAATAGTCACAAAACTGAGAGTGAATGGCGGCGTAACACGCCCCTGCAAACCCGCTGATCAGGGTTACCCCAGACAGCCTCTGCACTGCAGAGCGCCTACAGTGGAGGTCTTGTTTTCGAACGGTCGTGCTTTTTACGCGCGACCACCTCTCCAGGAGACCCCATGACCCCGATCCGCAATCGCACTTTTGCGCTCGCCAGCCTGGCCTTGGCGGCCGCACTCACCGCCTGCGGCGGCGGCGGTGCAGACACCACCCCCCGTGCCAATGTCACCAGCCTGAAGGTCATGGGCGACAGCCTCGCCGACGTCGGCACCTTCGGCATCAAGTTCACCATCCAGGGCAACGACATCTACCCGGAACGCGTGGGCAAGCAATTCGGCCTGACCGGCCAGTGCAGCTTCTTCAAGTTCAACGGCTCGACCTTCATCGCCAACCCGACCCCGGGCTGCACCAACTACGCCATCGGCGGCGGCGTGATCAACGCCGCAGGCAGCGGCATGAGCGCTGCTGATCCGCGCGGCATCGCCGTGCAGTTCGCCACGGCCGCAGCCGGTGGCAACTACACCGCTGGCGACCTGCTGCTGGTGGACGGTGGCGGCAACGACGCTGCCGCCCTGGTCGGCGCCTACCTGAAGGCCTCGACGGACGGCGGCGCCGCCTACGTGGCGATGCTGGGCACGGTGCTGACGCCCGCCCAGGTGGCCACGGCTGCAGCCGGCGGCAGCGCTGGCCTGGCCACCGCGGGTGCCACCTACATGACGGCCCTGGCCGACAAGTTCTACGACATCATCAATGCCCAGGCCCTGAGCAAGGGCGCGCAACGCGTGGCCCTGCTGAACATGCCCGGCATCACCAACACGCCGCGCTTCCAGATGGTGCTTGACAGCATCGCTGCAGCGTCTGGCGGCGGCACCACGGGCGCCACCGCCCGCGCCAAGAGCGAAGCCCTGTTCAAGAGCTGGATCGAAGCCTTCAACGCCGAGCTGGACAAGCGCGCTGCCGGCGACGCCCGCGTGGCCGTGGTCGACTTCTACACCGAGTTCAACAACCAGGTCATGTACCCGGCCCAGTTCGGCATGACCAACGTCAAGACCCCGGCCTGCCCGATCACCGGCGTCGGCTCTGACGGTCTGCCCACCTACACCTTCGCCACCTGCACCGACGCAGCGCTGGCCGCCGCGCCGCCGACGGGCGAGACCGGCACGAGCTGGTACAAGACCTGGGGCTTCTCCGACAGCTTCCACCCGACGCCCTACGCCCACCAGCTGACCTCGCAGCTCATTTCCCGCACGCTGGCTCGCGCCGGCTGGCTCTGATCCGTGCGCTACCCGGAGACACCCATGGCATTCCGTACCTCTTCCCTCCTCTGCGCAGCCGCCGGCCTGCTGCTGGCCGGCGCCGCCCAGGCGCAATCCGCCGGTGCCCTGATCGGCCGCATCAGCGTCACCCAGATCTCGCCGGACGTGACCAGCGGTGACCTGTCGTCGCCGTCGTTCATCGGCACCAAGATCGACGTGAACAGCAACACCCAGCCCACCGCTGGCGTGACCTGGATGTACACCGACAACATCTCGTTCGACCTGCCGCTGGCCCTGGGCTTCAAGCACGAGATCGTTGGCGCGGGCGGCATCGCCGGCGTTGGCAAGATCGGTGAAGTCAAGGCGCTGCCGATGACGCTGCTGGCCCAGTACCGCTTCTTCAGCCCGACCGACAGCATCCGCCCGTACGTCGGCCTCGGCCCGACCTACGCGAAGTTCTACAAGGCACGCGGCACGGCCACGCTGACCGGTCTGACCGGCGGCTCGCCCACGACCCCGACCACGCTGAGCATGCAGTCGAAGTTCACCGTCAGCGCCCAGGCTGGCGTGTCGGTGGCCATCGACAAGCGCTGGGGCATTGACGCCGCCGTGCTGTACACGCCGCTGAAGACCCGCGGCACGCTGTCGACCGGCCAGACCATCGACGCCAAGCTGAACCCGATGGTCTACACCGTCGGCGTGACCTACCAGTACTGATACGACCGGCTCAACGCACCCCAACCCGCCGAGGCTTCTGCCCGGCGGGTTTTTTTGTGCCCGTCGCGTCCGGCCGCCCGAGGCGTTGAAGCAAGGGCGTAATGCGGCACCTTCCGGCCCCTGTTCGAGGCATGCCACCCCCGGCACTCTGCTGCAATGAAGTCACTGGCTTTCCTGTTGGAGGTGTCTGATGACGATGTCGAACGACCTGGTGCCCATGGGCACCGCCACCATCCCGATCGCCCGCCTGCGGCAGGTCTACCGCATGGGCGACGTCGAGCAAAAGCTCAACAAGCTGCCTGCCAATGAACACGACAGCCTGCGCAACACCTACGAGCGCATGCTGGAGCTGGGCCCCGAACGCTTCCAGGTGAAGCCGTCCGGCCTGCCGGCGATGGAGCACCTCTACGACGAGCTGCCGAACTTCCACCCGGTGCTCGATGACGTGAAGCGGCAACTGGCGCTGTGCGAACACAGCCGTGACGCGCTCGACATCACGCCGATGCTGCTGCTCGGCCCGCCCGGCGTGGGCAAGACCCACTTCGCCCGCGAACTGGCGCAGTTGCTGGGCACGGGCATGGGGTTCATGAGCATGAGCTCGCTGACCGCCGGCTGGGTGCTGTCAGGCTCCAGCAGCCAATGGAAAGGCGCCCGTCCGGGCAAGGTGTTCGACACCTTGGTCGACGGCCGCTACGCCAACCCGGTGATGGTGGTGGACGAGATCGACAAGGCGCGGGGCGAGCATGCCTACGACCCGCTGGGCGCGCTCTACAGCCTGCTGGAACACGACACCGCCGAGACCTTCGTGGATGAATTCGCCGAGGTGCCGATCGACTGCAGCCAGGTCATCTGGGTGGCCACAGCGAATGACGCGCGCAGCATCCCCGATCCCATCCTCAACCGCATGAACGTGTTCGAGGTGGAAGCACCCGACGCGGACGCCGCACGCGCCATCGCCCGCCGCCTGCACCACAGCATCCGGCAGAGCCATGCCTGGGGCGAGCGGTTTGATGCCGAGCCCTCCGCCGAGGTGCTGGACCGCCTCGCCCAACTGGCGCCACGCGACATGCGCCGGGCCTGGATGACGGCCTTCGGCAATGCCCAGCTCGATGGCCGCGGCACGCTGCTGGCGAAAGACCTGCCCAGCCCCGCCGGCCGCCGACAGCAGATCGGCTTCATGCACTGAGGCCCATCCCTCAGCGCCCGGCCGGGCGGCTCTATGATCAGCGCATGGGAGCCTCACTCGACGGGCGGCTGGTGGTCGCCATTTCATCGCGCGCGCTGTTCGATTTCGAAGAAGAGAACCGCGTCTTCGAAACCGGCGACGACCGCGCCTACATGCGGCTGCAACTTGAGCGCCTCGACGTGCCGGCACCGCCCGGCGTGGCGTTTTCACTGGTGCGCAAGCTGCTCGCCTTCAACACCGAGGGCCGGCCGCGCGTGGAGGTGGTGATCCTGTCGCGCAACGACCCCGCGTCTGGTTTGCGGGTATTCCGCTCGGCGCGCCACTACGGGCTGGCGATCGAGCGTGGCGCATTCACCCGCGGGGCATCGCCCTGGCGCTACCTGAAGCCTTTGCGCGCCCACCTGTTTTTGTCTACCGACGAATCCGATGTGCGCTCGGCGCTGGCTGCGGGCGTGCCGGCCGCGCGGGTGTTGCCGGAAGCGGCGCATGCCTCGGCGGCCCACCCGGACGAAGTGCGCATCGCCTTTGACGGCGACGCCGTGCTGTTCTCCGATGAGGCCGAGCAGGTGTTCCAGCGCGACGGTCTGGTGGCCTTCCAGGCGCATGAAGCCCAGCGGGCCGCCACCCCGCTGCCCGCCGGCCCCTTCAAGCCGCTGCTGGAAGCCCTGCACCGCCTGCAGCAAGACCCCGACGCGCCGCTGCGGGTGCGCACGGCGCTGGTGACGGCCCGCAGCGCGCCGGCGCATGAGCGCGCGGTGCGCACGCTCATCGACTGGCAGATTGGCGTGGACGAAGCGCTGTTCCTAGGCGGTCTGCCCAAGGGCGAGTTCCTGCGGGAGTTCGAGCCCGACTTCTTCTTTGATGACCAGACCGGCCATGTGCAGTCGGCCGCGGCGCACGTGCCGGCGGGCCATGTGGCGGCCGGTGTGGCGAACGCGGGCTGACCCACCGCTGCCACCCTGAGCCCGACTCAGCCGCCCCGCACGTGCACCTTCACCAGCGTGAACACGGTGCCCTGGCCCGGCGTGGCAGTCACCTCCAGCACCCGCTGCTGGCGCTTGGTGCCCACCTTCAGCACCCGCTCGGTGGTCTGGGGCTTGTCGTCATCGCAGCGCACGGGGGCCTCGCCGCTGTCGTTGCCCCCGTTGCGCCGGGCGGTGGCCCTGCCTTCGGCTGAAGCGCAGTCCAGCACCGCACCGAAGCGCGCCATCGCGGGTTGGTAAAACGCCAGCACCTGCTCGGGCGTGTCGCTGGTGACGTACTTGGCCACCGCCACCTTCACCCCGAACGAGCCGGCGAAGATGTTGATGAAGGCCGAGTCGCTGTCGCCCTGGTCAGTGCTCTTGCGGCCCTTTTCCACCCAGGGCCTGGCGCCAGGGTAAGCAGGCAGGTCGGTGTCGGCGGCGCTCGCCTCCGGCTGCACGCTGATGCCAGCCTTCCAGCCGCCGGGCTCCGCGGCCTTGGAGGGCAGCGGCCAGACCATGCCGATGCACAGCGCCACGCCCACCAGCGCCAGCGCCCGGGCCCACAACGGTGAGCGGGCCAGCCACGTCGGGCGCCGGGTGTGAATGACGGGTGGATAGGTGCGCTGCGGCATGGCGGGTCTCCTCGATGTGTGTGGGCAGCCACAAAGGCTGGCCGCATGTTCGGCGTTTCGAGGGGCCCGCACCAAGCCGCGGGCGATGAACTGCACAGGCGCCACGACGAATTGCGCCAAGGGGCGACAATCCGCGCCACGCTCGGGCCTGCCCGCGGCGGCCTACCCGGCCGGCCGCGGCGCCTTCTCTCTTTTCGCACACGGGTGATCCTCTTGAATCCTGCGACCTCTTCGTCCCCCGCCCTGCAGCATCCCGCCGGCCTGAAGGTGATCTTCATGGCCGAGATGTGGGAGCGCTTCAGCTACTACGGCATGCGCGCCCTGCTGGTGGTCTATTGCGTGAATGCGCTGGGCCTGCAACGCGCCGATGCGCTGGCGCTCTACGGCCTGTACACCGGCCTCGTCTACCTGACCCCGCTGGTGGGTGGCGCGCTGGCGGACCGCTGGCTGGGCACCCGGCATGCCGCGGTGATCGGTGGCGCCATCATGATGCTCGGCCACTTCGCGATGGCCTTCGAGCCGCTGCTGCACCTGGCCCTGGGCCTGCTGGTCATCGGCAACGGTTTCTTCAAGCCCAATACCAGCGCGCTGGTGGGCATGCTGTACGCGCAGGACGATCCGCGTCGGGCCGGCGGCTACACCATCTTCTACATGGGCGTGAACGTCGGCGCCTTCCTCGCGCCGCTGGTGGCGGGCACGCTGGGGCAGACGGTGGGCTGGCACTACGGCTTCGCCAGCGCCGGCGTGGGCATGGCGCTGGGCCTGGTGGTGCTGCTGCGCTGGCAGCACCTGCTGGGTGATGCGGGTTTGCGGCCCGGGCAGCCGCCCATGGGTTGGCGCGATGTGCCGAAGGTGATCGCCTTCTGCATCGGCGCTGCCGTGTTCACGATGGCCGTGCTGGGCATCAACGCCCTGATGCCGGGCGTGCCGACCTGGATGAAGCTGGTGGGTGGTGTGGCGCTGGTGGCCGCCGCCCTGTGGTTGCCTGATCAGCTCGGCAGCGCCAAGGCCAGTGCCCCGCCGCCGCTGACGGCCGCCGAGCGTGGCCGCGTGCTGGGCATCTGCGTGGTGGTGTTTTTCGTCATCTTCTTCTGGATGGGCTTCGAGCAGGCCGGTGGTTCGCTCGCCCTGTTCGCCGACCAGCAGACCGACCGCCACGCCTTCGGCTGGGAAATCCCGTCGAGCTGGTTCCAGTCGATCAACCCGGCGGTCATCGTGCTACTGGCACCGGCCTTCTCGACGCTGTGGACGCGGCTCGATGCTTCGCGTTTCGCGCTGTCCGAGCCGGCCAAGCAAGGCCTGGGCATGATCGTGCTGGGCCTGGGTTTCGTGGTGATGGCCTCGGCGCAGACCCAGGCCGAGCTGCACGGCACGGTCGGCCCGCAGTGGCTGGCCATCGTCTACACCCTGCACACCATCGGTGAGCTGATGCTCTCGCCCGTGGGCCTGGCGCTGGCCTCGCGCTTTGCCCCGGCCCGGCTGGGCGGCTTGCTGATGGGCGCCTGGCTGGCCGCCACGGGCGTGGCCAGCTACCTGGCTGGCTCACTCGAAACCATGCTGGCCGGCAGCGGCATTCCGCCGTACGTGTTCCTGTTTGGCTCGTCGTTTGGCGCGGGCGCGGTGCTGCTGTTGCTGTCGCCATGGCTGAACCGCCTGCTGATGCGTCGGGATTGACGCAGCGCCGGGTTCGGCCCGCTTGATCGGGCCGGCTCAGTCGGGCGCGTAGGCCCGCAGCGCGGCCAGGTCAAGCACCCGCAGGCCGCCGTAATCGATGCTGATCAGGCCCCGCGCCTGCAGCGATTTCAAGGCCTGGTTCACGCGCTGGCGTGACAGGCCCACCAGGTAAGCCAGCTCCTGCTGCGTGATGCGCAGCAGCTGGCCCACGCCGGGATACAGCACCGGGTGGAACAGGGCGGCCAGGTTGCGCGCCACGCGCGTGTCGGGGTCGTTCTGACGGTCGGTTTCGCGCGCGGCAATGAACTGGCCGAGCCGCTCATTCAGCTGGTTCAGCACGAAGCGGTTGAAGGCGATGCTGGTGTCGAGCAGCGCATGGAAAGCCTCGATCGGCAGGCCAGCCACCGCGCTCTGCCGCAGGGCCTCGATGTTGTAGCGGTAGGGCTCGCGCTTGAGCAGCGTGCCTTCACCGAACCAGGCCCCGGGCGGTACGCCGGTGAAGGTCACGGCCGGGCCCTGGCCGGGGTTGTTGCTCATTTTCAGCAGCCCTTCGACCACCCCGAACCAGTAGGTGGCGGGCCGGCCGATGCGGCAGATCACGTCGCCGGGTTCGGCATTGGCAATCACGATCTGGCGCCGCGCCGCAGCGCGGTCGGCCGGGGCCAGCACGGCCAGCCAGGGCACACCCGCCAGCTCGTCCTCGGTGGGGGTGCGGGCGCGTTCGCGCAGGGGTTTTGCTGAGTCGGCCATGGGGTGCGCTTGGGGGTTCCGGCTGCGCTTGTCGCTGCCAGCGCTGACGCCAGCCTTGCAACAGGGGGCGGGGAAAGTCCGCCCCGGGCAGACCCTGAAATTGTCGTCCAACCGACAACATGGCGTCAAACGGCGCCCTAGTATCCGGTCCATCACAGGATGAATCGCTGCTGCCCGCGTCGGGCTGACAGCGCCACCGGAGACAGCGCTCGTGCCCACCAACTTCGTGCGATTGATGCTCGATCACGCCAGCCAACGGCCCCAGGCCCCGGCCCTGCGTGAGAAGGAATACGGGATCTGGCAAACCACCACCTGGGCAGAGCTGTCCGTGCTGGTGAAGCGCCTGGCAGCGGGGCTGGCCTCCGCCGGCCTGCAGCGTGGCCAGCACATCATCGTGGTGGGCGACAACCGCCCCCGCCTGAACGCCACCATGCTCGCCGCGCAGGCACTGGGGGCCGTGCCGGTGCCGCTGTACCAGGATGCGGTGGCGGCCGAATTCGTGTTCCCGGTCACCAACGCCGAAGTGCACTTCGCGGTGGTTGAAGACCAGGAGCAGGTCGACAAGATGCTGGAGGTGCGCGAGTCGTGCCCGGCACTGGCACGCATCTGGTACGACGACCCGCGCGGCCTGCGCAAGTACGACGAGCCCGGCCTGGGCTCGATCGACAGCCTGGCCGAAGCAGGCGATGCCTGGATGGCGCAGCACCCCGGCTTCTTCGAGCTGGAGGTCGCCAAGATCAAGCCCGGCGACGTGGCCGCGATGTTCTTCACCTCGGGCACCACCGGCAATCCGAAGGGCGTGGTGCACACCCACCACTCGCTGCTCGACCGCGCCGCCACCGGCCAGCGCTTCGACAAGCTCACGGCCGACGAAGAGGTGCTGGCCTACATGCCGCCCGCCTGGATCGGCCAGAACATCTTCAGCTACGGCCAGTGGCTGACCTGCGGCTACGTGGTGAACTGCCCCGAGTCCGCCGCCACGGTGGGCATCGACCTGAAGGAAATCGGCCCGACGTACTACTTCGCGCCGCCCCGCATCTTCGAGGGCATGCTGACCACGGTGATGATCCGCATGGAAGACGCCAGCGCCATCAAGCGCGGCTTGTTCCACCACTTCATGGCGCTGGCCCGCCGCGTCGGCCCCGACCTGATGGACGGCAAGTCCATCGGCCTGCTCGACCGCCTGCACTACGCGCTTGGCAACCTGTGCATCTACGGCCCGCTGCGCAACACGCTGGGCATGAGCCGCGTGCGTGTGGCCTACACCGCCGGTGAGGCCATCGGCCCCGACCTGTTCACCTTCTACCGCTCGATCGGCATCAACCTCAAGCAGCTCTACGGCTCGACCGAAACCGCCGTGTTCGTCTGCCTGCAGCCTGACAACGAAGCGCGCTCCGACACCGTGGGCGTGCCGGTGGAAGGCGTGGAGATCAAGCTGACCGACAGCGGCGAGCTGCTGGTGAAGTCGCCCGGCCTGCTGAAGGAGTACTACAAGAACCCGGCCGCCACCGCCGAGGTGCTGACCGCCGACGGCTGGTACCACACGGGCGACGCCGGCTTCATCGATGGCAACGGCCACCTGAAGATCATCGACCGCGCCAAGGATGTGGGCCGGCTGATGGGCGGCGCAAACGACGGCGCGATGTTCGCCCCCAAGTACGTCGAGAACAAGCTGAAGTTCTTCCCCTACGTGAAGGAGGCCGTGGCCTTCGGTGACAAGCGCGAGCGCGTGTGCGCCTTCATCAACATCGACTTCGAGGCCGTGGGCAACTGGGCCGAGCGCCGCAATCTCTCGTACGCCGGCTACACCGACCTGGCCCAGAAGCCCGAGGTGTATGAGTTGCTGCGCGAGTGCGTGGAGCAGGTGAACAGCGACCTGGCGCGCGACACGCTGCTGGCCGGCACGCAGGTGCACCGCTTCCTCATCCTGCACAAGGAACTCGACGCCGACGACGGCGAGATGACCCGCACCCGCAAGGTCAAGCGCGGCTTCATCAACGACAAGTACAGCGTGCTGGTCGATGCGCTCTACGAGGGCAAGACCGAGCAGTTCATCGAGACCGTGGTGAAGTTCGAGGACGGCCGCAGCGGCAAGGTCAGCGCCACGCTGAAGATCACCGACGCCAAGCACTTCCCGGCGCCTGCCGCGCAGAAAGCAGCCTGACATGACGGACAAGAAAATCGGCGACGTCATCCTGGACGTCCAGAACATCAGCCTGCGCTTCGGTGGCGTGAAGGCCCTGACCGACATCAGCTTCAACGTGCGCGAGCACGAGGTGCGCGCCATCATCGGGCCGAACGGCGCGGGCAAGAGCTCGATGCTGAACTGCATCAACGGCGTCTACACGCCGCAGGAAGGTCGCATCACCTTCCGGGGTCAGGCGTTCTCGCACATGAACTCGCGGCAGGTGGCAGAGATGGGCGTGGCCCGCACCTTCCAGAACCTGGCGCTGTTCAAGGGCATGAGCGTGATCGACAACATCATGACCGGCCGCAACCTGAAGATGAAGACCAACATCTTCCAGCAGGCCATCCGCTGGGGGGCGGCCGAGCGCGAGGAAAGCGCGCACCGCGAGTTCGTCGAGCACATCATCGACTTCCTCGAAATCCAGCCGCACCGCAAGACGCCGGTGGGCCGCCTGCCCTACGGTCTGCAGAAGCGGGTCGACCTCGGCCGCGCGCTCGCCATGGAGCCGCAGGTGCTGCTGCTCGACGAGCCGATGGCCGGCATGAACGTGGAAGAGAAACAGGACATGTGCCGGTTCATCCTCGACGTGAATGAAGAGTTCGGCACCACCATCGTGCTGATCGAGCACGACATGGGCGTGGTGATGGACATCTCCGACCGCGTCGTGGTGCTCGACTACGGCAAGAAAATCGGCGACGGCGCGCCCGACGAGGTGCGCGCCAACGAGGACGTGATCCGCGCCTATCTGGGCACCTCGCACTGACGCTACCGGAGCAACACCATGGGATTTTTCCTTGAAACACTCTTCGGCGGCCTGATGGCGGGCATGCTGTATTCGCTGATCGCGCTCGGCTTCGTGCTGATCTTCAAAGCCTCCGGCGTCTTCAACTTCGCGCAGGGCGCGATGGTGCTGTTCGCCGCGCTGGCGATGGCCCGCTTCTCGGAGTGGGTGCCGGCGCTGCTGGGCTTCGACAACAAGGTCGTCGCCAACCTGATCGCCTTCGTGCTGGCCATGGGCTGCATGATCATCGTGGCCTGGGTCATCGAGCGCTTCGTGCTGGGCAAGCTGGTGAACCAGGAAGGCATCACGCTGCTGATGGCCACGCTGGGCATCACCTACTTCCTCGACGGCTTCGGCCAGACCATCTTCGGCTCCGACATCTACAAGATCGACGTGGGCATGCCGAAGGACCCGATCTTCCTGATGGAGTCGACCTTCCCGGGCGGCATCCTGATCGGCTCGGAAGACCTGATCGCCGCGGGCATCGCCGCTGCGCTGGTGGTGGCCCTGGCCGTCTTCTTCCAGAAAACGGCGACCGGCCGGGCGCTGCGCGCCGTGGCCGACGACCACCAGGCCGCGCAGTCGATCGGCATTCCGCTGAACCGCATCTGGGTCATCGTGTGGTCGGTGGCGGGCTTTGCCGCGCTGGTCGCCGGGATCATCTGGGGCTCGAAGCTGGGTGTGCAGTTCTCGCTGTCGCAGGTGGCCCTGAAGGCGCTGCCGGTGGTCATCCTGGGTGGGCTGACGAGCGTGCCCGGCGCCATCATCGGCGGGCTGCTGATCGGTGTGGGCGAGAAGCTCTCCGAGGTCTACATCGGCCCGCTGCTGGGTGGCGGCATCGAGATCTGGTTCGCCTACGTGATGGCGCTGGGCTTCCTGCTGGTGCGGCCGCAAGGGCTGTTCGGCGAAAAGATCATCGACCGCGTCTGAGCGCGAGCGCAGAAGGAGAACAACATGCTCTACCGCGAAAACGGCCAGTTCAAGACCAGCTACCGCGCTGACCAGCAGATCTTCCCGATCCTGCAGGACCGCGTCGTCATCGGTCTGCTCATCGCCTTTGCCTTCTTCGCCGTGCCGATGATGGCCAGCGAATACATGTACCGCGCCATCCTGGTGCCGTTCCTGATCCTGTCGCTGGCGGCCATCGGCCTGAACATCCTGGTGGGCTACTGCGGCCAGATCTCGCTGGGCACCGGCGCCTTTATGGCCATCGGGGCCTACGGCGCCTACAACTTCATGGTGCGCATCGAGGGCATGCCGCTGCTGGCGGCCCTGGTGCTGGGCGGCGTGTGCGCCACGGTGGTGGGTGTGCTGTTCGGCATCCCGTCGCTGCGCATCAAGGGCCTGTACCTGGCGGTGGCCACGCTGGCGGCCCAGTTCTTCACCGACTGGAGCTTCCTGCGCATCAAGTGGTTCACGAATGATTCGTCGTCGGGCTCGGTCAGCGTGTCGGGCCTGAAGCTGCTGGGCTGGAACATCACCACCCCGCTCGACAAGTACCTGTTCTGCCTCGGCTTCGTGATCGTCTGCGCCTGGCTGGCCAAGAACCTGGTGCGCAGCCACATCGGCCGCGAATGGATGGCCATGCGCGACATGGACGTGGCGGCCGCCGTCATCGGCATCCGCCCGATCTACGCCAAGCTCACCGCCTTCGCCGTCAGCTCATTCTTCGTCGGCATGGCCGGTGCGCTGTGGGGCTTCGTGCACCTGGGCTCCTGGGAGCCGGCAGCCTTCTCGATCGACCGCTCGTTCCAGCTGCTGTTCATGGTGATCATCGGTGGCCTGGGCTCGATCATGGGCAGCTTCTTCGGCGCGGCCTTCATCGTGATCCTGCCGATCGCGCTGAACCAGATCCCGGCGGCGATGGGCATTCCCATCAGCACCGCACTGGCCTCGCACCTCGAAGCCATGATCTTCGGCGCCCTGATCGTCTTCTTCCTGATCGTCGAGCCGCATGGCCTGGCGCGGCTGTGGTCGACGGCCAAGGAAAAGCTGCGTCTGTGGCCCTTCCCGCACTGAGCTGCACTTGGCCGCACCGACCCGCAACGAGTTCAAAACACCGGGCCCCACGAGGCCCGGGCCTGTAGTCCCGGCACTGACGAGTGCTTCTTTCCACCCTCTGGAGGCAGACATGATGAAGTTCAAGACCCTGGCCCAAACGGCCCTGCTGGCAGCAGCCGGCTTCGCGGCCGTGGCCACGTCCCCGGCCTTTGCCCAAGCGAAGGAGCAGTTCTTCCCGGTGCTGGTGTACCGCACCGGCGCGTACGCCCCGAACGGCGTGCCGTTCGCCAATGGCTACGTCGATTACCTCAAGCTGGTGAATGCCCAGGGCGGCATCAACGGCGTGAAGATCACGTTCGAGGAATGCGAAACCGGCTACGCCACGGACCGCGGCGTCGAGTGCTACGAGCGCCTGAAGGGCAAGGGCGCGACCGTGTTCCAGCCGCTGTCCACCGGCATCACCTTCGCGCTCACCGAGAAGGCCCCGGCCGACAAGATCCCGCTGATCACCGCCGGTTATGGCCGCAGTGAAAGCGCCGACGGCGGCGTGTTCAAGTGGAACTTCCCGCTGCTCGGCACCTACTGGGTGAACGCCGACGTGCTGGTGCAGCACATCGCCAAGAAGGAAGGCGGGCTGGACAAGCTCAAGGGCAAGAAGATCGCGCTGGTTTATCACGACAGCCCGTTCGGCAAGGAGCCGATCCCGGTGCTGCAGGAACGCGCCCGCACCCACGGCTTCGACCTGCAACTGCTGCCGGTCACCGCCCCCGGCGTCGAGCAGAAGGCCACCTGGCTGCAGGTGCGCCAGAGCCGTCCGGACTATGTCTTCCTGTGGGGCTGGGGCGTGATGAATTCGGCCGCGCTGAAGGAAGCCGTGGCCACCGGCTACCCGCGCGAAAAGATGTACGGCGTGTGGTGGGCCGGCGCCGAGCCGGACGTGAAGGACGTGGGCGACAACGCCAAGGGCTACAACGCCGCCGCCATGCAGCACGGCGCCCAACCCGATGCCAAGGTGGTGCAGAACATCATGGCCCAGGTGCATGCCAAGGGCCAGGGCACGGGCCCGAAGGAAGAAGTCGGCTCGGTGCTCTACATGCGCGGCATGCTGTCGGCGATGCTGGGTGTTGAAGGCGTCAAGCGCGCACAGGAGCGCTTCGGCAAGGGCAAGGTCATGACGGGTGAACAGACCCGCTGGGGCCTGGAGAACCTGGCCCTCGACCAGAAGAAGCTCGACGCCCTCGGCTTCGCTGGCGTGATGCGTCCGGTGTCCACCTCCTGCGTCGACCACATGGGCTCAGGTTGGACCCGCATCCACACCTGGGACGGCAAGAAGTGGGGCTTCACCTCTGACTGGTACGAAGGTGACCAGCAGATCCTGAAGCCGATGGTGAAGGCCGCTGCCGACAAGTACGCCGCCGAGAAGAAGCTGGAACGCCGTACCCCGGCCGACTGCCAATCCTGATACGCGCCTGAGCGCATCCCCGGGGCCCGCGAGGCGGGCCCTCTTGCCAGCATCGCCGTGCGGTGCTGCCAAGAGACACGAAGGGTCTGAGCATGAGCACACCGAACATCCTGTTGAACGTCAACGGCATCGAAGTCATCTACAACCACGTCATTCTGGTGCTCAAGGGCGTGTCCCTGCAGGTGCCCGAAGGCCAGGTGGTGGCCCTGCTGGGCGGCAATGGCGCGGGCAAGACGACCACGCTGCGCGCGGTGTCCAACCTGCTGGCCGGCGAGCGCGGCGAAGTCACCAAGGGCTCGATCGAGCTGCGCGGCGAGCGCATCGAGAAGCTCAGCACCTCCGACATGGTCGACCGCGGCGTGGTGCAGGTGATGGAGGGCCGGCACTGCTTCGCCCACCTCAGCATCGAGGAGAACCTGCTGACCGGCGCCTACACCCGCACCGACGGCAAGGCCGCCGTGGCGCAGACGCTGGAGAAGGTCTACAACTACTTCCCGCGCCTGAAGACCCGGCGCACCAGCCAGGCGGCCTACACCTCGGGCGGTGAGCAGCAGATGTGCGCCATCGGCCGCGCCTTGATGGCGAACCCGAAGATGGTACTGCTCGACGAGCCCAGCATGGGCCTGGCGCCGCAGATCGTGGAAGAAGTGTTCGAGATCGTGAAAGACCTGAACACCAAGGAGCGCGTCACCTTCCTGCTGGCCGAGCAGAACACCAACATCGCGCTGCGCTATGCCGACTACGGCTACATCCTGGAGAACGGCCGCATCGTGATGGACGGCGCCGCCAAGGACCTGCGCGAGAACGAGGACGTGAAGGAGTTCTACCTCGGCATGGGCGGCGGAGACCGCAAGAGCTTCAAGGACGTGAAGAGCTACAAGCGCCGCAAACGCTGGCTGGCTTGAGACGACACGCCATGAGCGACGACCTCGGCGACTTCTTCATCCCCGCGCCGGCCTTCAAGCCGGACGAGGCCCTGCAACGACTGCGCCGTGATCTGCGCGAAGCCGGCCTGACCGAGCGTGCCGGCGCCTTCGAGCGCCGCGGCTTGCCGCTGGTGAAGGCGGTGGTGGCGGGCAACACGCTGGTGGTGTCGCTGGCGGAGCGCCCCAGCCGCAGCCCGGTGTGGCGCGACAAGGTGCTGAAGGACAGCGCCCAGCTGCGTGACCAGCTCACGCAGATCAAACAGCAACTGAGCACCTGGAGTGACCGCGATGAGTGAGTTCTACGACGCCCTCGAGCAGCGTGACCCTGCCGTGCGCGAGGCCGCGCTGCTGGCCGCCCTGCCGGCCCGCGTGGCCCATGCCCAGGCGCGCAGCAGCGCCATGGGTGAGTTGCTGGCGGGGGTGAACGCCGCCGCCATCACCAGCCGCGACGCTCTGGCGCGCCTGCCGGTGGTGCGCAAGCACGAGCTGCTGGAGCGCCAGCAGCACAGCCGCCAATCCGGCCCGGGCGGCGACCCCTTCGGCGGCTTCTCCGCCA
The DNA here is from genome assembly GCF_038066635.1 of Ideonella margarita. Taxonomy (NCBI): domain Bacteria; kingdom Pseudomonadati; phylum Pseudomonadota; class Betaproteobacteria; order Burkholderiales; family Sphaerotilaceae; genus Ideonella; species Ideonella margarita. Next base: position 141,745 of record NZ_JBBUTI010000001.1, on the reverse strand, counting down.
TTGGCTGGGAAGGCTTGAAAGCCTCGCGCGGTGCCCGCCGCGTGTTCCAGTCGCCCGGCCCCATCTATGAGCCCGAAGGCACCGCCGCCGACTACTGGCGCATGGCCCGCGCCATCTGGGCGGCCGGCTTCCGCCCGGGTGATCTGGCGCATTGCAGCTTCAGCTACCACCTCACGCCGGCCGGCTCGATGATGGAAACCGGCGCGCACGCCATCGGCTGCACCACCTTCGCAGGTGGCGTCGGCAATACCGAGCTGCAATTGCAGGCCGTGGCCGAACTGGCGCCGCAGGGCTACATCGGCACGCCGAGCTTTCTGAAGATCCTGATCGACAAGGCCGCTGAGGGCGGCGTGAATGTGGCCGGCATGCGCAAGGCGCTGGTGTCCGGTGAGGCCTTCCCGCCCAGCCTGCGCGACTGGCTGCTGGAACGCGGCGTGGCGGCTTACCAGGCCTATGCCACCGCTGATCTGGGCCTCATCGCCTACGAAACCTCGGCCCGCGAAGGGTTGGTGATTGACGAAGGCGTGCTGGTGGAAATCGTGCGCCCCGGCACCGGTGACCCGGTGCCCGACGGCGAAGTCGGCGAGTTGGTGGTGACCACGCTGAACCCCGACTACCCGCTGATCCGCTTCGGCACGGGTGATTTGTCAGCGGTGCTGGCTGGCCACTGCCCGACCGGCCGCACCAACCGTCGTATCAAGGGCTGGATGGGCCGGGCCGACCAGACCACCAAGGTGCGGGGCATGTTCGTGCACCCGGGCCAGGTGGCCGAGGTGGGCCGACGCCATCCGGAGCTGGGCCGGCTGCGCCTGGTGGTGGAAGGCGAAATGGCCAACGACCGCATGACGCTGAAGGTTGAACTGGGCCAGGTGCCTGAAGGGCTGGCCGAGCGCGTGGCGCACAGCGTGCGCGACATCACCAAGCTGCGCGCCGACGTGGTGTGGTGCACACCGAACAGCCTGCCGAACGACGGCAAGGTGATTGAGGACGCCCGCAGCTACCAGTGAACCCGTGCGTCAGGCTGGCGACTGCCTCATTGCTCGACGACGACGAAGTGCTTGCGCACCCGCTCCAGCACTTCGAACGAGCCCTGGAAGTTCGCCGGAATGATGACCGCCTGGCCCGGGCCGATGTCCGTCACCGCGCCCGACGCACTGTGGATGCGGGCCCGGCCTGACAGCACGACGAAGTACTCGTGCTCACGCGGGCCGAAGGCAATGCGCCAGCGGCCTGGCCCGCACTCCCAGATGCCGGCCGCCAGGCCCTCGGGGCCGCTTTCATAGAGCGACCAGGTCAGGCGGTCAGGCACGCCGACCTCGCGGCGCTCCTCACGGGGTTGGTCGATCACCGGAGGGGTGGCGGGCTGGTCAAAAACGACGATCTCGCTCATGTGGGAACTCAAGGGTGTGAAAAGGTGTCCGAAATGGTAACGGCGCCGCGTGCACTTACGTAGTTCCCGCGATGGCGCCGCCAAAAGCCGCCTCTACGATCACCCTCACAACTTGTCGTTAGACCCAGGAGACATCCCCATGCTTCGTCGCCACCTGACCCTGAGCGCAGCCGCTGCACTGCTGGCCACCTCCGTGTCGGCCTTTGCCGAGTACCCGGAAAAGCCGATCACCATCGTCGTGCCGTTCGCCGCTGGCGGCCCGACCGACAAGGTCGCCCGTGACCTGGCCGAAGCCCTGCGCAAGCCGATGGGCGGCACCATCGTGATCGAGAACGTCGGCGGCGCCGGCGGCACGCTGGGCGCCACCAAGGTGGCCAAGGCTGCGCCTGATGGCTACACCGTGCTGCTGCACCACATCGGCATGGCCACGTCGCCGGCCCTGTACCGCAACATGCAGTACAAGACGCTCGACGACTTCGAGTACATGGGCATGATCAACGAAGTGCCCATGACCGTGATCGGCCGCAGCACCCTGCCCGCCAACAACTACGCTGAACTCGCCAAGTGGCTCGACGCCAACAAGGGCAAGATCAACATGGCCAACGCGGGTCTGGGGTCAGCGTCGCACCTGTGCGGCCTGCTGTTCCAGCAGAGCATGAAGATCGACATGACCACCGTGCCGTACAAGGGCACCGCACCGGCCATGACCGACCTGCTCGGCGGCCAGGTCGACATCATGTGCGACCAGACCACCAACACGACCAGCCAGATCGAATCGGGCAAGGTCAAGGCCTTCGCCGTGACCACCGCCAAGAAGCTGACCACGCCGTCGCTGTCGAAGCTGCCGACGCTGGATGAAGCCGGCCTGAAGGGCTTCAACGTGTCGATCTGGCACGGCCTGTACGCACCGAAGGGCACGCCGAAGGCCGTGCTGGACAAGTTCAACGCCGCCCTCAAGACTGCGCTGAAGGACGCCGAGTTCATCAAGCGTGAAGAAGCCCTGGGCGCCGTCATCGTCACCGATGCCCGCGTCAACCCGGCCGAGCACAAGAAGTTCGTCGAAGCCGAGCTGAACAAGTGGGGCCCGGTCATCAAGGCCGCTGGCCAATACGCCGACTAATCACGCCAGCTGGTCACACACGGCTCAGCCGCGCACCAAGGGCACCTTCGGGTGCCCTTTCCCGTTTCAGGCCGTGATCCGCATCGGGATGGTGACGGGGCCGTCGTTGACCAGATGCACCTGCATGTCTGCACCGAACTCGCCGGTGGCCACATCAGGGTGTGCGGCGCGCGCCCGCTGCACAAGGTCGTCATACAGGGCGCGGCCCAGCGCGGGTGGCGCCGCTGCCGTGAAGCTCGGTCGGTTGCCGCCTGCGGTATTGGCCGCCAGGGTGAACTGCGACACCAGCAGCAAGCCGCCCATCGTGCCCTGCCCGTCCAGGTCGGTCAGGGGGCGGTTCATCTTGCCGGCCTCATCACTGAAGATGCGCAGCTTGAGCAGCTTGTCGAGCAGGCGCTGGCCGTGGGCCGGTGTGTCGTCCGGCTCGGCGCACACCAGCACCAGCACGCCCGGCCCGATGGCGCCGATGGTCTGACCGGCGACGTCAACATGGGCGCGGCGCACGCGCTGGATCAAGGCCATCATGGGAAAACGGTGTCCGAGGTAGGTGGGCAGGGCAATCTGCCTTCATTGTCGCGCGAGCGCACAGACACATCTGCACACATCCACCATGCTGGATGGACAAACTGGCAGCCCGCCCGGGCCTACCATCGGCCCCGCGATGCAGCGCCACATCCGGCCTGCCACCCCCTGTCTTTCCGGAGTAGTTCCATGACCCGTTCATCACGCCCCTTCACCTGGTTGCTTGCTGCCAGCCTGAGCTTCGCCGGCTTCGCCTCCACCGCCCATGCCGGCGTGATCACCACGGCTGAACTGGCCGCCCCGGCCGCCTCGCAAGACGCGGCCCGCGCCCAGGTGCAGGCCGCGCTGGAGCGCGCCGACGTAGTCGCGGGCCTGCAGGCCCGGGGCGTGAGCGTCGAAGAGGTGCAGGCCCGCGTGAACGCGATGAGCGACGCCGAAGCCGCCTGGATGGCGCAACAGATGGATACCGCCCCGGCCGGCGCGGGCGACATCATCGGCACGCTGGTCTTCATCTTCGTGCTGCTGCTGGTGACGGACATCCTGGGCCTGACCAAGGTGTTCCCCTTCACCCGCTCAGTCCGCTGACACCCATGCAGCCAGCCTCACGCCGCCGCTGGCTCACCCACGCAGCGGCGTGGGCCACCACCGGCGTGGGCGGTTGCGCGACGGCGCTGGACGCGCCGATGACCGCGCGCTGGTTGCGTGAAGCACCGGCCCCCGGTCAGGCGGACCGTGTCGACCTTCGTGCCGCGACGCCGCTGGTGCCGCAGGACGACGAGCTCTGCGGCCCGGCCACGCTGGCCATGCTGCTGGCCGCGTCTGGCATCAAGGTGCCCCTGGCGCAACTGGTGCGCGAGGTCTACCTGCCCGGCCGCAATGGCAGCCTGCAGATCGAGATGCTGGCGGCCACGCGACGCCACGGGCGGGTGCCACATGTGCTCAAGCCCACCCTGAACGCCGTGTGGCAGGAGCTTCAGAAGGGCAGACCGGCTGGCCTGTTGCTGAACCTGAGTCTGCCAATCTGGCCGCGCTGGCACTACGCCGTGCTAGTGGGCCTGGACCGCCCGGCCCACCAGGCCTTGCTGCACACCGGCACCCAGGCCGCCGCGGCCTGGCCGCTGCACACGCTGGAGCACACCTGGGCGCGCAGCCAGCACTGGGCCATGGTGGCCTTGCCGCCCGGTGAGTTGCCGGTCGAGACCGACCCGACCGCGTTGGGCGCCACGCTGCTGGCCTTCGAGCGCAGCCAGGGGCCTGCGGCCACCCTGCCGGCGTGGCGGGCCGGCAGCATGCGCCACGCGGCATCAGAACTGTTGGCGATGGGCTGGGGCAACGCGCTGCTGGCCACGCAGCAGCCGGCGGAGGCGGCCACCGTTTTCGAGCGGCTGGCCAAGTCGACCGACAGCACGGCCGCCTGGAACAACCTCGCGGTGGTGCGGCAGCAGTTGGGGCAGCGGGCTGCGGCTGCAGCGGCCTGGCAGCAGGCGTCACGCCGCGTGCAAGCCGGCGACCGCGCCTGGTCGGACGCGGTGGAAGCCACCCGGCAGGAGCTGGGCCTGCCGCCGCCTTGAGTGAAGTGCGTCAAGGCCGGGCGCGTGCCTGGCCCCAAAGGCTCAGCGCTTGATGCCGAGCAGCTCCACCTCAAAGGTCAGCGTGGCATTGGCCGGAATCACGCCACCGGCACCGCGAGAGCCGTAGGCAATCTCCGGCGGGCAGGTGAGGCGGGCCTTGCCGCCAATCTTCATCTTCTGCAGGCCTTCGGTCCAGCACGGAATCACGCGGTTCAGCGGGAATTCGGCCGGCTGGCCGCGGCCGTAGGAGCTGTCGAATTCCTTGCCGCTGGCGAGCGTGCCGCGGTAGTGCACGCGCACCACATCGGTCGCCGCCGGGCTGTCACCCTGGCCAGCCTTCTGCTCTTGATAAACCAGGCCGCTGGCCGTGGTCACGGCGGCCGGCGCATCGGCGGCCAAGGCCGCGCCGCCCACCAGGGCCACACCAGCCAGCGCGAGGCGGGCGAACAAGGAAATACGGGTCATGGGCAGTCTCCGGAATCGTCAGTGGTTCAGGCCAGCGTGACGCGCGCGAACTTGCGCTTGCCAACCTGCACCACCATCGTACCCGCGCCCACCTTCAGCGCCTTGTCACTGACCACGGCGCCGTCAATGCGCACGCCACCCTGCTCCACCATGCGCAGGCCTTCGCTGCCGCTGGCCACCAGGTTGGCGGCCTTCAGCAGCGCGCCGATGGCCATGGGCGCACCGCTCAGCGACACCTCGGGCAGGTCATCGGGAATGCCGCCCTTGGCGCGGTTGTTGAAGTCCTGCTCGGCCGCTTCAGCCGCAGCGGCGTCGTGGAAGCGGGCCGTGATCTCCTTGGCCAGCAGCACCTTGGCTTCCTTCGGGTTGCGGCCCGCCTCGACCTCGGCCTTCAGGCCGGCGATCTCGCCTTCGCTGCGGAAGCTCAGCAGCGTGAACCACTTCCACATCTGCGTGTCGCTGATCGACAGCACCTTGGCGAACATGCTGTTGGCCGGCTCGGTGATGCCGATGTAATTGTTCTTCGACTTCGACATCTTCTCGACGCCATCCAGGCCTTCCAGCAGCGGCATGGTCAGCACGCACTGGGCTTCCTGGCCGTACTCGGCCTGCAAGGCGCGGCCTACCAGCAGGTTGAACTTCTGGTCGGTGCCGCCGAGCTCCAGATCGCTCTTCAAAGCGACCGAGTCGTAGCCCTGCATCAGCGGGTACAGCAGCTCGTGCATCGAGATCGGCACATTGGCCTGGTAGCGCTTGGTGAAGTCGTCGCGCTCCAGCAGGCGGGCCAGCGTGTACTTGGCGGCGAGCTGGATCATGCCGCGCGCGCCCAGCTGGTCGCACCACTCGCTGTTGTAGCGAATCTCGGTCTTGCTCGGGTCGAGCACCAGGCTGGCCTGCTTGTAGTAGGTCTGGGCGTTGGCCTCGATCTGCTCCTTGGTCAGCGGCGGGCGGGTGCTGTTGCGGCCCGACGGATCACCGATCAGCGAGGTGAAGTCACCGATCAGGAAGATCACGCGGTGACCCAGGTCCTGCAGCTGGCGCATCTTGTTGAGCACCACCGTGTGGCCCAGGTGGATGTCGGGGGCGGTGGGGTCCAGGCCCAGCTTGATGCGCAGCGGCTGGCCGGTGGCCTCCGAACGCTGCAGCTTCTTGACCCAGTCCGCCTCGGGCAGGAGCTCGGCGCAACCACGCAGGCTGACGGCCAGGGCTTCCCTGACCTTGTCGCTCAAGGGCGCGGCCGGCGCAGGGGTGGCGGAGGTGGCGGAAACGGAGTCGGACATGGGTGAAGCTGCCAGTGGTTTTCCGGGTCTGGGGCCAGGAGCCGGATTGTTATACTCGTTGACGCGCGAAGCGCAGCCCGCAAAGACGGGCACGCAGCGTGCTAGTGATGTTCCTTGCAAGCTGTCTGCAGGAGGCGCCCGATTCTACGGGCGGCGCAAACAGCACCTCCGACGAAGCACGCCCGGCGCGCTTCCCCGAACACTGACTCCGGCACCGGCATCCGCATCTTGACTTCGTTGGTCTCCCGATTCCTGCAGACCCTGCCCGAGCGCGCTCAGGCGCTGGGCACCCGTCTGCACACCCACCGCCGCGGCATCTCGATGGCCGTGCTCTCCCTCCTGGCTGGCTTCGGCGTGGCAGCTTTCGGCATTGCGCCGATGGCGCCCGACGCAGCCGAGTTGCCGGTGCGCGTCATCGAGGAAGCCGTCGTGCCGCACAGCAGCATCGACAGCCAGCTCGAAGCGCTGGCAGGCCTGCGCATGGCCCTGCAACGCAACGACGTGACCCGTCCGGGCGACAGCGCCGAATCGCTGCTGCGCCGCCTGGGTGTGCAAGACAGCGTCGCGGCCAACTGGATCCGCAATGACAGCGTCGCCCGCCGGCTGCTGGAAGGCCGCGCCGGCAAGCTGGTCACCGTCAGCGTGGGCGCCGACGGCCGCCTGCAATCGCTGCAGGCCCGCTACCCCGCCAATGGCGACGCCACCGACATCCAGCAGTTCACCCGGTTGAGCCTGCGCCAGGCCGATGGCCAGTGGCACGCATCGCTGGAGCTGGCCCCGCTGGAGAAAACCTCGCGCCTGGCCAGCGGCACGATCCGCTCCTCGCTGTTTGCTGCCACCGACGACGCCGGCATTCCCGACGCCGTCGCCGTGCAGATGGCCGAGATGTTCTCGGGCGACATCGACTTCCACCGCGAACTGCGCAAGGGCGATACCTTTGCCGTGGTCTATGAGGCACTCACGGCTGACGGCGAGCCGATCAACTGGAACCAGGGCAGCGGCAAGGTGCTGGCGGCCGAGTTCATCAACAACGGCAAGACCTACCAGGGCGCGTGGTTCGGCGAGGGCAAGGGCGGCTACTTCGACTTCAACGGTCAGAGCAAGCGTCGCAGCTTCCTGGCCAGCCCGATGGAGTTTTCGCGGGTCACCTCCGGCTTCGCGATGCGTTTCCACCCGATCCACCAGACCTGGCGCGCCCACCTGGGCGTGGACTACGGCGCTCCCACCGGCACGCCGGTGCGCAGCGTCGGCGACGGCGTGGTCGATTTCGCCGGCCAGCAGAACGGCTACGGCAATGTCGTGCAAGTGCGCCACAGCGGCGATCGCCTGACCGTGTATGCCCACCTGAGCCGCATTGACGTGCGCAAGGGCCAGCGCATCGACCAGGGCCAGCGTGTTGGCGCAGTGGGCGCCACTGGCTGGGCCACCGGGCCGCACCTGCACTTCGAATTCCGCGTGGCCGGCCGCCACCAAGACCCGATGGTGATCGCCAAGGCATCTGAAACCTTCACGCTGAACCCGCAGCAGCGTCCGCGCTTCCTGCAGGCAGCCTTGAAGCTGAAGACCCAGCTGGATGTGGCCGACGATCTGCGTGGCCAGCCCGGCCGGCGCATCGAGTAAGCCACTTGCCGCTGCCCGGCACCCCACACGCCAACCCCGCCGGAACCGACCCGCTCTTCATCGGGCTGATGTCGGGCACGTCGACCGACGGCGTGGACGGCGTGATTGCACGTTTCCGCGGTCAAGGCGGCACTGGCGCGCGGCTGCAAACGCTGGCGCATGTCTTTGCACCGATGCCGGAAGAGCTGCGCCAGACCCTGCTGGCCCTGAATCTGGCCGGCCATAACGAGCTGCACATGGGCACGCTGGCCGCCAACGCGCTGGCCCGCCTGCAGGCCTCGGTGGTGCACCAGTTGCTGGACCAGACCGGCTGCATGCCGCGTGAAATCACAGCCGTCGGCTCACATGGCCAGACCGTGCGGCACCGCCCGGCTGAATTCGACGGCACCGGCTACACCTGCCAGCTCAACAACGGCGCCCTGCTGGCGGAGTTGTGCGGCATCGACGTGGTCTGCGATTTCCGCAGCCGCGACGTGGCCGCCGGCGGCCAGGGTGCGCCTCTGGTGCCAGCCTGTCACGCCGAACTGTTCGCCCTGGCCGATGCGCCGCGCGCGGTGCTCAACCTTGGCGGCATCGGCAACCTCAGCGTGCTGCCCGCCCGCAACGACGCTGCAGGCCGCGTGACCGGCTTTGACTGCGGCCCGGCCAATGCCCTGATGGACCACTGGTGCCAGCAGCACCTGGGCCAGCCGTTTGACCGTGGCGGCGCCTGGGCCGCCAGCGGCACGGTAAACGCTGCCCTGCTCGAACAGCTGCTTTCAGAGCCCTTTCTGGCCCAGCGCCCGCCCAAGAGCACCGGCCGCGACCTGTTCAATGTGGCGTGGCTCACCCGCCAACTGGCCAGCCATGGCGATGTGGCGCCGGTGGACGTGCAAGCCACGCTGACCGAATTCACGGCCCGCGCTGCCTGTGACGCCCTGACGCAGCACAGCCTGCCCGGCACCCGGGACTTGCTGGTGTGCGGCGGCGGCGCCTTGAACGACCACCTGATGCGTCGCCTGGCGGCCCTGCTGCCCGGCTGGCGCGTGGCGGCCACCGACTCGGCCGGCGTGCCCGCCATGCAGGTCGAGGCCGTGGCTTTTGCCTGGCTGGCCCGCGCGTTCTGCCAGCGCGATGCCGGCAATCGGGCCGAAGTGACGGGCGCCCGCGGGCCCCGCGTGCTGGGTGCGCTGTACCCCGCCTGATTCAAGGTACGAACGAAAAAAAGCCACCCGAAGGTGGCTGATTCGCTGGCAAGGCACCCGCAGGTGCCGGCCACTCAAGCAGAGAAGCTGGAGCCGCAACCGCAGGTGGTGGTGGCGTTCGGGTTCTTGATGACGAACTGGGCGCCTTGCAGGTCTTCCTTGTAGTCGATCTCGGCGCCGACCAGGTACTGCAGGCTCATCGCGTCGATCAGCAGCGTCACGCCGTTCTTGCCCATCTGGGTGTCGTCAGCGTTCACGATCTCGTCAAAGGTGAAACCGTACTGGAAGCCCGAGCAGCCACCGCCCTGCACGAAGACACGCAGCTTCAGCTCGGGGTTGCCTTCTTCGGCCACCAGATCAGCCACCTTGGCAGCAGCCGCATCGGTAAAGACCAGCGGAGCAGGCATGCCTTCGGTGCTGGGGGTCAGGGTTTCGGCGACGGCGTTCATGGTGACCTTTCGGAAAATCAGGATTCGTTGGAAGCAGCCAGCTTCAGCGGTGGCTGCTTGTCTTCTTCAATCAACAGCTTGGTGCCAGCCGCACGGTGCTGCAGGCCGCCATCAATGGTGGCGCCTTGGTGCATTTCCAGCGATTCATAGGTGACATCACCCACGATGCGAGCCTTGGGCTGAAGCTCCAGCAGCTCATTGGACATGACCGGGCCGGTAACAGTACCGTTGATGATCACATGACCCGCGATCACCTTGCCCACCACACGGGCATTTTCGCTGATCACGAGCAGGCTGCCAGTGCCACTTTCGGCGATCACGTCGCCGTGCACTTCGCCGTCAATGCGCAGACCGTCGGTGAACCGGAGTTCGCCGTGCACCGCGGTGCCTTCGCCAATCAGGCTGCGAATCGGGGGTTGCTTCTTCTTGCTGAACCACATGTGATGTTCTCCACAGCAGCCGTGGCCTGCTTTGTAGCGGGCGCATCAGCCATTGTCCCAATCGAGTTGTCAGGGCAGCGCGTCAGGGCATCCAACCCCGTGCGCCGTCACAGTCGGGTGGTCTGGCTGGCACGCACGGCGCCACTGGCATCAACCACCTTGAGCTGCGCGGTTTTTACCACGGCCGATGCCGGCACGGCGATGCGTCCTTCCACCCTTGCATATTGCTTCACTTGCAAAGTTTGCATGCCAGCCGGCAAGCTCATCGCCCAGGGCTTGCCGTCCAAGGTGCCCGACAGCGTGACGTCATAGCGGCCGTTGAACACGCCGCTCGCCTTGCCACTCTGCATGGCCAGCAACTGGTACTTCCAGGAACCGGCACCGTCGGGCTCGATCTGGAAACCGCGCAAGACCAGCGCGCCTTCAACGGCACCCGCGGCCGGCAACAGCCGCTCAAAGAAGCCGAGGTCGGCCTTCAGGGTCAGGTTGTCGGATTCGGCCTGGCGCAACTGCGCAGCCAGGCGCTCCTGCGCCACCCGCTCGGTCTTGAGCAGGCTTTCAGCGGTGTTGGCGATGGACTGCGCCTTGTCGCGGGCATCGCGCAGCTCGGCCGCCTCGTTGCGCAGGCGGCTGAGCTCGTCCTTGGCACCCCGGTCCAGGCCGGCAATGTCCTTGCCGAACTCGAACGCCCACAAGGCCAGCGCCGCAGAAAAACCGAATGCGACCGCCGCCACGGCCCAACGCAGGGGCCACGGCAGGTGACTGCGGACGATCATGCGCGGCGCACTGACGGACAGGCGACGGCGCAACAACTTCCAACGCATCAGCAACGCTCCGTGTCTGGTTGAAACCGGGGGCCAAAGACGACAAAGGCCGCATAGGGCGGCCTTTGAGATGAAACACCACGAAGGTGCTTCGCGGTATCAGCGCTTGCTGAACTGCTTGCGGCGACGTGCACCGTGGAAGCCGACCTTCTTACGCTCGACTTCACGCGCATCACGCGTGACGAAGCCGGCGTGGCTCAGTTCGGGCTTCAGGGCTGCATCGTAGTCGATCAGTGCGCGGGTGATGCCGTGACGGGCTGCACCTGCCTGGCCGGACTCACCACCGCCATGCACGTTGATCTTGATGTCGAAGGTTTCGCCGTTGGCCGTCAGCAGCAGAGGCTGCTTGACGATCATGATCGAGGTTTGACGGCCGAAGTACTCGTCCACGGTCTTGCCGTTGACGGTGATCAGGCCGGTGCCCTTCTTCATGAAGACACGTGCGACGGACGACTTGCGACGGCCAGTGCCGTAGTTCCAATTACCGATCATCACCGCTCCTTAGATTTCCAGCGCCTTGGGCTGCTGGGCGGCGTGCGGATGCGTGTCGCCCGCATACACCTTCAGCTTCTTGATCATGGCGTAGCCGAGCGGGCCCTTGGGCAGCATGCCCTTGACGGCCTTTTCCAGGGCGCGGCCCGGGTGCTTGGCTTGCATGTCCTTGAACTTGGTGCCGTAGATACCGCCCGGGAAACCCGAGTGACGGTAGTACACCTTGTCATTGGCCTTGTTGCCAGTGACGCGGATCTTGTCGGCGTTCAGGATGATGATGAAATCACCGGTGTCCACGTGAGGCGTGTAAATGGCCTTGTGCTTGCCGCGCAAACGGAGTGCCACTTCGCTGGCAACACGTCCGAGCACCTTGTCGGTGGCGTCAATCACAAGCCACTCGTGCGTCACCTCGGCCGGTTTGGCGCTGAAGGTCTTCATGAGATGGTCTCTGTATGAGAATTACGGCTGTATGAGCGGCTGGCCGAGTGCCATCGGAACCGCTTTTGGAGGGGTTGGTGCGCTGCCCGAAGAGTTTTGACTCTCGAAAAACACATCAACCGGCGGCCTCTCAGGTCACACCGGGCGCCGGTGCCGTGCCATGTCAGTCAACTGCCCTGAACATGGCCACGACAATGGCCCGCTCTCCCCGCCGATTGCGGGAAAGCCCGCGAGTATATCGCAGAAAACTTTTGTGTCCACTGCGAATTCTGCCTCAGCCGCATCAGGCTTCTGGGTACCGCTCTCCAGACGGGCCGTGTACATTGCGGGTAATCCCTTAGTTCCTGGAGTGTCCCGATGGACGAATCCGGTGTGACGCCTGTTGCCAACCCTGCTTCCTTTCGCTGGATCCCGATCCGCTCGCTGTCCGAGCGCCACCGCCCGCGTGTGCTGACGCACCTGCTGGCCATGGAGCCGCAAGACCGTTATCTGCGCTTCGGCTACGCAGCGAACGACGCCCAGATCGGCCGCTATGTCGATCTGCTGGACTTCCGCCGCGACGAGGTCTTTGGCGTGTTCAACCGCAAGCTCGAGCTCATCGCCATGGCTCACCTGGCTTACCTGCCCGAGCTGCCCAACGAGCCGGCGGCTGCCGAGTTCGGTGTGTCCGTGCTGCCCAAGGCCCGCGCTCGCGGCTATGGCCGCCGCCTGTTTGACCATGCCGTGCTGCACGCCCGCAACCGCAATGTCGACACGATGATCATTCACGCGCTGAGCGAAAACACCGCCATGCTGAAGATCGCCCGCAAGTCGGGGGCCGAGGTGGTGCGCGACGGCAGCGAGTCGGAAGCCCGCCTGAAGCTGCCGCCTGAATCGTTCGCCTCGCATGTCGAGGAGATGGTGGAAGTGCAGGCCGCCGAGCTGGACTACCAGATGAAGAGCCACGCACAGCGCATGGACCTGCTGCTGCACTTCTTCTCGGAAGTGAAGGCCGGCATCGGCAAGACCCGGCAGACCACGATCGAGTGAGCCTGCTCGCGTAGGATGCGGCGATGCCCACCGCATCTGACCACGCTCCCACCCTGGCGCCCTACGCCAGCCTCGATCCTCAGGCGGTGCTCGAAGCGCTCTACGCCGCCGGCTTTGACGCCGACGGGCGGCTGCTGCAGCTGAACTCCTACGAGAACCGGGTGTGGATGGCGCACCTGGAAGACGGCAGCGCCGTCGTCGCCAAGTTCTATCGGCCGAATCGCTGGACCGACGCCCAGATCGCCGAGGAACATGCCCTGACCGCTGAGCTGGCCGAAGCCGATCTGCCGGTGGTCACGCCACTGACCCTGCAGCCGCGCACGCCCGACCTGGTGCTGTGCACGCCCAAGCTGGGGCGCTTCACCACCCCGGACGGCGGCACCTTCCGCCTTGCCGTGACCGAGCGCCGCGTGGGCCATGCCCCGGAGCTGGAACACCCGGAAACGCTGGCGCGCCTGGGCCGCCTCCTCGGCCGCGTGCATGCGGTGGGCCGGCGCAGCCGCTTCGAGCACCGGCGCACGCTGAACAGCCAGACCTACGGCCACGCGGCCCGACAACGGCTGCTGGACAGTGGCACCGTGCACCCGGACACCGAAGGCAGCTGGCTGCGCGCCAGTGCCCAGGCCCTCGAACTGATCGATCAGCTGACCACCCGCCTTGATGGCGTGCGCACCTTGCGCCTGCACGGCGACTGCCACCCCGGCAACCTGCTGTGGCGCGACGAAGGCCAGCACAGCGGCCCGAACCTCGTCGACTTTGACGACTGCTGCACCGGCCCGGCCGTGCAAGACCTGTGGATGCTGCTGCCCGGTGAACGCGAGGCCACCGACGCCGCGCTGCACCATCTGCTCGACGGCTACCGCGACTTCACGCCCTTCGACGACCGGGAGCTGCTGCTGATAGAGCCGCTGCGCACGCTGCGGATGATTCACCACAGCGCCTGGATCGCCGAGCGCTGGTCAGACCCGGCGTTCCCGATCGGCTTTCCGTGGTTCGACAGCCCGAGCTACTGGCAACAGCAGGCCACCGAATTGAACGAGCAGGTCGAGCGCATGCGCGACCTGCTCGGCTGAGCCCGAAGGCTCAGCGCCGGCTCAAGCTCAGGCCGCCAGCAAGCGCGTCACGCGCTGCACATAGGCGGCCGGGTCGTCCAGCTGGGCGCCGTCGGCCAGCAAGGCCTGGTCGAACAGGATCTGCGCCAGGTCGTCAAACCGCGGGTCATCGGCCAGCTTCTTCACCAGCGCATGATCCGGGTTCACTTCCAGCACCGGCAATGACGACGGCGCTTCCTGGCCGGCCTGCTTCAGCAGACGCGCCAGGTGGGCGCTCATGTCGCCTTCTTCCACCACCACGCAGGCCGGTGAATCCACCAGACGGGTCGTCACGCGCACGTCCTTGACGCGGCTCTTCAGGCTTTCCTTCAGGCGTTCCAGCACCGGCTTGAAGGTCTCGGCGGCTTCCTCGGCCTTCTTCTTTTCCTCGTCGTCCTGCAGCTTGCTCAGGTCCACGCCGCCCTTGGCGACGCTTTGCAGCGAGTGGCCTTCAAACTCATGCAGGTGCGAGAGCAGCCACTCGTCGACGCGGTCGGTGAGCAGCAGCACTTCGAGGCCCTTCTTGCGGAAGATCTCGAGCTGCGGGCTGTTCTTCGCGGCCGTCAGGGTGTCGGCCGTGATCACGTAGATCGTGTCCTGGCCTTCCTTCATGCGCGACACGTAATCAGCCAGGCTCACGCCCTCGTCCGCGTGGGTGGAGGCAAAGCGGTACAGCTTGGCCAGACGCTCGGCGTTGGCCATGTCCTCGCCGATGCCTTCCTTGAGCACGGCGCCGAACTCGTTCCAGAAGCTCTGGTACTTGGCCTTGTCCTCGGCGCTGTCGCTGTCAGCCAGGGCTTCGAGCATCGACAGCACGCGCTTGGTCGAGCCTTCGCGGATCGCCTTCACGTCGCGGCTCTCCTGCAGCAGCTCGCGGCTCACGTTCAGCGGCAGGTCGGCCGAGTCGATCACGCCCTTGACGAAGCGCAGGTACACCGGCAGCAGCGTCTCGGCATCGTCCATGATGAACACGCGCTTGACGTACAGCTTCACGCCACCGCGCTTGTCGCGGTTCCACAAATCGAACGGTGCCTTGGTGGGGATGTAGAGCAGCTGGGTGTACTCGGTGCGGCCTTCCACCCGGTTGTGGGTGTAGGCCAGCGGCGCCTGACTGTCGTAGCTGATCTGCTTGTAGAACTCCTGGTACTCGGCGTCGGTCACGTCGCTCTTGCTGCGCGCCCACAGGGCCGCAGCCTTGTTCACCGGCTCCCACTCGTCGGTCTTGATCTGGGCGCCAGCTTCCGCGTCCCACTCGTCCTTCTGCATCAGCACGGGCAGCGAGATGTGGTCGCTGTACTTGCTGATGATGGACTTCAGCTTCCAGGTCGACAGGTATTCGGCGGCGTCTTCGCGCAGGTGCAGGATGACGTCGGTGCCGCGCTGGGTGCGTTCGATGGTTTCGAGGTCGTATTCACCCGTGCCTTCGCTCGACCAGCGCACACCCTGCTCCGCCGGCAGGCCGGCGCGGCGGGTTTCGACCGTGATGCGGTCGGCGACGATGAAGCCGGAGTAGAAGCCCACGCCGAACTGGCCGATCAGGTTGGCGTCCTTCTTCTGGTCGCCGTCCAGCTTGGACATGAACTCGCGCGTGCCGCTCTTGGCGATGGTGCCAAGGTGCGCAGCGGCTTCGTCGGCGCTCATGCCGATGCCGTTGTCGCGGATGGTGATGGTCTTCGCGTCGGCGTCGAACAGCACGCGCACGGCCAGCTCGGGGGCGTCTTCCAGCAGGGCGGCGTTGTCGAGCGCCTCGAAGCGCAGCTTGTCGCAGGCGTCGGACGCGTTCGAGACGAGCTCGCGCAGGAAGATCTCGCGGTTCGAATACAGCGAGTGCGTGACGAGGTGCAGGATCTGCTTGACCTCGGCTTGGAAGGAATGGGTCTGTTTGCTCATGATGGGACGAGGAGTCAGGACTCTGTTTATGGGTTTTGATGAAGTCGCGCGCCCGGCTTTCCCGGGCGGCCAGCGGTGCACATGGGGATGGGCGCCGGGCTTTCAAGCCCCAAGAACGCTGCACGGCGGCAGCGGCGCCATCCGCGGTCATCCGCGCGGGTGCTGCCCGTCAGGCCACCACCTGCCAGATGGCCTCGGCGTCGCCACGCACAGCACGCCCTTCCGCCGCCAGCTTCAGCAGGTGCGCGGTCAATGAACGGGCAGCCAGGGCGTGGCGGGCCACCGGCACGTCGCCATACACCTCGGGCACCAGTTGTTCGGCGGTCGCCGGGCCGATGGCGGCCAGCGCGGCCATCACCTTGGCTTCGCGCACCCGCCGGTGGGCCAGCAGGCGGTGCACTTCGGCATGCGGCTCAGGCATCAGGAAGCCATGCCCCGGCGCCAGCCAATCCAGGTCCAGCGCCAGCATCGCTTCCAGCGACCGGAAATACGCCCCCATGTCGCCGTCGGGCGGGTTGATCACCACCGTCGAGCCCTGCATCACATGGTCGCCGGTGAACAGCAACTGCTCTTGCGGCAGCAGCCAGCAGACGTGGTTGGACGCATGGCCGGGCGTGGCCACGGCCTGCAGGTGCGCATCCGGCCCAAGCTCGAACCATTCGCCGTTGGCCGGAACGTGGTCGGGCTGCATCGTGGCGTCCTGCCACTCGGGGTGATCAGCCACCCGGCCAATCACCGGCGCGCCGGTCAGCGCACGCAGCCGCTGCGCCGCGGGTGAATGGTCTTTGTGGGTGTGGGTGACAAAGATGCGGGTGATGCGCCCCGGCGCGGCTGCGGCCAGCACGGCTTGCAGGTGGGCCTCGGTGTGGGCGTCATCGGGGCCGGGGTCGATCACGGCCACCTCCATGCTGCCCGGAGAGCGCACGAGGTAGGTATTGGTGCCGGGGCCGGTCATCACCGAGCCATTGGCGCAGGTCAGGCGCGTCACCCGGGGCGACAAGGGCACGGCGCGCAGCGGCTGCAAATCCAGCGCCACATCGCCTTGGCCAGTCGGGTCCAGCCGGCCGATTTCAGCCCAGGCCCATTCATCGGGCAGCACCGGGCGCACACCCTTCGGCCCCAGCCCTAAGCGCGGCATCATGCAACGCTCGGGCGGCTGGCGCCGGGCCAGGTCGAGCACGCTGTCCACATCGGGCGCGCGGGCCAGGTCCATCAGCGTGCGGCGCGTGACCGGCAGCAATTTCAACTCGGACTCCAGCGCGGCGGCCGGCGTGAACCAGGCTACCTCCTGGGCTTCGCCCCGGTCAGCCACTGCCGCCTGACCACCGGGCATGCGGGCCACAAAGAACCGCGTATCGAAACGTTTGGGAATGCCGGGCGGGGTCAGCCAATGGCTGTAATAAACCAGCGCATCGCCTTGCAACTGCAGGTCGTGACGCTGGCACAGCGCTTCGAAGTCAGCGCCGGTGATGCAGCCGTCGCGCTCTTGCGCCGCCCGCTGCGCCGCCTCGCCTGGCCCGGCCAGCAGCACCCCCACTTCCTCGAAGCTTTCGCGGATGGCGGCCACCACGTAGTCCAGCGCACCAGCGGCCAGGCCCATGTCCTCGCTCAGCGCCGCGTCGTCCGCGCCCGTCACCCGCGCATGCAGGCGGACATCCACCGGGTCCAGCACGCCGCCCGGAAACACCCAGACGCCGCTGCGCAGGTCGTCCGCCCGTTCGGCCCGACGCAGCATCAGCACTTCGGGGCCGGCGGGGCTGTCGCGCAACAACAGCAGGCTGGCGGCCTGGCGGGTGCCCTGCAGGTCTTGCGGGGCGGGCTGAAAGTCTCGGGGGGCGGTCATGGGGCCGGATTCTGGCGCGCCGCACCACTGGCCAGCAAGCGGGCGATGTGATCGTCGCTCAGACCCGCCTCGCGCAGCACGCTGTGGGTGTGCTGGCCGAGCTGCGGGGGCGGCGAAGGCACCTCCGCCACGCTGCGGCCAAAGCGCGGGGCGGGTGCGGGTTGGCGCAGGCCGTTGATCGTCAGATAGGCACCGCGGGCCTCGGCGTGGGCATGGCCGGTGGCCTCGTGCAAATCAAGCACCGGGGCAAAACAGGCGTCGGTGCCTTCAAGCAGCGCACACCAGGCGTCGCGGGTGCGGCTGGCAAAGATGCTCGACAGCGCAGCACGCATGGCCGGCCAGGTTTCGCGATCGTACTGGCCGCTCACGAAGTGCGCCGGCAGCCCGATCAGACCCGCCAGCTGGGCAAAGAACTTGGGCTCCAGCGGGCCGATGGACACCCAGCGCTCATCCGAGGTGGCATAGCAGCCATAAAACGGCGCGCCACCATCGAGCAGGTTGCTGGCGCGCTGCGCCGTGTTCCAGCCACCGCCGGCGGCCAGGCCGTGAAACAGCGTCATCAACGATGCGGCACCGTCCACCATCGCCGCGTCCACCACCTGCCCGCGCCCAGAGCGCTGGCGCTCGAACAGCGCGGCCATCACGCCAAAGGCCAGGTACAGGGCGCCGCCGCCGTAGTCGCCCACCAGGTTCAGTGGCGGCACGGGCGGGCTGCCGGGCTGCGCCGTGCCGATCGCGTGCAGCGCGCCGGTGAGGGCGATGTAGTTGATGTCATGCCCCGCCGCCGCGGCCAAGGGGCCGGTCTGTCCGAAGCCCGTCATGCGGCCGTAGATGAGGCCCGGGTTCAGCGCATGGCAATCCGCAGGGCCGAGGCCCAGCTTCTCGGCCACGCCCGGCCGCCAGCCCTCGATCAGCACATCGGCCCCGGCCACCAGCGCCAGCGCCGCGGCCAGGCCGTCGGGGTGTTTCAAATCGAGCGCCACCGAGCGCCGGCCACGGGCCGCGATGTCCTGCGTCTCATCCAGATCCAGCCCGAGGCCGCTCGGCTGCAGGCGGTCGATGCGCACCACGTCGGCGCCCTGGTCGGCCAGCAACATGGCGCACAGCGGCCCGGGGCCGATGCTGGCCAGCTCGATCACACGCAGTCCTTGCAACGGTCCCATCGCTCATCTCCTCGGGTGGGTGGCGCTAGCATCGCGCCATGTGTCAGGTCGCCCCGTCAACTCCGCCAGATTCACCAACACCGCCAACGCCCGACGGCCCCGTGCTGCTGCTGGCGCCGCACGGCTGGCGAGTGCCCTTGCAGGCCGGGCTGTCGTTGATGGAAAGCGCCGAACGCGCGGGCGTGCGGCTGGTACGTTCATGCCGCAATGGCACCTGCCGGCGCTGCCTGTGCCGCATAACGGCGGGTGAGGTGAGCTACCGCATCGATTGGCCCGGCGTGAGCGCCGAAGAGCGCGCCGAGGGCTGGGTGCTGCCCTGCGTGGCCGTGGCAAGCCGCGATGTGACGCTGCTGGTGCCAGACGCCACCCGCCCGTTGGCGGTGTAGCGCTGGCGAAAGCAGGCGCCTCACGCGCAGGAAGCTCATCGCTGCAGGTCGCCGCGCAGGCGGTTGATGTCGACCGTGCTCACCGGCGCAGCCTGGTGGCCCCAGGCGGTGCGCATCCAGCTGAGCAACTCGGCCAGTTCAGGGTCGCTGAGCAAGGGGCCGAAGGGCGGCATGCCGTAAGGGCGCGGCTCGGCGGCCGTGGGCAGCGCGAAGCCGCCCTCCATCACGCTGCGCACCAGGTTGTTGTGGCGAGACATCGTCACCAGGCGATTGCCGGCCAGCGGTGGATACACCCCCGGCACGCCCTGGCCTTGATCGCCGTGGCATTCGGCGCAGTGGCGGGCATACAGACGGGCGCCCGGCACGGCGATGGCCGCGCTGCCATCTTGCGAGGCGGAAGAGGCGGGTGTGGCTGGCGCAGGCGTTTTCATCGGTGCCTGCGGCGCGGCATCTGGCTGCACAGGCAAGGCGCGCAGATAGGTGGCCATCGCTTGCGCATCGGCCAGCGTCAGGTGGCGGGTATTGGCATGCACCACCTCGGCCATCGGGCCATTGGCACGGCCCTGCGGGCTCTGGCCTTCACGCAGCAAGGCCACGATGTCTTCGGTGCGCCAGGCTTGCACGCCGGCCTGATCGGCCTGCAGCAGCGACGGCGCCAGCCAGCCGCCGCCAGGCATCAACTGCCCATCGAGCGAGCCCGGCTCACGCGCGGCGCCCAGGGCATTGCGGCTGTCGTGGCAGGCACTGCAATGGGCCACGCCGCGCACCAGCAGCGCGCCGCGTTGCCATTCCGCGCTCTGGCCCGGTACCGGCGCCAGCTCACCCGGCGTGAAATACAGGCCGCGCCAGATGGCAAGCGCCCAGCGCTCATTGGTCGGCCAGCTCAAGGTGGCCGCAGGTGCAGGCCGTGCGGTGGCGGGCAAGGTGCCCAGCCAGGCCCACAGCGCCTGCACATCGGCATCGGGCAACAAAGTGGTGGCCGCGTACGGGAACGCCGGTGACAGCAAACGCCCGTCGCGCGACTGGCCGTGGCGCAGCGCGCGACGGAAGTCGGCCAGGCTCCATGCGCCGAGGCCGGTCGTGGCGTCCGGCGTCAGGTTGCCCGGCCAGACCACGCCGTACGGGGTGGTGATGCCCACCCCGCCACTCATCAGCGGCTGGCCGGCCTGGGTGTGGCACGACACGCAGCCGCCGACCTTGGCCAGGTAGTCGCCACGCGCCACCAGCTCGGGCGTGGCCGACGACGGACGCGCGTCAACCTCGCCGGCACTGAAGTAACCACCACGCGCGGCCAGGGCGCCCGCAACGCCAAGGGCCGCCAGGGCCAGCGCTGAAACAAAGACAACAAACCGCTTCATGGTCGCACCGCCCCGCGGTTGTCGGCACCCACGGCCGGGATGCTGCCGCAGGCCATCGGCGGTGGTGCCGGCAGGCTGGCGAGGGGAACGGCGTCATGCACGGCCGGCAAGGGCTGGCTGGCCAGCCAGGCGGCCACCGCGGCGAGGTCGTTCTGGTCCAGTGCCCGGGCAATCTGCGACATGCAGTCCGGCGATCGCGCCTGACGCGCACCGCTGCGCCAGGCGCCCAGCTGCGCCACCAGATAGTTGCGCGGCAGGCCCACCAGGCCAGGCGTGGCCGGCAGCACGCCCGTCAGCGCGGCGCCATGGCAGGCCACGCAGGCCGGCACCTTCGCGGCGGCATCACCGCGCAGGGCCAGCGCCTCGCCGCGCGTGCGCAGGGCGGCATCCCCCAAGGGCGTAGGGGGTGCCAGCACCACGGGCTGGGTGGCGAAGAAGCGAGCGATGTCGGCGAGGTAGGCGTCAGGCAGCGGCGCCAGCAGGCCCTGCATCGGCTGGTACAGCCGGCGGCCCTGCTGGAAGCTGCGCAGCTGCTCATGCAGGTACGCCGCCGGTTTGCCGGCCAGGCGCGGCACGAAGGTGTCCGACAGGGTTTGATCTGAGGCGGCGTGGCAGGCGGTGCAGGCCCGCAGGCGCTGCGCCAGCGAGTCGGTCACTTGGGGGGATTGTGCGTGCGCCGACCCAGCGGCGATGATCAAGCCAGCAGCGAACAGCCTGATGCGCCGAGTGCCCCGGTTGACCGAGCGCATCATCTTCACGGAACCAAACATCCACCAAACCCCTCAACAAGCATGCCCATGCGCCAATGATCGCACCTTGGCGGGGCACCATTCCGGTCACAGTGGTCATCAAGAAGCGGCCCGTTCCTTGCTATAACCCTCTCAACGCTGATCCCTCTCATGTTCTGGAGTGGCTCCATGTTCAAGCACCTTGCCCCCCTGCCCCGCCCGCGCCAAGTTGCGCTGGCCGTGCAGCGACGCGCAGCCAGGGGCTTGTGGGCGGCGGGCCTGTGCCTGCTGACCGGCCTGGCGCAGGCGGCAGCCCCGTCCGTCACCATCAGCCGCCTCGGTTTCACCGATGACGCCGCACCGGCGCTGCACGGCCCGGCGCTGTATCTGAAGGGCGATGGCCCGCCTGAACTCGACTCCTTCGAGAACTTCACCCAACGCATCGCCGACAACCCGCTGGACGTGGTGGTGCTGGGCGCCAGCTTCGCCAACTACGAAGGCGAGTGTCTGCGGCTGAACAGCCTGCCCACGGTCAACTCCTGCACCACGGTGGTGATCCGTGATGCCGACGACGCCGACGACCCCGACGTGGTGTCGGCCCTGCAGCAAGCCGAGGTGGTTTATTTCCGCGGCGGCGATCAATGCAACTTCATGCGCTGGCAAGGCAGCGCCACGGTGCGTGAAGTGCAGGCGCTGGTCGAGCGCGGCGGCGGCACCGGCGGCGGCAGCGCCGGCCTGGCCATCCAGGGCGGGCTGGCGGTGTTCGACGGCTGCCGCGGCAGCATCAGCTCACGCCTGGCCCTGGCCGAGCCCTACCAGCCCGGCGTCAGCTTCAGCGACCGCCTGTTTGACTGGGCCCCGCTGGCCGACCTGCTGACCGACAGCCATTTCGTGCGCCGCGACCGCATGGGCCGGCTGATGACCTTCCTGTGCCGTCAGGTGGCCGGAGGCCGCTCGGCCTCGGCCTGGGGTCTGGGCCTGAACGACGGCGGCGTGTTGCTGATCGACCGCGACGGCCGGGGCACCGTGTTTGGCGACACCGCCTACCTGGTGCAGGCCGACCAGCCGGCCGCCGGCTGCCAGAACGAAGCTGAACCAGTGACCTACAGCGGCTTCAAGATCTGGCGCGTGGAGGCCGGTGGCAGCATCGACCTGACCCAGCGCCCCCACGACGGCTACTACCTCGTCGACGTGGTGCAGGGCCAGATGACGGCAGACCCGTACAACCTGCCTGCGGCGGTGGCCAGCCGCGTCACGGTGGGCCGCACCGCCGACCGCCAGAGCGGGTTCTGAGGCGACTTCCCAGGCCACTCCGGGGCAACTGAGCAGCGGCGCAACGCACCCTCCCGGTGCGTATTGACGACATGCAGGGTCAAGTTGTGACGCCTGCTGTCCGATATCCCCGGAGATATGCCGCCCGCCACGGTTCTCCACATCCGCCCCACAGGCCATCCGCTCGATGACCTGCACACCCTGCTGCACACGCTGCCGGCCGGGGTGGTGGTGCATGACACCAGCGGCGCCATCGTCGAAGCCAATACCGAAGCCGAGCGGGTGCTGCACCTGACCCGGGAACAACTGCTGGGCCTGACCCCGCTCGACCCGCGGTGGGCGGCGATCGACGCCATGGGCCAGGACCTGCCCGGTGAGCGTCACCCCGCGATGCACACGCTGCGCACCGGCGAGCCACTGACCGACGCGGAGATCGGCATCCAGTTGCCCGACGGCACGCGGCGATGGTTGCGGGTGAACACGCGCCTGCTGCTGCACGGCGATGGCCGCTCGCGCGGCGTGGTCGCCTGCTTCCTCGACGAAACCGAATCGCGCGAGCAGCAGCGCATGCTCGACCTGACCATTGACGGCGCCGGGCTGGGCAGCTGGGACTGGCACCTGCCGAGTGGCCGCATCCGCTACAACGGCCGCTGGGCCCGCATGTTCGGCTTTGCACTGGCAGAGCTGCCCGACAAGATCGACGCCTGGATGCGCCTGGTGCATCCGGAAGACGCCAGCATGGCCCGGGCCGCCTTGCGCGCCCACCTGAACGATGCCTCGGTGGCCTACCGCACCGAATTCCGGATGCGCGCCAAGAGCGGCGAATGGCTGTGGGTGATGGCCGCCGGCGCCGTGATCGAGCGCGACCGCGAAGGCCGTGCCCTGCGCATGGCCGGCGTGCATGTCGACATCACGCCGCACAAGCACATGGCCCAGGCCCTGAGCGACGCCGCCCTGACCGACACGCTGACACGCCTGCCGAACCGCGCCAGCATGCAGCAGGCCATCCGGCGCTGCGTGGACCGCCGGCAGCTGGAGCCCGACTGGCACTTCGCCGTGCTGTTCATGGACTTCGACCGGTTCAAGGTCGTCAATGACAGCCTCGGCCACGAAGCCGGCGACGAGCTGCTGCGCCAGATCGCCAGCCGCCTGCGCGCCACGCTGCGGCCCGGCGACAACGTGGCACAGGGCGCCGACCTCAGTGACCTGGCCGGCCGGCTGGGTGGCGACGAGTTCGTGGTGCTGCTCAGCGGCATCCGCCACCCGGACGACGCCATGACCGTGGCCAACCGCTTGCTCAAGGCCCTGGCTGCACCTTATGACCTGCAGGGCCGGCGCGTGCAGTCGAGCGCCAGCATCGGCGTGCTGACCAGCGATGTCTCGTCGGCCGATGTGGAGAGCGTGCTGCGCGACGCCGACACCGCCATGTACGAGGCCAAGCACCAGGGCCGCGGTCGTGCCGTGGCCTTCCAGCCGGCGATGCACGAGCGCATTCGCAAGGTGGTCGACATGGAAGCCGACCTGCGGCGCGCGCTGCGCGACGACGATCTGTTTGTCGTCTACCAGCCCATCGTCGATCTGGCCTCGGGGCACGTGAAGGGCGTGGAAGCGCTCGCGCGCTGGCAGCATCCGCAGCGCGGCCTGGTGCCGCCGGTCGAGTTCATTCCGGTGGCCGAAGAGGCCGGCCTGATCGAGGCGGTGGGTGAGTTCGTGCTGCGCCGCGCCTGCCGGGATCTGGCCCGCTGGCAGCGCGATCTCGGCCCGCATGCGCCGGCCTCGGTGTCCGTCAATCTGAGCCGCGCGCAGCTGCACAACCAGGCGCTGGTGGAAGTGGTGCGCCAGACGCTGGCCGACCACCATCTGCCGCCGTCGGCCCTGCGCCTGGAAGTGACCGAAAGCCTGGCCATGCAGACCGACGCGATGCTGGGCCTGCTGCAGCAGCTGCGCGACCTCGGCGTCAGTCTGTCGCTGGATGACTTCGGCACCGGCTACTCTTCACTCGCCTCGCTCGATCTGTTGCCGGTGAACGCCGTGAAGATCGACCGCAGCTTCGTGATCAAGATGGTCGACAACCGCTACCAGGCTGCACTGGTGCGCTCGACCGTGCAGGTGGCCGAAGCGCTGCAGCTGCAGGTGATTGCCGAAGGGGTTGAAACACCGGCCCAGGCCGATGCCCTGCTGGCCGCCGGCTGCACCCTGGCCCAGGGTTATCTGTTCAGCAGGCCCCTGCCCGAGGCCGCCCTGGTGGACTGGCTGCTGAACCAGCCGACCGACCTGTTCGCGGCCACCGGGCAGGTGATGCCCGTCCGCTGAAGGCCGCCCGTCAGGGCACCAGCGCCAGGAACAGGAAGCTGGCGAAGATCACCAGGTGCACCGCGCCCTGCAGCATGTTCGTGCGCCCCTGCGCAAAGGTGATGGCACTCACCAGGAAGGTCAGGCCGAGCATGACCAAGTCCTTGTTCGACAGGCCCAGCACCAGCGGCATATCGAGCCACAGCGCCGCCACGGCCACGGCCGGAATCGTCAGGCCGATGCTGGCCAGTGCCGAACCGATGGCCAGGTTCAGGCTGGTCTGCAGCCGGTTGGCGGCGGCCGCACGCACCGCCGCCCAGGTTTCAGGCAGCAGCACCAGCAGCGCAATGGCAACGCCCACCACCGCCTTGGGCGCACCGGCCTGCGCCACGGCCTGCTCGATGCTGGGCGACAGCAATTTGGCCAGGCCCACCACCGACACCAGTGCCACCATCAGCAGCCCCAGGCTGGCCCAGGTCTGCGCGGTGCTCGGCGGCGCGGCATGCACATGCGGGTCATGCGCATCGTCCTCCGGCAGGAAGAAGTCGCGGTGACGCACCGTCTGCACGAACACGAACACCAGCCACAGCGCCAGTGACGCGGCCGCGGCAAACGCCAGTTGCGCCGGCGTGTAGGTCGGCCCCGCCGAGCTGGTGGTGAAGGTCGGCAGCACCAGCGACAGCGTGCTCAGCGCCACCAGCGCAGCCAGCCCGCCGTTCACGCCTTCGGTGCGGAAGGTCTGCACCTGGTGCCGCAAGCCGCCAGACAGCAGACACAGGCCCACCACGCCATTGCAGATGATCATCACGGCCGAGAAGATGGTGTCGCGGGGCAACGCGGCCTTGTCGGGCCCGCCCGCCAGCATCAACGAGACGATCAGCGACACCTCGATCACGGTGATGGCCACAGCCAGCACCAGCGTGCCGAGCGGCTCACCGACCTTGTGCGCCACCACTTCGGCATGGTGCACAGAGGCCAGCACCGCGCCCATCAACGCGGCGGCACCGAGCCACAGACCGACACCGGCCAGGCCCCAGCCCAGCCCCAGGCCGAGAAAGGTGGCCGCCACCAGCGGCAGGCCCACGGACCAGATCGGCAACATCGCAACTCGCTTTCTCTCGGAAAATTCAAGACAAGCTCGATGGTACGTGCCGACGCCCGTCAGCCGGCAATATCCCCAGCATGGGCAAGCCGCACGTCGACACGGCACACTTCAGGCATGAAATACCTGCACACCATGGTCCGTGTGACCGACGTTGACGCCTCGCTGCACTTCTACCAGGACGCCCTCGGGCTGCAGGTGATCAGCCGGCGCGATTACCCGCAAGGCCGCTTCACCCTGATCTACCTGGCCGCTCCCGGCGACGAAGACGCGCAGGTCGAGCTGACCCACAACTGGGATCCGGAAACCTACACCGGCGGCCGCAACTTCGGCCACCTGGCCTACGCCGTGCCCGACATCTACGCTGCCTGCCAGCGCCTGGCCGACCACGGTGTCACCATCCTGCGCCCGCCGCGTGACGGCCGCATGGCCTTCGTGCGCTCGCCCGATGGCATCTCCATCGAGCTGCTGCAGGACGGCGCCTCGCTCGCCCCGGCAGAGCCCTGGGCCTCGATGGCCAACACGGGCAGCTGGTAAGCCCAGCCTCAGCGCAGCGGCTGGTCTGCCCGCCAGACCGGATAGAGGTTGAGCCGCTCGTCGAACGACGGATGCAGGCGGTAGAAGAAGTCGAGCCGGGCGGCCGGGTCAGCTGCAAACGCGGCGTCGTCCGCCACGCGCTGCTTGAACCGCGCCGCCAGCGCCGCATCGGCCGCCAGCATCTGGCGCGCCACCTCTTCGGCCACATAGGGCTCCATGTATTCCTTGGCTTCGAAGGCGTTGTTGAACACGCCCCAGGCCAGCCAGGAATCGGGGGCCTGCGGCTCCAGCAGCGCCATCAGCAAGCGGGCGCGCGGCTGCCTGATCGGCACCCACAGCGCACCGGCCGGCACATCGCGGGCCTCGTCACGCCATTGCCCGGTCACGGTCAGGCGCTGGTGGCCTTCCACGGACTTCGCATCCAGCTTGGTGCTGGCCGCCCGGAAGGTTTGCAGCGCGGCCTTCGGCACGGCCACTGTCAGGCGCTCGAACTGCAGGCCGTGTGCGCTCAGGCGTGCCGCGGCATCCGCCGCCCAGGCCGGCGGCACCACGTAGCCAGCACCCGGTGCGGGCAGCTGCAGGCGCGGCGTCACCTGGTCGCGCAGCGGCAGGCGCCAGAGCTGCGGCGTGGCTTCGTCGTAGCGCGTCATCAGCGCACCTGACACCTCCGACGGCGTGCGCGTGTAGGCATAACCGCGGAAGCCGATGGTGCGCGCCGCGTCAGTCACGCGCCAATCCAGCACCACAGGCTGGCCGGCCAGCTGCGCCGAGCGGGCATCAGCGGCACGAGCCTGCGCCAGCCAATCCGCACCGTGGCGAGCCACCTGGGTGAGCACCGCCTCGATGGTGTCGCGCGTCAGCTTGACGCGGTGGGCATAGGGCCGCCAGGAGTGTGTTTCCACCAGCATCCCGAAGCGGTTGCGCAGGTGGAAGTAACCGGTCGAGAACCGCGGTGGCGACACCCCTTCGGCAAAGCCCGAGGCCGGGTCGTCCTCCACCACGAAGCTCGGATAAAACGCCACCGGCAAGGCGCCGCGGTCGGCGATCTGGGCGATCACGCCGTCGCGCAGGGCGCGGCCCAGCGGTTGCAGCGCGGCATCACCGGCCTTGCCGGGCTCGACCATGATGGCGATGTCGTGCTCGAACTTCGCGCCGTCGGTGACATGCAGGTCGATGGTGGCCAGCGGGTCCCAGCGCTCCACCAGGCGCAGCATCGCGCGCATCTCGGGGCTGTCGGCCTTGGCGTAGTCGCGGTTCAGGTTGAAGTTCTGGCCGGTGGTGCGCCAGCCCATCGCGGCCGGCCCGCGCTGGTTGGGCCGCTGCCAGGCACCGAAGCGCTCATGGCCGTCGATGTTGAACACCGGCACGAAGACCAGCACCTGCTCGTCCAGCAAGCTGGGCACCTCGCCGGTCAACATCTGGCGCAGCAGTTGAAAACCAGCGTCCTTGCCATCAATTTCGCCAGCGTGGATGCCGCCCTGCACCAGCACCACGGGCACACCCGCGCGCTGTGCGGCGGCCGGGCTCAGCACACCACGCGTATTGGCCACCACGGCCAGCATCGGCCGGCCTTCCGGCGTGGTGCCGAAAGTCTCGCAGCGCACGGCCTTCGGAAAGCGCGTGGCCATGCGCTTGCACAGCTGCTCAACCTCGGCATAGCGGCCGGTTTCAACCCAGGCGGTGCGCTCGGCATGGGTAAGCCACTCGGGCGACGGCTTCGCGGCCAGCGCGGGTGAAGCCACATGGAGGAAGGCCGCCGTGAGAGCGGCAGGGAGGGCGGCAGCGAGGGCGGCGCGGCGGGCGCCACCAAGCCGCACAGGGGCAAGATCAGACAAGGTCATGGACGGTCTCGTGAACACAGATGACCTCTGCATTCTCGACCGCCAGACGAGTTCAGATCACCTGTTGATCCCGCAGGTGTTGGCAGGCCGCATCATCCACGCCCAGCCAGTGCGCCAGCACCTCTGCGGTGTGCTGGCCCAGCAGCGGCGGTGCGCTGTGCATCACCACCGGCGTGGCGCTGTAGCGGATCGGGTTGGCCACCAGCGGCACCGTGCCGGCCAGCGGATGTGGCAGGCTGGTCTGCAGGCCACGTGCCTGCACCTGCGGGTCGGCAAACACCTGGTCGATGCGGTTGATCGGGCCGCAGGGCACGGCCTGCGATTCCAGCAGCGCCACCCATTCAGCGGTGGTTTTCATGACGGTGGCCTGGCGCATCAAGGGGATGAGCACCCCGCGGTTCGCCACGCGTTGCGGGTTGGTCGCGAAGCGCGGGTCCAGCGCCCAGTCCGGATGACCCAGCGCGGCGCACAAGCGGCTGAACTGGCCGTCGTTGCCGATCGCCAGGATCATGTCGCCGTCGGCCGTCGGGAAGTCCTGGTACGGCACGATGGTGGGGTGGGCATTGCCCATGCGCTGCGGCACCCGGCCTGACACCAGATAGCTGGAGGCCTGGTTGGCCAGCGCCGCCACCTGCACGTCCAGCAGCGCCAGGTCAATGTGCTGACCCAGGCCGGAGCGCGCACGCTCAGCGAGTGCGCCTTGCACGGCAATCGTGGCGTACAGGCCGGTCATCACGTCGGTCAGGGCCACGCCCACTTTCTGCGGGCCGGCGCCTTCTTCGGCATCGCTGCGGCCCGTCACGCTCATCAGGCCACCCAGGCCCTGGATGAGGAAGTCATAACCCGCACGCGGCGCATACGGGCCAGTCTGGCCGAAGCCGGTGATCGAGCAATAGACCAGCCGCGGGTTGATCGCCTGCAGGCTGGGCCAGTCGAGCCCGTATTGCTGCAGGCCACCGACCTTGAAGTTCTCCAGCAGCACATCGGCCTGCGCAGCCAGACGGCGGATCAGTGCCGCGCCGTCCGGGTGCGCCATGTCCACGGTGAGCGAGCGCTTGTTGCGGTTGGCGCACTGGAAATAGGCGGCCTCGCTGGTCGGCCGGCCGTCCACATCGGTGAGGAAGGGCGGGCCCCAGCTGCGGGTGTCGTCGCCCGCACCGGGGCGCTCCACCTTCACCACATCGGCGCCCAGATCCGCCAGCAGCTGGCCCGCCCAGGGGCCGGCCAGCACGCGCGACAGATCGAGCACCTTGAGCCCGGCCAGCGGCGCCTGGCGCTCAGCGTTGTTGGACGGGCTCCGGGGTGCGCTCACTGCCGTGACCTGTCAGTTCGAGAACGCCGGGATGCCGGTGATGGCGCGGCCCAGGATGAGCGCATGCACGTCGTGCGTGCCCTCGTAGGTGTTCACCACCTCCAGGTTCACCAGATGGCGGGCCACGCCGAACTCGTCGGAGATGCCGTTGCCGCCCATCATGTCGCGGGCCACACGGGCGATGTCGAGCGACTTGCCGCAGGAGTTGCGCTTCATGATGGACGTGACTTCCACGCTGGCGGTGCCGGCGTCCTTCATGCGGCCCAGTTGCAGGCAGCCCTGCAGGCCCAGGGAAATTTCAGTGACCATGTCGGCCAGCTTCTTCTGGATCAGCTGGTTGGCGGCCAGCGGGCGGCCGAACTGCTTGCGGTCCAGCACGTACTGGCGGGCACGGGTGTAGCAATCTTCCGCGGCGCCCAGGGCGCCCCAGGCGATGCCGTAACGCGCGCTGTTCAGGCAGGTGAACGGGCCCTTCAAGCCACGCACGTCGGGGAAGGCGTTTTCTTCCGGCACGAACACGTTGTCCATGACGATCTCGCCGGTGATGGAGGCGCGCAGGCCGACCTTGCCGTGCACGGCCGGGGCGCTCAGGCCCTTCCAGCCCTTCTCCAGGATGAAGCCGCGGATCTGGCCCTCGTCGTCCTTGGCCCAGACCACGAACACGTCTGCCACCGGCGAGTTGGTGATCCACATCTTGGCGCCGCTCAGGCTGAAGCCGCCGTCCACCTTGCGGGCACGGGTGACCATGCTGCCGGGGTCGGAGCCGTGGTCGGGCTCGGTCAGGCCGAAGCAGCCGATCCATTCGCCGCGCGCCAGCTTGGGCAGGTACTTCTGCTTCTGGGCTTCGGTGCCGAACTCGTTGATCGGCACCATGACCAGCGACGACTGCACGCTCATCATCGAGCGGTAGCCAGAATCGACGCGTTCCACCTCGCGGGCCACCAGGCCGTAGCAGACGTAGTTCAGGCCGGCGCCGCCGTACTGCTCGGGGATGGTGGCGCCCAGCAGGCCCAGCTCACCCATCTCGCGGAAGATGGCCAGGTCGGTCTGCTCATTGCGGAAGGCATGCACCACGCGCGGGGCGAGCTTGTCCTGGCAGTAGGCCCGGGCGGCGTCACGCACGGCGCGCTCGTCGTCGGTCAGCTGGCTGTCCAGCAGCAGCGGGTCGTTCCAGTCGAAGGTGGCTTTGGCCATGGTGTCTCGCTCCGGTTGTTCGGTGAATGCTTGAATGCTAGGCGCCCGCCGACTGTGAGGCAAACGAATTCTGCGCACCCAGACATGCACACAGCGCATACCTGGGCGCAAATTGCAGGCCCAATTGCTTCTCAAATGCGCCACACTGCACGCCACAGTCACACCGCGTTTGGCATGTCATGCGTCGAAACATCCCTTCCCTGCAGGCCCTGAGCTGCTTTGATGCCGCCGCGCGGCACGACAGCTACACCCGCGCCGCTGAAGAACTGGCCATGACGCAGGGCGCCGTCTCACGCCAGATCGCCGCGCTGGAGCGCTTTCTGGGCCTGGCGCTGTTCCGGCGCACGCGGCATGGCGTGGCCCTCACGCCGGCCGGCAGCGCCTATGCCCGGCAGGTGCGCCAGCAGCTCGACACGCTGGAACGCCACACGCTCGATGCCATGGCCAACCAGGGCCAGGGCGGTGCCGTGCACCTGGCCACCGTGCCCACCTTCGCCAGCCGCTGGCTGATGCCGCGTCTGCCGGCCCTGCGCGCCGCCCACCCGGAGCTGGTGCTGCACATCGACATCCGCACCCGCCCCTTCCTGTTCGCGGAAACGCCGTTCGACGCCGCCGTGGCGGCCGGCACGCCTGAAGAGCTGATGCGCTGGCCCGGCACCCGGCGGGCCGCGCTGCTGCCAGAAGAGATGATCGTGGTGGGTGCGCCCAGCTGGCTGCCGGCGCGCCGCAAGGCGCTCACGGCGGCGGAGGTGGCCGCACTGCCGCTGCTGCAGGCCAGCACCCGACCCGAGG
The DNA here is from genome assembly GCF_038066635.1 of Ideonella margarita. NCBI lineage: Bacteria > Pseudomonadati > Pseudomonadota > Betaproteobacteria > Burkholderiales > Sphaerotilaceae > Ideonella > Ideonella margarita. The sequence goes on along the minus strand of NZ_JBBUTI010000001.1, from coordinate 110,120 downwards.
CCTGGCGCGACTGGTTCGACGCGCACGGCCATGCGGCCGAAGCCGCCGTGGCCGGGCCGCGCTATGAGTTGTTTTCGATGCTGGCCGCTGCCGCCGTGCAAGGCCAGGGCGTGGCGCTGCTGCCGAGGTTGCTGGTGCAGGACGAGCTGACTGCCGGTCAGCTGGTGGAGCTGTGCCAAAGCGCTGCCAGCGCCCCGCGCACGGTGGCGCTCATCACGCCTGAAGGCCGGGCTGACTCACCGGCGCTGGCCAGCTTTCGCGCGTGGTTGATGGCCGAGGCACAGGCGTCTTGAGTGGCTGCGCGGCCCAGGCCTCACGCCGCCATGGCCAACCTGGGCACTCCGCCCGAGGGCTCAGCATCACCCGCCAGCCGGAAGGCCGAGACGGCCGTCACCAGCGCACGCGACTGCTGCCGCAGGCTCTCCGCCGCCGCAGCAGCTTCTTCCACCAAGGCGGCGTTCTGCTGCGTGGCGGTGTCGATCTGGCTCACGGCTTCCGTCACCTCGTGCACCCGGTGGTCCTGCTCGGCATTGGCCTGGCTGATGTCCTTGACGATGCCGCTGACGCGCCCGATCGCCGTCACGATGCTCTGCATGGTGTGGCCTGCTTCATCGACCAGCGCGCTGCCCTGGTCCATGCGCTCGACGCTGGCCAGGATGAGCTGACGAATCTCTCTGGCAGCCTCGGACGACCGCCCTGCCAGGCTGCGCACCTCGGACGCCACCACGGCAAAACCGCGGCCCTGCTCACCCGCCCGCGCGGCTTCCACCGCCGCATTCAGCGCCAGGATGTTGGTCTGGAAGGCAATGCCATCGATCACGCCGATGATGTCGGCGATCTTGCTGGACGACGCATGGATGCCGTGCATGGTGTCGACCACGTCGGCCACCACCTTGCCGCCGCGCAACGCCACCTCGGCGGCTTCGCCTGCCAGCTGCGCTGCAGTGCGCGCATGTTCGGCATTGGCCCGCACGGTGTGGCCCAGCTCGTCCATGGTCGCGGAGGTCTGCTCCAGCGCGCTGGCCTGCTGCTCGGTGCGCTGGCTCAGGTCATGGTTGCCGGTGGCAATCTGCATGCTGGCCGTGGCCACGTTGTCGGCATTGCGGCGGGCCACGGCCACCAGCCCTTCCAGCGCCGTCTGCATTTCGTCCATCGCCGTCAACAGCTGCGCGGTTTCGTCCTTGCCCATCACGGCCACATGCCGGCTGAGGTCGCCGTCGCGAATGCGCCGGGCCCAGTTCACGGCATCGGCCAGCGGCGCGGTGATCGATTGCGTCACCAGCCAGGCCACGATCGTGCCCAGCAGGGCGGCGCCGAGCGCCAGGCCCAGCATCACCTGGTTGGCGGTGGCGGCGCGCTCCTCTACCCGCGTGGCCGCCTCATGCATCTGCCCGGTGATGTGATCAGACAGGGCGTCCAGTGCCTTGAAATAGGCCGCCTGCTTGGGCGCCAGGGTCTGGGTGATGTAGACCGACGCGGCCGCCGAATCGCCGGTCATGCCGAAGTCGATCGCCTTGTTCACGGCCTCGCGGTAGGCACCACGCGTCTGCACCGATTGCTGGATCAGCAGCGTGCTGCGGGCATCCTGCTCGAAACCTTCGAGCTGCTTGTTCAGCCGGACGTTGTCTTCGCGGATGGCAGCGATCTGCTTCTTCTCGGCCTCCTGCTGTTCCACCACGGTGAGCAGGGCGATGTTGCGCACCGCCAACGCCGCGGTGTCTGCGTTTTCCTTGATCTGCTGGATGATCAGCACCTGCGACAGCCGGTCATGGGCCAGCAGACTCACCTCGGCGCGTATGCGCTCCAGGCTGCCGTACACCAGCATCGAGGCCACGATCCCCGCGGCAATCACCAACGCAAAACCAACTGCAAGTCGCGCCCCGATGGATCGGTTGCGCACAAAAAGCATGAACATGGTCACTCCCTGATGCGTCGGCCTGCGCGCCCTCTCTCGGGAGGTTGATCAGCGCAGTGGCGACGGTGTTCGATGGAGCGATCAATGTAGGCAACGCCCGCCTGCGGGGAGCCTTTGATGAAGCGGTGTTAAACGGCGCAGTTGCATGCACCTTTCAAGGGCGCACGGCGCTGACCTCGATCTCGACCAGCCAGCCGGTATTGGCCAGGCCCGCCACTTTCATGGTCGAGCGCACCGGCAGGTTCGGCTGCGCCGACGTGCCGAAAAACTCGCGGTAGCCGGCCATGAAACCAGCGAAGTCCATCTCGCCGTTCAGCGCCGGATCACCTACCAGAAACACCTGCATGCGCACCACATCGCCCATGCCCAGCTTCAGATCAGTCAGCGTGGCTTCGATGGCCTTGAGCGTGCTCACGGTTTGTGCGCGAGTGTTGCCATAAGCCGCCGGCGAGGTGGCCGGCAAGCTGCGATCCAGCCACACCGGGCCTGCGCCGCTGAGGTGCACCATGGTCTTGCCGGCGGGCACTTCCACGGCGCGGGCGATGGGGAAATCAGAGCCCGGGATGCGGTGGCGGATCACGTCCTGGGCCAGCGCGCAGGCGGGCAGCAGCAGGGCTGCGCACAAGGCCGATGCGGCGCGCGCAGTGGCCAGACGGAAGAAGGGGCGGTGTTGCGACATCGTCATCTCCAATCGATGTTGAAAAGGGGTGGCTGCGTTCAGGGTTGGCGCTGTGCGGCCACTTCCGCGGGCGTGATGGCGGGCACATCGAGCCCGCCCCAGCGCCGCTGCACAAACGTGGCCACGGCGGCCACCTGCGCGTCATCCATCATGCGGCCCAGTGCCGGCATGGCGCGGTTGCCGTGCAGCACCATGCGCACCACGTAAGGTGCGGCCACCAGCCGCGGGTTGCCCAGCAGGGCCGGGTAGCGGCCGGCGCCCTGCGCACCGCGGCCGTCGGCCATGTGGCAGCCCTGACAGGCGGCCACGTACAGCGCGGCGCCGTCGCGGGCATCAAACACCCAGCCGCGCGACAAGGCGGTGGTGGGCACATCGGTGGCTGCGCTGGCGGGCGTTGGCGCAAGCGTCAACACCGCGGTCAACACCGCGGTCAAAACCACGGCCAACACTGCGGCCGGGATTGCGCGGTACCGGTTCACTGCATGCGTCATGCCGCCCCCTTCATCGTGGCCCGCAGATGCGCATGCAGGCGGCTCGTGGCGTCCAGCGCAGACAGCACCGCCCCTTCCTGCCAGGCCGGCAGGCGAGAGGCATGTTCACCCGCCAGCACCAGCCGGCCGTCGATGGCGGTCAGGGCCTCGTAATGGCGGGCCCGCGCGTCGTTCGACCACTGGCCAAAACAGCCCAGCGTGAACGGTACGCGGTGCCAGGCCACGCTCATGCCCACCTCGAATTCCTTGCGGTAAGCCGGGTGCAGCACCGCCCCTTGGGCCAGTGCCACCTCCACCCGCTGCGCCGGGCTCATGCCGGTCATCGTGAAGGCGTTCGGTCCCCACACATACGCGCCCAGCAACACGCCCGGCCCGTGTGAGCCGAGGCCATGGCTGGGGTAGCCGATCTGGCCAATCGCCATGTCGGTGTGCGAGATGCCGCCGTAGATCGCCTCGTCCTGCTCCCAGAAGCGGCGCTTGAACTGCAGCCCCACCTTCACGGCGGACGCATAGGGCACGGCCTCGATCGCGGCGCGCATCGCCGGCTGCACCTGCACATCGAGCTGGCCCAGGATGGACAGCGGCAGCGTACAGACGCAGGCATCCGCCGTTGATGTGTGCGTGGTGCCGGTGCGGGTGTCGGTCCACACCGCACGTACGCCGCGCTCGTCCTGCTGCACGGCCTGCACGCGGGCCCCCAGGCGCACCAGCGGCTTGAGGCTGGCGTACAGGGCCTGGGCGATGCGGTCCATGCCACCCACCGGTTGCAGCAGGGTGGTCTGGTGTTCGATCGACTGGTCATCGGCCAGGTATTCCCACAGGCCGGATTGCCACAGTGCGTCGGTGGGCAAGGCCGTGGACGGTTGCTCAACGGACATGCGGCCACCACCGGGTGGCACGGCCCAGCCACGGCGATCACCGCGCCCCGGGTTGCTGCGGTAGCGTCCTTCGCCATCCAGCGCACCCCAGGCGCGCAGGGCGGCTCTCAAACGCTCGCGGTCGATGCCGTCGAGCGGCTGGTCAAGGGCGGCGGCCGGCGCCAGGCGATCCAGCAACTCGGCCAGCTCGCCATGGAAGTCGGCCATCACCTCGCGGTAGCGCAGCGGCTGGCCGCCAAAGGCCCCGCGGGCATGCAGGTAGGCGTTGTGGTTGACCTGGACAAACGGCTCCAGCGGCACCTTGAACAGCTGGGCGTAATGCAGCAGCGCATGGTGGTGGTGGGGGATGCGCCAGGGGCCGGGGTTGAAATACTGGCCCGGCGCCCAGCGGCATTGCTGCGTGACGCCACCGAGCTCGGTGTGCACGTCGCCGGGTCGCAGCGTCCAGCTGCGGCCACCGGCGCGCTGGTTGTACTCCAGCACCTGAACCTGGTAGCCCGCCGCGCGCAGCTCATGCGCCGCCACCAGGCCCGCCATGCCGGCGCCCAGCACCAGCACGCGCGCGCCCCGCGGCGCCCCCTGCAGGCGTTGCGGCGCCTGAAACCCCGAGGGCGTGGCCAGTGCCAGCGCGCCCATCGCCTGCAGCATCATCCCGGCGCCGGCCCGCGCGCCGATGTGCAGCAGCCAGCTGCGCCGCGTGGGCATGCCAGCCCCACGCACGTTCATCGTCTTCATCGCCTTCGGCACCCTGCTCACGCCGAACCCAGTGCGTGCGCCTCCAGCTGCGCCAGCGTCACATGCTGCAGCGCGGCCTGGTGGGTGCATTCCAGCACCACCGGCGGGGCCACGCCGGCCTGCAGCGCCTCTTTCCAGCGCAGCGCACACAGACACCAGCGGTCACCGGGTTGCAGGCCTCGGAAGCGGTATTCCGGGCGCGGCGTGACGAGGTCATTGCCACGCTTGAGCGAGTACGCCAGGAAGTCGGCCGTCACGCGGGCACACACCACATGCGTGCCTAGGTCATCGGCGCGGGTATTGCAACAGCCGTCGCGGAAGTACCCGGTCAGCGGGTCGTATGAGCAAGGCACCAGCGGCGTGCCAAGCACGTTCAGGGCCTCGGGCACATCGTCATGGCCATCGTGGCTGCTGTCGTCAGAGGGGTCGTGGCTCATGGGGTACTCCGGGGAGGGCGCGGTGGAAGCTCAGGGCTGGCGGGCCGCCGGCGCCTTGAGCAGCGTCATGGCCGTGCCGATCAGCGCCGAGACCTCGCTCATGTTGCCCGGCACGATCATGGTGTTGTTCTTCTGGGCGAGCTGGGCATAGGCCTCGACGGCCTTCTCGGCGACCTTCAGCTGCACGGCTTGTTCACCGCCCGGCTGCTGGATGGCCTCGGCGACCTTGCGGATGGCATCGGCGGTCGCATCGGCCACGGCGATGATGGCCGCGGCCTGGCCCTGGGCGTTGTTGATCTCGGCCTGGCGCTGGCCCTCCGAGCGGGCGATGAAGGCTTCGCGCTCGCCGGTGGCGATGTTGATCTGCTCCTGCTTGCGGCCTTCACTGGCGGCGATCAGCGCGCGCTTCTCGCGCTCGGCGGTGATCTGGGCCTGCATCGAGCGCAGGATTTCCGCGGGCGGCGTCAGGTCCTTGATCTCGTAGCGCAGCACCTTCACGCCCCAGTTGGCGGCAGCTTCGTCCAGCGCGCTCACCACCGCGCCATTGATCTGGTCGCGCTCTTCAAAGGTCTTGTCGAGCTCCATCTTGCCGATGACCGAACGCAGCAGCGTCTGTGCCAGCTGGGTGATGGCGAACTCGTAGTTGCTGGAGCCGTAGCTCGCGCGCATCGGGTCGGTCACCTGGAAGTAGATGATGCCGTCGACCTGCAGCTGGGTGTTGTCACGCGTGATGCAGACCTGGCTGGGCACATCCATCGGCACTTCCTTGAGCGAGTGCTGGTAGGCCACGCGCTCGATGAAGGGCACGACGAACTTGAGGCCCGGGGTGAGCGTGCGGTCGTACTTGCCCAGCCGCTCCACCACCCACGCATGCTGTTGCGGGACGATCTTGACCGTGCGGACCACGAAGACGATGGCGATGATCGCCAGGATGATTGCGATTTCCATAAGGTGCTCGGGGTGATGAATCAGGAATGGGCAGAGGCGGTTGCGGATGCAGTTGCGCAGGCTTTGCTGGTCGCCGTGTCGGCCACCAGCACCAGCCAGTTGGCGTCGAGCGCCTGCACCCGGTGCGGCCCGGGCGCCGGGGCGGCGGCACCGGGCGCCAGCCGGGCCGACCACTGCGAGCCGCGGTAGTTGACGCGCGCGGTGCCGTCAGGCGCCCAAGCCTCCACGGTCACACGCTCGCCGATGTCCAGGTGCACATCGCGGTTGCTGTCGGCCGGCGCGCTGCGCGGCGACTGCGCCCGGCGCCAGTGCCACACGGCCACCGCACCGCCGCCCACCGCGGCAAAGGCCAGCACCTGATGCGTGCCGCTCAGGCCCAGGTGCGCGGCCACGGCGGCCGCTGCGGCGCCCAGCGCCAGCATCAGCAGGTAAAAGGTGCCGGTGAGCAGTTCCACCACCACCAGCACCCCGGCCAACGCCCACCAGAGGACGGGTTCATTCCATGCCATGTGTGCGGCCTCCTTGTGTATTCTGTGAACGGCAGTGTAGGCCGGCGCAACGATCTCGTCGTGACTTGCCCACACGCTTTTCCAGCCTTGCCAACGCCCCACGGAGTTCCCCGCCCATGAGCGACACCGACCCTCGCAACTGCGGCACCGGCGCGTGCCTGATCGACCCTGACGGCCACTGCTGGTGCGGCCAGCAATGGGACGGCGACCGCATGGTGCCGCCCACGCCGCCCGGCGGCCTCAGCGACGCGGAACAAGCGCGCCGCGCCCAGGACCAGGCAGATCGCGACACGGCCGTGTAGCCCCGGCCAGCATGTCCCGCGCTGCGGCGCCGGGACAGCGGCTTTCACCTAGAAACCCGATCTCCTTCGTAGCGGAGCATCGAGATGGTTTCTATCGCCATGGCACACCCGGCCGGCGCCAACGGCCCGGCCGCACTGCAGGACGTGAACCGCGAGGCCGACGGCTGGCTGCTCTGGGCGTTGTGCGGCAGTGGCGTGGTCGCGCTGTTGCTGAGCCTGCTGCATGACTCGGTGAATGTGGCCGTGCCGCTGGGCCTGGCGGCCTTCCTGCTGCCCATTGCCGCCCTGGCCGTGCTGCTGGCCCGCGGCAGCCGGCTCAGCCAGACCGTGCTGACGGTGAGCCATGTGCTGATGGTGGTGGTGCACATCCACCTGGCGCGCGGCGACATCGAGATGCACTTCGGCGTCTTCGTGCTGCTGGCAGTGCTGATGGTCTATCGCAGCCACACGCCGATCCTGCTGGCCGCCGTGCTGTTCGCGGTGCACCACGTGCTGTTTGACCGGCTGCAGGCGCTGGGCCTGCCGGTTTATTGCACGCCGCAGGCCGACCTGGCGGTGACGCTGACCCACGCGGTGTACGTGGTGGTGCAGACCGGGGTCGAGCTGGTGATGGTTAGGCAGCTGCAGCGCGCCGCGATCGAAAGCGCCGAGCTGACGGCCATCGTGCATGCCGTGGATGGCCGCCATGCGCTGTGCCTGGACATGACGCAGGCAGCCGCCACGGGCCCGGTGGCGCGAATGTTGAAGGGCGCGCTGCTCAAGATCGATGCCGCGCTGCAGGAGGTGCGCGTGGCGGCCCGGTCGGTGGAAGACGCCGCCCGCGACATCGCCATGGGCAACCAGGATCTGAGCCAGCGCACCGAGCGCCAGGCCGGCAACCTGCAGGCCACCGCCGCAGCCATGTCGGCCCTGGCCGGACAGGTGCAGCTGACGGCTGACAACGCCGACCACGCCGACAACCTCGTGCGCACCGCCGCCGAAGTCGCCGTGCATGGCGGCGATGCCATGCAGGCCGTGGTCACGCGCATGGCAGCGGTGGCCGAGGCCGCCGCGCGCATCGGTGCCATCAATGCCGTGGTTGACGGGCTGGCCTTCCAGAGCAATGTGCTGGCCCTGAATGCCGCCGTGGAAGCCGCACATGCGGGCGAGCATGGCCGCGGGTTCTCGGTGGTGGCCAGCGAGGTGCGCTCACTGGCGCGCCGCACGGCGGAGGCCGCACTGGAGATCCGGCAGCTGATCGACGAGGAGGCGACGCAGGTGCGCATCGGCACCGAGCTGGCGGGGGGTGCCAGCGCCTGCATGACGGAGATCGTGGCGCAGGTGCAGCGGATGAGCACGCTGATCGGCCACATCTCGAATGCCACCCGGCACCAGACCCGGGACATCAGCGCGGTGGACAGTGCCGTGCGCCAGCTCGACAGTGGCACCCAGCAGAACGCCGCGCTGGTGGAAGAGAGTGCCGCTGCAGCGGAGAGCTTGCAGCGGCAGGCCGTTCAGCTCAATGCGGTGGTGAACCGCTTCGAGTTGTCCACGCCGGCGAACAGCGTGGACACTTGAGCTTCACAGGCCGTTGCGGGCTGCCACGCCGGTGGCGGGGAAGTCGGTGAACACGCCGTCAATGCCCATGTTCATGTAGTAGGTCATCTCTGCCTTCGGGTCCTTGAAGCCGTAGCCGCTGGCGTCGTCACGGAAGGTCCAGGTGTGCACGGCCAGGCCACGCTGGTGCGCTGCCTCGATCACGCCGGTGCTGCCCGCGACGCGGCGGTCGTTGATGGTCAGGGTGGTGTCGCCGGTACGCTCCACGCCGTCATCCACCGTCTTCAACAGGTATGGCTTCCACGGACCGACGGCGTAGGCATAGGTCTTGACGAAGTCCAGGCCGGTGCCGGTGAGCAGGTCTGCGAAGGTGCGGGTATCGCCCTTGACGACGAAGTCATACGGCTGGCGGTACGGGGCGACCAGCGACATGCTGCCGTCGGCATTGACGTCGTCCGCATCGATCAGCTGCACCAGACGGATGGCCGTCTTGGTGTGCAGGTACTGCAGGTTGCTCACTTCAAACGACTGGATGAACACCGGCGCGGTGACGGTGTTGCCGTAAGCCAGGTGCAGCATGGCCACCAGCTTGTTCTCGAACACGTTGGCGCCGAACAGGCCGGCATGGAAGGTGGAGTGCTTCACTTCCGGGTAGATGCCGATCGTGCGGCCCGTCTTCAGGCTGGCGTTCTTGGCCAGCGTGATGACTTCGGCCAGCGTCGGGATGCCGTACAGGCCGTTGTAGGCCTGCGAGCGGTTGGCGCGCGCCTGCACGGCACGCAGCGTCTTGATTTCAGCCAGGGTGAAATCGCTGGCGAAATAGGCGGTGGTCGACACGCCGTCCACCATGCGCGTGGCCATGCGGCTGGCCGGGAACTTGGTGGCCACGTCGGTGGTGCTGTCGAGCATCGGCTCGTGGCGCACGATCATCTCGCCGTCAGAGGTCAGCACCAGGTCGGGCTCGATGATGTCGGCGCCCTGGTCGATGGCCAGTTGATAGCCTTCCAGCGTGTGCTCCGGCAGCGTGCCCGAGGCACCGCGGTGGCCGATGACGAGCGGCGCTTCGCCGTTCAGGGTCTGGTACTTGTTGTCACTGCCACCGCAAGCGGCCAGCACGGTGATCAGGGCGGCGGCGCCAATGGCGGCCAGGGCAAAACGGGGTGTGCGCATGGTGTTCTCCGAAGCGTTCTTGGAATATGCAAAAGCGCATGTTCGCCACCGCCCGTGAAACCTGCGTGACACCCCCCGGGCTCACCCCCTATGTTGTGCCACGCGTCCTGCGAGGTAAGTCCAGACCAGCGTGGCCGCGGCGCTCGAGGTCAGCTCGGCATGGTCATACGCAGGTGCCACTTCCACGCAGTCCATGCCCACCCAGGGCAGGTCGGCCAGTTCTTCCACCAGCGTCAGCAATGCGGCCGAACTCAGGCCACCAGGCTCGGGCGTGCCGGTGCCGGGTGCAAACGCCGGGTCCAGACCGTCGATGTCGAGGCTGAGGTAGATCGGCGGGTTGCCGTGCGCAGCCAGGCGCTCACGCACGCTGGCCATCACGCCGGCCAGCTGCGCGGGGCTTTCCAGGCCGCGCAGGTCACGGGCGGTGAAGATCTGCCCGCCTTGGTCGCGCACGTATTCGCGGGCCTCCCGCTCACCGGCGGAACGGATGCCCACCTGCGTGAAGCATTCATTCACCACCAGGCCTTCCTGGATGGCCTCGTACACCCAGGTGCCGTGGCCGCTGGGCTCACCGAAGTGGTCTTCCCAGGTGTCGCAATGCGCATCCACATGGAACACGGCCAGCGGGCGGCCGAGTTGCGCCTTCAGTGCGCGCAGGATGGGCAGGGTGATGGAGTGATCACCGCCCAGCCACACCATGTGGCGCTGCGCCAGCAGGGCCGGCAGCTGCCGCGCCATCTCGGCGCGCATGCGCTCCAGGCTGGTATTGGGCAGGGCCAGGTCACCCAGGTCGTCGAGGTGGCCGACCGGCGTGGTGTTGAACAAGGGGTGGATGCCGTCGCACAGCATGTGGCTGGCTTCGCGGATGGCGCGGGGGCCGAAGCGCGCGCCCGGGCGGTTGGTGGTCGAGCTGTCCCAGGCCACACCGGCCAGGCCGTAGGGCCGCGGCGTGGCGGCGGGCGCGCCCACCTTCAGGAAGTGCGAATCGGAACGGAAGGCAAAGTCGGTCACGGCGGGCTCCAGGGCTGGGCGGGCGTGCCTGACAATCCAGACGCCCGATGCCGCTGAAGGCTAGCCGTCACACCACGCCATTGCAATGACCACGCCTGCAAGTTCACTTGATCGCCGGACCCTGTTTGCCAGCGATGCCGTGCGCCACCTGGCCACCGCCAGCGACGCAGAGTTGCGCCTGCTGCAGGTGTTCAGTGTGGTGGTGAGCGCAGGCGGGCTGTCGGCGGCCACCGCCGAGCTGCGCACCGATCTCTCCACCATCAGCCGGCAGTTCAAGGAGCTGGAATCGCGCGTGGGCGCCCCGCTGGCAAAGCGCGGCCGCAGCGGCTTTGCGCTCACGCCCGCCGGGCAGGAACTGCACGCCATCACCACCCGGCTGTTTGATGCGCTGGGCGCCTTCCGCGCCGATGTGGCGCGCATCGCCCGGCCACCCGGGCCGCTGCTGCGGCTGGGCCTTGTGGATGCCTTGATGTCGGCCCCGCTGACGGAGGCCCTGCGTGCGTGCGTGGCCGCGCTGCCGGGCCTGGACGTGCAGGTACAGACGCTGCGGCCGATCGACATCGAGCGCCGCGTGTTGACGGGCGCGCTGGACGCCGGCGTGGTGGCGGCCCGCTCGCCTGCGGCCGGGCTGGCTCAGCATGTGATCTACAGCGAACCCAACAGCCTGTATGTGGCCAAGGGGCACCCGTGGTTTCGCAAACCTGACGCCGCCTTGAGCGACGCCGAGCTGCAGCAGGCCGCGTGGGTCTGCGACCCCTACTCGGCCGACCTGCCCCACCCCGAGCTGGCCGGCCTGGCCGCCAGCCGCACCCAGGCCGACAGCCTCGAAGGCGTGGCGGTGCTGGTGGCCACCGGCTGCTTTGCCGGCTTCCTGCCCGACCACCTGGTGGCCGGCCGCGCGGCCTGGGGCCCGCTGCGCCGGGTGCAGCCGACGCGCTTCAGCCACTGCCAAGACATCGTGCTCACCTGCCGGCAAGGCAAGGTGGACGCGCCAGTGCGGCAGCTGCTGCGCGCGCTCACCCGCACGGCGGGCTGAGCGCTTCGCTGCTGGCGTCAGGCCTTCAGCGCTTGTGCCATCGCCACCGACAGCGGCGTGGTGGCGCGGCCGATCAGACGGCTCAGCGTGTGGCTGTCATCAAACAGCCCGCCCTGGGCGGCACCGACGTCCGAATCCGCCAGCAGCGCGGCGAAGCCTTCCGGCAGACCGGCTTGCTGCAGCGCGCCCTGGTAGGCGGCTTGCGGCAAATCCTGGTACACCACCGCGCGGCCCGACTGGCTCGACAGCTCGGCCGCGAACTCGGCCAGCGTGTAGGACGTGTCACCGGCCAGCTCATGCACCAGCCCGGCTTGCGGGGCCTCGGCCGTGAGCACGGCGGCGGCTGCTTCGGCGTAATCAGCGCGCGTGGCTGAGGCGATGCGGCCCGCGCCTGCGCTGCCAATCAGGGCGCCATGTGCCAGCGCAGGGGCGACCGAGGCCAGGTAGTTCTCGGTGTACCAGCCGTTGCGCAGCAGCACGAAGGGCACGCCGGAGGCTGCCAGCAGCGCTTCGGTCGCCACATGCTCAGCTGCCAGGCCCAGCGGCGAGGTGCTGGCGCGCAGCAGGCTGGTGTAGGCCAGCAACTGCACCTTGGCGCGGGCAGCGGCCTCGATCACGGCCTGGTGCTGCGGCACGCGTTGGCCCACTTCGCTGGACGAAATCAGCAGCACCTTGGTGGCGCCGTGGAAGGCGTTGTCCAGGGTGTCCGGGCGGGTGTAATCGGCCTGGCGAACCTGCACGCCGAGGGCGGCCAGGTCTTGTGCCTTGGCGGGGGTGCGCACGGCGGCAATGATGTGCTGGGCCGGCACGCGCTTGAGCAGGGCGTGGATGACGAGGCGGCCCAATTGGCCAGTGGCTCCGGTGATGGCGATCATGGTGATGGGGCAGCGAGCTGCAAAAAGTGGTTGATGCAGGCAGAATACCGATGGCGCTTACTTTTCGTAAGTACGCACAAAAAGGTAAGTACCCATGGCCACATCACCACGCGCTCACGCCCGTACCCGCAGCGCGCAAGACCAGCCGGTCAAGGCGGGCTCCTCATCGGCGCCCCCGGCCGAGCAGCCGCTGCACACCGCACGCCGCGGCGAGGTGTTTTCAGCGATGTGCCCGTCGCGCGAGGTGCTGCAGCACCTCACCAGCCGCTGGGGTGTGCTGGTGCTGGTGGCGTTGCTGCTGGGCGGCACGCACCGCTTCAGCGAGCTGCGTCGCAAGATCGACGGCGTCAGCGAAAAGATGCTGGCGCAGACGCTGCAAACCCTGGAGGCTGACGGCTTCGTGCGGCGCACGGCCCACCCGGTGGTACCGCCGCATGTCGAGTATTCGCTGACGCGGATGGGCGAAGAAGCCGCGCGTCAGGTGGCCGAGCTGGTCGACTGGATCGAAGGCAATCTGCCGCGCATCCTCACCGGGCGCGAAACCACCGAGGCCTGAGGCACAAGGAGGCCTCAGGCCCGGCGGCCCCCCACGGCTCGTTTGTCAGGCCGGGTTGAGCTTGTCCTGCATGCGCAGCTCGAAGTCAGAGGCGTCATGGCGCTCGTGCAGCTGCTCTTCCAGCGGCCCCCACGCGCGGTTGACCATGCGACCGCGCACCACCGCCGGCCGCGCCGCAATCTCGTTCGCCCAGCGTTGCACATGCGGGTACTCGTGCACCTGCAGGAACTCTGCGGCCTCGTACAGCTGGCCGCGCACCACCTGGCCGTACCAGCCCCAGTTGGCGATGTCGGCGATGGTGTAGTCGTCGCCTGACAGGAAACGGTGCTGGGCCAGGCGCTGGTTCAGCACGTCCAGCTGGCGCTTGACCTCCATCGTGAAGCGGTCGATGGCGTATTCGATCTTCACCGGCGCATACACGTAGAAGTGGCCGAAGCCGCCGCCGAGGTAAGGCGCACTGCCCATCTGCCAGAAAAGCCACGACAGGCATTCCGCGCGCTGGGCTGGATCAGACGGCAGCAAGGCGCCGAACTTTTCCGCGAGGTACAGCAGGATGGCGCCGGACTCGAACACGCGCGTCGGCGTGGCCGTGCTGGTGTCGAGCAGCGCCGGGATCTTCGAGTTCGGGTTGACGGCCACGAAGCCGCTGCCGAACTGCGTGCCTTCATTGATGCGGATCAGCCAGGCGTCGTACTCGGCGCCCGCGTGGCCCAGGGCCAGCAGCTCTTCGAGCATCACCGTCACCTTCACGCCGTTGGGCGTGGCCAGCGAATACAGCTGCAGCGGGTGCTGGCCAACGGGCAGGTCTTTCTCGTGGGTGGCGCCGGCCACCGGGCGGTTGATGCTGGCGAACTGGCCGCCGTTGCCCTTGTTCCAGGTCCAGACTTTGGGCGGGGTGTAGGTGTCAGGCGTGTCGCTCATGGTGGGCTCGTTGGGCAGGTGAGGTTGGCGAAGCAAGTTCAGGCGTCAAGCGTAGTCGATGCACAAGTTGGCTGCCATTGCGGGGGCATGTGGCGGCCCTTGGGTGCCCGGCGGTCGCCAATGCACCGATAACGGGACAAGCCGCACACGTCCACCGCATGCCCCCCCTCCACCACCGCTTCACCACCGCTCCAGAGCTCGGCCCGTCAGACGGTGGTGCGGCCATGGCAGCCTTGCTGGCGATGGGCAAGCAGGAGCGCTGGCACCTGCGCTTCCCGCCCAGCCTGGAGGCGCGCTTCGAGGCCAACACTGCAGCGCAGCGCAGCCGTGATCTGCAAGCCGCGGGTTTGCTGGCGCTGGGCATTTTTGACAGCCTGCTGCTGAACGACTGGATCAGCCGACCGGAGGTGCTGCTGCTGGCCTGCTGGTGGCGCCTGGGGGTGGCCACGCCCTATGCCCTGCTGGTGCTGGCCCTGGTGCGACGCGGCCTGCCACGCGTCTGGCGAGAAGGCGCGATCGGCAGCCTGCTGATCCTCGCGTTGGTGGCGGGCTGCAAGCTGTTCCAGCAGACCACGTCACCCGATGGGATCTACGACATCTTCCTGTTCAGCCTGATCTTCCTAGCTGGCAACGTCGTGTTCCAGCTGCGCTTTGCCTGTGCCTTGGGCAGCTCGATGATCGGGCTGCTGGTCGCCGCCTTCTACCTGTTTGGGCCCGACACCCAGCCCCACCACGCCAAGACCTACGCCATGGGTCTGATGGTGGCGACGGCGCTGTTCACCGCGCTGGCCTGCTACCGCCTGGAACGCGCAGAACGCAGGAACTACCTGCATGTGCTTCGAGAGATCACGCGCAGCGACATGGCCCTGCAAGCGGCCAGCCGCTATGCCGCCCTGGCCGACACCGATGCACTGACTGACCTGGCCAACCGCCGCGCCTTCGATCAGGAACTGCCGCGCCGCTGGGCGCATGCCGCCAACAACGGCCTGGGCATGGCGGCATTGCTGATCGACATCGACCACTTCAAGCAGTTCAACGATCTGCACGGCCACGCCGCCGGTGACGACTGCCTGCGCCGCGTGGCCTGCGCCATGCGCATTGCGGTGCGTGACAACGACCACCTCGCGCGCATTGGCGGCGAAGAGTTTGCCGTGTTGCTGCAGCCCGCCACGGTGTCGTCAGCCACCCGGCTGGCGCAGCGGCTGAGGGCCGCGGTGGTGACCGCCGGCATCACGCACAACGGCTTGGCGGGGCAGCCGCTGGTCACCATCAGCGTGGGCTTTGTGGTGACCGGCCCACCCATGCTGCTGGCGCCCGATGCCCTGATGGACGCCGCCGACCGGGCGCTGTATGAGGCCAAGCGGCAAGGCCGCAACCGGTGCGTGCGACTGGACGGGCAGACCTTCCTGCCGGTGTGAGCGGTGGGTGCGGCGGGTGCGCCGCCGCACCCACCGCCGGCATCAACCCGGCTCGTCGAGGTTCTGCCGCATGCGCTGCAGCAGCGCCTGCAGCGTGGCCAGCTCCGCCTGGGTCAAACCGGCTGAAGCACGTGCGCTCACCGAGCGGCTGATGTCGTTCAAGCGCGCCAGCAAGGCCTGGCCCTGCGGGCTGACGAACAGCAGCACATTGCGCTTGTCGGCAGGGTCGGGGGCAGCGCCCAGCAGGTCGCGCTCACGCAGGCCCTTGATCAGCCGGGCCAGCTGCGCCTTGTCGCGCCCGCTGTGCACGGCCAGGTCACTTTGCGTGGCCATGGGCCGCCGGCCAAAGAAGCCCAGCACCTTGGCTTCCATGTGCGTCAGCGGCGCGTCACCGGCCTGCAGCGGCTGGTATTGCTGCGCGCGCACCTGGTGCATCAGCGTGTGCACCAGGTCGAGCACGGCGTCGGCACCGTCCTTCAGGCCTGATGCAGCCGGCTTGCCCACATGGTTGACATTGTCAATTGCTTTGCGCATGATTGATGACATTGTCAATCAATATTCAAAGCCACACCATGCGTGAAGACACCCATGCCCCAGCCCGCCGCGTCGAACGCGTGCGCCACGAACTCAAGCGCCGCGACCTGACCGTGCTGCGCGTGACCGACCTCAGCCCCCATGTGCGCAGCATCACCCTGCATGGCGCCGACATGGCCGACTTCATCAGCGCCTCTTTCGACGACCACGTCAAGGTGATCTGGCCCACGCCCGAAGGCGCCGAGCCCGTGCGCCGCGATTACACGCCGCGCCGTTTCGACACCACCACCGGCGAGCTCGACATCGAATTCACCCTGCATGGCGACGGCCCCGCAGCGGCCTGGGCCGCGCAGGCCCAGCCGGGTCAGCCGCTGATGGTGGGCGGGCCGCGCGGCTCCTTCATCATCCCGCTCGACTACGACTGGCACCTGCTGGTGGGTGATCTGTCGGCCCTGCCCGCCATCGCCCGGCGCCTGGAAGAGCTGCCCGCCGGTGCCCGGGTGACCGTGCTGGCCGACGTGGCCCCGGAAGACCGCCGCGCCCTGCCCAGCCGGGCACAGGTGAGCCTGACGTGGGTGGACGGCACCAGCGCCCTGCTGGCCGCAGCCCGCGCCCTGACACTGCCCGACGGCGAAGGTTATGCCTGGTGCGCCGGCGAAGCCGCCGCCATGACCGCCCTGCGCGCGGTGCTGGTGAACGAGAAGGGCGTGCGCAAAGACCAGATCCGTGCCGCCGCCTACTGGAAGCCCGGCGCAGCCGACCACCACGGCAGCATCGAGGACTGACAGCCGCCCGGCTCTATACTTCGCACGCGAACTGTTCGCATGCGAAGTATCTGGAGCCTGCCCGTGGCCACCCGCCCTCCCCGTCTTGTATTCCTGCTCAACAGCGCCCAGCGCCGCCTGCACCAGTGGATGGCGACCGAGCAGGAACGCGCCGCCTTGTCAGGCGATCGCCTGCCTACCCCCGTGCAAAGCGGCGTGCTGTTCATCCTCGCCCGCACCGACGGTGTGCCGATGGGCCAGCTGGCGCAAGCGCTGGACCTGGCGCCATCCGCCATCTCGGGCCTGGTGCAGCGCATGGCCTTGCTGGGCTGGCTGGAACGCCGCCCCTGCGAAGCCGACGCCCGCACCCAGCGCGTGTGGCTCAGCGCTGAAGGCGCCGCCCAACTGCCCGGCCTGCGCACGGCCCTCACCCGCGTCAACCGCCGCCTGACAGCCGGCTTCAGCGAGGACGAGCTGCAGACCGTGGCGCGTTGGCTGACGCACGTGCAAGCCCTTGGAGACACCCATGACTGACCGCACCCCAACCGCAGCCCCTGCCCCAGCCGCTCCGGTCACGGCCCCAGCCCCCGAGCCCATGACCGTGACCTGCGCCGACGGCCAGCGCCTGCAAGCCCACTGGTTCGGTGCGCGCGGCGAGGTGCATCCGCACCCGGTACTGATCAGCCCGGCCACCGGCGTGCGGCAGCAGTTCTACTGGCGCTTCGCAGACTGGCTGGCCAGCCAGGGCCACCACGTGATGGTGTTTGATTACCGCGGCATCGGCCTCTCGCTCGATCGACCGCTGGCCGGGCACCCGGCGCAACTGGTGGAGTGGGGCCAGCAAGACCAGGTCGCCGCCATCCAGGTCGTGCTGCAGCGCAGCGGCGCCACCCAACTCGTGCTGGTCGGCCACAGCGCGGGCGCCCAGATGATCGGCCTGCTGCCCAACCACCACCGGGTGGCGCGGCTGGTGGGCATGGCGGCGTCCACAGGCTGGTTCGGCGGCATGCGCCCGGCGTTTGCGCTCAAGGCCAAGCTGGGCCTGGGCGTGCTGGTGCCACTGGCCACCGTGTTCAAGGGCTACGCGCCTACTTCGTGGTTCGGCCTCGGCGAAAACCTGCCCGCCGCCGTGGGCCGCCAATGGGGCCAGTGGTGCGCCGCCGGGGGCTATGCCACCAACGCCGTGCGCCACCACGGCGCAGCTGACTTCCACGCTGACGTGACCACGCCGATCACCGTGTTCCACGCCACCGACGACGACATCGCCACCAGCGCCACCGTGAAGGACCTGCTGCGCACCCTGCCCGCCGCACCCTACACCGTGCACACCGTCCACCCGGCCGACCACGGGCTGCGCCACATCGGGCACCTCGACTGGTTCAGGCAATCACACCGCGGGCTGTGGCCGATGGTGCTGGCCGCGGTGCGCGGGCAGGCCAGCCAAACCGCCGCTTGACGAGGCACCTGGCCTCGCCTTGCGCGCTCCTCAATTCAGCGCCGACGTCACCAGCGCCGCCAGACTGGCATCGCTCTGAAAACCGGCCGCGAGCGCCCGCGGCGTGCTCAGCGGTGGGAAGCGCCCGAACAGCGCTTCGATGTGCGGCTGCGGTGCGTGGCTGACCAGGCCGCGCGCCGCCGGCCCGTGCTGCGCCACCAGGGCGTCCACCAACTCGCTCATCGAGTACCGCACCGCCGGCAAGGTGATGGCGCACGACTGGCCCCAACCCGTGGTGTCCACCACGGCGGCATGCAGCAGGTTGTCCACCACGTTGGTGATGGACGAGGCCCAGGTCGTGGCCTCCGGCGACATCGGGCAGATCACGCTGCGGCCCGCGGCCACCTCGCGGATCATGTCGCTCAGGAAGGCCGACAGTTGCCCCGTGCGCTGCGGCGGACGGGCGAGCACACCGGGCAGGCGCAGCGAGCGGCCATCTACCCAGCCGCGGCGGCTGAAGTCGTCGACCAGCACCTCGCCCACCACCTTGTGCGCGCCGTAGGTCAACAACGGGCGCAGCGCCGTGTCATCGTTGACTTCCGCGGGCAGCGCACCAAACACCGCGATGGAGCTGGCGAATACGAACACCGGCGCCCGCCCGCCGGCCTCGACCTGTTGCTGGCCACGCGCCAGCAGCCACTGCGTCGCATCCAGATTCACACGCCGCGCCAGTGTCGGGTCCGCCTCGGCCATGCCACCCGGCACGCTGGCCAGATGGAAGATCACGTCGATGGGCTCGGTGCCCAGTGCGGCCGTCAAGGCAGCATCCAGCCACGCGGCATCCGTCAAGTCGCCAGCCAGGTGCTGGGTGATGCCGCCCGGCGCTGGCGAGTCGCCAAAACCAAGGTCGGTCAGGATCAGGCGCTGAAGAGGGCGGCCGCCGAGGCTGGCCGCTGCCTGCAACCGGCGCGCCAACGCCCCGCCCACAAAACCGGCCGCGCCGGTGATCAGCACATTCATGGCGCCAACCTCAGCCTGCGGCCAGCACGCGCTGGCGGATGACGCCAAACGGGCCGTCGCGTCCGTCCTCGAAACGCGCCTGCATGCGCACCTCGTCACCGAAGCGCATGAACGGCGTGCGGATCTCGCCGAGGTCGATCTTCTCGATCACGCGGCGCTCGGCGATGCAGGCCGAGCCCGCGCTGCGAGACACGTTCGACACCGTGCCCGAGCCGACGATGCAGCCTGCCGTCAGCCGCCGCGTGCGCGCGGCATGCGCCACCAGCTGGCCGAAGTGGAAGTTCATCTCGCCACCATGTGGCTCGCCAAAACGCTCGCCGTTCCACTGCACATGCAGGCGCATCTGCACCCGGCCGCCCTGCCAGGCGCTGCCCAGCTCGTCGGGCGTCACGGCCACCGGCGCGAACGACGATGACGGCTTGGCCTGCAGGAAGCCGAAGCCGGTTTTCATCTCATGCGGGCCGAGGGCACGCAGGCTCCAGTCATTGACTTGCACGATCAGGCGGATGCAGCCGAGCGCCGCGTCCGCTGACACGCCCATCGGCACCGGGCCGCACACCACCCCGAACTCGCCCTCGAAGTCGATGCCGTCGGCTTCGCTGGGCAGTGGCACGTCGGCGTGCGGGCCGAGAAAGTCGTCGCTGGCGCCCTGGTACATCACGGGCGTGGTGTCGAACTGCGGAATCGGCGGCGTGTTGAAGGCCTGCTCCATCAGGTGCCCGTGGTTCAGGAAGGCCGAGCCGTCGAGCCACTGCGGGCTGCGCGGCAGCGGCGCACCACAGGCTTGCGGGTCAAAGTCGAAGGCCTCAGCGGCCTGGCCGGCTTCCAGTGCGGCAGCCACCTGCTGCAGCTGCGGCTGCACCTCGTCCCAGCGCGGCAGGGCGTCGATGAGGCTGGGGGCAATCTGCGGCACGGCCACGGCGCGGCTCAGATCGGCTGACACCAAGACCAGGCGACCGTCCAGGCTGCCGTTGCGAAGGGATGCGAATTTCATGGTGCGACCGGGACATCGGTGGGGTTGGCGAAGGTGGCCGTGATGGCCGGGTCAAACTGCCCGTCCACTAGCACGAACAACATGCGGCAGGGCTGGCCCGAGCGGTTGGCCCAGGCGTGGTTGGTGCCACGTTGCACCACCACGCTGCCGGCGAGCAATTGCACGTCACCGGTGTCGAGCACCAGCGTCAACTCGCCAGCGATGACCACGCCGAAGTCGATCGACTCGGTGCGGTGCATCAGCGGGTGGGGTGAGTGCGCCTGCACGGTGGAGGCCGCCTCGTCGCCGATCTGGGAGAAGGCCTGCTTCATGCGGGCCGCACCGTGGGCGAGGAACTCGTCGGTGTCGGGTGGAATGTCGACGAAGCGCACGCGCGTGCCGCGTGGTGGCGGCGGCAACGTCAACGGGCCCAGCGTCGGGTCGGCGCCGTTGTTCAGCGGGGCCGGCGTTTCCGTGGTGCTCCACACCTCGTGGAACACCGTGCCGGGAATCGCGGCAATCTCGACCACGCTGGGCAACGGGCCTGAGCTGGCCACGATGGCCTGGCCTTCTGCATCGTGGCCCGTCACCACACGGTGGATGGCGGGAAAGTGATTGACTGGCGCGCTCATGCGGCCTCTCCTTCGAAGATGGCGACTGCACGGGTCCAGCCGGCAGATGCGCCGCGGATCTTGTGCGGGAAGCAGCTGATGGTGAAGCCATGCGCTGGCAGGGCTTCGAGGTTGTGCAGCTTCTCGAGGTGGCAGTAGCCGATGTCGCGGCCGGCCTTGTGGCCTTCCCAGATCAGCGCCTTGTTGCCGGTCTCCGCCACCTTCTTCGCGGTGTATGAAAACGGCGCGTCCCAGCTCCAGGCGTCGGTGCCGGTCAACCGCACGCCGCGCTCGAGCAGGTACATGGTGGCCTCATAGCCCATGCCGCAGCCGGCGCCCAGGTAATCCTTGTGGCCGTAGCGGCTGCCGGCGCGGGTGTTCACCACCACGATGTCCAGCGGCTGCAGCTCATGGCCGATGCGCGCCAGCTCAGCCTCCACGTCGGCGGCGGTGGCCACATAGCCGTCGGGGAAGTGACGGAAGTCGAGCTTCACACCCGACTGGAAGCACCACTCCAGCGGCACCTCGTCAATCGTGATGCTGGGCCGGCTGCCGCCGTTCTTGGCGTCCTGCGTGGAATGGAAATGCCAGGGCGCATCCAGGTGGGTGCCGTTGTGGGTCGTCAACGTCACCCACTCGGCGGCTGCGGCTTCACCGTCGGGGTAGTCCTCCGCCGTGGTGCCGGGCAGCATGGCCATGAACTCCGGCAGCGTGTCGGCATGCTGCTGGTAGGTGATCTTCGGCGCCAGCGGCGGCGGGTCAGAGAGCACATCGTTTTCGAGGTAGATCGACAGATCCACGAAACGGCGCTTCGGGCGGGTGGGCAGGTTCGAGTTCATGGGGTGGCCTCGGCCGACCGGGTGGTCGGCATCAAGCGGGCAAAGAGAACGATGGCAACGATGTCGATGAGCAGGGCTGCGGCGCCAAGCCCGCCGTAGCCGAAGGCCTTGACGAGCGTGCCGCCCAGCACCGGCCCGATGGCCGAGCCGATCATCAGCATGGCGGGGGTGGCGGCGGTAGCGCGGCCGGTCACGTCGAGCTTGGCCAGCAGGCCGAAGGCAAAGGTGTGGGTGAACAGCATGGGCACCACGAACACGGCAGTGGCCAGCGCGTAGGCCTCGAAGCCGCTGCTGACCGCGATGGTCAGCGCCAGCACGCCCTGCACGGCCGGGCCTGCCAGCACCACGGTGCGGGCATCCACGCGGCGCTGCAGCAGCGCGGCGATGGCGGCCGGGAACAAGTTCACCAGGCCGATGGCGATGAGCACGGCCGTGACACGCTCCGTGCCAAAGCCGCGGTCCACGCCGACGCGCTCGACGAAGCTGAACACCATGGCCTGCGCCACGGCCATGCAGCTGATCGCGGCGATGCCGTACCAGATGACACCCGGCAGGCGCTGCCCCGACGCGCGAAACGACTGCGAGGCTTGCGACTCTTCATCGGGCACCGGGAAGGCCAGCGTTGACGTGATCGCGGCCAGCGCCATCACGCCGCCGAACACGATGAACAGCACCGGGCCGCCCAGGGCCGCCACCAGCTGCGGCGTGCCGCCGAGGAACAACACCGCAAACGCCCCGAGCGCCATGCCGACGATGGCGAACAGGCGGTGCGGATTGGCGCTGCGGCCGATCGTGCCGTGCGTGAAGCTCAAGCCCGTGCCGGCGCTGAAACCGGCCACCGCATGCAGCACCGCCAGTTGGTTGAACGCCGTGGTGGTGGAGGCCGCAAAGAAGGCCGCCGCGGCCACACCAAAGCCCAGCGCTGCCGCGGGCCGGCCGCGCAGCCGGTGAAAGCGCGGCGCGAACACCGCACTGGCCAGCACCGCGCCCACGAGGAACAAGGTCACCAGCGCGCCCGCCTGCTGCGGGTCGAACGCGTAGTGGGCGATCAGTGTGCCCACCCACACGGGCAGCGCCACCAGATCCACCATGCCGGCGCAATGCGCCACGGCCAGGGCCAGGCGCCCGGTCCGGCTATCGGTCTTGATCATGCGGTGTGCTCCGGTCAGATGGGCTGGGACAGGGCCATCAGCGAGTCGCGCATGATGCGACCGTGCTCTTCCTTGTCGCCCCCGCTGATCTCGATCTCGCCGAGGCGGGTGGAGTTCTCCACCACCATCCGGCAGCGCTCCCAGCGACGCGCTTCAAACGCCGCGAGCGCGGTGGGCAGGTCATCACCACGGCCCAGCTCTTCGGCCAGCACCAGCGCATCTTCAACGCCAATGCAGGCGCCTGAGGCCAGGTGCGGCGTGGTGGCATGCACGGTGTCGCCGATCATCACCACGCGGCCGTTGGCCCACGGGCGCGGCATCAACAAGCCTTCCAGCGGGCGGTAGTTGATCTGTGATTCCGGGGTGATCTGTTCGCGGATCTGGCGCAGCACCGGTGCGGGGAAATCGGCCAGCAGATCGCGCAGGCGGTCGGCGAAGGTGGCGGGGTCGACGTGCTCGTTGACCGGCTTGGGCTCGGTGACGAACAGGTACATCTCAGTGGCCGACACCGGGTTCACGCCCGGCTTCACCTGCGGGCCGATCCACATGGTGGCGGTCTCGACCTCAGGCAGGCGCGGCAGCACGGCGCGCCACACGGCCTGGCCGCTGTAGCGCGGCTTCGGCGCGTCCGGGAACACGGTTTCGCGGACCTTCGAGTACAGGCCGTCGGCGCCGATCACCAGGTCATAGCGCTGGCTGTCGCCGTCGTTGAAGGTGACGGTCACACCGTCCGCGTCTTGCTCGATGGCGGTGAAGGTGCAGCCCAGGCGCACGTGCGTACCCGAGGCACGCGTGGCATCGGCCAGGATGCGGGCGAGCACCGGCCGCATGATGGCGCCGCCGCCCGGCACGTCGGCGCCAGCGATGCGCGGGGTCGGGATCTCGGCGACCTTCGGGCCATGCGGCAGGTGCAGGTGCACGCCGTCGGTGGCGCTGCCCTCGGCCATGAAGGCGTCGAGGATGCCGAGCGTGCGGAAGGCGCGCAGCGTGGCGCCACCCAGGCTGATGCCGGCGCCGTAGCTGCGCCAGCCCGCGTCGATTTCAACGAGGTCGACACTGGCGCCGAGCTTGCGCAGCTGGATGGCCGCGGACATGCCGGAGAAGCCGCCACCGATGATGAGGATGCGTTGGGTTGAGAGGTTCATGGGGTTGTCTCCGAATCTTGTTGAGGGGCGAGGAACACCTCGCCGTCGGGGTCTGTGCGCAGCGACAGCGGGGTCAGTGCATCGCCCAGGCAGGGGCCGAGCGTGCAGCGGCCGGTGTCGATCTCGAACAGCGCGCCGTGGGCCGCGCACACGATGCGGTCGCCCGCAGCATTGAGGTACGCATCGCGGCGCCAGGCCAGCGGCGTGTCGTGGTGCGGGCAGCTGTTGACGTAGGCCGCCAGCTGCTCGCCACGGCGCACCACGAACAGCGTGTCCTGACCGGCGCCTGCGGTGTCGAAACCGCGGGCACCGCCGTCAGGAATGTCATGCACGTGGCACAGGCGCATCGCTCAGCCCTCAGTGCGCTGGCTTGCCACCGGGAGGCGGGCCCGAAGGCGCCCACTTCTCGCGGTTCTGGAACAGGAAGAGCTGTGAGGCGTCGGCGCTCATCGGCACCTCGCGCGCGGTCCAGCTGTCGTCATGCAGGTCCATGTCGGCGTCGTATTCCACATGGCAACCCAGCGGCGAGTTGAAGTACCAGAACCAGTTGCTGCCGAAGCGGTGGCGGCCCGGGCCCCAGAAGCTCTGGTAGCCCTTCTCAACGAAACGGCTGCCGGCCAGCAGCACCTCGGTGGGGCCGCCCATGTGGAAGGTGAAGTGCTCGCAGCCCTTCATGAACGGCGGTGTCTGGATCATGAACAGCGAGTGGTGTTCGGTGGTGCCGGCCGGACGCAGGAAGGGGCCGACGCCGGTGAACCGGTCGGTGCAGACAAAGCCCAGGCGCGCATAGAAGGCCTCGGCCTTGGCTGTGTCCGGCACGAAGTACACGACGTGCGAGAGCGAACGCGGCAGCGCTGGCATCTCAGGGGGCAGGCCCAGGGCGTTGACGCCGCGCTGCGACACGGCGCCGGGGGCGTTCACGGTTTCAGCCGGCATCGAGAGCGGGCGACGCACCGTGACCTGGAAGGCCAGCGCAAAGCCGAGGTCATCCACGCTGCGCAGCACACCGCCTTCGCGGGTGACGGTGCGGTCGCGTTGCAGCTCGGCCTCGATCGCGTCGAGCGTGGCCAAGTCGGCCACACCGTATACGGTTTCGCGCAGCAGGCTGGCGGTGCCCAGATCAGCCGGCAGGCTGGGGTCGTCCTTGGCGCGGATGAGCACCGCGGTGCCGTCCAGCGCTTCGAAGCGGCCATTGCCAGCATCGCTCAGGCCGTAGTCGATCAGGTATTGCCGGCAACCGGCCAGGTCGTCCACGCCGAAGACGAGGGCGTCGAGTCCAATGATGTTCATGGTGGGTTTCTTCCTCAGAATTCGAATCGTTGTTGGAGGGGCCGCCGTCACAGCCAGCAGCCGCTGCAGCGGGGGTTACGTCCGGCCGCCCAGCGTCTCGGCCACCCAGTCGGCGATGTACTGACCGGCGTTGATCGAGTTGTCGAAGCTGGCGTGCTGCGCGCCGCCTTCGCGGTCGGTGAAGACCTTGAGTTCGCGCTTCGGGCTGTTCACCAGTTGCTCGTAGGTGCGGTGCGCCCACTTGAGCGGGATCTGCGAATCCTTCTCGCCGTGGGTGACCAGGAAGGGCACGCGGATCTTCTCGATCACGCCGTCCAGGTGCACGTCTTCGGCGATGCGCATGAAGTCGTCGACGTCCTTGGCGCCCCATACCCAGCAGACGTGGGCCCAGTAATGCGGCACGGGGAAATCGCCTTCCTTTTCCAGGCGGCGCTTCTGCACGTCGCGCCAGTCGTGGTTCGCGCCCCAGCACACGCCGGCGGCAAAACGCGGCTCCATGGCCACGGCGCGCGGGCAGTAATAGCCGCCCAGCGACACGCCTTCGCAGCCGATGCGCTTGGCATCAACGTCGTCGCGCGTTTCCAGCCAGTCCACCACGCGGCTGGCCCAGTGTTCGGTGTCGAAGCGGGCAGTCAGGCCTTGCAGGCGCAGGGCTTCGCCGGTGCCCGGCTGGTCCACCACCAGCGACGACACGCCGCGCTGCGCCAGCCAGCCCGGCAGGCCCACCAGGTGCTTCATTTCCTTGGTTGAATCCAGGCCGTTGAGCTGCACCAGCACCGGCGCGCGCTCACCCGGCCGCAGGCCTTGCGCGGGCAGGTACAGGGCCGACAGGTACCGGCCTTCGTACGGAATCTCGACGCGCTGCACCGGATCACCCAGCAGGCGCGAGCCCTCCTGGAACAGCGCCAGCTCACGCCGGTACATCGCCAGGCGGCCCGGTGCGTCATGGGCCTGCAGGCGCTCGGCCGTGATCAGGTAGCTGGACGCGCGGCGCAGCTTCTCGCCGGCCGAGCGCTGGCGGCCACGCGCCAGGTCTTCATCGGCTAGTTCGCACAGCTGGTCAGCCATGCGTACCCAGGTCTCGCGGAAGGCTTTCGTGCCGGCGGCGTCAGGCGCCTTGGCGGCCTCCTGCAGCGGGGCGCACATGGCTTCGATCTCGCCGATGCGCGCGCCCATTTCAATGGCCAGATCGACCGAGAGATTCCAGACGTAGTTGGTGGGAAAGTACTTGAACATGGTGTGTCAATGCTTCGCGGTGAGCGAGCCGTAGAAAGCCGCTGAATCTTCAGCGACGCGGTGCTGACGTTTCAGCAGAAAGTGGCCAAGCGCCGGCACCAGGACGAGTGCGCCGAGCATGTTCCAGACGAACATGAAGGCCAGCAGCAAGCCCATGTCGGCCTGGAACTTGATGGGGCTGGCGACCCAGGTGATGACGCCCACAGCCAGCGTCACGCCGGTGAGCATCACCACCTTGCCGGTGAACAGCAGCGCGCGGTAATAGCTCTCCGACAGGCTCTTGCCTTCGCGCAGCTGGGCCAGGGTGACGGACAGGATGTAGAGCGCGTAATCCACGCCGATGCCCACGCCCAGCGCGATCACCGGCAGCGTGGCCACCTTCACGCCCATGCCCAGCGCCACCATCAAGGCCTCGGCCAGGAAGGACGTCAGCACCAGCGGCAGCACGGCCACCACCACGGCCCGCCACGAGCGGAAGGTGATGAAGCACAGCAGCACCACCGCGCCGTAGACCATGGCGAGCATGGTGTGCCAGGCGTCACGCACGACGATGTTGGTGGCGGCCTCGATGCCGGCGCTGCCTGCGGCCAGCATGAATGTGGCCTCGGGGCTGTTGTTGACGCTGGCGAATGCCTCGACGTGCTGCACCACGCGGGCCAGGGTGTCGGCCTTGTGGTCACGCAGGTACACGTACAGCGTGAGCAGGTTGCAGGCGTCGTTGTAGAGCCCGCGCGGCGCACCGGCGGTGACGGTGTTGAGCATGTCCTGGTTGGGCAGGAACTCGTACCAGCGCGGGTTGCCCTCGTTCAGGCCCGACAGCACGCGGCGGTTCAGCAACGACAGCGTGTTGGTGCTCTCCACGCCGTCCAGCTGGCGCAGCTGCCACTCCAGCGCGTCGATCTTGTTCAGCGCGGCATAGTTCGAGCACTGGCCGTCGGGCGTTTTCACCATCACGGCCAGCACGTCACTGCCCGCGCCGTAGGCCGAGGTCATGAAGGCCACGTCGCGGTTGTAGCGGCTGTCGGCCCGCAGTTCGGGCGCGCCGGGGTCCAGGTCACCGATCTTCAACTGGGTGCTGGCGGCATAACCACCCACGCCCATCACAAGGCCGGCGAGCACAGCCACCGTGGCCCAGCGACGCTGCGTGAAGCGATCAAGGAAAGCCCACAGCGGGTGCTTGGCGGCACCGGCCGCATCGGCCTGCTCGTCACGCAGGCTGCGTGCCGCGGCCGAGGCACTGACGCCGGTGTAGCTCAGGCCGATGGGCAGCAGGATCAGGTTGGTGAAGATCAACACGCCGACACCGATGGAGGCGGCAATCGCCAGCTCGCGGATCACCTGGATGTCGATGACCAGCAACACGGCAAAGCCCACCGCGTCGGCCAGCAAGGCGGTGAGGCCGGCCAGGAACAGGCGGCGGAAGGTGAAGCGCGCAGCGACCAGCTTGTCCACGCCGCGGCCCACGTCCTGCATGATGCCGTTCATCTTCTGCGCACCGTGGCTCATGCCGATGGCGAACACGAGGAAGGGCACGAGGATGGAGTAGGGGTCGAGCGCAAAGCCGAGCACCGGCAGCAGGCCGAGCTGCCACACCACCGCGATCAGCGAGGCCAGCACCACCAGCGCGGTGGAGCGCATGCAGCGCGTGTACCAGAACACCATGGCAGTGGCGATGGCCACGGCCAGCGCGAAGAACACGAGCACGGCGCGCACACCTTCAATCAGGTCGCCGATGATCTTGGCGAAGCCGGTGATGTGCATCTGCACGCCTTCCGCCTCGTACTTGGTGCGCAGGGCTTCCAGCCGTGTCGACAGCTCGGCGTAGTCGATGGCCTGACCATCGGCGCCCTTGGCCAGCAGCGGCACGAACAGCACGCTCGACTGCGCATCACGCGCCACCAGCTGGCCGATCTCGCCCGAGCGGGCCACGTTGCTGGCCAGCGCCTGCAGCTTTTCCGGTGAGCCGTCGAAGCCGTCCGGGATCACCGGGCCACCTTCAAGCCCGTCTTCGGTGACGCCGACCCAGCGGGTGGTGGGCGTCCACAGCGACTTCATCCGCGCGCGGTCCACGCCGGGCATCAGGAAGACTTCGTCGGACAAGCGGCGCAGCGTGTCCAGGTAAGCGGCCTGGTAGATGCTGCCCTTGGGCTGGGCCACGGCGATGCGCACGGCATTGCCCAGGCCGCTCAGCTCATGCTGGTTGGCCAGGAAGTTCTGGATGTACGGGTGGCGGGTGGGAATGGTCTTTTCGAAGCTGGCATGCAGTTGCAGGTGCGTGGCTTGCCAGCCCAGCAGCAGCGTGACCAGCGCGCACAGCAGCAGCACCACACGGCGGTGGTTGAACAGGGCTCGCTCAATCAGTGAGCCTGAGCGGGTATCAAATGCCGGCGCGTTCACGGGCGCTCTCCTGTTTCTTTTGCTTTTGCCTTGTCTTCAGCAGGCGAGACCAGCGTCACACCGGTGGCACCCAGCGCCAGCAGGCGGCCGTCGCGCAGCGGCAGCAGGGCCGAGGGCAAGGCCAGTGGCGCAGCGCGCAGCGGCACCAGTGCCTGGCCCTGCACCTGCAACACCAGGCCGGCCTGGCTGGCGAGCAGCAATTGCCCGTTGCTGCCGCGCACCGCGGCGGTGATGCTGGCGGGCACGGGCGAGGCCAGGGCCTGCCACTGCGCACCGCCATCGATCGACCGCCAGACGTTGCCGCGCAAACCGGCCAGCAGCCATTCGCCCGAGGCGCTCACGTCCCCCGTGAACCAGCTGCCGGCATACGGCGAAGCCAGCGCACGGAAGTTGCGGCCGCCGTCAGTTGACGTGGCCAGCAGGCCTTGTTCACCGGCCAGCAGCAGGGTGTCGCCGGCGCGCTGCGCGACGTACCAGTGCAGGCCTTTCGGATTCGGCAGGCGGTCCATCCACGGCTGCCAGGTCACACCGCCGTCGGCGCTGTGCATGGCCAGGCCATAAGCGCCCACGGCCAGCATGCGCTTGGCGTCCCACAGCAGCACATCGAGGAAGGGTTTGTCGGGGCCGTCGGCCACCAGGCGGGCGGCCTCTTGCTGGGCTGCCGGCGTGGCGGCGGCCTGCTGCGCGGCAGCGGCCACGCGGCGGCCATCGAGCCGCAGCGTCCAGCTGGCGCCGGCATCGGCGGTGGTCAGCACGGTGCCGGCATGGCCCACGGCCACACCGTTCCGTGCATCGGCAAACCGCACCATCGTCAAGCTGACGCTCACCGGGCACGGCGCCTGGCGCCAGGTGCGCCCTTCATCGTCACTCAGCGCCACCAGGCCGCGCTCACCCACGGCCACCAGGCGCTGGCCAGCCCGGGCGGCGCTGAGCAGCACCGCGCGTTCCGGCGCAGCCGTGGCCAGGGCCGGGCGCTGCAGGGCATCACCCACCGGGGCTGCCGGCGTGGCAGCTCCGGGGGCCGCCGCGGCCGTGGCACCCTGGGCCACCACCAAGGCCGCAGCCCAGGTGGTAGCAATCACAAGAGAAAGTCGCATGGTTCTGGTCGCCTCAGCGAACGCCCTCGCCAGCCATGGCATCGGGTGTGAAGAAGCTGTCCGGGCGACGCGGGACGATCTGGTAGTGCTTGTTGCGCTCATTGACCACGCCGCTGGCGTACCAGGCACCGGAGATCAGGTCATTGAAGCCCCACTGCTGTTGCGGCGTGGTGGCAGGCAGGTCCGGCATCACCACCGGGTGCGACCACAGCGTCTTCCACAGCTGACCGTTGGCATCCCAGCGGTCACCCAGCACGGCCACCCAGGTGTCTTCATCGACGTAGTAGCGGGCCTTGGGCGCCTGGTGGCGCTGGCCTGCCTTCAGGGTCGATTCCAGCACCCACACGCGGTGCAGCTCCCAGCGCACATGGTCAGGGTTCAGGTGGTTGGCCAGCAGCACATCGCTGTCCTTGGTGGGTGTGTGCAGGCGGTTGCTGTTGTAGGGGATCAGCATTTCCTGCTTGCCGACGATCTTCCAGTCGAAGCGGTCAGTGCGGCCCGACAGCACGTCCACTTCGTCGAAGCTCGCCACGCCGCCCGATGCCGGGGTGGGCGTGTCGCAGCAGGCGTTGGGCAGCTTGCGCACGCGGCGCTGGCCGGTCAGGTAGACCCAGACGCCAGTCTTGTCCTGGTCCAGATGCTGGCGGCCGGTGATGGCCTCGCCGGCACGCACGGGCGGGCCGCTGTTGACCAGGCGGATCAGCCAGTAGTCGCCGCTGAACTTGCTGTCCTGGCCTTGGGCGTAATAGGGCATCTGGAAATCACCCGTGCCCTCGACCGACAGCACGCGCTGGCCGCTGGCCGTGCCCAGGTAGCCGCGGAAGTCGGCCTGCCAGGCTTCACCGCGCCAGTGCAGTTCGTTGTTGGCGACGATCTCCTTGCCCGACTTCGGGATCGGGAACGGGATACCGCCAAACGCGCCCTTCAACACTTCGCCGTCGAGCTTGGCGCTGGTGGCGTTCTGGAAGGTGTTGTCGTAGACCCATTGCGGCGCAGCGGCCGTGCGGTGCGTCTTGTAGACATCCACGCGGAAGGTCTTCGGGTACTTCTTGAGCAGCGCCTGCGTGCCTTCGGTCAGCTTCGATGCGTGCTGGGCCAGGTTGTCGGCGGTGATGCTGTAGATCGGCTTTTCGTTGGCGAAGGGGTCGCCGCGGCGGCCACCGCTCTTGTAGCCGGCCACGGGTGTGGTGTAGCCGCCGGTCCAGGCCGGGATGCTGCCGTCGGCGTTGCCGGCCTTTTCGGCTCCGAACGGGGTCAGGGTGGATTTCAGCTTGGCCGCTTCGTCAGCGGTGACGGCGGCGTGGGCCACGCCCGCCAGCAAGGTGGCGGCCAGCAGCGCGCCGTGAGAGAGGGTTCGCATAAATCAGTCTCCGGAAATCAGAACGTGGTGCGCAGCGACAGCGTCACGGAATCGCGGTCCTTCAGGGCCTGCAGGAATTGCGCGTTGTTGGCGTTGTCCAGCGTGGGCGCTTCGCGGCCGAGGTAATGCACAACACTGAGGTTGGCATTCCAGGTGCCGAGGTACACCGCCCCCAGGCCGAAGGTCAGATCACCGCCCTTGTCGACGGCGAAGCCCGGCCCGACTGCCGAAGATTTGCCCCAGCCATAACCCAGACCTACGCTGGGCGTGAGGTCCAGACCCGGCAGCACCTGGCGGTACGACGGCGCGAACACCAAGCGCATCGCCGTCGCGGACTTTTGTGCATTCGGGTTCAGCATCGCTTCGTTCTTGGTCACCTTGACGCGGGTGTTCCAGGCCACTTCGCCGAGGAAGCTCGTCTCATTCGCGAGCCAGTTGGGGCCGAGGCTGGCGAGCCACGAGAACTGCGCATGTGCCGTGTCGCCCACCGCATAACCGGGGTTGCTGTTGTTGTCGAAGCCCACGCCCAAGCCGATGGCCGGGATCACCGACTGGCCCGAGCTGGCCAGCGGCGAGTTCTGCCGGTACGACGCCTCACCGGCCAAGCCCCACTCGCCCACGCTCTTGGCGAAGCTGACGCCGAAGGCGCGAATGCCTTCGTGGTACGCCCAGCGGTAGCTGCTGGCCGAGAGGGCCGGCGGCGCGCCAGAGAGCGTCGTCCAGATGTTGCTCGGGCCGGTGGCGTTGTAGCGAATGGCGTAGAAGCCGAGGTCGGTATCGATGTCTTCAACACGCCAGCGCACCTGCAGGCCGTACTGGCCGCCGTTGCGCGCTTCCAGATCGCCCGCGTTGACGAACTGGCCGGTGGCGCCGGCGTTGATGCGCTCACCACCCGCGCCCAGCGAATCGCTGGTCGAGAGATACGCACCCACCGGCATCAGCCGGGTCTTTTCCCACTCGTAGCCCACGTACGCGCCGACCGACACATCGGCCGACAGCTGCACCTGGCCCGAGAGCTTGCCGGTGGGGCGTGCGATCTCCTTGAACTGCGCGTTGGGCACCGACAGCAGCTTGGGCAAATCGAGCGGCGCCTGGCCGCCGGCAATGCCGTTGGCACCGAAGAACAGGCTCTCGCCCCACAGCAGTGTGTGGCGGCCCAGGCGCACCGTGACGGGCTTGTCTGCCAGCTCGAACTTGCCGAACACGAAGGCGTCGAGCAGCTCCAGCTTGCGGCCCATCAGCTCACGGGTTTCGCTGGTGAAGGCGTTGCCCGGCGTGTGGTTGGCCGTGAAGGTGGTGTTGTCGTTGCTGCGGTTGTAGACCTGGTCGTACCAGCCGGCGGCGCTGACGCGCGCACCGATGTTGCGATAGCTGAGGTCGAACTCGCTCAGCAGGTCGAGGCGGCTCGACACCAGGCCGCGGCCGAAGTTGTTGTCGCCATCATCCTGGTTGATGTTGTTGGCGCCCACGATGCCGGTGGGGCCGAACGCCGTTTGCGACAGGCCCGGCGACGCCTTCTTGAGTCGCGCCGCAGCGCTGTACTTGACGGTGTTGTCCCAACGCAGCTTGAGGTCGGGGACGTCGGTGTCGATCTCCACCGCGTGTGCACCGCAAGCGGCGAAAGCAGCCAGCGCCAGGGCGCCCAGACGACGTCGATGTGGTGAGTGCAGCAGGCGCGTGCCCGCAGCTTGTCGGATGCTCATTCCGTGTCTCCTTTGTTGTTTTGGTAAAGGTTCAACGAGAGCGTACGGACTCACGGCCTTCAAGAAAAATGGGTTGTTTCCAATCAATGATTCGGTTTGGTGAATACTTCGTGGGTTAACCCTTGATCCCATCCACACGTCGCCATGCGCTTCAACCGCCTTGACCTGAACCTGCTGGTCGCCCTGGACGCCTTGCTGACCGAGCGCAGCATCACGCGCGCCGCAGAGCGTCTGAACCTCAGTCCGTCGGCCACCAGCAATGCGCTGGCGCGGCTGCGCGAGTACTTCGACGACGAGTTGCTGGTGCAGGTCGGCCGCAAGATGGCGCCGACGCCGCGCGCACTCGGGCTGGAAGAAGCCGTGCGCGATGTGTTGGTGCGCGTCGACAGTGCGATCGCGATTCCGCCGCAATTCGATCCGTCCACGTCGGACCGGACCTTCCGCATCTTTGCTTCGGACTACACGCAGCTGGTGTTCGTGCCGCACCTGCTGGCGCTGGCCAGTGCCGAGCGCTGCGCCGCGCGCTTCGACTTCCTGCCGCAGGTGAGCAACCCGCAGCGCAGCCTGGAGCGCGGCGAGGCCGATCTGCTCATCATCCCGCGGGGTTTTCTCTCACCCGACCATCCGCAGGAGCTGCTGTATGCCGAGGACTTCGTCTGTGCGGTGTGGCGCGACGGCACGATGGCGCGCGGGCCGCTCAGCGCCGAGCGCTACCTGGCCGCCGGCCATGTGGTGATGCAGCCGCAGGGCGGCACCGGCAGCTCGTTCGAGCAGGAGATGGCCACGCGGCACGGCGTGACACGGCGCGTGGCCGTGACGAGCTACGGCTTCGCCACCCTGCCCGCGCTGGTGGTGGGCACCGACTTCGTGGCCACCGTGCATGCCCGCCTGGCGCGCCAGATGCAGCAGATCTACCCGATCGAGCTGCGCCCTTCGCCCCTGCCCATCGCCCCGATGGAGCAATGCATGCAGTGGCACAAGTACAAGTCCCAGGACCCGGGGCTGGTGTGGTTGCGCAGCCTGCTGCGAAGGGCGGCGGTGCGGATGGATGCGGAGCCTATCAAGGCGTGAGATGGGCGCGCTTTGCCGGTGCGGGCGGGAAATCCACCTGCACTGGCGCGGTCTCGTGCGGGTGATTGGTGACGCGGTTGTCGCCGAATGTCAGGTGTTTCGACCGAATAGAGTCGTAAACCGGACACCCCGAGAAACCTGGACATCAGGCTTGGCGACTCGACCACTCGCGCCCGGGAAGTCGTCAACGACCTGCAGATTGGCGCCGTGGAACGGCCGGGGCCGGAAAACAGTCGTGAACACCGTTGATGATCGCCGCCAACTGACTCGCGTGGATCGCGTCGGGTCGACCCATCGTTGGCATCCGTTGTCCTCTGGAGGCTCGCCAATCTGCTAGGTCAATTCGAACCGCCAACGAGGCTGAAAATTGGATCGGGCCGCCGCGATCGTCAACACTGAGCCATCCGGCACGCGCTGGCGCTGTGGCCGCAGCCACTGATCTGCGCTTGATGGCGTCATTGACGGGGAGCCGGGCAGGGACATTGCGGGCGCCAGATACTCAACGGATGAGACGACTCTTTGTGCTGCTGTTGCTGGGCTTGTCCCGATTTGCGGGTGCGTCAGACTGGCCCGACCTGCCGCCTGATTCGGTCGTGCTGATGCGCCATGCGCTCGCGCCTGGCGGCGGCGATCCGGCGGAGTTCAAGCTCGACGACTGCAACACCCAGCGCAACCTGAGCCAGGAAGGCCGCGAGCAAGCGCAGCGCATCGGGCGGGCGTTTGCTGAACGCGGCGTCAAGGTCGGCGCGGTGTGGTCCTCGCAGTGGTGCCGGACGCGCGAAACCGCTGACCTCGCCTTCCCCGGTCAGCGGCAAGACCAACCGACCTTCAACTCTTTCTTTGGGAGTCCAGCGTCGGAAGAGGCACAAACACGCGCGGCGCTGGCCCAGCTTCAGACCTGGCGTGGCCCCGGCGTGTTGGTGGTCATCACGCACCAAGTCAACATCACGGCGCTGACCGGGGTGGTGCCCGAGTCGGGTTCGGGCGTGGTGCTGCAGCCCCAGGTGGGCGGTTTGAAGCTGATCGGGCGCCTGCCCTGACGGCCCAACGTCTCGCGACCTCCCTCCCCCATCACTCCACGGTGACGCTCTTCGCCAAATTCCGCGGCTTGTCCACATCCGTGCCCCGCGCGCAGGCCGTGTGATACGCCAGCAGCTGCAGCGGCACCACGTGCAGCAGGGGTGACAGTGCGCCGTAGTGCTCGGGCATGCGGATGACGTGCAGGCCTTCGCCGTTTTCGATGCGGGTGTCGGCATCGGCGAACACGAAGAGTTCGCCGCCGCGGGCGCGCACTTCCTGCAGGTTGCTCTTGAGCTTTTCCAGCAGGGCGTCGTTGGGGGCCACGGTCACCACGGGCATCTCGGCGGTCACCAGCGCCAGCGGGCCGTGCTTCAGCTCACCGGCCGGGTAGGCCTCGGCGTGGATGTAGCTGATTTCCTTGAGCTTGAGCGCGCCTTCCAGCGCGATCGGGTAGTGCAGGCCGCGGCCCAGGAAGAGCGCGTTTTCCTTGCGGGCGAAGGCTTCGGCCCAGGCCACCACTTGCGGCTCCAGCGCCAGCACGGCTTGCAGGGCCACGGGCAGGTGGCGCATGGCCTTGAGGTGCTGCGCTTCCTGCTCGTCGGTCAGGTGCCCGCGCACCTGCGCCAGCGCCAGCGTCAGCAGGAACAGGCCCGCCAGCTGGGTGGTGAAGGCCTTGGTGCTGGCCACGCCCACTTCCACGCCGGCGCGGGTGATGTAGGCCAGTTCGCACTCACGCACCATGGCGCTGGTGGACACGTTGCAGATGGTCAGCGAGTGCGGCATGCCCAGGCTGCGCGCGTGCTTCAGCGCGGCCAGGGTGTCGGCGGTTTCGCCGCTCTGGCTGATGGTGACGACCAGCGTGCGCGGGTCGGGCACCGAATCGCGATAGCGGTATTCGCTGGCGATCTCCACGCTGGTGGGGATCTTGGCGATGCTCTCCAGCCAGTACTTGGCGGTGGAGCCTGAGTAGTAGCTGGTGCCGCAGGCCAGGATAAGCACGCGGTCGATGTCCTTGAACACGCGGTAGGCGCCGTCACCGAACAGCTCGGGGGTGATGCCCTCCACGCCTTCGAGCGTGTCGGCAATCGCGCGCGGCTGCTCGAAGATTTCCTTCTGCATGTAGTGGCGATACGGGCCCAGCTCGGCCGCGCCGCTGTGCGCGCGCACGGTTTTCACCTCGCGCTGCACGGGCTTGAACTGGCCGTCAGGCTGGCGGGCCACCACCCAGAACTTGCCCAGTTGCACGTCGACCACGTCGCCCTCTTCCAGGTAGACGATGCGGTCGGTCACGCCGGCCAGCGCCATGGCATCAGACGCCAGATAGTTGGCGCCAGTGTCATCGGTGCCCACGCCCAGAATAAGCGGCGAGCCCTCACGCGCACCCACCACGCGGTTCGGCTCGTCGCGGCAGAACACGGCGATGGCATAGGCGCCCTTCAGGCGGGCGGTGGCACGCTGCACGGCATCAAACAGGTCGCCGTCATACAGGTGGTGCACCAGGTGGGCGATGACCTCGGTGTCGGTCTGGCTCTCGAACACATAGCCCTTGGCCTTGAGTTCGTCGCGCAGCTCGTCGTGGTTCTCGATGATGCCGTTGTGGACCAGCGCAATGCGCCCGCTGCTGAAGTGCGGATGCGCGTTGTGCACCGCGGGCGCGCCGTGCGTGGCCCAGCGGGTGTGGGCGATGCCGGTGCCGCTGGCCACGCCGTCGGCGTCGACCTGGCCTTGCAGCTCAGCCACGCGGGCGGTGCTGCGCGTGCGGCGCAGCTCGCCGTTCTGGTGCACGGCCACGCCGCAGGAGTCATAGCCGCGGTACTCCAGCCGCTGCAGGCCCTGCACGAGGATGGGAACGATGTTCTGGCTGCTGACGGCGCCGACGATGCCACACATGGTGCTGCTCGCTTGATTCAGTTGAAGAGTGCGCGCATCGTAGGCGCCTCACCGTGAATGAAGTTTGCAAAAATCAGATAAAAACAATCAATTCATTCATCACATCACCTGAGTGAAATTAATCATCACTTAGACTCATCAGATGAACGAATCAACCGCCAGCCTGACCCTGGACGCCACCGACTGGCGCCTGCTGGACCTGCTGCAAGCCGATGCCAGCCTGACCAACCAGGCGCTGGCCGAGGCCGCGCATGTGTCGGCGGCCACCGCCCTGCGGCGCATCAAGCGGCTGCGTGACGCAGGCGTGATCGAGCGTTACACCACGCTGCTGGCGCCGGCGTTTGCCGGCCAGGGCCTGCAAGCGATCTGCGAAGTGACGCTCGACCGCCAGGGCGCCGAGCACCTCGATGCCTTCGAGGCCCTGGCCGTGGCGCAGGTGGCGGTGCAGCAATGCTGGCGGGTGTCGCCCGGGCCTGACTTCGTGCTGGTGATCCACAGCGCCACCATGTCCGCGTTTCTGGCGCTCAGCCAGGCCCTGTTCACCCAGAACGCCAACGTGCGCAACGTGAAGAGCTTCTTCGCGCTGAAGCGGGCGAAGTTCGACCCGCGCGTGCCGGCGCCCTGAGCGCGGTCAAGCGCTCAGTCGGTGTCCGGCGCCGCGTGCCGCACGATGGTGACGGGCACGCTGGCATGCAGCAGCACCCACTGGCACACCGAGCCCAGCCGTGCGCCGCCCAGCAGCCCCACGCCCTGGCTGCCCATCACGATGCCGTGGCATTGCTCGCGCTCGGCCAGATCCACCAGCTGGTGGCCAGGCTCGCCGATCAGCACCTCGCCGCGCACCGGCACCTTGGCCGATCGCAGCAGCGCCATCGCGGGCGCCAGCACATGTTCGCCAGCGTCGTGGCTGGCGCCGGCCAGCAGGTCGGCATCGTGCGCCAGCACCACCTCATACAAGTGCGGGCCGTCTTGCACATTGGCCAGCAGCACCTGAACGTCCAGGCCCTGACGGGCCAGCGTCCACACATGGCGCACGGCGTCCATCCCCGCCAAGGAACCATCCACCGGAACAAGCAACAGCATGGCGCTCTCCTGATCAGGCACTGGCTACAACGGATGCTGCAACCCTCAGCCTGTCGCCCAACTCTACGCCAGTTGCGCCGCGTTTGATGGCCAAGCGCCACCGCACGTGGCACCAGCGCAGCAGCAGTTCGCGCCAGGGCTGCACGGCGCCGGCAGGCCGTGTCCAATGGCCACCCAAGCGCCCGCTCGGCGCCCACCTTTGGACCCCGCCATGTCTTCGATCAACGC
Organism: Ideonella margarita; assembly: GCF_038066635.1. Classification (NCBI taxonomy): domain Bacteria; kingdom Pseudomonadati; phylum Pseudomonadota; class Betaproteobacteria; order Burkholderiales; family Sphaerotilaceae; genus Ideonella; species Ideonella margarita. The sequence goes on along the minus strand of NZ_JBBUTI010000001.1, from coordinate 71,856 downwards.
CCGATTTGCGGCCTCCAGACAGTTGCTGCGACAAGTGGAAAGTCTGCTGGGCGACGGGCATTTCGGGCACTCGCCAATGGGCCATCTGGCCGAGCAGACCCAATGGCTGGCCCGGGCCTGCGGCGACCATGAATCCGAAGCGCTGGCCTGCTTCTACGCGCTGTACCCCTTGGTAGTGGTGCTGCCGGAAAGCACGCTGATCCAGCGCATCGACACCGCCCGCCAGCGCTGCCAGGCCTTGGCCGTGCCCCGGGCGCTGTGGCTGCTGGATGACCTGCAGGTGTTCGCCCTCACGATGGCCGGCAAGCACCAGCAGGCCGTGCACATCGGCACCCGGCAACTGCGGCATCCGGAAGCAGCGCGTCCACCCTTCGAGCGCAGCATCAGCCTGCTGCTGCTGGCGCGGGCCCACCAGTTTTCGGGGCAGCTGGAAGACGCGCTGCGCTGCAGCCACCGCGCGCTGTTCCACGCCAACGAAGCACCACACGCACGCTGGCTGGCCGCTGCCTGCACCGCGCTCGGCCAGCTTCTCTGCATCGAAACGCTGAACCCCGAGGCTGGCCTGCCCCATCTGGAGCGGGCCAGGCACATCAACGCCGGCCTGCCGCCTTGCCCGGCCGCGCTGCTGTGCGCCAGCCAGCTGGTGATGGCGCTGGAGCAACTGGACGAGCCCGCCCGCGCCCACGCCGTGTTCACCGAAGAGATGGCCCGCCCGGAGGCCGCCGAGTTGCTGACAGGCCCGGGCCTGGTGATGGCGCTGGCGCGGCTGCGATTGACGCAGGCCTTGATCGGCGTGGGCCGGCTCGCCGAAGCACAAGACTGGCTGAACGCGCTGCCGGCGGGCGACGGCGCCTCCAGCGAACACCGCGAAGCCGTGGCGGCGCTGATGCGCCTGCACCTGCTGTGCGCCCGCGGTGAATTCAGCGAAGCCAGGCAACTGGCCCTGGCCGAGCGCGACCGCGTGATGCCGCACAAGCGCCCGCTGCACGACGAGCTGGCCCTGCTGCGCCTGCTGCACGCGGCCTGCACCGGCCTGGGCGATGCCGAAGGCGCAACCAGCGCCGCACTGGCCGCAACAGCGCTGTGCCTGCCCATCATCGGGCGTTCAACGCGGGCGCGTTATCTGCACACCCGGCTTACCCGGAACCCGCTGGCGCCGGCGGTGTTTTCAGCGGTGGACGAGCAGCGCCTTCAGGCCGTTGATCAGGCGGTGCAGCAGGCCGCGCAAGCACCAACGCCACCGCCCGCCAAGGTGCCCCGCTTCCTGGCCCATGTGGCACATGAGCTGCGCACCCCCATCAGCGGCATGCTGGGTCTGTCCACGCTGCTGCTGATGTCAGACCTCGACGACCGCCAGCGGCAGCACACCCACGCCATGAAAAGCACGGCCGACAACCTGCTGCAACTGGTGAACGACGTGCTGGACATGGCCAGCCTGGAGCACGGCCAGTTCAGCCTGAACCCGGCCCCGTTTGATGTGCCTGCCTGGCTGACCGAGAGCCTGGCGCCCTACCAGGTGCATGCCCAGCTCAAGGGCCTGACGCTGGACTGCCATGTGGCCCCGGGCACGCCCACCGCGCTGAAGGCCGATGCCCGGCGGCTGCGCCAGGTGCTGGCCAACCTGGTATCCAACGCCTTGAAGTTCACCAAGGTCGGCGGGGTGGAAGTGCGGGTGTGCGCGGTGCCAGCCAAGGCCATCAGCCTGAACGTGCGGGTGGAGGTGGCCGACACCGGCATGGGCATTGCCCCGGCCGCCCTGCCCCGGCTGTTCCAGGAGTTCGTTCAGGCCGACGACACCATTGCCCAACAGCACGGGGGCACCGGCCTGGGGCTGGCGCTGTGCAAGCAGCTGGTGTCGCGCATGGGCGGGCGCATCGGGGCGCGCAGCCAGCTCGGGCAAGGCAGCGTGTTCTGGTTCGAGCTGCCCGCCGATGCTGCGCCTCAGGCCTGACGCAGGATGACCAGGCCCTTGAGGTACTCGCCCTCGGGGAAGCACAGCGTGGTCGGGTGGTCAGGCGCCGCTTCCAGGCGTTGCAGCAGGTAGCCATCCACCCCCGCGTCGTTGCCGGCGCCGGCCACGATCTTGTGGAACAGATCAGCGCTGATACCGCCGGAGCAACTGAAGGTGAGCAGCAAGCCACCCGGGTTCAACAACTTCAGGCCGAGGCGGTTGATGTCCTTGTAGGCTCGGCTGGCGCGGTCGGCGTGGGCGGCACTGGGCGCGAACTTCGGCGGGTCCAGCACGATGGCGTCGAAGGTGCGGCCCTCTTCCAGAAAGCGCCGCAGCGTGCCGTTCACGTCGGCATCCAGCGTGTGGTGAATGCCGTCGGCATCAAAGCCGTTCAAGGCCACATGGGCTGAAGCGCGCTCCAGCGCCGGGCCGGAGGAGTCCACGCTGGTCACGTCGGTGGCACCGCCCATCAGGGCCGCCACGCTGAAGCCGCCCGTGTAGCTGTAGCAGTTCAGCACCGTCTTGCAGCCGAACTGGCGCACCAGCCGGGCAAACAAGGCGCGGTTCTCACGCTGGTCGAGGTAGTAGCCGGTCTTGTGGCCCTCTTCCACGTCCACGGTCAGTTGCAGGTCGTGCTCGCGCAGCGTCACCACGGTGCTGCCGTCGCCGCGCAGCCAGCCCTTGGCGGGGGCCAGGCCCTCCAGCTGGCGCACGCCCACGTCGCTGCGCTCATACAGGCGCGTGCAGCCGGTGGCGGCCACCAGCGCGTCGGCAATCACCGGCTTCCAGCGCTCACTGCCAGCCGACAGGAACTGCACGCTGAGGATGTCGTCGTAACGGTCCACCACCAGGCCGGGCAGGCCGTCGGCCTCACCGTGCACCAGGCGCATGCCGTTGCTCGCGATGTTCAGGCGCTGGCGCATGGCCACCGCCGCCGCGATGCGGCGCTGGAAGAAGGCGGCGTCGATGCGCTCGGCTTCATCTCGGCTCCAGGCGCGCACGCGAATCTGCGATTCCGGGCTGAACGCGCCCCAGGCCAGGAAGCGGCCGTCGTGGGTGTCGATGCGCACGGTCTCACCGGCATCGGCCTTGCCCTTCTCGACACTGCCGGCAAACACCCACGGGTGGCCGCGCTGCAGCGAGCGGTCCTTGCCTTCTCTCAATCGGATGACTTTCATGGCCGGGATTGTCACCTGTGGCCCCACGCAACGGGGAGGCATTTGCTGCATTGGAGAAGGCCGCCGGCTTGGGTAGGATGGCTTCACGCTGTGCGCCTGACATCGACACCGCACCATCACAGCGCCACGCCAAAACGGAGAGGTTCCATGAAGCTCAAAGCCGCCCTTGCCCTGGCCTTCGGTCTGGCTGCTGCCCTGCATGCACATGCAGCGACTGAGCTGGTGATCGCCACGGTCAACAACGGCCACATGATCGAGATGCAGAAGCTCGGTCGGCACTTCGAGAGCGCCAATCCGGGCATCAAGCTGAAATGGGTGAGCCTGGAAGAAGGCATGCTGCGCCAGCGCGTGACCACCGACATCGCCACCCGCGGCGGCCAGTTCGACGTGATGACCATCGGCATGTACGAGGCGCCCATCTGGGGCCGCAAAGGCTGGCTGCAGGAGTTGGTGACCGATGCCGCCTACGACGTGGACGACCTGCTGCCTGCGATGCGCAACGGGCTGTCGGTGGACGGCAAGCTCTTCGCCGCCCCCTTCTACGGCGAAAGCTCGATGCTGATGTACCGCAAGGACCTGGCCGACAAGGCCGGCGTCGCCTTGCCCGAGCGGCCAACCTGGGCCCAGGTGCGCGAGTTGGCCGCGAAGATCCACAACCCGAAGGAAGGCGTGTTCGGCATCTGCCTGCGCGGCAAGCCGGGCTGGGGCGACAACATGGCGCTCATCTCGACGATGGTGAACACCTTCGGCGGGCAGTGGTTCGACATGCAGTGGAAGCCGCAGATCGACAGCAAGCCCTGGCATGACGCGGTGAGCTTCTACGTCGACCTGCTGAAGAGCTACGGCCCGCCCGGCTCGGCCGCCAACAGCTTCAACGAGATCCTGGCGCTGACCAACGCCGGCAAGTGCGGCATGTGGCTGGACGCCACCATTGCGGCGTCCTTTGTGTCGGATCCGCGGCTGTCCAAGGTGGCTGACCGCATCGCCTTCACCCAGGCGCCGGTGGCCGTGTCGCCCAAGGGCGCGAACTGGCTGTGGTCGTGGAACCTGGCCATTCCGGCGGGCTCGCAGAAGGTGGACGCGGCGCAGAAGTTCATCACCTGGGCCACCAGCAAGGAGTACGTGCAATTGGTGGCGCGCACCAACGGCTGGGGCTCGGTGCCCACGGGCACGCGCAAGTCGACCTACGCGCAACCGGAATTCCAGCGCGCCGCACGGTTTGCGACCGCCGAAAAACTGGCCATCGACACCGCCAACCCGACCGACGCCACGCTGCCGAAGTCACCTTACGTGGGCGTGCAATTCGCGGCCATCCCGGAGTTCCAGGCCATCGGCATCGCGGTCGGCCAGCAGATCAGCATGGCGCTGGCGGGCAAGACGTCTGTCGACAATGCGCTGAAGCTGTCGCAGGCCGCGGCAGACCGGGAAATGAAAAAGGCCGGCTACTACAAGTAACCGGCCCCTGCTGACGCGTGAGCGCTCAACCTGCGCGCTGGCGGCGCAGCACCAGCAGCGCGAAGCTGCCTGCGATCAACACCACCGCCACCAGGCTCAGGGGGTGAGCCAGATCAGCCAGGCGCGCTTGCAGGTCCTGCAGCAGCAAGGCAGGCAGGCGGGTCAGCGTCGGGTCGGGCTGGACCATGGCGCTCAGCGGTACCAGAGCCACACTGAATTGCAAAAACAGGCCATGCACGGTGTCCAGCACAAAGGGCATGTCATAGGCGTTTTTCAGCAGCGCACCACCGGCGCCCACCACACCCAGCACCACCGGCGCGCCCCAGCGCTTGAGCCAGGCGGAGGCGGCCATGATGGGCATCAACAGCGCCGCCGCCCAGAAGCTGGCCAGCGGCAGGCCCACCGCCATGCGCAGCAAGGCCGCCAGCAGCGCACTGCCCACCTCACCCATCGGCACCGCCCCGAGGGCCGCCATGCCGAAGCCCTTGCTCACCAGCAAAGCCGCGACCACCACGCTGAAGGCCAGCGACACCAGCATCACGGCCAGCGGCATCAGCACCAGATGGGCGACCAGCGTGGCACTCACCGCGGCCGAATCACTCACCGGCAGCGAGCGCCAGAACTCGATCGAGCGGTCTTGCACATCGCGGCGCGCCAGGCCGGCGACCTGAAAGCCGACGGTCAGCCAGGCCAGGCCGGTCACGGCCAGCACGTAGGCGCCGGCACTGATGGCGAAAAAGGAAGCCGCGCTCTCGGTGCCGTCCACCTGCACCTGGCCAAACAGCCAGCCACACACCATCAGCACCATCGGGCCGAAGGCCAGCACCAGCCAGCCGGTGCGGTGCTGCAGCCATTCGCGGCGCAGCAGGGTCGAATAAGTCATTGCGAAAGTCATGCGTGTTCTCCTCGGCGCGGGCTCAGCGAGCGCTGCGGGCATTGAGTTCAGGGGCGCGGGTCAGGGCCACGAACAGATCAACCAGGTTGGGGCGCAGGCGCTGGCCCAGGGCCTGCACATCGGCCGGCGGGGCGCCGTCAAACAGCGCTGCCTGCTGGCCGTGCTGCCGGTAGCGCAGCAGCGGGTGGGCCGCGGCAATCGCGTCAGCGGCGGCCGGGTCGTGGCTCAGGGCCACGAAGCGCTGGTCGAGCTGGTCGAGTGGAATGTTCAGCACCATCTGGCCTTCGTTGAGCATCATCACGTCGCTCAACAACGATTCCACCTCTTCCACCTGGTGGGTCGAGATCAGCACGCTGCGCTCGCCGTCGCACCACTCGTCGATCAGCATTTCGTAGAACGATTTGCGCGACAGCACATCCAGGCCCAGCGTCGGCTCGTCGAGGATCATCACCTTGGCATCGATGGCTGCGATCAGCGCCAGGTGCGCCTGCACCACCATGCCCTTGGAGAGGCTCTTCACCTTGTCGCTCAGGCCCACGCTGGTGCGTTGCAGCAGGTGCCGGGCCCGCTCCGCCGAGAACTTCGGATGCAGGCCAGCCATCAGCGAAATGAGCTCTTCCACACGCGCCCAGCGCGGCAGGATGGCCACATCAGGGATGTAGCTCAGCGATTGCAGCAACACGGTGCGGTCAGCACGCGGGTCCATGCCCAGCACGCTCAGATGGCCTTCATGCGGCGCCAGGCCGCAGAGCGCCTTCATCAGCGTGGTCTTGCCTGCGCCGTTGTGGCCCAGCAGGCCCACCACGCGGCCCTTGGGAATGCTGAAGCTCAGGTCGCGCACGGCATGTTTGCTGCCGTAATGCATGTTCAGGCCACGGGCCTCGATCAGGATGTCGCTCATGGTGGTCATGCCTCCCAGTTCAATTGTTCGGGTGTCAGGCCCAGGCGGCGCAGGCGCTGTTGCAGCTGCGGCCATTCCAGGTCGAGGAAGCGCTGGCGCTCCAGGTCCTTGAGTCGCTGGCGGGCACCGGGCCGCACGTACAGGCCCATGCCGCGTCGGGCTTCGAGCAAGCCGTCATCGCTCAGCGCCTGCAGCGCCCGGCTGACGGTGACCGGGTTGATCATGAAGCTCGATGCCAGTTGGCGCACCGATGGCATGGGGTCGCCCTCGGTGGGCTCGCCGTCCAGCAGGCGGCCTGCGAGCTGGTCAGCCAGCTGGCGGTAGATGGGCTGTCGATCGTCCCAGGTGCGCATCGCGAACTCCGGTGTGTTGGTGATGCAGCACACTGTATCGGCGACACGCCGGCACCGGGCATCGATGCGACAGACTGCAGAACTGCGGGATGAAATGCAGCCAGCGCGCACTGGCCTCGCTGGCTCAGCCGCGATGGCTCAATCGCGCTTGCGGGCCCGCGGATGGGTGGCGTCGTACACCTTGGCCAAGTGCTGGAAATCCAGCCGGGTATAGACCTGCGTGGTGCTGATGTTGGCGTGGCCCAGCAGCTCCTGCACCGCGCGCAGATCACCGCTGGATTGCAGCAGGTGCGAGGCAAAGCTGTGACGCAGCATGTGCGGATGCACCGAACCGGGCAGCCCGGCGTCTTGCGCCAGCGCCCGCAGGCGGCTGCGCACCTGGCTGTCGGTGATGCGGGTGCCGCGCTGGCTCACGAAGAGCGCGCGCTCGCCCGGTGAGGCCACATCAGCCCGGTGATGCAGCCAGTTGGCCAGCGCCGCCAGGCTCGGCCCGCCCACCGGCACACTGCGCCGCTTGCGGCCCTTGCCCAGCACATGCACGGTGGCGTCAGGCACATCGACCCAGCCCGCGGCTTCATCGCCGGCTTGCCAATCGAGGCCCACCAATTCGCCCACCCGCAGGCCGCTGCCGTAGAGCAGCTCGACGATGGCGTGGTCACGGGCCAGCAGGGCCGGGTTGCCGTCACGCTTGCGGTGGTCGGCCAGGGCCACGGCCTGGTCCACCGGCAGGGCCTTGGGCAAGGGGCGCGGCGCCTTGGGCGGGCGCACACCTTCCACCGGGTTCTGCTTGAGCGCTTCCTCGCGGCCCCACCAGCGGTAAAAGCCGCGCCAGGCGCTGAGCATCAGGGCCAGGCTGCGCGGCGACAAACCGCCGCCATGCGCCGCCGCCATCCAGCGCCGCACATGGTGGGGCTGCACCGCGGCCAGGGCCACGCCTTGGTCAGCAGCGCCAGCCACCAGTCGGGCCAGGGCCTCGGTGTAGAGCTGCAGCGTGCGGTCGGCCACCCGGCGCTCTACCCGCAGGTGCGTCAGGTAGCGCTGCAGGGGTTCTGGCAGCGCAGTGGCGCCGGGCATGGCAGGTATCAGTCTTCGACGAGCATGCGGCCCAGCGCCGCGCTGGCGATGTCGCCGATCTGCACCAGGAAGTCGGTCGACATGTCGGCCTGGTAACGCAGCGCGTCGGGCGAGCCCAGCACCAGCAGACCGAAGCACTCGGTGGCCGACTTGCCCAGACGCAGCGGGATCATGGCCAGCGACTGCGCCGGCGACGCATCGCCCAGCCAGTTGGCCGCTTCGTAGCTGCTGTTCAAGCCGCAGAAGGGGCCGGACAGGCTGGCGGCGAAGGCGCGCACGTCCTCGCTCACCGGCTGCGCCCACGGCAGGCCGGCATAGCGCGTCGACACGCCCCACACCCGCACCGCTGCCTGCGGCACCATGAACTCGTGCTTCAGCTCTTCCACCAGCACCTGGCCGAGCAGGCTGGCATTGCGGGCCAGCATCACGGCACAGGTCCAGCGGTGCATCTTGTCGGCGATAGCGACGTTGTCATTGCCGGCTCGGATCATGTCCATGATGCGGCGCTCGAGCAGGCGCACCTGGTCACGCATCATGTCCATCTGGCGCTGGGCCAGCGACACGGCGCGGCCGCTGTGCGGGTGCGTCAGCTGCACGGTGGCCAGCACATCGGCATGCCGGTCGAAGAAGCCGGGCGTGTGCACCAGGTAATTCGCGATGTCGTCTTCGGTGATGCCATCCAGGCGCTCGGGGGTGCTGCTCACAGTTCCATCTCTCCTTCAAACACGGTCACGGCCGGGCCCGTCATCATGACGGGGGCTTGGCCGCCCGCCCACTCAATCGTCAGCACACCACCTCGGGTGTGCACATCAACACGCGCATCCAGCAGGCCCTGGCGAATGCCGGCCACCACGGCCGCACACGCGCCGGTGCCGCAGGCCAGGGTTTCGCCGGCGTCGCGCTCGAACACGCGCAGCCGCACGCTGTTGCGGCTCACCACTTCCAGGAAGCCCGCATTCACCTTGCGCGGAAAACGTTCATGCGCCTCGATCTGCGGGCCCCAGTCGGCCACCGGGGCAGCGTCAGCAGAGGCCACCACCAACACGGCATGCGGGTTGCCCATCGACACCAGCGCCACCTCGGCCACCACGCCGCCTTGCAGCGCCAGCGGCCACAGATCAGCCTCACCCACGCGGCGCGGCTGCAGGCCTTCGGTCGTGAACGGCAGCTGCTCCGGCGCCAGCATCGGCGTGTTCATGTTCACCGTCACCCGGCCGTCGTCCTGCAGCGTCAGCTCCAGCAGGTTGTTGATCGTCTCGACGCGGATGGTTCGGGCCTCGCTCAGGCCGTGGTCGCGCACATAACGCACGAAGCAGCGCGAGCCATTGCCGCACTGCTCGACCTCGTCACCCGTGGCGCCGTTGAAGATGCGGTAGCGGAAATCCACGTCGCTGCGGCTGGGTTTTTCCACCACCAGGATCTGGTCGGCGCCCACGCCGAAGCGGCGGTCGCCCAGCAGGCGCAACTGCGCATTGCTCAAGGACAGCGGTGCAGCCGTGGCGTCGATCACGACAAAGTCGTTGCCGGCGCCGTGCATCTTGGTGAATCGCAGCTTCATGCCGTGATTATCGGCCCTGCCGCCTCTGAAAACTGGGCTGTTGCAGGGCCGCGGGCCGGGCGCGGCTCAGGGGTGTCGCTCAATACACCCCGGGCTCGCCCGCAGGCCGGTTCTTGAAGCGGCGGTGCACCCACAGGTACTGGGCCGGCCGCTCGCGGATGCGGGCCTCCAGCCAGCGGTTCATCGCGGTGGCCGCAAGCACCGGGTCGGGGTCGTCCATGCCGGGCGGGCTGGCCATCACATGGGCCACATAACCCTGCCCCCCGGGCAGCATCTCCATCACGATGGGCTGGATGCGCAGGCCCATGCTGCGGGCCATGCGGCCAGGCGACAGCAAGGTGCTGGCCGGCACACCGAAAAAGGGCACGAAGGCCGCGTCCTTCAGGCCGAAGTCCTGGTCGGGGGCGTTGACGAAGCCAGCGCCCTGCTGCTGGATGGCCCGCATCACCGGGCGAATGCCTGAGGCGCGGTCGACCAGAATGGCATGGCCGAAGCGCGCCCGCGACTTGAGCAGGAAGGCATCAAACACCGGGTTGCTCTGGCGCTGGTAGATGTCGACGCCGGGCTTGCTCTGGTTGAGCATCAGCGCCGGGCCGACGATCTCCAGGCCCACGAAATGCGGCAGCAGCCACATCACGCCCCAGCCTTCCCGGCCGGCCTGGGTGATGTCGCCGTCGATGCGGATCAGTCGGCGGAGACGGCCGGCTGAAGCAAACAGCAGCACGCTGCGCTCCAGCAGGCTGCGGCTGAGCCAGTCGAAATGCTCACGCCCCAGCGCCAGGCGCTGCGCTTCGGTCAACTCCGGAAAGCAAAGGCGGAGGTTGGTCATGGCCACGTGCCGGCGCGAGCGCGCCACCCGCCACAGCACCGCGCCCAAGCCGCGGCCAAGCGCCGCCAGCAGCGGCAGTGGCAACCAGTGCAGGCACCACATCAGGCCGATGGCCGCCCAGGCGCCCACACGCGCCCACACGCCCACCTTCACGCAGCCTCCTCGGGCGGCGGGCCGCTGTAGCCGTGTGGCGGCTTGTAGCGGTTGTAGGCCCACAGGTACTGCTCGGGCTTCTGGCGGATGAGCGATTCCATTGCGGCATTCACCGCGCGCGCGCCAGCCACGTCATCGGGCTCGGTGGGCAGCGGCTGGTTCATGGGTTCGAAGTGCAGCGCGAACCCGGCGCTGCCCGGCAGACGCTCGCACCAGCACAGCAGCACGGTGGCGCCGGTTTGCTGGGCCAGGCGCGCGGCCAGCGTCATGGTGTAGGCCGTGCGGCCGAAAAACGGCGCCCACACGCCCTGGCCATCTGGCGGCACCTGGTCGGGCAGCAGCCCCAGGGTTTCGCCCTTGCGCAGGGCGCGCAGCAACTGGCGCACGCCAGAGAGGCTGGCAGGTGCGGCGCTCATGCCGGGTGCTTCACGGGCGGTGGTCTGGATCTCGGCCAGCCGCGGGTTGCGCGACGGCTTGTAGAGCACGGTGATGGGCTGGCGCGCACCGAATTCTTCCGCGTAGCCGCGGGCAGCCATCTCGAAGAAGCCGAGGTGGGGCGTCAGCAGGATCAGGCCCTTGCCGTGGTCGAGCGCCTGCGCGACCAGCTCGCGGCCCGTCCAGCGCACCAGCGGCGCGAGTGGCCGCGAGGCGTCACGGAACCACAGCCAGGGCACTTCGGCGGCCGTGCGGCCGGCCTCTGACACCGCACGGCGCTGCTGCTCGGGCGTGAGCCCGGCCAGCGTGGCGTTGAGCGCCAGACGGCGGCGGTAGGTGGGCGACAGGCCCCAGGCGAGCCAGCCCAGCCCGGCGCCCAAAAAGCGCACCAGCGGCAAGGGCCAACGTGATATCCAGCGCAGCAACAGCTTCATGCTTCAGATAAGATTCGATTCATCGCCGAGTTAACAGGACAACTTGCGGGGCGATGCAGGGGGTTATTCACCGATCCTGCCGGGCTGATTTCGCATGAAATCGACCTGACAAATGCCGCTAAAGCGTTCGCCGCTCATTTTGGTTGCCGAGCAGGACGACGCCTCAGTGTCAGTGCAACCAGTGAGAACAACATGGCGAACGATTATCTCTTTACCTCCGAGTCCGTCTCGGAAGGTCACCCCGACAAGGTTGCGGACCAGATCTCCGACGCGATCCTCGACGCGATCTTCGCGCAGGATCCGCTGTCACGCGTGGCCGCTGAAACCCTGACCAACACCGGTCTGGTGGTGCTGGCCGGTGAAATCACCACGCAAGCCAACGTCGACTACATCCAGGTCGCCCGCGACACCATCAAGCGCATCGGCTACGACAACACCGAATACGGCATCGACTACAAGGGCTGCGCCGTGCTCGTGGCCTACGACAAGCAATCGAACGACATCGCCCAGGGCGTGGACCGCGCGTCCGACGACTACCTGAACATCGGCGCTGGCGACCAGGGCCTGATGTTCGGCTACGCCTGCGACGAGACGCCGGAGCTGATGCCCGCGCCGATCTACTACGCCCACCGCCTGGTGGAGCGCCAGGCGCAGCTGCGCAAGGACGGCCGCCTGCCCTTCCTTCGCCCGGACGCCAAGAGCCAGGTGACGATGCGCTACGTCGACGGCAAGCCGCACTCGATCGACACCGTGGTGCTGTCGACCCAGCACAGCCCCGACCAGAGCGAAACCTCGACCAAGATGAAGGCCTCGTTCACCGAAGCCATCATCGAAGAGATCATCAAGCCGGTGCTGCCGAAGGAATGGCTGCAGGACACCAAGTACCTGATCAACCCGACCGGCCGTTTTGTCATTGGCGGCCCGCAAGGTGACTGTGGCCTGACCGGCCGCAAGATCATCGTCGACACCTACGGCGGCGCCTGCCCGCACGGCGGTGGCGCGTTCTCGGGCAAGGACCCCACCAAGGTGGACCGCTCGGCCGCCTACGCCGCACGCTACGTGGCCAAGAACATCGTGGCCGCCGGCCTGGCGCGCCAGTGCCAGATCCAGGTGGCGTACGCCATCGGCGTGGCCCGCCCGATGAACGTGACCGTCTACACCGAAGGCACGGGCGTCATCCCCGACGAGAAGATTGCCGAGCTGGTGCAGGCGCACTTCGACCTGCGTCCGAAGGGCATCATCCAGATGCTGGACCTGCTGCGCCCGATCTACTCCAAGACCGCCGCCTACGGCCACTTCGGCCGCGAAGAGCCGGAATTCACCTGGGAAAGAACCGACAAGGCCGCGGCACTTCGGGCCGCAGCTGGGCTGTAAGACAGGGGTGGCGCCCAGGTCCGCCTTGCGGGCGTGGGTGCAACACCAAACAAAAGGGCGGCCTCTCGGGCCGCCCTTTTTCATTCACGCCGGCCGGTCGTCAGAACAGCTCGCTCCAGAGCTTGACCACCGTGCTCTCGAACGTGCCGTCACCGTTGGCATCCAGCGACTGGCGCACTTGAGTGGCGCTCACCGCCTCGAGCTTCACGGCCGAGCCCGTGGAACCTTCCACCAGCACGGTGCCCGACGACGGGTAATCGTCAGCAGCCAGCGTCTGCACCGCCACCGGCGTGCTGACCTTGACTGACTTGCCGCCAAAGTCGCTGCTGCTGAAGGTGCCCGACAGGGTCTGCTGGGTGCGGGTGCTGTTGGCGTCCACCGTGGCCACCAGGCCCTGCGCGCTGTAGCTGTGGCTGCTGCCCTTGGCCGTGACGCCCACCGTCAGCGCGTCGCTGCGCACGGTCACCAGCGTGGCGCTGCTGCGCGCGGCCGTCAGGCTGCCGTTGATGGCAGTCGACATGCCGGACGCGGCATCTGAAGCCGAGAAGTTGCTGAAGCTCAGGCCCAGCGTCAGGTTGGTCAGGCTGGTGAACTGGTTCAGCGTCAGGGTGAAGGCGCCGCTGAGTGAGGAGCCGGCGTCCTGCACGCAATTCGCTGCGGAGATGCTGATGGACTCGCCCACCGCATCAAACGCGCCATTGCCGTTCCTGTCGTCGAAGTTCACCGTCATCGAGCCGCTGACGGCGCAATTCACCGTGGCAGAAGCCGCGATATGGCTGCGGCCCTGGGCCAGCGCGTGCGCGGCCAGCGACTGGGCGCGGCGCGTCTGCAGATCGACGATGCCGTTGACGCCGGACGTGCCAAAAACACCGTTGTCGGCCGTGCCGGCCATCTCGCTGGTGATCATGCCGGCGACGCCCGCACGGGCAGCCGAGGTGGCGTTGTCAGACGTGATGGCCAGCTGGGTGCTGGACGAGCCGCCGCTGTCACCACCACCGCCACCGCAGGCGGCCAGCATGGCCGCGCTGGCCAGGGCCAGCAGCGAGGGGCGAAGGAAGGACACGCGCATGAAACGTGAACCAGTCATGTGGACTCCGTGAATATTTGTAGGCCCGAAGTTTAGCCACGGTCATCAGGCGATGTCGGAGTTTGAGCTTCATCAATCAGAGGGGACAAAGCGCGCTGCAGCACCGCCAGGCAGCCCCGGGCTGCGGTTGAATGGGTGATGGTCACCACACGCCTCTCACCAAGCCTCGCCCCACGGCGAGCCACCCGACCGCGTCATGCGCGCGCAGCCCTGGCCCTGGCCGCCATCTGCCTGCTGGCCCCCGCCCTTGGCAATGCGGCTGGTCCAGTGCCAACAGCACCCACCGACACCCTGTCGTCAGCCACCGTGCAACGCGTGGTGCAGATCTGCGCCAGCTGCCACGGCGAAGATGGCCGCAGCCTGCGACCGGAGTTTCCGGTGCTGGCGGGCCAGCGTTCCAACTACATCCAGCGCCAGCTGAAGGCCTTGCGCAGCGAGGAGCGCTTCGAGGTGCACCGCAGCGGCGACATGCAGGCCGTGGCAGGCTGGCTGGACGACGCAGCCATTCGCAGCCTGGGGGACTATTTCGAGCGGCAGATTCCGCTGTCCGGCCGGCCCTCAGGTGCCTCGGCCGACGTGCTGGCGGAGGGCCAGCGCCTGTTCATCAAGGGACAGCCGGAGCGCGGGGTGCGCGCCTGTGCCTCGTGCCACGGCGATGCGGCCGAGGGTGCCGCGAGCTTCCCGCGCCTGGCCGGGCAACATGCGCCCTACCTGCTGCAGCAACTGCAGGCCTTCCAGGCCCGCCAGCGGCCGCACGGCATCCTGATGGAGCAGGAAACGGCACCGATGAGCCCGGCCCAGCTGCAGGCCGTGGCGGCCTGGCTGCAAACCCGCTGAGTTGCGGCGCTGAGCGAGGGGCTGCAGGCCCGCCGGGCATGAAAAAAGCGCCGGGCTCTCGCCGGGCGCTTGATGTTGGCAGCGAAGCCCCTGACCTGCAGGGGCTCGGCGCAGGCATCAGCTGGTCGTGTTGCCTTGATTGCCGCCTTGGTTGCCATCTTGGCCACCACCGCCGCCTTCGCGACGCGGCGGACGACGATCACCGCGCGGCGCGGCGCGTTCGCCGTCCGGACGCGGGCCACGCGGGCCGGCTTGGCGCGCACCGTCAGGACGACCACCGCGCGGGCCCTGGCCTCGCGGTGCATCACCACGCGGGCGATCGCCACGAGGGGCGCCGCGGCCGTCACCGCGACCATCCCGACGATCACCTCGGCCCGGTTCCGGGCGGCGTGCAGCCCACTCGGCTGCTTCCACGCGGGCAGCAGCCAGCAGGTTGTCGAGGTCGGCATCGGCCACGCCCTTGAGGGCGCAGAAGTTGGCGCGGGTCAGCGTGGTCTGCTCGAAGTCGCGCAGCAGCTGGATGCGTTGGCGACGGGCTTCGTCTTCCGCGGCACGGCGCTCTTCATTGATGGCACGACGGCGCTTGAGTTCTTCAGCCGCCGCGGCGCGGTGCTCTTCGCTCAGCTCGCCTGCCGGCTGACCGGTCAGATCAAAACGCTTGGTGGCGCGCGACAGCGAGGCCAGATAAGCCGTGCTGCCCGTGTGGCGGTGCAGGAAGATGGACAGGGCCTTCTTCGTGAACACGCCGGGCGCGGCTTCCTGGATGTCGGCCTGGATGCGCAGCTTCAGGGGCTTGGGCGAATCACCGAACAGCGCCGGGAAACGCTTCTTCAGCTCACGCGCGCAGGCAGCGGGCGACATGCCGGGCGCAGCAGCGGCAGCAGGCGCAGCGCCGGTGGCCGGTGCGTCGTCGGAAGCATCGCTGTCGGCAACGTCGTTGCCAACGTCATTGGCAACATCGGCGTCATTGCCAACGTCATTGACAACATCGCCATCCGCCGCAGCGTCTGCCGCGTCGGCAGACGCCGCATCAGCATCCACCACGGCCGGCGCTGCGATCGCGTCAGCAGACGTCACCGCTTCAGCCACCACGGGGGTAGCGTCCGGAACGTCAGCCGGGATCAGGTTTTCAGCGGCCGGCGCCGCGTTTTCGGTCGAAGACGACATGCAATTCAAGGAGCGAGGAAAAGCGCGATTGTGCCCCGCCCCGCCCGCTTGCGCCTGTCGCCCTTTGATCAGGCTGTGTGCGGTTTGACCTTGGAGGCCGCCAGCTTGGCCTGGACACGGGCTTTTTCGACGTCCGCGTCGTGAACCAGCGCCACGCCCATGCGGCGCTTGACGAAGCTTTCCGGCTTGCCGAACAGGCGCACTTCGCTGTTGGGCACACGCAGCGCTTCATCCACGCCCGAGAAGGCGATGCCGGTGGCATCCACCCCGCCGTAGATCACGGCGCTGGCGCCCGGGCTCTTCAGCGCGGTGTTGACCGGCAGGCCGAGGATGGCGCGGGCATGCAGCTCGAACTCGTTCTGCCACTGCGTGATCATGGTGACCATGCCGGTGTCGTGCGGGCGCGGGCTGACTTCACTGAACCAGACCTGGTCGCCCTTGACGAACAGCTCGACGCCGAACAGGCCCTGGCCCCCGAGGTTGTCGGTCACGGCCTTGGCCACGCGGCGCGATTCGGCCAGCGCCACCGGGCTCATCGGGTGCGGCTGCCAGCTCTCCACGTAATCGCCGCTGACCTGCACATGGCCGATCGGGTCGCAGAACTGGGTTTCCACCGCACCGTCGGCACCCAGGGCGCGCACGGTGAGCTGGGTGATTTCGTAGTCGAAGTCGATGAAGCCTTCCACGATGATGCGGCCCGGGCCGACACGGCCACCGGCCATGGCGTAGTCCCAGGCCACCTTCACGTCGGCCGGGCCGTCGATCTTGCTCTGGCCCTTGCCCGAGCTGCTCATCACCGGCTTGACCACGCAGGGGTAGCCGATGCCGCCGTCGATGGCGGCCTGCAGCTCTTCCAGCGAATCGCAGAACTTGTACGGGCTGGTCGGCAGGCCGAGGGTTTCAGCGGCCAGGCGACGGATACCTTCGCGGTCCATCGTCAGGCGGGCGGCGCGGGCCGTGGGGATGCAGCGGATCAGGCCCTCGGCCTCCATCGCTTCGAGCACCGGGGTGGCGATGGCTTCGATCTCGGGCACCACCAGATCGGGCTTCTCGGCTTCGAGCAGGGCGCGCAGTTGCGCGGGGTCGCTCATGGTGATGGTGCGCGCGTGGTGGGCCACCTGCTGGCCGGGCGCGTTGTCGTAACGGTCAACCGCGATGGTTTCGACGCCCAGGCGCTGAAGTGCGATCAGCACTTCCTTGCCCAGCTCGCCGGAGCCCAGCAACATCACACGGGTAGCGGACGGCGACAGGGGGGTGCCAAGAGTGGTCATGGTGTTCATGGAAGGTAGGCCGGAGAGGCCCGGATTGTCACCCGGCAGCGGCGCGGCATGATGCCGGGATGCCTGCACCTCAGCCGCACATTGCCGACCTGCGCCGCCATGCGGTGGCGCGCAGCCTGCTGCCCCCCACCACGCTCAAGCGCGTGATCCAGCGACTCGGCTTCGTGCAGGCCGACCCCATCCGGGCACCAGCGCGCGCGCAAGACCTGACGCTGCGCCACCGCGTCAGCGACTACCGCGCCGGCGATCTGGAAGCGCTGTACCCGCGCCTGGGCGTGGAGGAAGACTGCCTGGTGAACTACGGCTTCTTGACCCGCACCGTGCTGCCGCTGCTGCACCCACGCACCGCCCGCCGGGCCTGGGACGCCACCACGCGCGCCCAGGCCGACGAGGTGCTGGCCTTCGTGCGGGCCCGGGGCCCGACGCATCCAAAAGACGTGCAGGCCGCCTTCAACCACGGCACGGTGAAAGGCTACTGGGGTGCCGACCTGAACGCCAGCACGCACCTGCTCGACGGCATGCATTACCGCGGAATGCTGCGGGTGTCGCACCGGGTGTCGGGCACCCGCGTCTATGAGGCGGTGGCGCATCCGGAGGTTGACGATAGCCCCGACGCCCGCGCCGCACGGGCCGACGCGCTGGTGGCCCTGATCCTGGCCAAGTACGCGCCCCTGCCCGCCCGCAGCTTCAGCTACCTGGTGCAGCTGCTCGGCTACGGCGCACCGCACCTGAAAGTCGAATGCCGTGCTGCACTGGCGCGCGCCCGGCGCACCTTGCCCACCGTGCAGATAGACGGGGTGGACTGGTACTGGCCCGAAGGCGAAAACCCGCGCGCCAAGCGCTGGGCCGTGGGAGACGAGGTGCGCCTGCTGGCGCCGTTCGACCCGGTGGTCTGGGACCGCGGCCGCTTCGAGCTGCTCTGGGGCTGGCCTTACCGGCTGGAGGCCTACACACCCGCGCCGAAGCGGCTATACGGCCACTACGCCTTGCCGCTGCTGTGGCGCGACGCGGTGGTGGGCTGGGCCAATGTCGGCGTGAAGGCGGGCGGGCTGACGGTGGAGCTGGGCTATGTGGCCGGGCAGGCACCGGCCGACGCGGCTTATGCGGCGGCGCTGGACGACGAGCTGCAGCGCATGAGCACTTTCCTCGGCCTGTGATGCCGGCAGGCTCGGCGCCGGTCAGCTCACCGCAGCGGGCGCCTCCGTGATGGCAGCGCGGTGCGCCAGGGCACTGACCGGCGCGGGCCGGCCCAGCAGGTAGCCCTGCAATTCGTCGCAGCCCAGCAGGCAGAGCGCCTGCATCTGCCCTTCGGTTTCAACGCCCTCGGCGTTCACGCGCAGGTCGAGCGCATGGGCCAGGCTGATGATGGCCCGCACGATGACGCGCACCTTGGCGTCGTGCTCGATGCTCTGGGTGAAGGCGCGGTCGATCTTCAGCTTGTGGAAGGGAAAGCGCCACAGGTAGGCCAGGCTGGAGTAGCCGGTGCCGAAGTCGTCCATGGCGATGCGCACCCCGGTCGCGGCGAGCGCGCGCAACATGCCCACCACCGCCTCGGGCGAGCTGATCAGCAGGCTTTCGGTCACCTCCACCTCCAGCCGGTGGGCGCTCAAGCCGGTGTCGTGCAATGCCTGCTGCACCAGCGACACCAGATCGCCATGCCGGAACTGCGCCGCCGACAGATTGACCGCCACCGTCAAGTGGCCCGGCCAGGTCGCGGCTTCCGCGCAGGCGGTGCGCAACACCCAGCTGCCCAGGGC
Source organism: Ideonella margarita (assembly GCF_038066635.1). NCBI lineage: Bacteria > Pseudomonadati > Pseudomonadota > Betaproteobacteria > Burkholderiales > Sphaerotilaceae > Ideonella > Ideonella margarita. The sequence continues at coordinate 53,138 of NZ_JBBUTI010000001.1, read as the reverse complement.
CTCGATCAGCCCGGCATCTTCAGCGAGTGGAATGAACTCGGCCGGCGAAATGGGGCCGCGCACCGGGTGATGCCAGCGGGCCAGGGCCTCGTAGCCGGTCAGCGTTTTTCCGCCAGCCTCAAACAAGGGCTGGTAGTTCAGCGACAACTCACCGGCCGTGATGGCCCGGGCCAGATCCCGGGTCAGGTCACGCCGCTGCTGCAGGCGCTCGTCCAGACCGGCGTCGTAGAAGCTGAAGGTGCCGCGGCCATCGGATTTGGCGCGGAACAGGGCCAGATCCGCCTTGTGCATCAGGCCGTCGACATCGGTGGCGTCCACGCCCCACAGGGCCGCGCCGACACTGGCACCCAGCGTCAGTGGCTCAGTCTGGAGCACGAAGGGACGCGCCAGTTCGTCCACCACCCGCAGGGCCAGTTGCGCCACGTCGTGCGCGTCGGCCACGTTGGTTTGCAGGATCGCAAATTCATCGCTGCCCAGCCGGGCCACCTGGTCGCCGTGGCGAACCAGCGCGCGCAGGCGGCGGCCCACCTCGCTCAGCACCTGGTCACCGGCCTCCAGGCCCTGCGTGTCATTGACCTGCTTGAAGTGGTCGAGGTTGATGCACAGCACGGCGAAGCCCTGGCCTGCCGTCGCCGCCTTGTCTTGCAGCTTCCCCTGCAGCTTCACCTGCAACCTCAGCGCATCGTGAAAGCTGACGCGGTTCAACGTGCCGCACAGCGGGTCGTGCAGGGCCAGGTAGCGCACGCGCTCCTCGGCCTCCCACTGCGCCAGGTTGCGGCGGTGCCAGTGCCAGGCTGCCAGGCCGCCCAGCAGCAGCAAGGCCGCCAGCACGGTGGCGCTGACCTGGGCAAAGGCGTTCCGGATCAGGTGGGCGCGACGTTGCTGATCGACATAGACCTCGACCACGCCGAGCACGCGCCCGTCCTGCACCAGCGGCACCAGTGTTTCGCTGAACACGGCTGGTGCAGTCACGCCATCACCATGCCGCAGGTCAACGGCAGGCGCAGCCAGCCGGGCGACGGCCAGCACGTCTGCCTCGATCTCGCTGGAAGGGGGTGGCACAGGCAGCCCCGGCGCAGGCAAGGCCGTGGAGGACAGCAGCATGCGGCCATCCGGCAGGAACACCTTGAAGCGGTCCACCTCGTGGAAACCGCGGAATTCACGCAGGTGTTGCAGGGTGTCTTCGCTGACGCCCCGACTGTCCAGCGCATCGTCCAGGCCAGGCACGGCCCGGAGCACCACCTCGGCCCAGTCCAGCGAGGAAGCCCGGGCCTCCTCGGCCAGCAGGTGGTCGGCAGCCAGGTGCGGCACCCACCAGGCCGCAGCCGCAGCCAGGCCCACCCCGGCCAGGGTGGCCATCAGCAAAGGCAATCGTCGGTAGGGCTTGGGTGGGGGCGTCATGGGGCCGGGGCGCATCAAGCCCCATGACCCCTATCGGCTGATTGCCGTCACCGTTTAGCCGTGCGCCAGCAGGCGCTGCGCCATTTCCGCAAATCCTTCGCCACGTTCAGCCTGCGTCACCCACGCCGGCAGGTGCTGCAGCTGCGGCACGAAGCGGGCGATGTTGGCCACGCCCACCGACAGCGGGATGTGCTGGAACATCAGCTGGTCGTTGGTGGAGTCGCCCACGTACAGCCACTCGGCCGCATCAAACGCATGGCCGAGCAGGGCCGGCACGGCCCAGGCGGCGGCCGTGAGCTTGCTGTGCTGGCCTATCCAGCCGTTGATGTGGATGGAGCTGACCGTGGCGGTCAGGCCATGGGCGCGCATGAGCGCCACCACCGCGTCGATCTGCTCGGGCGGCAGGTGGGTGAACTCGCTGTGGTCGATGGCGATGTCGGTCAGGCGGCCTGCGCTGTCCTCGGCCATCCTGGCGCCGGGCACCGTGGCCACGATGGCTGCGGCACAGGCCTGCAGCCGGGCGAAGTTGGCCTGGCGGGTGGGCTCGTCCTGGGTGAAGCTGATGGCCAGATCCGGCCCAGCGCCTGATCGCCGCAGCATCACCGCGCCGTTTTCGGCCACGATGGCGCGCACCGGCCAGCTGCGGGCGAAGGGCTCGCTCCAGCCCGCCGGGCGGCCGGTGATGGCGATCACCGGAATGCCGGCGTCAGCAAGCAGCTGCAAGGCCTCCAGCGCGGAGGGTTCGATGGCGCCATCACGCGTCAAGGTGTCGTCGATGTCGGTGAGCACGCCCCGCACCGGCGCCAGGAGGGCGTCATCGATGGAGGACCAGGCTCGCATTGGCTGCGGGGTCATGGCAAAAGTGTCCCACATGGCCCGGCGGCGAACGAGGCTTGACCGGCATCAAGGCCGACCGTCACGAAAGTTTCATGATGGCTGCCAGACCTCAGCACGGAGATTGACGCATGCCTTCGCCCAACCCCAAAGCCACCGCCAAACGCCCCCACGCCGACCCTGCCGCGCTACCGCGCCTGGTGGTAGAGGGCGATGTGTCTGGCGCCCGCAGTGCCAGCGGCCGCCGCGCCGTGGTGGTGAAGAACGCCACCGAGCGTGCCCGCAGCGTGCAGGCAGAAGTGATGACCGGGCTGCTGAATCAACCGCATTCGCCGGACGACGCTGAATGGCTGAGCCAGGTGCAGGCGCTGCTGCAGGGCGCATCGCCTGATGACGTGAAGGCGCTGCGCCAGGCGCTGGCCCACCCTGCGGCCAAACCCACCGGCATCGACCCCGACCTGGAGCTGGCGCCGGGTTGGCGCGAGGGCGCCTACCCCTACCGCAACCTGCTGTCGCGCAAGCGCTATGAGCAACAGAAGTACCAGCTGCAGGTGGAACTGCTCAAGCTGCAGGCCTGGGTGAAGGACACCGGCCAGCGGGTCGTCATCCTGTTCGAGGGGCGGGACGCCGCCGGCAAGGGCGGCACCATCAAACGCTTCATGGAGCACCTGAACCCGCGCGGCGCCCGCGTGGTGGCGCTTGAAAAACCGAGCGAGGTGGAGCGCGGCCAGTGGTACTTCCAGCGCTACATCGCGCACCTGCCGACACGCGGCGAGATCGTGCTGTTTGATCGCAGCTGGTACAACCGCGCCGGCGTCGAGCGCGTCATGGGTTTCTGCTCGGACGCGGAAGTGGAGCAGTTCATGCGCGAGGCGCCCGAGTTCGAGCGACACCTCGCGCGCTCCGGCATCCACCTCTTCAAGTTCTGGTTCTCGGTCAGCCAGGAAGAGCAGCGCCGCCGCTTCAAGGAGCGCAAGCTCCATCCGCTCAAACAGTGGAAGCTCAGCCCGATCGACATGGCCAGCCTCGACAAGTGGGACGACTACACCCGCGCCAAGGAGGCCATGTTCCTGCATACCGACACGCCCGATGCGCCGTGGACGGTGATCAAGTCGAACTGCAAGAAGCGCGCGCGGCTGAACGCCATGCGCTACGTGCTGCACCGCCTGCCCTACACGCAGAAAGAGGTGAAGGCGCTGGGGCCGGTCGATCCGCTGATCGTCGGTCGCCCCTCGCTCGTGGGGCATGGCGGCGATGACCATCTGGCGGGGGCTTCTGGCGGGGCTGCGGCCCGGGCCGGAACAGACGCCGCCGGCTGATGCCCGCCAACTAGCCTGCTTCCCTGCCTGTTTTGTCACGACCGGCCGCAAGCAGGCTTGCGGACCCGCTGATAAACTTGCGGCTTCCTGATCCGAGGAGCGTTGCAAGGACTGGCGCCGACACCGTTTTGTGTCGAGTTGCGCAGGCCCCAGGCTCGGACCATTCAATTGCAACCGCGCTCACCCGCACCGTTGGTGTCGTGGGTGAGCCGTGCCCGAGAGGGCCACTCAGCACGTCATCAATCGCCGCGGGCTTTTTGTCCGACCTCCGGAGAACATTGATGAACGCTGCTACCCGCCCCGCCCAACTGCTGAGCCCCGACCAATACGTCATCGCCGATCTGGCGCTGGCCGCCTGGGGCCGCAAGGAATTGAAGATCGCCGAGACCGAAATGCCCGGTCTGATGGCCATCCGCGACGAGTTCGCCGCCAGCCAGCCGCTCAAGGGCGCGCGCATCACCGGCTCGCTGCACATGACGATCCAGACCGGCGTGCTGGTTGAAACGCTGCAAGCCCTGGGCGCCGAAGTGCGCTGGGCTTCCTGCAACATCTTCTCGACGCAAGACCACGCCGCTGCCGCCCTGGTGGAACGTGGCACCCCGGTGTTCGCCTACAAGGGCGAAACGCTGAAGGACTACTGGGACTACACCCACCGCATCTTTGAATTCGGCGCTGCCGGCACGCCGGGCGAAGGCCCGAACATGATCCTGGACGACGGCGGCGATGCCACGCTGCTGATGCACCTGGGCCAGCGCGCCGAGAAGGACCTGTCGGTCATCGCCAACCCGACCAGCGAAGAAGAAACCGAGCTGTTCGCCGCGATCAAGGCCAAGCTGGCTGTTGACTCGACCTGGTACACCCGCAAGGCGCGCGAGATCATCGGCGTGACCGAAGAGACCACCACGGGCGTGCTGCGCCTGAACGAAATGGCGGCCGCCGGCAAGCTGCAGTTCCGCGCCATCAACGTCAACGACTCGGTCACCAAGAGCAAGTTCGACAACCTGTATGGCTGCCGCGAATCGCTGGTCGATTCGATCAAGCGCGCCACCGACGTGATGATCGCCGGCAAGGTCGCCGTGGTCGCTGGTTACGGCGACGTGGGCAAGGGCTCGGCCCAGGCCCTGCGCGCCCTCAGCGCCCAGGTGTGGGTGACCGAGATCGACCCGATCAACGCCCTGCAGGCCGCGATGGAAGGATTCAAGGTCGTGACGATGGAATACGCGGCCGACAAGGCCGACATCTTCGTCTCGGCCACCGGCAACAAGAACGTGATCCGTTACGAGCACATGGCCGCGATGAAGGACGAAGCCATCGTCTGCAACATCGGCCACTTCGACAACGAGATTGACGTCGCTTCGCTGGCTGCCTGCCAGTGGGACGAGATCAAGCCGCAGGTCGATCACGTCATCTTCCCCGACGGCAAGAAGATCATCCTGCTGGCCAAGGGCCGCCTGGTGAACCTGGGCTGCGCCACGGGCCACCCGAGCTTCGTGATGTCGTCGAGCTTCGCCAACCAGACCATCGCCCAGATCGAGCTGTTCTGCCACCAGGACCGCTACGAAGCCGGCAAGGTCTACGTGCTGCCCAAGCACCTGGACGAGAAGGTCGCCCGCCTGCACCTGAAGAAGGTCGGCGTGATGCTGACCGAACTCACCGACGAGCAGGCCGCCTACATCGGCGTTTCGAAGAGCGGCCCGTACAAGGCCGACACGTACCGCTACTGATGCGCGCGGACCAGCTTCTTGTCCAGCAGGGCCTCGCGCCCTCGCGTTCGGCCGCCCAGCGACTGATTGAGCACGGCGGCGTGCGCTGGCTCGGCCCGAAGGGCTGGACCGTGCCGCGCAAGGCCGGTGAAGACTTGCCGGAAGGCTGCCAGTTCGAACTGGTGGACGACGCCGAGTTGCGCTGGGCCTCGCGCGGTGGCCTGAAGCTGGAAGGTGTGCTGCGCGACGCCGGTCTGGCCTTGCAGGGCGGCCTCGCGTTGGACGTCGGGCAGAGCACCGGTGGCTTCACCGATGTGCTGCTGTCCGCCGGCTGCCGCCAGGTGGTGGGCGTGGACGTGGGCCACGGCCAGCTGCATCCGCGGCTGGCCGCCGACCCGCGGGTGGTGGCGCTGGAAGGCGTCAATGCCCGCAGCCTCAGCCCCGAGGTGCTGGGCGAGGCCTGGCAGGCCCCGGGCTTCGACCTGATCACCGGCGACTTGTCATTCATCTCGCTCAGCCTGGTGCTGCCGGCACTGGCGCCGCTGCTGGCCCCGGGCGGCCATGTGCTGATGCTGGTCAAGCCGCAGTTCGAGTTGCAGCCTGCCGACATCGGCAAGGGCGGCTTGGTGAAGCACGCCAGCGCCTTTGCGCGGGTGGAGACACGCCTGCGTGAGACCTGCGTGGCTTGCGGCCTGACCGTGCTGAACTGGCGCGACAGCCCGGTGACGGGTGGTGACGGCAACCGCGAATTTTTCATACTGGCGCAGCGGGCTTCGGCCCCGGTTGCGCCCTGAAGAGACTCCCCATGAGTGTTTCCGACGACTTCCAGCTGAGCCTGGAGTTCTTCCCCCCGAAGACGCCTGAAGGCGTGACCAAGCTCGCCGCCGTGCGCAGCGAGCTGTACGCGCTGAAGCCGGCGTTCTGCTCGGTGACCTACGGTGCGGGCGGCTCGACGCAGGACGGCACGCTGCAGACCGTGCAGTCCATCCTGAGCGAAGGCCATGCCGGTGCGCCGCACTTCAGCTGCATCGGCGCTGATGCCGCCACCATCCGCGAGCGGCTTGCGGAATTCAAGGCCATCGGCGTGAAGCGCATCGTGGCGCTGCGCGGCGATCTGCCCAGCGGCTACGGCGGCTTCGGCGAGTTCCGCTACGCGAGCGACCTCGTGGCCTTCATCCGCGCCGAGACCGGCGACCACTTCCACATTGAAGTGGCGGCCTACCCGGAGATGCATCCGCAGGCGCGCTCGCCCCAGGCGGACCTGCAGGCCTATGCCACCAAGGTGAAGGCCGGCGCTGACTCGGCGATCACCCAGTTCTTCTTCAACTCGGACGCGTACTTCCGCTTCGTGGATGACGCCTACGCGCTGGGCGCTGACATCCCGGTGGTGCCCGGCATCATGCCGATCACCAATGCCAGCGGCATCCTGCGCTTTGCCGACAGCTGCGGCGCCGATGTGCCGCGCTGGATCCGTCTGCGCCTGCAAAGCTTCGGCGACGACAGCGCCAGCATCAAGGCATTTGGCCTGGATGTGGTGACCGACCTGTGCGACCAGCTGCGCACCGCCGGCGTGCCGGGCCTGCACTTCTACTCGATGAACCAGAGCGCCACGGTGCTCGAAATCTGCCGCCGCCTGAACGGCTGACCGGCAGCAGCCGTCGATGTGGTGCGCGCGCATCAGCGCCGCGCACCACCTCTGACGCACATCAAGGCTGCCCTTGCTGGCAAGCCTGAACCCGGGCCCGCTTGCGCCCACACAAGTTGACGATGCGCCCTCCGCGGTGCAATGCATTCAGACCCCAAGGTCCCGAATTCATTGCAACCTAGAAGGAGTTTTCCATGCGCAAGCAACTGATCGCCCTGGCCGCCATCGCAGCCGCCACCCTGCCCCAGATCGCCGCCGCCCAGGACACGGGCAGCTGGCTCGTTCGCGGCCGCGCCGCGCATCTGCAGTCGGCCAACACCAACAGCGCTGACCTGAAGACCACGCTGACCGCCGTGGTGGGCTCGCCGGTCGAGGCATCGATCAACGACAAGTGGATCCCCGAGCTGGACATCAGCTATTTCTTCACGCCGAACATCGCGGCCGAGCTGATCCTGACCTACCCGCAGAAGCAGACCCTGTCGGTTGGCGGCGGCAAGATCGGCAGCTTCAAGCACCTGCCCCCGACCCTGACGGCGCAGTACCACTTCACCGGCCTGGAGGGCTTCCGCCCGTACGTGGGTGTGGGCGTGAACTACACCAACATCTCTGATGTGCAGTGGGAATCGGGCGTGTCGGCCCTGAACCTGAACCTCAAGCGCAACAGCGTTGGCCTGGCCGCACAAGTCGGCGTGGACGTGCCGGTGGGTGGCGGCTGGCTGCTGAACTTCGACGTGAAGAAGGTCCAGATCAAGACCGACGTGCTGTCGAACGAAACCAAGATCGGCACCTTCAAGGTCGATCCGCTGCTGGTCAGCGTGGGCTTCGGCAAGCGCTTCTGAGCGTGGCCTGATTCAGCCAAGGGCGGCCTGCGGGCCGCCCTTTTTCATGGTCGCTCAGAGCACCCCGCGCTGCCAGGACACGCCTTCTTCCGTCAGCAAGGCGTCGAGCGGCACGTCATGCGGCTCGCCTTCCAGCCAGGGCACGTAGCCGTGGGAGTAGGCCAACCCGGCGGTGGCCGGCAGCGGGTCAAGCGCTGCCAGCGTGCGGTCATAGAAGCCGCCGCCATAGCCCAGGCGCACACCGCCCGGGCCAAAGCCCACGCAAGGCACCAGCAGCAGCTCGGGGTGAAAGGCCTCGGTGTCTTTCGGCTTCGGGATGCCGTAGGCGTCTTCTTCCATCGGGCAACCGGGGTACCAGACATGGAAGGTCAGCTGCTTGGTCTCCCGGTTCATCACCGGCAGACCGATGCGGCGGTCTTCGTGGCCTTCGGCCCAGCGGTACAGCGCGGGCAGTGCGTCGAACTCGCCCTTGATGGGCCAGTAGGCGCCAATCGTCTTTTCCGGGCGGCTGATGAGCCACACCATCAGCACTTCCTGCAGGTGGGCGGCGCGCTGGTGGCGATCCAGCAGGCTCAGTCGTTCCGCCTGCAGTTGCTTGCGCAACACACTTTTGTCGCGAGAGGGTTCGAGATTCAGCTTGAACGGCAGGGTCATGGGATCAGTTCCTGACAACTTGCAACAGCCTTTGATTGTGCGGGCGTTGGGTGGCTGTCCCGGCGTCACGACGGGCATGAGGGGTCAAGTTTCTGCAGAACCATTTACGACTAACACGCATTTCAGGCCAAAGAAAATTACAGCGTTGCCAAAAATGGAACAGTGAATTGCTGAGTGGCGAATTTATCTGGGGTAAACCCGAGCCTACAGTCCTTTCCGTGTGCAGTGGTCCCTCCGGACAACTGCTGCATCTGACAGATAAAAAGGACTTCACATGAACTTCCGTCTCGTTCCCCTCTCCCTGGCCCTGGCTTCGCTGGGTTCCGCCGCGATGGCTCAATCTTCGGTGACCGTGTATGGCCGCGTCGACCTGTCGGTCGCTCAGCAAGCCAACAAGGTTGCCAACAAGGAAGTGCGCAACGGCTCCGGCAGCCGTCTGGGCTTCCGTGGTGTGGAAGACCTGGGTGGCGGTCTGCAAGCCGTGTTCCAGATCGAACACCGCTTCAACGCCGATGAAGGCACCCAGACCGCAGCTACCCGCTTCTGGGACGGCAAGGCCATCGTCGGCCTGCAAAGCGCCTACGGCCGTGTCGTGCTGGGCCGCGAAGAAAACCCGGCTTACACCTACAGCCAGAACGTGGCTGACCCGTTCGGCACCGACACCGTTGCTTCGAACGCCCTGATCGTGCAAGGCAAGGCTGCCATCGCCGACATCTCGACCCGTTACAGCAACTCGGTGACCTACAGCTACGCCGCCAACGGCCTGGCTTTCGGCGCACAGATCGCTGAAACCGACGCCAACGCAGGTTCGGGCGCCAAGCGTCCGTACAGCCTGGGTGGCTCGTACACCACCGGCCCGCTGAGCGTGGGTGTTGGCTTCGAGAACCCGTCGAACACGAAGGACCGCTGGGCCACCGTGAACGGTTCGTACGACTTCGGCATCGCCAAGGTCGGCGCTTTCTTCGGTGACGGCAAGAACGCCGCTGACCAGAAGATCCAGTCGTTCCTGGTGAGCGCAGTGGCACCGGTGGGCAATGGCGCCTTCCGTGGCAGCTACGGCGAACTGAAGAACAAGGCGACGGCTGTTGACGCCACCCTGGTCAAGCAAGCTGCTGTCGGCTACCAGTACTTCCTGTCGAAGCGCACCACCGTGTACGCCGACGTGCTGGAATTTGGCGGCACCCAGCGTGTTGCCGGCACCAAGAAGGTCGGCTACGACCTGGGCCTGAAGCACAACTTCTGATTTCCCTGCCGGGAAAGCCCGGCCCGCTGTCTGCAACTCGGCGGGTCGGGATCATCGTCTGACGGTGTGGTCGCGCGTGGGGACGCGTGACATCACATGCCGGCACACGAGAGCGTTGGGCGCCTTCCGCATGGAAGGCGCCCTTTTTTTCGCCTGCGCCTCAACACATGTCGGCGCACACCGCCGTTAGAGTGCCGGCATGAGCGAATCGCTGCTGAGCTGGTCGAGGGAGTTGCTGGGGGCGCTGGGGCCGGTGCGCAGCCGCCGCATGTTCGGCGGGCACGGCCTGTATGTCGACGAGGTCTTCGTGGCCCTGATCGCCGGCGGCACGCTCTACCTGAAGGTGGACGACACCACGCGCGGCCGGTTCGTCGACGCGGGCTGCCAGCCTTTTGTCTACGCAAAGGCGGGCGGCCAGCAGGGCGTGATGAGTTACTTCAACGCGCCCGAAGAGGCCATGGAATCGCCCGAGCAGATGCTGCCCTGGGCGCGGCTGGCCATGTGGTCGGCCTTGCGGGCCAAGGCCGCCAAGGCCTGAGCGCCTACCCGCGCAGCCGCAGCCACCAGGTTCAAGCCGGTGTGGCGTGCCGTGCCCAGGGGGCCGGTGGCGCAACGGGCAGCCGGTGCCGCCACCCACACCAGGCGGCTGGCCTCAGCACCCTCCCAGGGGCCCATCGTCAGCCGCGTGCCGGCGCTCACCACCAGGGTGTGGCCGGGCGTCAGCTGATGGTCGTCGAGCTCACCATCGCGCGTCACCCATGACGCACCGCGGCAGCCCACCAGCCAGCCATCGGACGGCGCCGTCCAGCGGCGGACGTGATCGAGATCGTGTTCCATGCCTTGCTCCCCATGGGTCCATCCCATGCATGGAGCGAATGATGAAGAAATATCCTCACTCTGACGAATGAAAACGGCGAGGCGGATTGATAAGCTTCACGCATGAATCGCCTGCCCCGCCGCCCTCTTTCGCTGGACGCCCTGCGGGCGTTCGAAGCCGTCTCGCGCCGCCTGAGTTTCAGTGGCGCAGCCGACGAGCTGCACCTGACCCAGCCCGCCATCAGCCGCCAGATCAAGGGGCTGGAGGAAGAGCTGGGCGCACCGCTGTTCCACCGCGCCACCCGCAAGGTCGAGCTGACCGCCGCCGGCCGAGTGCTGCAGCGCACCGTGGAGCCTGCGCTGGCCCGCATCGACGCCACCGTGCGCCAGATCCGCATGACCCGCAGCCGCGCCATGGTCAGCGTGACCACCTTCCCGTCGTTCGCCTCGCTCTGGCTGATGCCGCGGCTGCCGCTGTTCGAGCGCACCCATGCGGATGCCGACATCCGCATCGCCGCCTCCGACCGCTTCGCTGAACTCGACGACATCGAGCTGGATGTGGCCCTGCGCCACTGCCGCCCGGCCACCGCCCCGGCCCATGCGCAGCGCCTGTTCGGCGAGGTGCTGACACCCGTCATCGGCACCCGCCTGGCTGACGCCATCGCCCGGGGTGAAGCGCCGCCACTGCGCCAGCCGACCGACCTGGCGCTGCACACACTGCTGGAGATGGATGACGACAGCCAGCACGCCGATGAGCTGGGCTGGCCGGCCTGGCTGAGCGCCCAGCAGATGGCGGGCATGGCGCCGCGCCGCTGGATCACGATGAACTACACCCACCAGCAGATGCAGGCGGCCCTGGCTGGCCAAGGCGTGGCCCTGGCGCGGCTGGCCATGGTGCATGACGTGCTGGAGCGGGGCGACCTGGTCGAGCCCTTCGGCCCGGAAGGCCGGCGCTGGTCGCCGTGGTGCTACTGGCTGGTGCCGCTGGCCGGCGGCAGCGACGACGCCCGCCCGGAAGTGCAGGCCTTCAACCGCTGGGTGCTGGCCCAGGCGGCCGCAACCCGGCAGGCCATCGGCGACGTGGAAGACAGCGACAGCGCGGCCCACGCGGATTGATCATTCATGCCGCGCACGCATGGCGAGGATGCACACAACGCACCCACGGCCACACCCCGCAGGGCTAGCATCCGGATCCTCAACTCAACGGATGTCGGAGCGTGTGATGGAACTGTGGATCGGCAACAGGAATTATTCGTCGTGGTCGATGCGGCCCGGGGTGCTGGTCAACCACTTCCAGTTGCCGGTGGCGCAGCGCCTGGTGCGCTTCGACAGCTTCGAGGCGAACTCCGCCTTCAAGCAGACCCTCCGCGGCGTCAGCCCGACTGGCAAGGTGCCGGTGCTGCTGGATGGCGCGCTGGCGGTGTGGGACACGCTGGCCATTGCCGAAACGCTGGCTGAGCGCTTTCCGGAACACAACATCTGGCCGCGTGACGCGGCGCGCCGGGCCCGTGCCCGCTCGCTGTGCGCCGAGATGCACAGCGGCTTCACCCAGCTGCGCAGCCACTGCGCCATGAACATCGAGGCTTCGCTGGCCGATGTGGGCGCGCGCCTGCTGCGCGAGCACGCCGGCATCCAGGCCGACCTGAACCGCCTGCAAGCCATGTGGGCCGACGCCCTGCGCGACAGCGGCGGGCCCTTCCTGTTCGGCGACTTCAGCAACGCCGATGCCTACTTCGCGCCGGTGGTCAGCCGCATCCGCACCTACGGTTTGCCGGTAGACGCCAGCGTGCGGCCGTGGATGGACGCCGTCTGGGCCAGCCCCGGCGTGCAGGCCTGGGTGACCGAGGCGCTGGCCGAAGCCGATTTCCTCGACTTCGAAGAGCCTTACCGCACCCAGCGTTGACACGTTGACGTGGCCTGCCGCACCCGGGGAAAACCCGGGCTGCGGTACAGTGGCCGGGCCATGCTTTCTGCCCTGATCCACGCCCTTCTTCTTCGCCGCAGTCGCCCCCGCCACCCACGCCCGCTGCGGCCCCTCCACGGGCTGGCCCTGTGGGTCGGTTTGGCCCTGCTGGCTGGCACCGGCGCGGCCTCGGCGCAGGCCACAGACACCTCGGCGGTGCAGCCCTCCGCCGGTGTTGACCCGCTGATCCGTGATGCCCGCGAAGCCTTTGTGCGCCGCGACCGCTCTCGGCTTGCCGCCTTCCGCATCGCGGCCATCGACAGCCGCCACCCGCTGGCGCCCTGGGTCGATTACTGGGACCTCACCAGCCGGCTGAACGAGGCCACCGCCGACGAGGTGGAAGCCTTCTACGCCCGCTGGCCCGCCAGCTATGTGGAAGACCGCCTGCGCAACGACTGGCTGCTGGAGCTGGGCCGCCGCCGCGACTGGGCCGCCTTCTCGCGTGATCTGCCGCGCTTCCGCATGAACGACGACCGGCAGGTGCATTGCTACGCGGTGCTGGTCGACCACCTCGCCGGCAAGCCGGTGCTGGACGCCGCACGCCGCGTCTGGATGGCCCAGCGCGAACCCGATGATGCTTGCCTGTTGATGGGCCGCACGCTGTTCGAGGCCAAGGTGTTCAGCGCCGACGACATCTGGCGCCGGGTGCGTCTGGGCGTCGAGAACAACCGTGTGAAGCTGGCCCGCCAGAGCGCCGCGCTGCTGGGTGATCCGGTCGACAAGGCGCTGGTGGAGTTGCTGGACAAGCCCACCCGCTACCTGCTCACCAAGGCCTCGTCGCTGACCCACCACCGGAGTGAGCTGGCCTCGCTGGCCGTGGCCCGTGTGGCCGCCAGTGACACGGATGCTGCAGCCAACCTGCTGCAGGAACGCTGGGCCGCCATCCTGGGCGCGGAACATGCGGCCTGGGCCTGGTCACAGGTGGCCAAGCAAGGCGCGCTGCAACTGCGGCCTGACGCGCTGGGCTGGACCCGCAATGCGTTTGAGGCCCTGCCCAAACGCCAGACCAATACGCCCGACTGGAGCGACGACACGCTGGGCTGGCTGGCCCGAAGCGCCCTGCGCAACGGCCAGGGCAGCGAGCGCTGGATCTGGACGCTGCGCAGCATCGAAGCCATGAGCGCCACTGAGCGCGCCGACCCGGCCTGGGCGTACTGGCGCGCCCGCGGCGTGCTGGGCATGGCGCCCGCCGCCGAGGCGGGCGAAGCCGCGCGCAATGAGGCCCGGCGCCTGCTGCAAGGCATCGCCTCGCCACTGAACTTCTACGGGCAGCTGGCTGCCGAGGAATTGGGCAATGTCGCGCCCCTGCCCGGCCGCCCGGTGAGCCCCACGGGCGCCGAGCAAGCCGCCGCGCGCAACCACGCCGGCCTGCAGCGTGCGCTGCTCGCCATCGGCATGGGGCTGCGCAGCGAAGGCGTGCGCGAATGGAATTTTTCGCTCATCGGCATGAGCGACCGTGAGCTGATCGCCGCGGCCCAACTGGCGTGTGATCGGGAAGTGTGGGACCGCTGCATCAACAGCGCCGACCGCACCCGCGCCGAGATCGACCTGACCCTGCGCTACCCCACCCCGCTGCGCCGTGAGCTGCTGGCCAAGGCCGGTGACATCGGTCTGGACCCGGCCTATGTGTACGGGCTGATCCGGCAGGAGTCGCGCTTCATCGTCGACGCCCGCTCGAACGTGGGCGCTTCCGGCCTGATGCAGGTGATGCCGGCCACCGCGAAGTGGACCGCCAGGAAGATCGGCCTGACCAGCTTCCGCCCCGAGATGATCACCGAGCGCGACACCAACCTGCGCATCGGCACCGCTTACCTGAAGCTGGTGCTGGACGACCTGGGCGGCTCGCAGGCCATGGCCGCGGCTGCCTACAACGCCGGCCCGGGCCGGCCGCGCCGCTGGCGTGAAGGCCCGGTGGTGGAAGCCGCCATCTGGGCCGAGAACATCCCGTTCAACGAGACCCGCGACTACGTCAAGAAGGTGCTCTCGAACGCCACGATTTATGCCGGCCTGCTGAGTGGCAAGCCGGCCTCGCTGAAGGCGCGCCTGGGTGCGCCGATCGGCCCGCGGGAGGCCACGGCCGCCCCGGCCAACGACGATTTGCCTTGAAGGTGGAGCCATGCAACGCGTGCTGATTCTGGGAGGGTCCGGCTTTGTCGGCCGCGCCCTGTGCGAGAGACTGGTGCAGGACTACGGCAGTGGCGGCCCGCGCCTGGTGGTGCCCACGCGGCGCCGCAGCCATGCCCAGGCCGTGCAGCTGCTGCCGCTGGTGGATGTGGTGGAAGCCAATGTGCATGACGACGCAGCGCTTGATCAGCTGCTGGCGGGCTGCGACGCCGTGGTGAACCTGGTGGCCATCCTGCACGGCAGCGAAGCCGCCTTCGAGGCCACCCATGTGCAGCTGCCCCAGCGCCTGGCCGCGGCCTGCGTGCGCCAGGGTGTGCGTCGGCTGGTGCATGTGAGCGCGCTGGGCGTGTCCGCCGATGCGCCGTCGCGCTACCTGCGCAGCAAGGCGCGTGGCGAAGCCGTGCTGAAGGCCGCACCGCTCGACCTGACGCTGCTCCGCCCGTCGGTGATCTTCGGTGCTCAAGACCGCTTCCTGAACCTGTTTGCGCAACTGCAGGCCCTGGCGCCCGTGGTGCCGCTGGCCGGCGCCAGCGCCCGCTTCCAGCCGGTGTGGGTGGACGACGTGGCCGAAGCCATCGCCCACTGTCTGGCCAACCCGGCCACGGCAGGCCAGACCTATGAATGCGCCGGCCCCGATGTGTTGACGCTGGCCGACCTGGTGCGGCTGGCCGGCCGGCTGTCGGGCCATGAGCGGCCCATCGTGCCGCTGCCGGGCCCGCTGGCCCAGGTGCAGGCGATGATGATGGAGCTGGCCCCGGGCGAACCGCTGATGAGCCGCGACAACCTCGCCTCGATGACCGTGCCCAATGTGGCCACGGGCCTGCTGCCTGGCCTGGCTGCGCTGGGCATCACGCCGGCCGCGCTGGCCGCCATCGGCCCGTCCTACCTGGCCCCGCACCAGGCCTGTGCCCGGCTGGATGCCTGGCGGGCCCTGCACCGGTGACGATGCAGGTCTATGAGGTGGGCGGCGCGGTGCGCGACGCCCTGCTGGGCCGGCCGGTGCACGACCGTGACTGGGTGGTGACCGGCGCCACGCCCGAGGCCATGGTGGCCGCCGGCTACCTGCCGGTGGGC
This sequence comes from Ideonella margarita, assembly GCF_038066635.1. Classification (NCBI taxonomy): domain Bacteria; kingdom Pseudomonadati; phylum Pseudomonadota; class Betaproteobacteria; order Burkholderiales; family Sphaerotilaceae; genus Ideonella; species Ideonella margarita. Next base: position 37,523 of record NZ_JBBUTI010000001.1, on the reverse strand, counting down.
AAAGACTTCCCGGTCTTCCTGCACCCTGAAACGCGTGAGGAATACGCGCTGGCCCGCACCGAGCGCAAGACCGCGCCGGGCTACCACGGCTTCGTCTTCCACACCGCGATTGACGTGACGCTCGAAGACGACCTCGTGCGCCGAGACCTGACCATCAATGCGATGGCCCGGGGTGCCGACGGGCGCATCGTCGACCCGCACGGCGGCCAGCGCGATCTGGCCTCGCGCACGCTGCGGCACGTCAGCGCCGCCTTCGGCGAAGACCCGGTGCGCATCCTGCGGCTGGCCCGCTTCGCTGCACGCTTCGGCGACTTCACCGTGGCCCCCGACACCATGGCGCTGATGCGCGACATGGTGGCGGCCGGCGAGGTGGATTCGCTGGTGGCCGAGCGCGTGTGGCAGGAGCTGTCCCGCGGCCTGATGGAAGACCACCCGGTGCGCATGATCGAGGTGCTGCGCGACTGCGGCGCCCTGGCCCGCCTGCTGCCCGAGCTCGACCGGCTGTGGGGCGTGCCGCAACGCGCCGACTACCACCCCGAGGTGGACACCGGCCTGCATGTGATGTTGGTGCTGGCACAAGCCGCCAAGCTGGCCGCACCCTTGACCGTGCGCTGGGCCACGCTGTGCCATGACCTCGGCAAAGGCGCCACGCCGCCCGAGGAATGGCCGCGCCACATTGCCCATGAACTGCGCAGCGAGCGCCTGGCCCGCCAGGTGCATCAGCGCCTGAAGGTGCCCACCGACTGCGCCGAGCTGGCCCTGCTGGTGGCGCGTGAACACACCAACATCCACCGCGCCGATGGCTTGAATGCCGCGGCGCTGCTGCGCCTGATCGAACGCTGCGACGCCTTCCGGCGGCCGGAGCGTTTCACTGAAGCCTTGCTGGCCTGCGAGGCCGATGCCCGCGGCCGCTGGCAGTTCGAAGACGCGCCTTACCCGTCTCGCCCGCGCCTGCTGGCCGCGTTTGCCGCAGCGGAAGCGGTGGTCACCGGGCCGGTGGCGGAAGCGGCGGTGGCGCGCGGCGCACGCGGACCGGCCATTGCCGAGGCGATCCACAAGGCCCGCGCCCAGGCCATCGCCGAGGCCTTGCCGGCCCTGGCTGCGCTGCAGGCACCGGGCGAGCCAGCCGCCTGAGCCTGCGGCTCAGAACACCATCATGATGATGCTGGCCAGCACGGTCAGCACCACGCTGCTGGCCAGCGGCAGGAAGAACTCGCGGCCGAAAATGCTGAAGCGCAGGTCGCCCGGCAGGCGCCCCAGGCCCAGCTTCTGCAACCAGGCACCGGCCCGATTGAAAATCAGGAACACCAGCAGGAAGACCAGGAACCAGCGCATGCGGCGGGCTCAGAGCCGGTGGGTGCGGTCACCCGCCATGAAGCCGATCGGATCAGGCAGCGCACCCGCAGGCGCCAGGCCGATGACCTTGAACAGCTCACCCATCTCATGCTCGGTCAGCAGCTTCTGGGCCATCGCGCGGCCGGCCAGATCGGCGGCTTCCACCATCGGCGCCACGCCGCAATTCACCAGGAAACGCGCCTGGCTGGTGTAGCCGATGACGTCCATGCCGGCCTCCTGCGCAGCCAGGGCGATGCCGGTGAAATTGATGTGGGCGGTGATGTCCTTCTCGCCCACCGCCTCCAGCGGCCGGTCGTCGGCCATGTGCAGCCGGTGGCACATCAAGGTGCCCATGTGGCGCTGCGGCAGGTAGTACTCGGCCTCGGGGAAGCCGTAGTCGATGAAGAAGGCGGCGCCTTGCACCAGGTGCGCGGCCAGGCTGCGGATGAAGCCCTCGGCCTGCAAGTGAATCTCCGTCACCGTGCCGGGCACGTAGGGCGCCTCCAGCGGCGGGCGCAGCTCGGTGGGCCGGTCTTCGTAAACGAAGCCGGGCGCACCCAGCGCGTCATGGTGGCTGGCCACGCCACGCTCCAGCCACTGCTCGCCGTCGAAGTGCAGCAATTGCACCGGCATGGCGTCGAGGACCTCGTTGCCCACCACCACGCCGTGCATGGCCTCGGGCCAGCGCGTGGCCCAGCGCACGCGGTCACCGAAGCGGGCCAGGCGGGCGGCCTGCCGCTCACGCAGCGTGCCCGACAGATCAATGATGGTGTAGGCCTGCAGCAGGCCGGGCGCCACGGCATCGAGCGCGTCGATCATCTGCTCGGCCAGCGCGCCGGAGCCGGCGCCAAACTCGAACACCTGCGAGGTGCCGGTGACCTGCAGGGCCTGCGCCACCTGGTTGGCCACGGCGCGGCCGAACAGGGGTGAGAGCTCAGGTGCGGTGACAAAATCGCTGCCGCTGGCCGGCATCAGGCCGAACTTGCGCAGGCTGTTGCTGTAGTAACCCAGACCCGGCGCATACAGCGCCATCGCCATGAAGCGGTCAAATGACACCCAGCCGCCAGCGTCCGCAATGGCCGCATGGATATGTTCCGACAGAGGCGCCGATACACTGTCGGGTTCGCTATTTCGCATGGCGAGATTCTAGTGGCCCCCATGACAACACCTGCCTCCGACCACCTGCCGCCCACCCGCCCCGTGACCCTGGTCACCGGTGCTGCGCGGCGCATCGGCCGCGAAATCGCGCTGCACCTGGCCGCGCACGGCCACGACATCGCCCTGCACTGCCGCCACTCGGTGGCCGACGCGGAGGTCACGGCGGCTGAGTTGCGCGCGCTGGGGGCCCGCGTGGCGGTGCTGCCGGCCGATCTGAGCGTTGAAGCCGCCTGCCGGGCGCTGCTGCCCGCCGCCGTGGCCGCACTCGGCCGGGTGGATGCGGTGGTGAACAACGCCAGCCTGTTCGAGTACGACACCGCCGCCGACGCCGGCCCCGCCGCGATGGACCTGCACTGGCGTGCCAACACCGCGGCACCCGTGATGCTGGCCCAGGCCCTGGCCACCCACGTGGCCGCCCGCACCGAGGCCGGCGAAGACGGCCGGGGCTGCGTGGTGAACCTGCTCGACCAGAAGCTCTGGAACCCGAACCCGGACCATTTTTCGTACACCCTGAGCAAGGCCGCGCTGCGTGAAGCCACCGTGATGCTGGCCCAGGCGCTGGCCCCGCGGGTGCGCGTGAGCGCCGTGGCGCCGGGGGTGACGATGCTGTCAGGCCCGATGAATGACGACGAGTACGCCAAAGCGCACCGCATGACGCCGCTGCAGCGCTCCTCCACGCCTGACGACATCGCGCGTGCCGTGCGATTCCTGATCGATTCCCCGGCCATCACCGGCACCACCTTGCTGGTGGATGGTGGCCAGCACCTGACCGGCCAGGCGCGCGACGTGCTTTTCCTGGCCCAAGCCCAAGGTTGAACCCCATGCAAACTTCCCTGCTCCATCCCGGCCTGCGTGATTGCCGCCGCCTCTTCCTGCGCAACTACGAGGTGTGGATCAACATCGGCGTGCATGAGTTCGAGAAGAAGGGCGAGCAGCGCGTGCTGATCAACGTCGATCTGTACGTGCCGCTGGCCACCTCCACGCCGCGCGCCGACGAGCTCGACGAAGTGCTCGACTACGACTTCATCCGCCGCACCATCGCCGAGCGGGTCTCGAAGGGCCACATCCATCTGCAGGAAACCCTGTGCGACGACGCCCTGGCCCTGATGCTGGCGCACCCGAACGTGCGCGCCGCGCGGGTCTCGACCGAGAAGCCGGACGTGTACCCGGACTGCGAGTCGGTGGGTTGCGAGGTGTTTGGCATGAAGGAGATGGCCTGATGTCTGGCGACACCTCCGCGCGCGAGGCCCTGCCGGCCGACGACGCCGCTGTCAGCGAAGCCGAACGCAAGGCCCGCAAGGCGGCGTTCGAGGCCAACAAGCTGAGCAAGCGCCTGCACCGCCAGGTGGGCCAGGCCATCGCCGACTTCAACATGATCGAAGACGGCGACAAGGTGATGGTGTGCATGTCGGGTGGCAAGGACAGCTACGCCATGCTCGACATCCTGCTGAACCTGAAGGCGCGTGCGCCGATCAAGTTCGACATCGTCGCGGTCAACCTCGACCAGAAGCAGCCCGGCTTCCCGGAGGAGGTGCTGCCGAACTACCTGCGCAGCCGCGACGTGGCCTTCCACATCGAGGAGCAGGACACCTACTCGATCGTCACCAACATCATCCCGGCCGGCAAGACGATGTGCAGCCTGTGCTCGCGGCTGCGGCGCGGCATTCTTTACCGTGTGGCCAAGGAGCTGGGCGCCACGAAGATCGCGCTGGGCCACCACCGCGACGACATGGTGGTGACGCTGCTGATGAACATGTTCTTCGGCAGCCGCATGAAAGGCATGCCGCCCAAGCTGGTGAGCGACAACGGCGAGCATGTGGTGATCCGCCCGCTGGCCTATGTGGCCGAGACCGATCTGGAAAAGTGGGCCGTGCACCGCGAGTTCCCGATCATCCCGTGCAGCCTGTGCGGCAGCCAGGAAAACCTGCAGCGCGTGCAGATCAAGCAGATGATCCGCGACTGGGACAAGCAGTACCCGGGTCGGGTGGAGAACATGTTCAGCGCGATGGGTAACATCACCCTGTCGCACATGATGGACACGAAACTTTTCCCCTTTGTCGATGTCAGAGCTACAGGCCGCCCCGATCCGCAGGGTGACAAGGCCTTTGACGAAGACGAAGATGACTGTGGCGCCCCGGCAGGTGGTGCCGCCGTGCAGCCGGTTCGTCTGATCCGCGACTGACGGCCCCGCATCGAGGGGCCGCACCAACATCGAGGAGCCTCTCATGCAAGAAGTCCAATCCCCCGCCACCCGCCGCGCCCTCCGAGGCGCGGCCGCGCTGCTGGCCGCCGTCACGCTGGGTCTGGGTGGCTGCGCCGCCCTGAACACCGTGAATGCCGAGGTCAGCACCTTCGGCACCTGGCCGACGGAGCGCAAGGCGAGCACCTACGCTTTCGACCGGCTGCCCTCGCAGCAGGCGCGTGGCGAGCAGCAGCTGCAGATCGAAACCGAAGCCGCCCGCGCGCTGGAAGCCGCCGGTTTCAAGCTGGCCGAGAAGCCCGCCGATGCCGACGTGATGGTGCAACTGGGCGCCCGGGTGTCGCGCCAGGACCGCTCCCCCTGGGACGACCCGTTCTGGGCGCCGGCCTGGGGTTCGCGCTGGTCGATGACGCCGTGGTCGCGTCCGGGCTGGCGCTGGACCATGGTGCCGGTGCGCCCCGAGTTCCAGCGCGAAGTGGCCGTGCTGCTGCGCGACCGCCGCAGCGGTGAAGCCCTGTATGAAGCGCGCGCCAGCAACGACGGCGCCACCGAAGGCGGCACGATGATGCTGGGCGCCTTGTTCAGCGCCGCGCTGAAGGACTTCCCGGCCGTGCAGGGCGAGCCGCACAACGTCAGCGTCGTGCTGCCCTGACGCCCCCGCGACAGGCGCGGTGCCGGGCCGGACAAGTGCCCGACTGGCGTCGATAATCACAGGCTGGCCGCCGGGCTTCACCGGCGGCGCAACCTGGTGAATGAAGCATGTCGCTGAACGTCGTGATCATGGCTGCGGGCAAAGGCACCCGCATGCGCTCTGCCTTGCCCAAGGTGCTGCACAAGCTGGCGGGCAAACCCCTGCTGCACCATGTGCTGGCGACCACCCATGAACTGGCACCGCAGCAGACCGTGCTCATCACCGGCCATGGTTCCGCCGCCGTGGAAGCGTCGGCCGCCGGCCCGGGTCGCGTGTTCGCGCGGCAGATGCCGCAACTCGGCACCGGCCACGCCGTGCAGCAGGCCGTGCCGCTGCTCGATGACGCCGCCACCACCACCCTCATCCTGAACGGCGATGTGCCGCTGATCGCCCCGGCCACCGCCCGCGCGCTGGCCGCAGCCAGCGGCGGCCAGGCCCTGGCGCTGCTCACGGTGACGCTGGACGATGCCACCGGCTACGGCCGCATCCTGCGCACGCCTGACGGCGCCCGGGTGCTCGGCATCGTCGAACACAAGGACGCGAGCGAGGCGCAGCGCGGCATCCGCGAGGTCTACACCGGCATGATGGCCGCGCCCACCGCGGCGCTGAAGCGCTGGGTCATGGCGCTCGACAACAAGAACGCCCAGGGCGAGTTCTACCTGACCGACATCGTGGCCATGGCCGTGGCCGATGGCGTGCCGGTGGTCAGCGCCAGCGTCAGTGACGACACCGAGGTGCTTGGCGTGAACAGCCCGGCGCAGCTGGCGGAATTGGAGCGCCGGCTACAGCGCCGCCAGGCCGACGCCTGGCTGGACGCCGGCGTGCGCCTGGCCGACCCGGCCCGGTTTGACCAGCGCGGCACGCTGCACTGCGGCACCGATGTCGAGATCGACATCAACTGCATCTTCGAGGGCACGGTCACGCTCGGCAACGAGGTGCGCATCGGCGCGCACTGCGTGATCCGCAATGCGGTGATCGGCGACGGCGTGGTGATCCACCCCTTCACCCACATCGACGGCGACAAGGACGGCGTGCAGGTCGGTGCCGGCTCGCTCATCGGTCCGTTTGCGCGGCTGCGCCCGGGTGCGGTGCTGGGCACCGAGGTGCACATCGGCAACTTCGTCGAGGTGAAGAACTCGCAGCTGGCCAACGGCGCCAAGGCCAACCACCTGGCCTATCTGGGCGACGCGACCGTGGGTGAGCGGGTGAACTTCGGCGCCGGCAGCATCACGGCCAATTACGACGGCGCCAACAAGCACCGCACGACCATCGAGGCCGATGTGCATGTGGGCTCGAACTGCGTGCTGATCGCCCCGGTGACGCTGGGCGCGGGCGGCACGATTGGCGGCGGCTCCACCATCGCCAAGAACACGCCGCCGGGCCAGCTGACCGTGGCACGCGCCAAGCAGGTCTCGCTGACCGGCTGGCAGCGCCCGGTCAAGCCGCCGAAGGCCTGACCGGCTGGCCCGCGAGGGCCTCTGCCGCGAGGCAGAAATCGGCCCAGGCGCGTGGCCGCTCGGGGATCTGGCGCATCAGCATCTGCAACTCGATGCTGACCACCACCGGCACGCCCTGCCACTGGTGCACCTGTCCGCGCAGCTTGCCCAGCGGCTCGTCCACGCCCAGCAACTGGCGCGCCGCCACGCGGCCCATGGCGATGATGACCCGCGGCTTGACCAAGGCCAGCTGACGCGCCAGATAGGGGTGGCACTGCGCCACCTCGGCGGCCTCCGGCGCGCGGTCGCGCGGCGGGTGGCACTTGACGGCGGGCGTCACGAAGACGCGCTGCGCCACGTCGTCCGCCTCACGGGCCAGGCCGAGGGCGGCCAGCAGGTTGTCGAGCAGCACGCCGTTGGGGCCGACGCACACCTCGCCTTGCTGGTTGTCAGCGTCTTGCGGCGGCGCGAGCACCACCGCCCAATCGGCCGGCAGCAGCGCGCTTCCGGGCACGGCGTGGCGACGCTGCGCGCCCAGCGCACAGGCCTGGCAAGCCTGGATATCGGCCGTCAGGGCGTCGACCGACAAGGTGAGGATGTGGCGCGCGCGATCGTCAGGCGCTGGTGACGGGCTGAGTGCCGGCGCGCGGGTGGGCGCGGCCTGCTCGTCCGGTGCGGCTGCGGCGGTGCCAGCCGGTGCGCGGTCACGCGTCACGGGCACGGACGATGGCGATGGCGGCGGTGAGGCCTCGGCCGGTGGCGCGCTGTCGATTGTGTCTGCCACCTCAACCGCATCCAGCGATTCGGCATGCGACAAGGCCGACGGCGGCGACCACACGGCCAGCCCCATCACTTTCAGCATGGCTTGCTGTCGCGCTGTCCAGGTCATGGGCTCGCCTCGGGTTCATCGGCCTGCAGGGCCAGCCGCATCACGATCGCGTCTTCGCGCTGGCCATGGCCGGCGGGGTAATAGCCCTTGCGCAGGCCGGCGGTCTCGAAGCCCCAGCGCTCGTACAAGGCACGGGCGCGGGCATTGCTCTCGCGCACTTCCAGCCACAGCAACGGCGACGCGAGCGCCACGGCACGCTCGGACAAATGCGTCAGCATGGTGCGGGCATGGCCACGCCCCTGCAACTCGGGCCGGACGGTGATGTTGAGCAAATGCAATTCTTCAAAGCCCGGCATGGCCAGGTAGTAGCCCAGCAGCTCGGGCGCGGGTCGGTCGGCGCGGCGGGTGGCGTCAGTGGCCTCAGGCGTCGACATCAGCAGCCAGGCCTCATGGCCCGCGGCGAGGGAGTCGGTGATGTTGCCGCGCGTCCAGGGAAAGGCGTAGGCGCGCTGCTCGATGGCCATCACGGCATCGAGGTCCTGCACCGTCATCGGCCGGAAGGGCTGCGTTGGCGTCATGCGGCAGAGGCCCGTCGCGCGGCTTCACGCTCGGCGGTGGTCAGGGCCACCTTGTCACGCAGGTAGAGCGGCAGCGCAGCTTCAGCGGGCAGCAAGGGGCCGACCTGCAGTGCTGCTTCCGCCAGGCGCGCCAGGGCTGCAGCGCGATCAGCGATGTGGGGCCAGCAGCGGGCCGTGCCCGGCGCCAGCCGGCCGTCAAAGGCGGTCAGTGCCGAGCCGCAGGCCCAGGCCGGCGCCTCAGCCGCCCACAGCGTGTGCAGCGTGGTCAGGTCGTACAGGGCGGGTGCGGTGAGCACGTGCCAGCCACGGCCGTCATGCTGGTACCGGGCCGCATAGATCTCGTCCATGCGGGCATCCATCAGCACCCAGCCGGGTTGGTGCATCACGGTGTCGCCGGCGGCCTGGGCCAGTGCGTCGTCAGCCACCAGCAGCAGGCTGTCGATGGGCAACACGCCAAGGCCGGCACCAAACGCCAGCCCCTGGGCCACGGACACAGCCGTGCGCAGACCGGTGAAGGCGCCCGGCCCCTGGCCAAACGCGACCGCATCGAGCACCGAGAGCGGCAGACCGGCTTCGGCCAGCAGCGCCAGCACCTGCGGAATGAGTTGCGAGCTGGCCGCAGCCCCACCGGGCAGGTTGCGCGTGAGCGCCGTTCCCGGCGCCGTGACCAGCGCCACCGCCATGTGTTCGGTGGCGGTGTCCAGAGCCAGCAACTTCATGGGCGCAGCCTCGGTGCAGGGGTGTCTGGGAAGGGGGCGCGGCGCATCCCTCAAGTGTAGCCGTGCGATGATTCCCGCCATGAGGATCCGCCCGCTTGTCGCCCTGGCCATCGTGTTCGTTTCGCAGGCCACGGCCGTCCGTGGCGAGGGCCTGCCACCGGAAGCCGAAGCAGCCCTGCGCCGCGCCAAGGTGCCTGAATCTGCCCTCGCGGTGATGGTGCAGGAAGTGGGCAGCGGCCGCCGCGTGCTGGCCCTGAACGAGCAGAAGGCCGTGAACCCAGCCTCGGTGTTCAAGCTGTTCACCACCTATGCGGCGCTCGACAGCCTCGGCCCCGCCTACCAGTGGCGCACGCCCCTGCTGGCCACCGGCACGCTGCGCGACGGCGTGCTGGACGGCTCGGTCATCGTGCGCGGCAGCGGTGATCCGAAGCTGGTCGTGGAGCGCGTCTGGCTGCTGTTGCGCCGCCTGCAGCAACTGGGGGTGAAGGAAATCCGCGGCGACATCTGGCTCGACCGCGGCGCCTTCAACCTGCCGAACGTGAACCCGGCCGAGTTTGACGGCGATCCGACCCGCCCCTACAACGTGCGCCCGGACGCCTTGATGCTGAACTTCAAGGCCGTGACCTACACCTTCACGCCCGACGCCGCCCGCGGCCGCGCGGTGATTGGCACCGACCCGCCGCTGGCCGGCGTAGCGACCGACACCAGCGTGCCCCTGGCCGGCGGCCCCTGCGACGACTGGCGCACGGCCCTGAAGGCCCAGACGGGCGACGCCGCCCGCATGCGCTTTGCCGGTGCCTATCCGGCCAGTTGCGGCGAAAAAACCTGGCCCATGGCCTATGCCGACCCCAACAGCTACAACGCGCGCCTGGTGGAGCAGATCTGGCTGGAGCTTGGCGGCAAGCTGGGGGGCGCGGTGCGCGACGGTGCCGGGCCTGAAGGTGCCCGGCTGATGACGGAATCCATCTCCCCTGCCCTGGCCGAGGTGGTGCGTGACATCAACAAGTTCAGCAACAACGTGATGGCCGAGCAGCTCTTCCTTAGCCTCGCATTGGCCAACCGGCCCAGTGCCGGCGCCGGCGCCGTGCGCCCGGAAGATGCCCGCGACACCCTGCAACGCTGGATGCTGAATCGCTTCGGTGACGCGGCGGTGGCCGACAGCGTGATCGACAATGGCTCCGGCCTGTCGCGCGAAACGCGGGTATCAGCAACCTTGATCGCCCGCCTGCTGCAACAGGCCTGGAGCAGCCCGGTCATGTCCGAGCTGATGAGCTCCCTGCCGGTGAGTGGTCAGGACGGCACCTTGCGGCGCTCGACGGCGACCAGCGGGCGGGCACATCTGAAAACCGGCTCGCTGCGCGATGTGGCGGCGGTGGCGGGTTATGTGCTGAGCAACACCGGCAAGCGGTATGTGGTGGTGGCGGTGGTGAACCACGCCAATGCAGGGGCCGCACGCCCGGCGCTGGACGCGGTCGTCCAGTGGGCGATTGCGGATGCGCCGGAGCGGCAACGCTGAGTTGCAACACTGCGCGCCTGATTCCGGCGCCCAGACCAGGCCCGCGCCGAGGCGGGCCAGGTGCGTCAGAACGGGTTGTTCGTGGCGCGGGTCACGGCCTGGGAGCCGAGGTACGACTGCATCGTCGAGCCGACGTGGAAGCCATCGGCCCACAGGTAGGCGGTGTCGGCGCCGGTGGCAGCCATCGTCGCGGTGGTGCAGGTGTAGAGCAGCGTCTCGCGGTGGCCGTCCACGCAGGCCAGGCTCGACACGTCCGAGAAGCCGTAGGTGCCAGGCAGGCTCACGGCCGCGCGCACCAGGTCATCAAACAACAACAGGCCGATCTTGCTGCCGTCGTTTTCGAGGCCCAGGCGCAGGTTGGTGTTGAAGGTGGCCACGTGGCGCGAAATCTCGGCAGCTTCGCTGCTGCCCAAGCCGAGCGCCCAGGGCGACAGACCGATGTCCGGGGCCGTGCTGACCAGCACCTTGGAGCCCTTGCTGACGATGCTGTTGACCATGGCGGCCACACGCTTGGCGCGAGCGGCGATTTCGGCGCTGCGCTGCGTTTCAGTGGCGTAATTGCCGTCGAGGTAGACGTTGCGGATGTCGTGCAGGCCGACCAGCACGGTGACCAGGTCCTTGTCGCCCAGCGAGTCATGGGCGATGTTGTCGTTGAACGCCTTCAGCTGGGCTTCCGTCTCGGCCACACCGGCGCCATACGCCGCTTGGTTGAGTGCCGTGGCCGTGGCCGTCGAGGTGCTGGACTTGCAGCCGTCGAACACCAGACCGAAATAGTTGGCCAGCGACTGCACCCAGATCAGTTTGCTGGAGCACAGCACTTCGGTCACGTTGCCGTCCGCGTCGGCGTCGGCGGTGTCGATGGCATTGACCGAATACTTGGCGCCATCGGTGCGCAGCAGGCTGGTTTCATCGCCCAGCACCACGAGGCGGCTCGGGCTGAAAGCATCCAGCTGCGAGGTGCTGCCACCACACGAGGCCAGCAGGCTGCCAGCCAGCATCACGGCACCCAGGGTGCGCAGCAGGCCGAGGGCCCGGTTCGAGACAATCATTCTTGCTCCAGTCAATTCAGGGTCGCTCAAGCGCGGCGATCAGGCCGCGGCTGCGCGTTGCAGTCGGTCACGAACACCTTCCCAGGCGATATCCGCCGGAGGGGTTTCGATCCATATCAGAGGCACTCCGGTGAGATCAAGTTCACGCAGTGCAGCAAACAATTCGTGGGCCGCCTCGCTGGCATCGTTCGGCATGGCCCGCCACGGCAGGCCGGCCGGCCCGCGCGGCAACGTTCGGGAATATACCGCCGCCACCGGCGCGGCCTGTCCGCCCACGGAGCCCAGTACCTCGACGGCGGCTTTCAGGGCATCGGCCGGCATCAGCCGCACCTTGGCGCGCGGCGCGTAGTGCGCCTCGAGCGTGCCGGAAGCGCGAGGCGCTGCGGCGTCACGGTCGGCCACCGGCTCACCCAGCACGGCCTCGATGCGGTCGCGGCCGAGTTGCCCTGGGCGCAGCAGCACCGGCTTGTCGCGGCTGCAGTCGATGATGGTCGACTCGATGCCCACCTCGCAGGCGCCGCCATCAAGAATCAGCAGGTCCGCCGGAAAGTCTTCGGCCACATGCGCGGCCAGCGTCGGGCTGACCCGGCCGAAGCGATTGGCGCTGGGGGCTGCCACGCCGGGCACGCCCAGCCTGGCGGCGGCGCGCAGCAGCGCCAGCGCCACCGGGTGCGAGGGGCAGCGCACACCGACCGTGTCCTGCCCACCCGCCGCAGCCGCAGCCATGCCCGGCGAGCGCGGCACGATCAGGGTCAGCGGGCCGGGCCAGAAGGCTTGCGCCAGCTTGGCCGCGCGCTCAGACCAGACCGACGCGAACTGGCGGGCACCGGCTTCGTCGGCCACATGCACGATCAGCGGATGATCCGACGGCCGGCCTTTGGCGGCGAAGATCTTGGCCACCGCGGCGTCGTCATCGGCGCGTGCGCCGAGGCCATACACGGTTTCGGTGGGCAAAGCCACCAGCTCGGCAGCCGCCAGCACGGCGGCCGCGGCTGCCACCGCGCCCGGCGCATCGGCTTGGAGAATGGTCATGCTCAGGCCGCCGGCAGGCCGAGGATGTCGCGCACCTGGGTGGCGACGAGTTGCACCGCTTCCGGCGTGGCGCCGGTCACGGTCAGGTGGCCCATCTTGCGGCCCGGGCGGGCACTGGTCTTGCCGTACAAGTGCAGATGCACCCCGGGCAGTGCCAGCACGCGCTCCCAGGCGGGCTCGGTCTCTTCAGCACCAGCGGTGAACCACAGGTCGCCCAGCAGGTTCAGCATCACCGTGGGCGAATGCAGGCGGGGCTGCACCAGCGGCAGGCCGGCCATGGTGCGCACCTGCAGATCGAACTGCGACAGGTCGCAGGCATCGATGGTGTAGTGGCCCGAGTTGTGCGGGCGCGGCGCCATTTCATTGGCTACCAGCGCTTGTCCGCCTTGGCCGTCATCGACCACGAAGAACTCGACGCACAACACGCCGACGTAGCCCATTTCAGCGGCGATGGCGCTGGCGCGGGTCACGGCTTGCGCGGCCAGCGCCGGCGACACATCCGGTGCCGGCACGGTGGTGACCGCCAGGATGCCGCCGAGGTGCAGGTTCTGCTGCACCGGGAAATGCACGATCTGGCCATCGGCGCCGCGCGCCACGATCACGCTGAGTTCCAGCAGCAGGCCCAGGCGCTTTTCCAGCACGCAGGTGACCTGCTTCAGGTCATGCCAGGCGGCGGCCAACTCGGTGGGCGTCGACACCCGGACCTGGCCCTTGCCGTCGTAGCCCATGCGGGCCGTCTTGAGGATGCCGGGCAGCAGGTTGGCATCCACCGCGGCCAGATCGGCTTCGGTGGCAATCACGGCGTAGGGGGCGCAGGGCACGCCCGACGCACCGAAATGCGCCTTCTCGGCCGCGCGGTCCTGGCAGATGGCCACGGACGCGCCGGCGGGGGCCACCGGCCGGCTTTGGGCCAGGGTGTTCAGCGCAGCGGCGGGCACGTTCTCGAACTCGGTGGTCACCGCATCGGCGGCGTTCACCAGCGCCTGGAGGCCGGCGGCATCCAGGTAGTCGGTCTGCACATGCACGTGCGAGACGCAGCCAGCGGGGCTGGCGGCATCCGGGTCGAGCACCGCGGTGCGGAAGCCCAGGGTCTGGGCCGCGTGGACGAACATCCGGCCCAACTGGCCGCCGCCCATCACACCCAGCGTGGCTCCGGGCCGCAGGGGCTGGCTCATGTGAGGTCCTGGGTCATGTTGCGGGCGACTTCGGTCTGGGCAGCGCGGTAGGCTTCCAGGCGAGCGCGCAGGGCGTCGTCACGGTTGGCCAGCATGGCCACCGCGAACAGCGCCGCATTGGCCGCACCGGCCGTGCCGATGGCGAACGTGGCCACCGGAATGCCCTTGGGCATCTGGACGATGGAGTGCAGGGAATCAACCCCCTGCAAATGCCGGCTGGCCACGGGCACGCCGAGCACCGGCACCACCGTTTTGGCCGCCAGCATGCCAGGCAGGTGCGCAGCACCGCCCGCACCGGCAATGATGGCTTGCAGGCCACGACCCTGTGCGGCCTCGGCATAGTCGAACATCTCGTCCGGCATGCGGTGGGCAGACACGACGCGGGCATCGTGGGGAACGCCGAACTCGGCGAGAATCTGGGCGGCGAGCTTCATGGTGTCCCAATCACTGGACGACCCCATGACGATGCCAACGACGGGAGAGGCGCTGCTCAAGGCTTCTTGCTCCGGATCTCAAAACTCGGATTTTAGGCTGCGCTTGTTGCTGACGGCTTTACTTGCTCTCTCGATACCGCGGCGGAACCCCACATGATCGACATCACCCTCCAGAATTTCGAAGCCGACCTGATCAACGCGTCGATGCAACAGCCGGTGCTGCTGGACATCTGGGCGCCGTGGTGCGGCCCGTGCAAGTCGCTCGGGCCGGTGCTTGAAAAGCTGGAAGCCGAGTACGGCGGCAGCTTCATCCTGGCCAAGCTGAACAGCGACGAACAACCCGAAATTGCCGGCCAGCTGAGCCAGGCTTTTGGCGTGCGCTCGATCCCGTTCTGCGTGATGTTCAACCAGGGCCAACCGGTGGACGGCTTTGTCGGCGCCATTCCTGAAGCGGACATCCGCGGCTTCCTGGGCAAGCACATCGCAGGTGCCGATGCGCTGGAAGGTGACGCAGAGCCGGTGGAAGCCGAAGCCGAATTGCCGCCTGAGGAAGGCAGTGGCCTGGACGCGGTCATCACCAAGCTGCACCAGGCCTTGCAGCTGGCCCCGGACAGCGACCAGGCTCAGCTGGACTATCTGAAGGTGCTGCTGACAGCCGGCCGCGACGAGCCGGCGCGAATTGCAGAGGCGCGCGAAGTGTTTACGCCGCTGGCGACCAAGGTGATGGTGGACGGCCGTTTCGCGGCGGTCGAGCATTGGCTCAAGGCGGCGGAGGCTGCGCCCAAGGCCCGCGATCCGCGGACGCTGGCCGCCGCCATCAGCGCCAACAAGCGCGACTTTGAAGCCCGTTTCGAGGCGGCGCAAGCGCTGTTCGCCCAAGGCCACCTCACGGCGGCCATGGACGAATTGCTGGAAATCCTGATGCGCGACAAGTCCTGGAACCAGGAACTGGCACGCAAGACCTATGTGGCCATTCTGGAGTTGATGACCAAGCCGGCACCGAAGGGCGGACCGGACGCCGCCGGCAAGGGCGCGCTGGAACTGACTGGCAAGGCGGCCGTGACGCCGGCGGATCCGGTGCTGGACCAGTACCGCCGCAAGCTGAGCATGGCGCTGTTCTGATCAGCACCGGGGCGGGCTGATCAGCGGCCCGCCGGTGCGTTCGTCAACACGGCGTTGACCGCGTCCAGCATCTCGCGCTGGCTGGCCTGATGCGCCACCAGAGCCTCATCGGCCAGCGCCTGGTGCGCAGCCGCTTCTTGCGGCAAGCCGCACAGGCCCAGCACGCGGGCCAGTCGCGCATGCGTGGCGGCCCGGTCATCGGCGTCGTTGTTGCGCGGCAGCGCGGCCTCGGACAACCGCACGTCCTGCAGCGCCTCAGGCAGCTTGGCCAGCTGGGCGCGGCACCAGGCACGGTCCGCCAGGAAGCGGGCCTCGCGCGGGGCCATGCCCTCATGGCTGGCGCGTGCCAGATGGGCGTCGAACAAGGCCAGCGCCTCTTCGAAACGCTGCTGCACCGTCAGCAACTGGGCCCGCAGCACCGAGTGTGCGGACGCCAGCGCATGGTTGCCACGGCCGGTGTCGTAATTGGCCGTGGATTCGCTTTCGATCAGCGCCTTGCCGGCCCGGTCGGCGTCAGCCAGGCCAAACGCATCTTCCAGACCGATGGCGCCCGAGCGCATCGCGGCCATGTTGTAGAGCATGACACTGATCATCGAACCGTCGCCCTCGGCGATGGCGTGGCCACGCGCCTTGAGGTACCAGTACTGCGAACGATCGTCGTCACCGGCGTAGCGCAGTGAATCCGCCAGCACCAGGGCCAGGCGCGCCCACGCGGCATGGTTGTCGGGGGCGGCCAGCAGCATCGCCTGCGTGAGGTGCGTCTGCATCTGCTGCAGTTGCGAGCGGTTCAGGCAGCCAATGGCCAGCCACGCCGCGCCCAGCGCCTGCAGCCGCACGTCACCCGAGGTGCCGCCAAACGCATACGCGCGCTGAAAGCGGTCATGGGCCGAAGGCGCCATCGACTCGAAATGCTCGATCAGGCCTTCCGCCAGGTTCACCCAGCCGCTGAGTTGCGGCGAGCGGTGGCGCAAGGCCTGGGTCTTCACGCCCGCCAGGGCGAAGCGGGCATCGGCCAGCAAACCGTGGCGCGCCAGCACGCCGGCGCGCTCAGCCTTCAGGCACTCTCGGGCCAGGGGCTGATCGGCGCGGGCAATCGCCAGATCCAGGCTTTCAATGACACGAGACGCCATGGTCGGCGATCAGGCCGTCAGGCGGTCGAGCGCCTCGCGGTACTTCGATGCCGTGTGCTCGATCACGCTGGCCGGCAGCGCCGGGGCCGGAGCCGTCTTGCCCCACAGGGCGCCGTTCACCGTCGCCTGCTCCAGCCAGTCGCGGACGAACTGCTTGTCGTAGCTGGGCGGGTTCACGCCTTCGCTGTAGCCTTCCACCGGCCAGTAGCGCGAGGAATCGGGCGTCAGCACCTCGTCCATCAGCGTCAGCGTGCCGTCTTCATCGAGGCCGAACTCGAACTTGGTGTCGGCAATGATGATGCCCTTGGTCAGGGCGAAGGCTGCAGCCTCGGTGTACAGGCGGATCGAGACTTCACGCACCTTGCCAGCCAGCTCGGCACCGATGATGCCGACCATCTGATCGTAGGAGATGTTCTCGTCGTGGTCACCCATTTCAGCCTTGGTGGCCGGGGTGAAGATGGGCTGCGGCAGCCTGGAGGCGTTCTTCAGGCCGGCCGGCAGCTTCTCGCCACACACCGACTGGCTCTCCTGGTATTCCTTCCAGCCGGAGCCGGCCAGGTAGCCGCGCACCACCGCCTCGACGGGCAGCGGCTTCAGGCGCTTGACCAGCATGGCGCGGTCACGCACCTGAGGCACTTCATCGGCAGCCACCACCGACAGCGGATCTTCGCCGGTCAGGTGGTTGGGGACGATGTGGCCGAGCTTGTCGAACCAGAACAGGGCCATGCGGGTCAGCAAGGCGCCCTTGCCGGGGATGGGCTCGCCCATCACCACGTCGAACGCCGAGAGACGATCGCTGGCGATCATCAGCAGCCGGTCTTCACCGACCGCGTAGTTGTCTCGAACCTTGCCACGGGCCAGCAGTGGCAGGGAATGCAGGGAGCTTTCGTGCAGCGCGGAATCCATGGCTTTTCAATCTTGATGAAGCCGTGGATTGTAGGTGCAGGCCCGCCGATGCAGGCCTGCTCCTTTCACCAGCAACGTCAGATGACGCGCTGGGCCAGCTCACCGCTGGCGTACAGGGCTGCGATCTGATGCAGCGTCTTCGGCACGATCTTGCCGGCCTGGCCTTCGCATCCGAATTCCAGGTAGCGCTGCTTGCACACGGCCTTGGCGGCTTCGCGGGCGGGCTTGAGCCATTCGCGGGCGTCGAACTTGTCCGGGTTCTCGAACAGGAACTTGCGCACCGCACCGGTCATCGCCAGGCGAATGTCGGTGTCGATGTTGATCTTGCGCACGCCGAACTTGATGGCTTCCTGGATCTCTTCCACGGGCACGCCGTAGGTTTCCTTCATCTTGCCGCCGTACTGGTTGATGATGGCCAGCAGTTCCTGCGGCACCGACGACGAGCCGTGCATCACCAGGTGGGTGTTGGGGATGCGGGCGTGGATTTCCTTCACGCGCGAGATCGCCAGGATGTCACCGTCAGGCTTGCGGCTGAACTTGTAGGCGCCGTGGCTGGTGCCGATGGCGATGGCCAGGGCGTCCAGCTGGGTGGCCTTGACGAACACGGCGGCTTCTTCCGGGTCGGTCAGCATCTGGCTGTGGTCCAGCTTGCCTTCGGCGCCGATGCCGTCTTCCTCGCCAGCTTCACCGGTTTCCAGGTTGCCCAGGCAGCCCAGCTCGCCCTCGACCGTCACGCCGACCTTGTGGGCCATCTCGACCACGCGGCGGGTCACGTCGACGTTGTAGTCGAACGAGGCCGGGGTCTTGCCGTCTTCACGCAGCGAGCCGTCCATCATCACCGAGCCGAAGCCCAGGTCGATGGCGCCTTGGCAGATCGCCGGGGTCTGCCCGTGGTCCTGGTGCATCACCAGCGGAATATGCGGATAGGCTTCGACAGCCGCCTGGATCAGGTGCTTGATGAAGGCTTCGCCGGCGTACTTGCGGGCACCGGCGCTGGCTTGCAGGATGACCGGCGCACCAACTTCATCGGCAGCGGCCATCACGGCCTGGACCTGTTCGAGGTTGTTGACGTTGAAAGCTGGCAGGCCGTAGCCGTGTTCAGCGGCGTGGTCCAGCAGCTGGCGCATGGAAACGAGTGGCATGGGTGTCCCCGAGAGAGTAGAAAAACTTGGGGGCGCGGCCTATGTAACCACGCCGTAACTCGCGCCATTCTAGCCAACGGGCCAGCCAAACAGGGGCCATCAGGCCACGCGGCAGACCTTCAGCATGTTGGTGCCACCCGGGTAGCCCATCGGCTCGCCGCAGGTGATGGCGTAGGTATCGCCCGGCTTCAGCACGCCGCGCGACACCAGCAGGCGTTCCGCCTCTTCCAGCGCCTGGTCGCGGTCGGTGAAGTTGGGCATCAGGATCGGGCGCACGTTGCGGTACAGCGCCATCCGCGTCTGCGAGGTCGGCTTGCTGGTCAGGCCGAAGATCGGCACGTGGATGTTGTGGCGGCTCATCCACAGCGCGGTGGAGCCCGATTCGGTCAGCGCGATGATGGCCTTGCAACCCAGGTGGTGCGCGGTGAACAGCGCGCCCATCGCGATCGACTGGTCGATGCGGCCGAAGATGCGGTCCGAGAAGTTGGCGTCCAGGCGGGTGTCTTCGGCGCGCTCGGCTTCCAGGGCGATCAGCGCCATGTGCTCCACCGTTTCCACCGGGTACTTGCCGGCGGCGGTTTCGGCGCTCAGCATGACGGCGTCGGTACCGTCCAGCACGGCGTTGGCCACGTCCGACACCTCAGCGCGGGTCGGCACCGGGTTGACGATCATCGACTCCATCATCTGGGTCGCGGTGATCGCCAGCTTGTCCAGTTCACGGGCCATGCGGATCATCCGCTTCTGCAGCGCCGGCACGGCCGCGTTGCCCACTTCCACGGCCAGATCACCTCGGGCGACCATGATGCCGTCGCTGGCCTTGAGGATGGCTTCGAGGTGCGGGATGGCTTCGCTGCGCTCGATCTTGGCGATCATGCAGGGCTTGTGGCGATAGGGCTCGCCGGCCACGTTGGCCAGCTGGCGCGCCATTTCCATGTCGGTGGCGTTCTTCGGGAAGCTCACGGCCAGGTAGTCGCACTGGAAGGACATCGCGGTCTTGATGTCTTCCATGTCCTTGCCGGTCAGGGCCGGTGCCGTCAGGCCGCCGCCCTGCTTGTTGATGCCCTTGTTGTTCGAGAGCTCGCCGCCGATCTTCACCAGCGTGTGCACCTGCTCGCCCTGCACGCGGTCCACCGTCAGCACGATCAGGCCGTCGTTGAGCAGCAGCACGTCGCCGGGCTTCACGTCGCGCGGCAGTTCCTTGTAATCGAGGCCCACGCCGTTGATGTCACCGGGCTCGGTGCGGCCGGCATCCAGCACGAAGGGCATGCCGTTTTCCAGCATGACCTTGCCTTCGACGAACTTGCCGACGCGGATCTTCGGGCCTTGCAGGTCGGCCATCAGGGCCACGGTCTTGCCGACGCGGCGGGCGCATTCGCGCACCAGGTTGGCGCGGTCGATGTGATCCTGCGCCTTGCCGTGGCTGAAGTTCAGCCGGACCACGTCGACGCCGGCCCGAAGCAGCCGCTCCAGCACGTCGGCGTCACTGGAAGCGGGGCCGAGGGTGGCAACAATCTTGGTGGCGCGTGGCATGCGGTGTCTCCGGTATGTGAGGTAACTGGGTAACGGCCTTCCGCACCCGTGGTTACCGCCAGATTATCCGCAGTTGTGGCCCCAGCGGGTTACCGACGCATTACAAGCGCCACGCCCCGAACTCGGGGGTGGCGCCAGCAGCATCAAAGGCCGCGGGTGGCGGCCACGTCGGCCACGGCCAGGGCCGTCATGTTGACGACGCGGCGCATGGTGGCCGACGGCGTCAGGATGTGCACCGGTGCCGCAGCGCCCAGCAGGATCGGGCCCACCGTGACGTTGTGGCCGGCCGTCACCTTCAGCACGTTGAACAGGATGTTCGCGGCGTCGATGTTCGGCAGCACCAGCACGTTGGCCGCGCCACTCAGCGTGGTCTCGGGCAGCACGGCCTGGCGGATGTCGTCAGACAGCGCCGCGTCGCCGTGCATTTCGCCGTCGCACTCGATGTGCGGGGCGCGCTTGACGAACAGATCACGGGCCGCGCGCGAACGCTTGGCGCTGGGGCGGCTGGAGCTGCCGTACATCGAGTGGCTCAGGAAGGCGACCTTCGGCGGCAGGCCGAAGCGCTGGACTTCATCGGCAGCCATCAGGGCAATCTCCGCCATTTCCTCGGCGCTGGGCAGTTCGTTGACAAAGGTGTCGGTGATGAACAGCGTGTGCTGGTCCAGCATCAACGCGTTCATCGTGGCCATCACGCCGGTGCCGGGGCGCGCGCCGATGACCGTCTTGACGTGCTCGAAGTGGGCATCGAAGCGGCCCACCAGGCCACACAGCATCGCGTCGGCGTCACCGCGCTTGACCAGCATCGATGCGATCAGCGTGTTGGAGCGGCGCAGCGCGGCCTTGGCGGCGTCGGGCGACACACCCTCGCGGCCCATCAGCTGGTGATAGGCCTCCCAGCAGGCGCGGTAACGCGGATCGTCTTCCGGATCGACCACCTCGAAGTCGACGCCCGGCTTCAGGCGCAGGCCGGCGCGCTCGATGCGCATGGCGATCACCGCGGGGCGGCCGATCAGGATCGGCTTGGCCAGACCTTCATCAAGCACCACCTGCACCGCGCGCAGAACGCGCTCGTCCTCGCCCTCGGCATACACCACGCGGGCGGCGTTGCGGGCGCAGGCCGCCTTCGCAGCCGTGAAGACCGGGCGCATGAACATGCCCGTCTGGTAGACGTAGCGGCTCAGGCTGTCGCGGTAGGCGGCCATGTCGGTGATGGGACGGGTGGCCACGCCACTGTCGGCTGCTGCCTGGGCCACGGCAGGTGCGATGCGCAGGATCAGGCGGGCATCGAACGGTGTCGGGATCAGGTAATCCGGGCCGAACTTCAGCTCCTTGCCGACGTAGGCGGCCGCCACCTCGTCCGAGGCTTCCGCCTTGGCCAGCGCCGCGATTTCGCGCACGCAGGCCAGCTTCATCTCTTCGGTGATGCGCGAGGCACCGCAGTCGAGCGCACCGCGGAAGATGTACGGGAAGCACAGGACGTTGTTGACCTGGTTCGGGTAGTCCGAGCGGCCGGTGGCGATGATGCAATCCGGCCGTGCGGCCTTGGCCAGCTCCGGGCGAATCTCGGGCTCGGGGTTGGCCAGCGCCAGGATGATGGGCTGGGCCGCCATGGTCTTCACCATCTCGGCCGTCAGCACGCCGGCCGCGGAGCAACCCAGGAACACGTCGGCGCCGTTGACCACGTCAGCCAAGGTGCTGTGCTCGGTCTGCTGGCAATAACGCTGCTTCGATTCGTCGAGCTTGTCGCCACGGCCGGCGCGGATCACGCCCTTGGAATCGCACACGAAGATGTTGGCCGGCTTCACGCCCAGGCCCACCATCAAGTCCAGGCAGGCGATGGCGGCGGCACCGGCGCCCGACACGGCCAGCTTGACCTCGTCGATGCGCTTGCCGACCAGTTCCAGGCCGTTCAGCAAGGCCGCGCCGGAGATGATGGCCGTGCCGTGCTGGTCGTCATGGAACACCGGAATGCTCAGGCGTTCACGCAGCTTCTTCTCGACGTAGAAGCACTCGGGCGCCTTGATGTCTTCGAGGTTGATGCCGCCGAGCGTGGGCTCCATCGCGGCAATGATCTCGACCAGCTTGTCGGGGTCGTTTTCAGCCAGCTCGATGTCAAACACATCGATGCCGGCGAACTTCTTGAACAGGCAGCCCTTGCCTTCCATCACCGGCTTGCTCGCCAGCGGGCCGATGTTGCCGAGGCCGAGCACGGCGGTGCCGTTGGTGATCACACCGACCAGGTTGGCGCGCGAGGTGTAGTCGGCGGCCAGCGTCGGCTCTTCCTCGATGGCCAGGCAGGCATAGGCCACACCGGGCGAGTACGCCAGACTCAGGTCGCGCTGATTCGACAGCGGCTTGGAGGGCGTGACGGCGATCTTGCCGCGCGTCGGGCTGCGGTGGTATTCCAGGGCAGCGTCACGCAGAGCTTGTTCGGCTGGGGACAGTGAAGGCTTGGTCATCGGCGGAAGGGGGTTTCAGCGGGGGGAATTGGCAATTTAGCCCGCCCCACCACTGCCCCTCGTCCGCAATCGCCACATCATGCAAAACTTGCATGGGGCGATGTTGCCCGGGCGAGCGCCCGGGCTCAGGCACTCAACCCGCAGCGCGACGGCTCAGGATCTCGAAAGCCGGCAGGGTCTTGCCTTCCAGCACTTCCAGGAAGGCGCCGCCACCGGTGGAGATGTAGCCGACGTCCTGCTCGATGCCGTACTTGGCGATGGCCGCCAGCGTGTCGCCACCACCAGCGATGCTGAACGCATCGGAGGCCGCCACGGCGCGGGCGATGGCCTCGGTGCCGTGCGAGAACGCATCGAACTCGAACACGCCCACCGGGCCGTTCCAGACGATGGTGCCGGAAGCCATGAGTTGCTCAGCCAGGATGGCGGCGGTCTTCGGTCCGATGTCGAGGATCAGGTCGTCGTCGGCCACGTCGGTGGCGGCCTTCACGGTGGCTTCAGCGGTGGCCGAGAAGGTCTTGGCACACACCACGTCCACCGGGATCGGCACAGCGGCGCCGCGTGCGGCCATCGCTTCGATCACGGCCTTGGCTTCACCAACCAGATCGACTTCCGCCAGGCTCTTGCCGATGTTCAGACCGGCGGCCAGCATGAAGGTGTTGGCGATGCCGCCACCCACGATCAGGCCGTCCACGTTGTTCGACAGGCTTTGCAGGATGGTCAGCTTGGTCGACACCTTGGAGCCGGCGACGATGGCCACCAGCGGGCGCTTCGGTTGCGCCAGCGCCTTGGTGATGGCGTCAATTTCTGCGGCCAGCAAGGGGCCGGCGCAGGCCACGGGGGCGTACTCGGCGATGCCGTAGGTGGTGGCTTCGGCGCGGTGCGCCGTGCCGAACGCGTCGTTGACGTAGATGTCGCACAGGGCGGCCATCTTCTTCGCCAGCTCGGCGTTGTTCTTCTTCTCGCCCTTGTTGACGCGGCAGTTTTCCAACAGCACCACCTCACCTGCAGCCACGGTCACGCCGTCAACCCAGCTGGACACCAGGCGCACTTCGCGGCCCAGCAGCTCGCCAAGGCGCTGGGCCACCGGGGCCAGCGAATCCTCGGCCTTGAACTCGCCTTCGGTCGGGCGGCCCAGGTGGGACGTCACCATCACGGCGGCGCCAGCCTTCAGCGCCAGCTCGATGCAGGGCACCGAGGCGCGCACGCGGGTGTCTTCGGTGATGTTGCCGGCGTCGTCCTGCGGCACGTTCAGGTCAGCACGGATGAAAACGCGCTGGCCCTGGGCACGGCCCTGGGCAACGAGGTCAGTGAAGCGGATCACGTTCATGATGAAGGCTTGTCTCTGAAAGGTTGGAAAGGAAAGGAAATCTCACTCGGCAAACGGTGTGCAATGCGCGGCGGCTACCAGCCCAGGCCGATGCGCAGGACCAGCATCACCGCGGTGCCGCTGAGGATGGTGCCGAGAATGCCACGCTGCCACCAGAACCACAGTCCCCCGGTCAAGGCGGCAAACAGGCGCGCGTCCTGCCAGGTGTGGATGAGCTGCCCCTGGGTCAGCACGATCTCGGGCACCACCACGGCCACCAGCGCGGCCAGCGGCGCATAACGCAGGGCCTCGCGCAGCCAGGTGGGAATGGGCACCTCGCGCTCGGGGATCAGGAAGAAGCCGCGGGTCAGCACCGTGATCAGCGCCAGCCCGGCAATCGTCAGCGCAGCTTCCCAGGTCGTCATGGTGCGCCCCCGGTGGTGCGGCCGGCCAGGGCCTGCTTGGCGTGGTCCATCATCACGCCCACGGCCACCGCAGCGGCAATCGCGATCACGATGTTGAGCTTCAGCGGCATGGCGTAGGCCGCCACCGATGCGCAGCCGGCCACCACCGCCGCCACCCAGGTGGCCTTGTCAGACAGCAGCGAGCCGGTCAGGCCCAGCAGCGCCAGCACGCCGGCAAAGCCCAGGCCCCACTGGCTTGGAATGACATCGGCCAGGAAGATGCCGGTGATCGACAACACATGCCAGGCCGTCCAGTTCACGGCCACGCCGCCCCAGAAGTAAGGCAGTTGCCCTTCCTCGGGCCGGGGCTCGGGGAAGCGGCGCATGAAGCAGACGTAGTTCAGGTCGGCGGTGAAGTACGACAGCACCAGCCGCTGCCGGCGCGGCAGATGTCCGAAATACGGACGCCAGCCGGCACTGAAGATGACGAACCGCAGGTTCACGCAGATGGCCGTGGCCCAGACCACCCAGATCGGCGCGCCGGCGGCAATCAGTGGCAGCGCCGCGAGTTGCGCGCTGCCGGCAAACACCAGCATCGACATCATCAGCGACAGCGGCAGGCCCAATCCGCTCTTGACCATCGCCATGCCGGTCACCAGACCCCAGGCACCGATGCCGAGGGCGATGCCCACCATGTCGCGCGCGCCGCGGCGGAATTCAGGGTGTTGCCAATGCGGCACAGGGGAGCTCATGCCGGCATTGTCCTATGCCGGCACCGTGCATCGATTCCGAACCGGGTACGGGCAGCGGACTGAGCCGGCGCGGCGGGGCCGGCGCCGGGTGTGGCATCCGGCCCGGGTCAACGCCCGCGCCCTGCGCCGCCTCAGTGGCCGGAGGCCTTCTTTGCCGGCTTCTCGTCGGCGCCGGCGTCTGCCTTGGCGCCGCCGTCGTCACCCTCGCCTTCAGGCTTGGGTTTCGGCTTGGGTTTCGGCTTGGGTTTGAGGTCTTCCGGCTTGATGACCGGAATCACCGGCTCGAGCTTGTTCTCGCGCATGTAGTCGTCCATCTCGCGCCAACCGGCGTAGATGGCGGACTTGTCACCCTTGGCGTTCAAGGTGTAGCAGTCTTCGATGGCCCGGCCGGCATGGCGGCAGGCAGCACCGATGGCCTTGCCCTCGCCGCTGCGCTTCTCCGGCGTCTCGATACCGAGCATGTCGCAGCCGGCGAGCATGCTCACCAGCGCCAGTACAGGCAGGGTCGTGGATCGGAAGAGGGTCATGGCCAAAAGGAAAAGGACACCACACGGTGTCCTCCTCTTATCGGCCGCGGCGGCAGGCACTTGAGCCTGCCGTGGGGCTCAGCGACGCATCTGCTGGGCCAGCGCCAGCAAGCGCTCCACCCGGTCTTCGGTGGCAGGGTGGGTCGAGAACAAGCCTCGCAGGCCACCACCGGACAGCGGGTTCATGATCATCATCTGGGCTGTTTCCGGGTGGCGCTCGGCGGCCTCCAGCGGCAGGCCCTGGGCGATGCGGTGGATCTTCTGCAGGGCCGAAGCCAGCGCTTCAGGATCACCCGAGATCTCGGCACCGCCACGGTCGGCTTCAAATTCACGGGCACGGCTGATGGCCATCTGGATCAGGCCGGCGGCCATCGGCGCCAGGATCATCACCATCAAACCCACCAGCGGGTTCGCAGGACGGCCCTCACTGTCGCGGCCGCCGAGCAGCATGCCGAAATTCGCCAGCATGCCGATGGCACCGGCCATGGTGGCGCTGATGGTCGAGATCAGGATGTCGCGGTGCTTCACGTGAGCCAGCTCGTGGGCCATGACGCCACGCAGTTCACGCTCGCTCAGCACCCGCAGGATGCCGGTGGTGGCCGCCACGGCGGCGTTGGCGGGGTTGCGGCCGGTGGCGAAGGCGTTGGGCGCATCTTCCTGGATGAGGTACACCCGCGGCATGGGCAGGTCGGCTTTCTGCGCCAACTCCTGGACCATGCGGTAGAACTGGGGCGCCGATTGCGCGTCGACCTCCTGCGCGTTGTACATGCGCAGGACCATCTTGTCCGAGAACCAGTAGCTGAAGAAGTTCATCCCCACGGCCACCAACAGCGCCAGCATCATGCCGGCCTGTCCACCCAGGGCGTTGCCCACGGCCATGAACAGCGCGGTGATGGCCGCCATCAGCACGGCGGTCTTGAGCAGGTTGAACATCGACTCGACCCTTTCAGTCAGGTGCCACGGGGCACATGCCCCAGGCCATCAGATGCGGCCGGGGAGCGGAAGTTCAAGTCAGGCGACGGCCAGCAGGTTTTTGCCCAGCAAGTCGGGATGCGCCTGCAGGAAGGCACTCACGGGCCCGCGCTTGCCGCCGGGCCGTTGCAGCTGCTGCAGCGACAAGGCGCCTTCGCCGCAAGCCACCACCAGGGCGCCGTCCGTCTGCGTCACGCTGCCGGGGGCAGCACCGTCACCGGGCACCACGCTGGCCTGCCAGACCTTCACCACCTCGCCGTCGCACTGGAAGCTGGCGCCAGGGAACGGGTCGAAGGCACGCACGCGCCGCTCAATCAGCGCTGCCGGCTCGCGCCAGTCGATGGCGCTTTCCGACTTGTCGATCTTGTGGGCGTAGGTCACGCCCTCAAAAGGCTGGGGTTCGCTCGGCAGGCGCCCCTGATTTGCCGTGCGCTGCAGCACGTCCACCATCATCCGGCCACCCATGGCGGCCAGGCGGTCGTGCAGCACCGCCGTCGTATCGGTCGGCAGAATGGCGTCGGTCTCGACGGCCAGCATGGCGCCGGTGTCCAGTCCGATGTCCATCTGCATCACCGTGATGCCGGTCAAGGCATCACCAGCCTCGATCGCCCGATGGATGGGCGCTGCACCGCGCCAGCGCGGCAGCACCGAGCCGTGGATGTTCAGGCACCCGAGCGGCGGCAAGTCCAGCACCCATTGCGGCAGGATCAGGCCGTACGCCGCCACCACCATCACGTCGATCTGGGCAGCTTGCAGCGCTGCCAGACCTTGCGCCGCTTCTTCGGGAAACTTGCCGTCCAGGCGCAGGCTGCGCGGCTGCGCCACCGGAATACCGTGCGACACCGCCAGCGCCTTCACGGGCGATGGCAGCAGCTTCATGCCGCGGCCGGCGGGGCGGTCGGGCTGGGTCAGCACCAGCGGCACGTCAATGCCGGCGTCCAGCAGCGCCTGCAGGGCCACGGCCGCAAACTCGGGCGTGCCCGCAAAGGCCACGCGCAAAGGCTTGTTCACCGACATGCTCAGCGGCGCTTCTGCTCGTCGCGGGTCTTCTTGATCATCTTGGTCTTGATGCGCTCGCGCTTGAGCGGGCTGAGGTACTCCACGAACACCTTGCCCATCAGGTGGTCCATCTCGTGCTGCACGCAGACGGCCGTCAGGCCCTCGGCGTCCATCTCGAAGGTCTGGCCGTTGCGGTCCAGGGCACGCACCGTGACGCGGGCGTGACGAGGCACCTCGTCATAGATCGTCGGCACGGACAGGCAGCCCTCTTCGCCCATCGACATCTCGTCGCTCACCTTCACCAGCTCGGGGTTGATCAGCACCACCGGCTGGTCGCGCTTTTCCGAGGTGTCCATCACGATGAGGCGCTTGTGCACATCCACCTGCGTGGCGGCCAGGCCCACGCCTTCAGCGTCGTACATGGTCTCGAACATGTCGTCGATCAGGCGCCGCATGGCATCGTCGACTTCCGCCACGGGGGCGGCCACCGTATGGAGGCGCGGGTCAGGAAAGCGAAGGATCGGGAGCATGGCCATGGCTGGGAAAACGATGAGGACACCTTACACGGCGTCACAGATGTTGAAAGCACGCAACGTCCGGGCCTGATTCCGCCACAACGGGGGGATCACGGCTCGGCCAGTTTCATTGCGACATCAAGGGTTTAGGGGCAGAATTTGCGGAGAATTCTCAGCATTGCCGGCGGGTAGCACCGACGATCTGGTGGCCTGTCCGCCTTTTGTCGCTACCCGGAATTGTTGCACCGTCCCAGATTTCCGGCTCGTCGCCCGGGAGAGTCCATCCATGAGCCGTAAATTTCCTGGCGTTCGCGCCGTGTTTCCAACCACCTTGCTGCTGGCCTTGACGCTGGCCAATGGCACTGCCAACGCGGCCGACTTCCCCATCACCAGCTCGCAGCGCAGCACCGCACAGCAGGTGTCGCAGGCCGGGGTTCCGCTGTCGGAGCTGGCGGCTGATGCACCCGACAGCTACACGGTGAAGAAGGGTGACACGCTCTGGGACATCTCAAAGTTGTTCCTGAAGAGCCCGTGGCGCTGGCCCGAGCTCTGGGGCATGAACCTGGACCAGATCCGCAATCCGCACCTGATTTATCCAGGGCAAGTGCTGTTCCTCGACAAGTCCAACGGCCGTGCACGCCTGTCGGTGGGGCGCCCCCTGCAGGGCAACGGTCAGGGCGGTGACGGAAAACTGTCACCCCGCATCCGCGAAGAGCTGCTGGACAACAGCGCCATCGCTTCGGTGCCGATGCACCTGATCGGCCCGTTCCTGAACGAAGCCGTGGTGTTTGACGATGACCGCCTGGCCGTGGCGCCGCGTATCGTGGCCACCCAGGAAGGTCGCGTCCTGCTGTCGCGCGGTGAAACCGCTTATGTGCGCGGCGATGTGTCTGCCGCCCGCACCTGGCAGGTGTTCCGCTCGCCCAAGCCCCTGATCGACCCGGGCACAGGCGAAGTGCTGGGCTACGAAGCCCGCCATGTGGGCACGGCCGAGTTGAAGACCGTGGGCAGCGAAAGCGAAGCCGCGGTGGTGCCGTCCACCTTCACCGTCAGCCAACTGCGCGAAGAAGCCAATGTGGGCGACCGCCTGGCGCCGCTGCCGCCGTCCGAGCAAGACGCGTTTGCACCGCACCCTCCAGGCCAGAACATCGCCGGTCGCATCATCTCGGTGTATGGCGATGGCCTGAATGCCGGCCAGAACCAGATCGTGGCCCTGAACAAGGGCAAGCGTGACGGCCTGGAGCGCGGCCACGTGCTTGCGCTGTGGCGTTCAGGCACCGTGCGGCCTGACCTGACGGCGCCTGACCGCCAGCTGATGACCTTGCCCGACGAGCGCCATGGCATGTTGTTTGTGTTCCGCGTCTTTGAGCGGGTCTCCTACGCCTTGATCCTGCAAGTGCAGGCACCGGTGCAAGGTGGCGACCGCTTTACCCAACCCTGACCAACCGGTCGACGCCAACCCGCCCGGCGCGGGCTTGAGCGAGGACGAGCTGCCCGCCTGGTTGCAGCTTGTCTTCTGTGATGGCCTGGGCGCTGCGGCCATCCGGCAACTGCTGGCTGCATTCGGCAGCCCCGCCAGCGTGTTGGCCGCGTCAGCCTCCGCCTGGCGCAGCGTGGCGGGTGGGCGCGCAGCCACGGCACTATCAAAGCCCTCCCCCGCCCATAGGGCCGACCGCCTGAGCGCGACGCTGCAGTGGCTGCGAGGCGGCGCTCACCGCCACGTGCTGAGCCTGGGTTGCCCGGCTTACCCGGCCAGCCTGCTGAACACGGCAGACCCACCCTCGCTGTTGTTCGCGGAAGGCCGCTTGGCACTGCTGAACCAGCCGAGCCTGGCGATCGTGGGAAGCCGGCATGCCACCCCGCAAGGTGTGGACAACGCGGCCGCCTTCGCCAAGCACCTGAGCGAAGCCGGCTGGTGCGTGGTCTCGGGGCTGGCCCTGGGCATCGACGGTGCGGCACACCGGGGCGGGCTGCAGGGCCGTGGCGGCACCATCGCGGTGGTGGGCACCGGCCTCGACATCCACTACCCCAAACGCCACGACGCTCTGGCTCGCGAGATTGCCGCCACCGGCCTGATGTTGAGCGAGTTTTCGCCCGGCACGCCCCCGCTGCGTGACCACTTTCCGCGCCGCAACCGCATCATTGCCGGGCTGACACGCGGGACGTTGGTGGTTGAAGCCGCCATGGCGTCAGGCTCACTGATCACGGCGCGGCTGGCCAGCGAATGTGGCCGCGAGGTGTTTGCCATTCCCGGCTCCATCCACGCCCCCCAAGCGAAAGGCTGTCACTGGCTGATCAAGAACGGCGCCAAGCTCGTCGAGACGGCGCAGGACATTCTTGAAGAGCTGCGCGCCGAGCCCGGACCGGCTGCGGCCACCGGTGTCGTTGATGCCGGCAATCCGCCGCCAGCGGAGTCGCTGCTCGAAGACCCGCTGCTGAGCGCCATGGGGCACGACCCGGTGTCACTGGACGCCCTGGAGGCGCGCACCGGGTGGCCGCTGGCGCAGTTGCAGGCCCAGCTGCTGACCCTGGAACTGGATGGGCATGTGCAGCGCCTGCCAGGCGGATTGATGCAGCGGCGCACGGCCGCATGAAGCGGGGAAACACCGTGACTTGCTCGGCTTTCTCGGGCAGCCCGGTTCGGCCCCCTCGGTTATAGTCAGTTCATGTTTGATGTGCTGGTCTATGTCTACGAGAACTATTGGCGGCCTGATGCCTGCCCGGATCCCGAGCAGCTGACCCGCAAACTGTCAGCCGTCGGCTTCGAATCCGACGAGATCCAGGATGCGCTGATCTGGCTGGCTGGTCTGGCAGAAAGTGCCGAATCGGGCACAGGCACAGGCACGGGCTCCGGCCCGCAAAGCATGCGGATCTACCTGCCCAGCGAGATGGAACTGCTGGGTGACGAGTCGATTGGCTTCATCACCTTCCTCGAATCAGCTGGCGTGCTGCCCGCGCCGATGCGCGAGCTGGTGATTGATCGCGCCACCGCCATCGGCGAGCCCATCGATCTGGACGCGCTCAAGATCATCGTCCTGATGGTGTTCTGGAGCTTGGGCGAAGAGCCCGATGCGCTGGTGCTCGACGAGCTGTTCGTCGCCCCCGAAGACCGCCTGATCCACTGAAACAAACCGGTTGGCGCCTGGCGCCAGTGCCCAGTCGTCAGGTGTTGGTTATCCCAACTCAGTTCAGCAACGCCGGTTCTGCATTGATCCGGTTGATGGCTTGGCGTGTGGCCGCCAGAGTCAGCGACTCGTCTTGTGCAGGCACCAGCAAGCCGGCCTGCAGGTAGGCCGCCAGACGCGCCTTCTGGAACAACACGCAACGGCCACGCGGCGCCGCAAACAGCGACAGCTGCTTGTGCATGCCCTGCCAGGCCAGACGCACCACCTCGCTGCGGCCACGGTATTCCAGGCGGAACGCCGTGCCGATCGACAGCTCGGTCGCGGCCGTGAGCATCGCGGGGGTCGGCATGGAGCCGCCATCGGCCACGATTTCGAGGTTCTCGCTGTTCGGATGGCTGTCGTCCAGCACCCAGGTTTCGTCGATCTCGAAATCGTCGTCGGGCAACATTTCCTCGATGGTCTCGAGGCGCTTCTTCAGGTCTTCCAGCTGGCTCGGCGAAATCACCGTGGCGCGGGCACCAAAGGCTGCCGTCAGGGCGAAGTTCAGCGACTTCATCGCCTCTTCCTGCTTGCCGGCCGCCATGGAGGCGGTATTCATGCCCTGGCGCAGGGTGGCCAGCAAAGGCGGCAGACGACGAATCACTTCTGCCCGCTCTTCACGTGAACTCTTGGCGCTGGCCGTCCACATCAGCTCCGCGGCGGCTTCACGAACCACACGCACGGCATCACTGTTCGGGCCGTGGCGCACGGCCGTGGTGGCCAGCACATCGGCCCAGATGTGGAACAGGAAGTCGCGAACGCCTTCCTGCACCGGCATCTCGCTGAGCAGCTTGCGCATCTCGATGGTGTACTGGATGGCCAGGGTTTCGCGCTGCTCGATCTGCTGCGCCAGCGACACACCGACCTTGGCACCTTCGTGCTGATCGCGGTAGTAGCCTTCCAGGAAGCGCTCGAACTCGTTGAGCACGGTCTGGAAAACGCGGCGGCCGGTGTCGGGGAAAGCCTCGACCACCTGAACCACGCGCTTGATTTCGGTTTCCAGCGCGGGGCCGATGCTTTCGGCGCCACCCTCAAAGCCCATCACGCAGGCGCCCATGCGGTCGATCAGGCGACGCGCCGGGTGATCGGTGCTGGAGAAAAAGTCTGGCTCGGCAATTGCCACGCGCAGCACGGGCATCTGCAGGCGCGCAAACCACACGCGCAGCGCCGCCGGAATGCGGTCTTCGGTGAGGATCGACTGGAACAGCAGCGCGACCAGTTCGATGGTGGCGCGCTCAGCAGGGGTGCTGGCGGCCTGCTTGAGCGCGGCCTGGCGCTCGCGCAACTCGCGCATCAGGGCCGACGGCGATACCCCACCGTCGAGCACGGAGCCCGAGGAGTTGACGACCACCCCGGCCTCAGCCTTGGCGACCAGGCGTTCCTGGGCCTGCGCCATTGCGTGCGCCAGTTGCGCCGAAGCCGGCCTGGCATTGGCCACATCACGGAAGCCCGGCACGTGCCGCTCCATGATGTCGCTGAATCGCTCCAGCACGATGTGCGGCTGCCCGAGGCTGGGCGCCTGGCGCGTCATCATGCGGGTTTCATCGAAGCTCATGCCGGTGTGAACATGCCCCGACATCGGGCCGCCCGATGAGTAGGCTTGTCCGCCGGTGTCGCCGTTGGCGACATGGGCGCCCTGCGGTTCGCTGGCGTGCTGCGCCCCGGAAAAACCAGCACCAGCAGTTTGGGTGCCTTGCCAGCCCGGGCCTCCAGCCGCTTGGCCTGATGCGTTGCCGCCGCCTTGCACGGCACCACCGCCGTTGTTGCCACCGCCGTTGTTGGCACCTCCACCAAAGGCCGGACGCATCGACAAGGCACGTTGCTGAGCGGCAGCCTGGGCGGCAGGGGCCACCAGGTCAGGCAGCACGCTCTTGAGCGCGGCGCTGACGGACACGGGGGCCGAACCAGCGTTGGCATGGGTGGCCGCCACATCGTCGCCGGACGCCTGGATCGTCGCTTCGGCGCCGCGGGTTGAATCAAGCCCGGCCACTTGCGTGGGCGAGCCATCGGCGCGACGAATGAACTGGCGCAGGTCGACCTCGGGCATCACGCCCCGCTCAACCAGCCAGCGATTGGTTTCGTGATAGGCCTCTTCGCAGCGCTTGGCCACAGCCGGTTGCATCACGTCGTGAACCACTTGCCAGGCGTCGAGGGACAGGCCGGCGTCGGTCCACGAGCGGATCACGCAGCGCGCCAGGCTCAAGGGGCGCAGCAGGTCATCGTCGTCGAGTTCAGGCTTGCCCGTGATCTGGATGGCGCGGGCACGCAGGTCGGCGTACTCCCAGGTGCAGCGGTCCATGATGGCGAGCGACAACCGGGACTTCAGGATCTCACGCTGCACCGTGGCGTCGTCCACCAGCTCCAGCGCGCGGTCGCCCTGCAGCGAAGACAGCAAGGCGCCGGTACTGGTGTTGAGTGATGAGGCCAGCGACATGCGGTCGCGGATCTGTTCGGTCAGCTGGACCGGCCAGTCGGCGCCACGCTGCATCAACTCCTGCAACATGTCGCGGCGCTGCTGCGCAACTGCGCGCTCTGCCGGCTTGTCCGCCACATCCTGGGCCGCCTGCATGGCCTGGTCCAGCCAGGCTTGGACGTCGCGCACCAGATGTTCGGCAAAGAACATCCGGGCTTGTCCAATCAATCCGTCGCTGGGGGCGTTCTCAGGCATGTACAGGCAATGGTGGCAGCCCGACGCGGGCGAAGATCAGCGCTGACTCTACACCACGGCGCCGGAGTTCGGATCGTCCGGGTCACCCGCTTCGCGCACAGGTGCCGCCTTGACGAGATCTTCACGTTTCACACCCAGCCACATGGCAATTGCAGCAGCCACGAACACCGACGAATAGATGCCGAAGCAGATGCCGATGGTCAGTGCCACGGCAAAGAACTTGAGGGTCGGGCCGCCAAACAGCAACATCGACAAGACCATCATCTGGGTCGACCCGTGGGTGATGATCGTGCGGCTCATGGTGGAGGTGATCGCGTGGTCGATGACTTCCGCCGTATCCAGCTTGCGGTACTTCCGGAAGGCCTCGCGGATCCGGTCGAAGATCACCACCGACTCATTCACCGAGTAACCCAGCACCGCCAGCACCGCCGCCAGCACCGAGAGCGAGAACTCCCACTGGAAGAAGGCGAAGAAGCCCAGGATGATGACGATGTCGTGCAGGTTGGCGATGATGGCTGCAACCGAGAACTTCCACTCGAAGCGCAGGGCCAGGTAAGCCATGATGCCCAGCACGACCACGATCATGGCCTTGGCGCCGTCTTGCGCCAGCTCATCGCCCACCGAAGGGCCGACGAATTCGGTACGCGACAGCTTCAGGGGCTCGACACCCTTGGCAACGCAGGCCGAGCGGCTGAGCTGCTCACCCTTGGGCGTGGTTTCCTGACGCTGCTCGACGACACCTGACTCGGCCTTGCACAGCTCGGCAAAGACGCGGCCGGAAAGCTCCGACTGCTTGAGCTTGCGATCCACCGGCAGGCGGATCATCACGTCGCGCGAGGTGCCGAAGTTCTGCACCTGCACTTCGCCCAGCTTCATGGCCTCGACCACGGCGCGCGTGCGCTCGAGATCGGCCGGCTGCGCGTACTCGACCTCGACCACCGTACCGCCGGTGAATTCGATCGAGAGATGCAGGCCCCGGGTGACGAGGAAGAAGACAGCTGCGAAGAACGTCAGCGCCGAGATGATGTTGAACACCAGCGCATGCCGCATGAACGGGATGTCGCGCCGGATCCGGAAAAATTCCATGGAGAAACTCCTGAGAGGTAACGGCTGAAGCGCGCTTCAGACCGGATCAGCGGATTGGGCGGCGGCAGCGTCACCATCGGGACGCCACACCTGACCAATCGACACCGATTTGAGCTTCTTCTGGCGGCCGTACCAGAGGTTCACCAGGCCGCGCGAGAACATCACGGCCGAGAACATCGACGTCAGGATGCCCAGGCAGTGCACCACGGCAAAGCCGCGGATCGGGCCGGAACCGAAGGCCAGCAAGGCCAGGCCTGCGATGAGCGTCGTGACGTTCGAGTCGAGGATGGTGGCCCATGCGCGCTCATAGCCCGCATGGATGGCCGCCTGCGGTGACGCACCAGCCCGCAATTCCTCGCGGACCCGTTCGTTGATCAGCACGTTGGCGTCAATCGCCATGCCGAGCGCCAGCGCGATGGCGGCAATGCCGGGCAGCGACAACGTCGCCTGCAGCATCGACAGGATGGCCAGCAGCATCAGCAGGTTGAATGCCAGAGCCAGCGTCGAGAACATGCCGAACAGTGCGTAGTACAGGCACATGAACACGGCGATGGCGGCGAAGCCGTACACCACGCTGTGGAAGCCCATGCTGATGTTTTCAGCACCCAGGCTCGGGCCGATCGTGCGCTCTTCGATGATTTCCATCGGCGCAGCCAGCGAGCCCGCGCGCAGCAGCAGCGCCGTGTCGTTGGCTTCCTGGGTGGTCATGCGGCCGGAGATCTGGAAGCGGTTGCCCAGCTCGCCACGAATCACCGGGGCCGTGATGACTTCGCCCTTGCCCTTCTCGAACAGCAGGATGGCCATGCGCTTGCCGACGTTCTCGCGGGAGATGTCGCGCATGATGCGTCCGCCGTTGGCGTCCACCGTCAGGTGCACGGCAGGCTGCTGGTGGTCATCAAAGCCCGGCTGGGCATCGGCCAGGCTGTCACCCGTGAGGATGACCTGGCGCTTGACGATCAACGGACCGCCGCTGCGCTCGACATAACGCTCGGTACCGAACGGCACGGGCGCCGCACCGGTGGCCGCAGCGGCCGCCTCGGCGCTGTCGTCGACCATGCGCAACTCCAGCGTCGCGGTGCGGCCGATGATGTCCTTGGCCTTGGCGGTGTCCTGCACGCCAGGCAGCTGAACGACCACGCGGTCGATGCCTTGCTGCTGGATCACCGGCTCGGCAACGCCAAGCTCGTTCACGCGGTTGTGCAGCGTGGTGATGTTCTGCTTGATCGCGGCTTCCTGCACCTTGATGGCGGCGAGGGGCTTCAAGCTGCCGCTGAGGCTCAGATCGCCGGAGGGCGAGGTGCCTTCCGTCCACTGCACGTCTGGCAGTGTGTCGGTCAGCAGGTTCAGCGCCGCCGTGCGGGTGCCCGCATCACGGAAATTGACCAGGACGGTGTTGCCGTCACGGGTGACGCCCGCGTGGCGGATGTTCTTGTCACGCAGGGACGTGCGGATGTCGCCGGTGAGTGCTTCGGCCTTCTTGGTCAACGCCGACTTCATGTCGACCTGCATCAGGAAGTGCACGCCACCGCGCAGGTCGAGGCCCAGGTACATCGGCAAGGCGTGCAGGCTGCGCAGCCATTGCGGCGAGCGCGACACGAGGTTCAGCGCAACGATGTAGGACGGGTCGGTCGGGTCGGTGTTCAGAGCCTGGGACAGCACGTCCTTGGCCTTGATCTGGGTGTCGGTATCGGCGAGACGCGCCTTGACCGAATTACCCTCGAACTGGACATAGTCCGCGTTGATGCTGGCGGCCTTCAAGGCGGCTTCAACGCGGCCGGCAAAGGCGGCGTCGACCTTGACCGTGACCTTGGCGCTGGAAACCTGGACGGCAGGCGCTTCGCCAAAGAAGTTGGGCAGGGTGTAGATCAGGCCGATGACCAGCGCGAGCGCCAGGACAACGTACTTCCACAAGGGGTAACGATTCATGGGAATGTTCGCTGCCCCGGTGGGCCGCGCCATGTGACGAAGGGCGAGCGGCGTTGAAGCCGCCCGCTCGCAACAGATTTACTTCAGGGAGCCCTTGGGCAGCACTTGCACGACGGAGGCGCGCTGCACCTGAATCTCGACGTCCTTGGCCACTTCAACGTGGATCAGGCTGTCAGAGATCTTGGACACACGGCCCAGGATGCCGCCACCGATCACGACTTCATCACCCTTGGCGAGGGCGTCGATCATGGCCTTGTGCTCTTTCTGGCGCTTCATCTGCGGGCGGATCATGATGAAGTACAGCACCACGAACATCAGCACCAGCGGCAGGAATTGCATCAGGCTGGAGGCGCCGCCAGCGGCAGCGGCGGCAGGTGCGGTTTGGGCGTAAGCGTCGGAAATGAACACGTCTGAAAATCCTTGTGGAATGGCCCTGCCGCACGCGAGGTGCGCACGCAGGTTGGCGCGATTGTAGGTGGGGCGGGAGGCTGCGGTTTCAAGCGCAGCAACCTGCAGGGATTACCCGGGCGCCGCAAGGTTCCGGCCGGGCGGCTGCGACTTGCGAAATCCGCGCCAGGCAGCCCGTGCGTGATGGCGCGCAGATGGATGACGCGATGATTCAGAGAGGCCCAGAAACGCCAAAGTGAAGCGCCCCGGGTTTCATGGAGGCCCGTTGGGTTAAGTCAGGCTTCCGTCAAGGCAGTCTGACTGGCGAGTTGCCGGTAGTAGTTTGCCTCAGCCTCTGCGGGTGGGATGTACCCGA